>CADECM010000001.1:0-6644 GCA_902825845.1 uncultured beta proteobacterium
GAGTCCCGGATTGTGATTCCGGTTGTCGTGGGTTCGAGTCCCATCAGCCACCCCAAATTTCGGTTGTTGGGCCATCTTGGCGCTTGCGCCTGAACCACGAGTTTTGCCATGCGTATCGGTCAGGGCTTCGATAGTCACGCGCTCGCGGCGGACCGCAAGCTCATTATCGGCGGCGTCACCATCCCCTATGTGCTCGGGCTGGCAGGACACTCGGATGCCGATGTCCTGCTGCACGCCATTTGCGATGCGCTGATCGGCGCGGCGGCATTGGGCGATATAGGCCAACATTTTCCGGATACGGACCCGCGTTACGCGGGCATTGACAGCCGCACACTGTTGCGCAAGGTGCATGCCTTGCTGCGCGAAAGAGACTATCACGTGGTCAATATCGATAGCACGGTGATTGCCCAGGCGCCGAAGCTGGCGCCGTACATTGGCGCCATGCGCGAAAACATTGCCGCGGATCTGGACATGGCGCAAGCGGACGTCAGCGTCAAGGCCAAGACCGCTGAAAAACTGGGCGCGCTGGGCCGTAGTGAAGGCATCGCCGCACAAGCCGTGGCGCTGATCGACAAGCGCTGACGCAGCACGGGCTGCAATTGCGCGAAATCGTTGAGACGCACGTACAGCGCCTGTTCATCGCACTATGGCCTTCGGCGGCAGTGGCGCGAGAGCTGGCGGCGCTCACCAACCAGCTCCACACACAGTGGGGTGGTATAAAAATAATTCAACAAAATCAACATGTTACTGTTTCATTTCTGGGCGGGGTAGAGGGCGGCCGCGTTGCTGCGGTCGAGCAGGCACTGCATGCGGCGGCAGGCACAGCGTTTGTGCTGGAACTGGATGCGTTGGAGTATCGGCGGCGAGGCGGCTTGTTATGGGCGCGCGCTTCGCAGGTGCCGGCTGCGCTGGATGAACTTGTGCGCGCACTGAGTGGTGCGCTGCGTGAGTTGGGTTTTAGCGTTGAAGATCGTGCGCTTGTTCCACATGTCACTTTACTGCGCGACGCGCGCAGGCCGGAGCATCTGCCGAAGTTCGCGCCACTGCGGTGGCAGGCGGTGGACATCACGCTGGTGCGCTCCCGTCTCGGCCGTGGCGGTGCGCGCTACGAAATCGCGGGCAGGGTGCCACTGACACGCCATCCTTCAGCGTAGCGGCAGTTCCACCCGCGCACACAAGCCGCCGCCATCGCGCGGTAGCAGCTGTACCGAGCCGCCATGCAGTTTGGCGATGCGGTCGACGATCGCCAGGCCGAGACCGGTACCGCTGGTGCTGCGCGCGGCATCCATACGGGTAAAGGGCTGAAGCATGCGCTCGGCCTGCTCCGGCGGGATGCCCGGTCCGCGGTCGAGTACTTCGACAAATGCGCATGTACCTGTGCTGCCGGTAACGACGGCGACCATGTCACCACCGCCGTATCGCAGCGCATTGTCAATGAGATTACTGATCACGCGTTGCATTGCCAGCACGCGCAGACTGAGCGGCGGCACGGGGGCGATTTGCAGCAGCAGCGGCTTGCCGGCACGCTCATAGCGCTGCGCCAGACCGTCCACCAGTTCGTTCAAACTGACATTTGGCGCGGCGGTTTCCGACGACGCCGCGCGCGCAAAATCGAGAAACTGATTGATGGCCGCGTCTATGTCCGCAATGTCCTGCTCGATGCCTTCGCGTATCGACGCATCGCCCTTGTCATCGAGCATTTCCACGCCCAGGCGTATGCGCGCAAGCGGCGTGCGCAGATCGTGCGACACGCCGGCAAGCAGCAGCGCGCGCTCGTCATCCAGTTTCTTGCGGTCGATGGCCATCTGGTTGAACGCATGGGAAAGGGTGCGGATTTCCGACGGGCCGCTTTCGTCCACGTGCGCCGGCGTGGCGCCGCGCCCCATTTGCGCGGCGGCTGCAGTGAGTGCGTGCAGCGGGCGGTTGATGCGTGCCACGATGAGAAACGCGCCGCCCATCGCCAGCAGCAGCACCAGTGCGCCCCAGCCCACCCAGCGCCACGATTCGTCGGCGACCAGGCGCGACTTGGGCATCAGCAACCAGTAGCGATCGCTATCGATGGCAAAGCTGATCCAGAGTCCCTCCGTGCCATTGCGATTCAGGGTGAAGCGGGTGGCATCACCCAATTGCGCGCGCAAGTCGGCCTCGACGAATTCGTAAAAGCCGCTTTTCGGCAGAGGTGTCAAGGTCTCCTGTTCCTGCGTGGTGTAGACCTCAACGCCTTCCTGATCGTGCAAATACCTGAGCATTTCGAAGCGGGTCGAGGATGGCGCGCCGCTGGTGGCCAACAACACGGCACGCGTGATATTGACCGTGCTGACAATCTGACGCACCTGGCGCGCGAGGGGTTCGCGCGTGGATACCCGAAATATTTGCAACCACGCCAGATGCGCCAACACCAGCAGCAAGGCGATCAACCACATGCTGCGCGCGAGCAGGGTTTGCGGCCAGAAGGGCATTACTGCGTGAAGGGGTGAGCAGGTGAGTGGGTGAACGCGTTAGCGCCGAACCGCAGATGGGATCCCCCATTCACCCGTTCACGCCTTTTCCTTCCCATCCGGAATAAACACATAGCCGAAGCCCCACACTGTCTGAATGAATGCCGGCTTGGCGGGGTCCGGTTCGATGAGCTTGCGCACGCGTGACACCTGTACGTCGATGCTGCGATCGAACGCGCCGAATTCGCGGCCGCGCGCCATTTCCATCAGCTTGTCCCGGGACATGGGGGTGCGCGGATGTTGCACCAGAACCTTGAGCAGCGCGAATTCGCCGCTGGTGAGGGTTACTTCCTCACCGTTGCGCGTGAGAGTGCGCGAGCCCAGATTCAATTTGAATTCGCCGAAGGCGGCAATTTCGGTTTCCGCGGTGGGTGCGCCCGGCGGGCCCGCGGCGGGACGGCGGCGCAGCACAGCCTGAATTCGTGCCACCAGTTCGCGCGGATTGAAGGGTTTGGGCAGGTAGTCGTCGGCGCCGACTTCCAGTCCGACAATGCGGTCCACTTCGTCGCCCTTGGCAGTTAGCATGATGATGGGAATGTTTTCGCTGGCGCCGCGCAGGCGCCGGCAGATGGCAAGCCCGTCCTCGCCCGGCATCATCAGATCGAGAATGAGCAGATCGTAGCGTTCGCGAGCCAGATAGCGGTCCATGTCAGTCGAATTGGCCACGGCACGTACCGCGTAGCCCTGCTCGGCAAGGTATTTGTTGAGCAGATCGCGCAGCCGTGCGTCATCGTCGACCACCATGATTCGGGTTTTGGCTTCAGTCATGGGCACATCCTATCGAGTTCAGCGTGAGGGTTCCAGTGCTTGCTTGCGGAGCAATGCCCCGACGGCATCGTAACAAATTGTTACAAATAAGGAATCACGGCGCCAACGGGTTCATCGTCAAGTGCGGACAAAAGCGCTAGCATAGATTGCATGGCGTGCGCGACCCTCCTGGGTTTACAGTTGGTTACAGAAATTCTGCCGTCTGTAGCACTCTACTTACAACTTGATGTGACCATGGGTCAACTCCTGCGAAACGGTGGCGTTGTGGCATGCAGGGGAACATGATTCCCGCGACAGCAGTCGACCACGAGCTTAACCTGCGAGTGTAACGGACATGACAATGATGAAAGGCGCGATGAAATTCCTGATGGCGGTCCTCACACTGAGTGGCGTAATGTCGATGTTGCCCGTGAGCGCGGCGTGGGCCGGCATATTTGATGGTGCCGTGATTACGGCGCAGAACGGTGCATACGGCGGCGGCCGCGGCAATCGGGGTGGACGCGAAGCACAGCCGCCGCGCGAAACGCGAGTCGCACGGCCGCCGCCTCAGCCGCAGGCGCCGCAGGGGCGCGGCCAGATGTCGGAAGAACAGCGGCAACAATTGCGTCGTGATCTGGACCGCGCCAACCGTGAGCTGTATCGCGGCCGGCGCTAGCATCCCCGGCGTGTGCTTTCACCGGGCGATAATTAAAAAATTGTTTTAAAACAAATACTTATATTACATTCATGATCGCGACGACCTGCCACGCATTCGGCAATTTTTGGTGATTCAAGAATGATTGCCCTGCGCCGGCTGTCATTGTTACTGGCCGCCGCGCTATTTGCCGCGGCGGCGACGCTGGCGCACGCCGCGCCGCTGGGTGTGGACGACGCGCGTCACCTGTTGAGCAGGACTGCGTTTGGCGCGTCACCGGCGGACATCGAGCGCTTTGCGAAGCTCACGCGAGAACAGGCGGCAGACCAGCTGCTGGCCGATGCCGCCCGGTCGCGCGTTACGCCGCCGCCGCCGTGGATCAGCGAGCCGGTTATTTCCGGGAAACAATTGCGTGGCATGAGCGCCGACGAGCGCAAGGATTTCCGGCGTACGGCCGTTGCGCGCGGGCTCGAGATGCGGGGCTGGTGGCTGCAGGAAATGGTCGCTACACCGTCGCCGCTGGCGGAACGCATGACTTTGTTCTGGCACAACCACTTTGTGTCGAGCCAGCAAAAGGTGCGGCAGCCGCAATATCTATACCGGCAAAATCTATTGCTGCGCGAATACGCGCTTGGCAACTTCGGTGCCTTCCTGCACGCCATCGCGCGCGATCCCGCGATGGTGATCTATCTCGACAACGCATCCAACCGCAAGGGCAAGCCCAACGAAAATTTTGCGCGCGAAGTGATGGAGCTGTTCACGCTGGGCGAGGGCAATTTCAGCGAGAGTGACGTGAAGGAGGCCGCGCGGGCGTTTACCGGCTGGAGCATCGACCCGGAGAAGGGCGTATTTTTGTTTCGGCGTGCCGCCCACGACGACGGCGTGAAAACGCTGCTCGGCCGCTCGGGCAATTTTGACGGCGATGCGGTGCTTGATATTCTGCTGGCGCAGCCGCAGACGGCGGATACAATCGTGCGCAAGTTGTGGCGGGAATTTGTATCGCCCATCGTCGCGGCGTCGGATGCGGGCGAGATAAAGCGGGTGGCCGGCGTGTTTCGCGACAGCGGTTACGACATCCGCGCGGCTGTGCGCACGTTGCTCACCTCGAATGCATTTTACGCCGAGCAACATCGCGCCACCCTGGTGAAATCGCCGGTCGATCTGGTGGTGGGCACGCTGCGGCAATTCCAGTTCGCCAGCGATGACTTGGCGCCATTTGCGCTGGTGTTGACACAGCTGGGGCAGAATCTGTTTGCGCCGCCCAACGTCAAAGGCTGGCCGGGTGGCGAGGCATGGATCAATTCCACCACGCTGCTTGCGCGCAAACAATTTCTGGAGCAGTTGTTTCGCGCGCAAGCGCCGCGTCCGGCATCGGCAATGGCGGCGGACATGACGATGCAGCAGACCACCACTGCGGCCAATCCCGTTGCCGAAATGCGGCGGCGCCTGCGGCGCACGCTGTCGCAGATTCATTTTGACGGCGATCGCTGGCTGCGGCAGAGCGGCGGTGATGCCTCCCGGGTGCAGCATCTGCTGTTGGCAGCCGCGCCGCAGCGCGAATTGCCGCCACAAATCGGCGGTGTCGACAGGGTGCGCCGCCTGGCACAGGATCCGGTGTATCAATTGAAGTAGGGAGGCCATGATGGAACGCAGACGTTTTCTGCAGGCTGCCGCGGCAACTGGGTTGATTGCCGGGTTGCCGCTGTCAGCCCGGGCGGCGCCCGACTATCGCAAGACGCTGATCCTGGTCGAACTCAAGGGCGGCAATGACGGCCTGAATACCGTGATTCCGTATGCGGACCCGCAGTATGTGGCATTGCGTCCACGCATAGCCATTGCGCGCGATCAGGTACTGCAACTGGATGCGAACACCGGGCTGCATCCGTCGCTGGCGCCGCTGATGCCCATGTGGCAGGCCGGGGAACTGGCGGTAGTACGCAGCGTGGGCTATCCCGCACCCAATCTGTCGCATTTTCGGTCGATTGAGATCTGGGACACGGCGTCTGCCAGTAATCAATACCTGCAGCAGGGGTGGCTGGCGCGCGCTTTTCAGCAATCCCCCGTACCGCGCAGTTTCGCGGCTGACGCGGTGGTGGTGGGAAGCGCGGAACCGGGACCATTCACGGGAAGCGGCTTGCGCACTATTTCACTGGTCAACACCGAGCGCTTCGTGCAGCAGGCGAAGTTGGCAGTGCCTGCGGGCCAGACGCGAAACGCCTCGCTGGGCCACATTTTGAGGGTGGAGCAGGACATTGTGCAGGCCGCGGCCGGTTTGAATACCCATCACGAATTGCGCACGGAATTTCCCAAATCCGCTTTGGGCAACTCGATTCGGACTGCGGCGCAGGTGCTGGCCAGCCGTTCGGGCGTGGCGGCGCTGAAGCTTTCACTGGGCGGATTTGACACACATAGCGGGCAACTCGGGACGCAAACACGCTTGCTCAAGGACCTGGGCGAGGGTTTGGCCGCTTTGAAGAGTGCTTTGATCGAATTGGAGCGTTGGAACAGTGCCTTGATAGTGACTTATGCCGAATTCGGGCGTCGGCCACGCGAAAACAATAGCGCTGGAACCGATCACGGCACGGCCAGCAGCCATTTCGTGCTGGGTGGACGTGTGAAAGGTGGCTTGTATGGGTCGCCACCGGCTCTGGGCAGCCTCGATAGCAATGGCAATCTTCCGTTTTCGGTGGACTTTCGCGATATTTATGCGACAGTGCTGGAGCGTTGGTGGGGTCTGTCCAGCG
>CADECM010000001.1:6654-59802 GCA_902825845.1 uncultured beta proteobacterium
CGCTCAATGGTAGATTCACGGTGATGGATTTTCTTAAGACATAAAATTAAATAAAATCAATGACTTATAAAATATCCTGTCGATTGACTCACGGATCGTAAACGATCCCGCACAGCGCGTTTCGCCGACCGTAGCGGCTGTTCGTAATCCGGTCGCTATCAATTACTTGCTCGCATTACCTCTCGTGCAACGTTAGAATACTGCTTCCGCCCCGCGGCGGCGGGATCCAAGATTTACTATAAAAATCAGGGACGAGAGACTGCACTATGTTAGCCACCCGAATACGTCAAAAGGACGGACTATTCTATTTTGCGAGCTACCCGGCGAAAGCCGTATTGGAAAAAGCGCGTTTCATCAGCCGCTTTTACGGCGAAGGAGAGGAAATCGCCGCACAATCCATTCCGCAAAATGACGAAATTGCCCAGTTCATCGCGCGTGTAGAGCGCAATGATGAAGCGTTCCAGCGCTCATTATCCCGTGCCAAGGTGAAATCGCTGCGCAATTTTTACGAAATGGCGCAAAGTCAGCCACCAATTCCCGGTACCGTGCTGCTGTTTACCTCGGAAACGCTTAAATTCACCGCGCTTCCGGGACAGGAATCGGTCGGCAATATGCAGGAACCTGATTCGAAGTACCTGATTATTGACGGACAACATCGTCTTGCCGCGCTGCGGTTTTATCTCAAGGAGCATCCGCAGGAGGCCGCTGCGATCAATGTGCCGTGCATTATTTTTGACGGGCGCAGCGAAGATTTTGCCGCCGAAATGTTCGTGATTATCAATTCCACTACCACCCGCATCAGTAAGAGTCACCTGATTGATCTCTATGAGCGCGTGTCCTGGGCCGATCCCGACAAGCGTTTTGCGGCGCGGCTGGTGGAGGACTTGTATCGCGAGGGGGATAGTCCTTTGCGCTACCGCATCAATCGTCTGGGTGGCCGCAGCCAGCAGGATAAATGGATACTTCAGGCTGAATTGTTCAACGAACTACACCGCTGGATCACCTCGGACTGGAAAAAAATTCGTTTGGTAACAAATAGTTATCGCGAGGGTGAGCGTTATTACGAAATCATTCGTGATTTCTTCCGGGCGGCTGAAAAGGTGTGGGGTGACTCTTGGGACCATGACGGCTACATGGTGACCAAGCCCGTCACCATCAAGGCAATGATCCGCGTATGCGCTGATTTGGCACGTGCCGATGCGGAGCCAGTCGACGGGCGCGCCAAGCGCTGGGAGACTCGCTTGCAACCGTGGCACGAGCAAATGCGCTCGTTCCGCACCGAGGGTTTTTACGAGCGATTCCCAGCCAAAGGGCAGATCGAGCGCGTGGCGCGCATCCACCGCGACTTGGCGCGTATGGCCGGTATCGAAGTGCGCGCGGCGGGTAAAGCGACGGCAAACGGCTGATTATTCCAGAGTCGCGATGGCGCGCGCGAGATTAGCGCGCGCTTTTTTTTCGAGCCGATCGTGGAAATGCGGGCTGGCGTAAAGCGCCGGCCGCGCGAGAAACGCCTGCAGAATTTTGCGGCGGGTGCTGCGAAACAAAAACGCCGGCACCCAGCCGTATTCCGCGCGCACCTGCTGTTCGTATTCGTCAAAGCGCGCCGTGTCCGCGCCGAGGATCGCAAGGTCGATATCGAGCAGCAGATTTTCATCCCGTGTCTGTGGTGCCGCGTCGTGGCAGGTTTTCATGATCAGTGCCTGTACGCGATCGCAACTGCCGGCGGCGACGCCCGCCTCGGCCATCACACGCTTCGCCCACGCGGCACTTTGCGCTTCGTTGTCTCTGGCGCGCGGTTCGTAGATCGCGTCATGAAACCACAATGCCAGTTCTACCTCCGCCGGGTGCTCAGAGGTTTCGCGAATCGCATCGAAGTGCGTCAGACATTCACTGATATGTTGCGCGGTGTGGTAATGACGATGATTTTCGCCGTAGCGCGCAGTCAGCGCGGCATAGGCGTCCGCCAGTGCGCTGTCCGCGGCGCGGGATACGCCGATCTGCTGCCACAGCGCCAGCCAGCGTCTTGCCGCAAGCATGGCGCGTTATTTGGCTGCGATAACCATGATTTCCACCAGCACGTTCGCGCCCAGGCGCGCCTCCACCGTGGCGCGGGCGGGCGCGCGCGTCTGGTCCACCCAGGCCATCCACGCCTCATCCATTTCCGGCTTGAGGGCCATATCGGTGACGTAGACAGTTGCCGACAACAGGCGCGACTTGCTGCTGCCGCATTTCGCCAGCAACGCATCGATTTGCCGCAGCACATCCGCCGTCTGCGCCTTCATTCCCGCATTAAGGTCCCCGGCTACTTGCCCGGCGGTATAGATGACGCCGTTGTACTCGGTGGCATCCGAGAGTTTTTTCATCGGGGTGTGGTAGGTGATGTCGGTCATACACGTTCCAAGGTCAAAATTTTAGCCACGGATTACACAGATTTTCACAGATTAAAACCCTGACGCGCTTTCCCGGTGTTGATCTTATCCGTGTTCATCTGTGGCTAAAAAGGGTTTTCGAATTTCACCTATTTCGCCGCGGTGACCATGATCTCCACGCGCGTATCAGCGGAGCCCAGCTTGGCTTCCACGCAAGCGCGCACCGGCTTGTTGCTGGGGTCCACCCACGCGGTCCATGCCGCATCCATCAACGGTTTCTCGCTCATATCCGCCACCCACACGTTGGCCGAGAGAATCTTCGACTTGTCGGTGCCGCACTCGGCGAGGAAACTGTCGATCTTCCTAAGAATTTCCGCGGTCTGAGCCTGGGCATTGCCCGCTTTGTTGTCGGCTGTCGTTCCGGCGACAAACACCAGATTGCCGTATTCGACCGCGCGGCAGAGCGTGGGACCGGGGTGGTGACGCTTGATGGCTGTGCTCATGATACGAATGTCTCCTTGAGTTGTTGGACCGTGCGACGCTAACCTACGCCATGCGGGCCGCGAGCGCAATGTGTGCGCCGCACGCAGCGGTATCAGAGTCAACGTACCGCGTGTGACGAACTGGCGCTCAGAAGCTGCCGTTGACCACGTAGTAACCGATGAAATAGGTACCGGCGGCCATCAAAGCATAGACGATGTAATCAAAACGCTTGCCGCCGCGATCCTGCGCCAGATTGAGGTGCCCGGCGCGATACACGAAATACAGCGCGATGGTGGCGCCGAAGGCGGCTATGGGGTAACTGACATAGGCATCGACCACTTTGCCGAAGCCCTGCATGAACCAGCCGCCCTCGCGAAAACTGCGGTAGCTGACGCCAATGACACCTGCCAGCACCAGCACAATGGTGACCAGCGATTCCAGCGCGGCAAAGAACCTTTTCAAGGGTGCGATTTTCCGGTTTGACTGTGGTGCGCTCGAAATTGTGGCAGCGCTTCGTCCGCCATCACTCTTCGCATCAACGCGGCGACCGTAGAGTCATGGCCAGCGGCAATTGTAACAGCAGGCTGCGGCAGCGCACCATCAAAGGGCATCGCACACCGCGTCGGTGACCACGGCTGTGGTGGCTTCGCCACCGAGGTCGGGTGTCAGAATCTTGCGTGCGGTAACGGTTTCGACCGCCTTCATCAGACGCACTGAGGCTTCCTTTTCGCCCAGATGCTCGAGCATCAGCGACGCGGTCCAGAAGGTTGCCACCGGATTGGCGATGCCCTTGCCGGTGATGTCGAAGGCAGAGCCGTGAATCGGCTCGAACATCGACGGAAAATGCCGTTCGGGATTCAGGTTGGCGGTGGGCGCTATGCCGAGACTGCCGGTCAGTGCCGCGGCGAGATCCGACAGGATGTCAGCATGCAGATTGGACGCCACCAGCGTATCCAGTGTCCAGGGCTTTAACACCATGTTGGTGGTGACAGCGTCGACCAGGATACGCTGCGTTTCGACTTCAGGAAAATCGCGCGCGATTTCGTAAAAAATCTCGTCCCACAACACCATGCCATGGCGCTGCGCGTTCGATTTGGTCACCAGCGTGAGGTGCTTGCGCGGGCGTTTGCGCGCGAGTTCGAAGGCAAAGCGGTGGATGCGCGCCACGCCGCTGCGCGTAAATACCGAGGTTTCGGTAGCCACCTCTTCGGGCAGGCCGCGATGCGCGCGACCGCCATTGCCGGAATATTCGCCTTCGGTGTTCTCGCGGATGACCACCCAGTCGATGTCCTGGCCGTCGCGCAGCGGGCTGGTGATGCCCGGCAATACGCGCGCCGGACGCACATTGGCATACTGGTCAAACCCCTGGCAAATCGGCAACCGCAGGCCCCACAACGACACATGGTCCGGCACGTCGGGCGCGCCCACCGCGCCGAAAAAAATGGCATGGCATTTGCGGAGCTGGTCGAGACCGCCGTCGGGAATGTAGTGGCCGTGCTTCTTGTAGTAGTCGCTGCTCCAGGGATAGTGTTCGAACCGGAGTTTGAAACCGCCGTCGCGGCCGGCAAGCACATCCAGTACGCGCAATCCCGCAGCAATGACTTCCATGCCGATGCCGTCGCCGGGAATCGCTGCTATCCGATATTCGCGCATATGTGATCAGCCTTAAAAGGTGCTCATGTTAACGGAAAGCGCCGGACTGTGTCAGGTACTTTGCTAGAATCAGCGGCAGGATTGCAAGCAGACGCTTTCGTGAAAATTCTGGCGCTCGAAACCTCCGGTGATTATTGTTCGGTTGCGCTGTGGCGCGACGGCGCGATAGTGGATCGCGAAATGCCTGCCGGACAGCGCCAGTCGGGACTGCTGCTGGACCTGGTGCATGAATTGCTGCTGGCGAGCGGCGAATTGCTGCGTGATGTCGATGGCATTGCGTTCGGCGCGGGGCCGGGATCGTTTACCGGGCTGCGCGTGGCCTGCGGCGTGACGCAGGGGCTGGCCGCGGGTGCCGGCAAGCCGGTGGCGGGTATCGGCACGCTGTTGGCGCTGGCGCAGGCAAGCGGCGCGGCGCGCGTGGCCTGTTGCATCGACGCGCGCATGGGCGAGGTGTACTGCGCCGCCTACGAAAAACGCGATGACGAATGGCACACGGTGCAGGAAGCGGCCGTCTGCGCGCCGGCTGCAGTGCCGCTCCCGCCGGGCAACGGCTGGCACGGCTGCGGCAATGGCTTTGGTGTTCATGGCGCAGTGCTGCGCGCGCGCTACGGCGCACGGCTGGCGGCGGTCGATGCGACGTTGCACGCGCGTGCGCGCGAAGTTGCCGCGCTGGCAGTGCCGGTGTTCGCGCGCGGCGGCGGCGGGCCCGCCGAAGCGGCCGCGCCACTGTATGTGCGGGACAAAGTGGCGCTGATGACGCACGAACGATGAGCACGCAACTCAAGCAATCCCTGCAGTTTCGGCGCATGGTGGCGGCCGACCTGGATGCGGTGATGGCGATCGAGAATGTCATCTACACCCACCCGTGGACACGCGGTAATTTTGCGGATTCGCTGGCTGCCGGCAGCCATTGTTGGGTGATGGAATCGAACGCGGTGATGACAGGCTACGCCGTGCTTAACATCGCGGCGGGGGAAGCGCATCTGCTCAACTTGAGCATTGCTGGATCCTGGCAGCGGCGCGGCCTGGGTCGCACGTTCCTTTTTTATCTATATGATTTTATTGGGAAAAATGGCGCCGACGTATTGTTCCTCGAAGTGCGCGAATCCAACCTGGGCGCGAGGGCGCTGTATGCGCAGGCAGGCTTTCGCGAAATCGGCACGCGCCGCGGCTACTATCCGTCGTATATCGGCCGCGAAGACGCCATCGTGCTGGAGTACAAATCATGACGGAAAACAGCGCTGAACGCCGCGCCTTGATGTTGCGCGAGATGGGCCTTACGCCACAGTGGCACTTGCGGCAGCCGTCCGCCGCGATGCCGACGCCAGCAGCGGCTGCAGCTGGCGACAGCGCAGGCGCAGGCGGGGTCGACGCCGTGGCTGCGGTGGCGGCGCCGGAAGGACAGGCGCAAGACCGCAGCGGCCGCATCATGGGCATGGACTGGGCCGGATTGCGCAATGACGTTTCTGCGTGCACCGCCTGCGCGCTGCATGCGCGCCGTCACAAAACCGTGTTTGGCGTGGGTGACGAGAACGCCGACTGGCTGTTCGTGGGCGAAGGCCCCGGTGCCGATGAAGATGCACAGGGCGAGCCGTTCGTGGGGCAGGCGGGTAAGTTGCTCGACAGCATGCTGGCTGCGATTCAGCTCAAGCGCGGCCACAATGTCTACATTGCCAACGTGGTGAAATGCCGCCCGCCCAACAACCGCAATCCTGAAGCCGGCGAAGCACTGGCGTGCGAGCCGTATCTTCATCGACAGATCGAACTGATCAAGCCCAAACTCATTGTCGCGCTGGGCAAGGTGGCCGCGGTGAACCTGCTGGCGAGTGACGCCAGCGTTGCCAGCATGCGCAACAAGGTGCATCGTTACCGCGGCATTCCGCTGATTGTCACCTATCATCCGGCGTACCTGCTGCGCAGTCTGCAGGAGAAGGCGCGGGCATGGGAAGACCTGTGCTTTGCCGTGGATACCCTGCAGGCCTTGCAAAATGGCGATGCCGGATCCATATAGAATGCGGCAGATTCAACCGAGGAGAATTGCATGCACAAACGCCTGACCGCACTGATATTGCTGCTCGCCACCGTCTTGCTGGGAGGCTGCGGCTATAACACGCTGCAAACCACCGACGAACAGACCAAGTCCGCCTGGGCGGAGGTGCTCAACCAATACAAGCGCCGCGCCGATCTGATTCCCAATCTGGTGAAGACGGTTGAGGGTTTTGCGGCGCAGGAGAAGGAAGTTTTTCTCGGCGTGACCCGGGCGCGTGCGTCGGTGGGGTCAATACAGGCCACACCCGAACTGATCAACGATCCGGCGGCATTTGCCAAATTCCAGGCTGCGCAGCGCGAACTGAGTACATCGCTGGGCCGGCTGATGCTGGTGGCGGAAAACTATCCCCAGCTGAAGTCCGATGCCAACTTCCGCGATTTGCAGGCACAGCTGGAAGGCACGGAAAACCGCATCACGGTGGCGCGCAACCGCTACATCAAGTCGGTGCAGGAATTCAATATCACGGTACGCCAGTTTCCCAGCAACCTGACGGCGATGCTGTTCGGCTACAAGACCAAGCCGCAATTCACCGTGGACGACGAGAAAGCAATTGCCGAGCCGCCCAAGGTGGATTTCGGTGCCAAGCCGGCCCCCGCAAAGTAAGGCCGATATGCGCTGGTTCACAAAACTGCCGCGGGTACTGCTTGCGGCAGTTTTGTTTTTGGCGGTGCCGGTTGCGACGGCCGACGTTGCTGTGCCGCCGCTGCAGACGCGGGTTACCGATCTCACCGCCACACTGTCCGCGGATCAGGCCGCGGCGCTGGAAGCCAAACTCGCCGCGTTCGAAAAGCGCAAGGGCAGCCAGCTGGCAGTGCTGCTGGTGCCGACCACGCAGCCGGAAACCGTCGAGCAGTACGCGATTCGTGTCGCCGAGCAGTGGAAGCTCGGCCGCAAGGGTGTGGACGACGGC
Source organism: uncultured beta proteobacterium (assembly GCA_902825845.1). Classification (GTDB taxonomy): domain Bacteria; phylum Pseudomonadota; class Gammaproteobacteria; order Burkholderiales; family SG8-41; genus UBA5216. Next base: position 14,120 of record CADECM010000001.1, read on the forward strand.
GCGCTGCTGCTGATCGCCAAGGACGACCGCAAGCTGCGTATTGAAGTCGGACGCGGTCTGGAAGGCGTGTTGCCCGATGCCTACAGCAAGCGCATCATCAGCGACGACATCGCGCCGGCGTTCAAGCGCGGCGATTTCAATGGCGGCATCAACGCGGGCGTCGATCGCATGATAAGGCTCGTGGATGGCGAACCCTTGCCGCCGCCCAGGCAGGTCAACCGCGGCGCGTCCTCGCATTTTGATGTGGGCAGCGCGCTGGTATGGGGCGGCCTGCTGGTATTGTTTGTCGGTGGTTTTTTGCGCCGTGTCTTCGGCCGCTTTCTGGGTTCGCTGTTTACCGGCGGTATCGCCGGCGGCAGCGCGCTGGCATTGGGTGCAGGCATGGCTGGCGGCATATTTCTTGGCGTCATCGTGTTTGTGATCAGCCTGATCGGTCTTTCAATGCTGGGCGGTGGCGGTGGGTATCGCGGCGGCGGTTGGGGTGGTGGTGGCGGCAGCTGGAGTGGCGGCGGGGGCGGATGGAGCGGCGGCGGTGGCGATTTCGGCGGTGGCGGCGCCTCGGGTAGCTGGTAGCATTATTTCGTAAGTATATGTTTATAAACAGATTTTTAAAACACATTCTGACGCCTGACTGGTTCGCACGGCGTGCGATGACGCCGGCGATGCTGTCGCGTATTGGGGCAGCGATCCAGCGCTCGGAGGCCGCGCATCGCGGTGAGATCCGCTTCGCTATGGAAGGCGCACTGGCACCGGCGCCGCTGCTGCGCGGACTCACGCCACGCGCTCGCGCTGTCGAAGTGTTTTCCGATCTGCGGGTGTGGGACACCGAAGAAAACACGGGCGTGCTGGTGTACCTGCAACTCATCGATCGCGATTTCGAAATCGTTGCCGATCGCGGCATCTGCGCCTTTGTGCAACAGGCACAGTGGGAAGCGATTTGCGCGCGCATGGAGGCGGCCTTTCGTGCTGGCCGTTTCGAAGATGGCGTGATCATCGGACTGAACGAAATCACCGCGCTGCTGACGCAGCATTTTCCCGCGCGCGCAAACAATCCCAACGAGTTGCCGAACAAGCCTGTGGTGTTGTAGCCGACGGCTGCGTCGCGGTGCGGCCGGCGGAACCGTTGTCAACCCGATGTTGCCGCCCCGCGTTTGCGCTGGATGCCGTACATCAAAGCGGCGCCGGGGAAAACATGAGCCATCCTGATGCCGCCGCCAGCGCGCTGGAAGAATCAATCACGCTGCAGCAGGCGAAGAAGCTGATTCAATGCATGGCGCACGAGCAGAGCTTTTTGCTGCTGGCGCCGCCCGGCGTGGGCAAATCCGACATGGTGGTGCAGGCGGCGCGCGAAGCAAACCTGCCGTGCCGCTCGCTGCTCGGCACGCAGATCGCGCCGGAAGACGTGAGCGGCATCCCGCGCATCGTGGGCGAACGTTCGGTGTTCTGTCCGCCGCGCATTCTGCTGCCGGAACGTCCCGAACCGTTTTGCCTGTTTCTCGACGAACTGCCGGCGTGCGCGCCCGATGTGCAAAAGGCGTTCTACTCGCTGTTGCTGGAACGGCGTCTCGGCGAGCACCAATTGCCCGCGGGTACCTGGGTGGTTGCCGCGGGCAACCGCATGCAGGACCGCGCGCTGGTGCGCGCGATGAGTTCGGCGCTGGTGAACCGGGTGACAATTCTCAATGTGCGCGTGGATCACGATGAATGGCATGCGTGGGCGGCAAAGAGCGGCGTGCGGCCCGAGATATTGAGCTTTGTTCGCGCCATGCCGGACGCGCTGATGCGTCCGGTGCCGGCCGACCCGGTGCCGTTTTCCACGCCACGCGCGTGGGCGCTGCTGTCGCGCGCGCTGGATCTGGCGCAGGGCGCGGGCGTGCTGACGCGCGAGACGCGCCGCGCACTGGCCTTTGGCCGCTTGTCCTCGGAAGATGCGGCGGTGTTCTGCGCGCTGGCCGAAGAACTGATTGGCGTGATGCAGCCGCCGGTGTTCTACGTCGAACACCCGCAGGCGCTGCCCAAGAGCGATGCAGGGCGCTGGTTTGTGCTGAACTGCATACGGCAGCAGGTGCGCGACGAAACGCTCAGCGGCATCAAGCCGCGCGTGATCGAGCGCTTCCTGCGCAGCCTCCCGCCCGAGCATCAACTCACACTGCTCACCGATCTGGTCGCACAATGGGGCGCATTGGGGGCGGACAAGGCGATGTTTGATCTGCTGAAAAACGTGGCACGTTTCTGATGACCAATGTGTCGACAGCGCGCGATACGCTGGCGCGCATCCAGCGGGGTCTGCGCATGCTCACCGTGCCGTTTCCGCACCTGTCGGGACTGGCCGCGGCGGCACGCGTGACGATCGACGATCGCGTGCCGACCGTTGGTGTGTTTGCCTCCGGACGCATGATCGCGAACCCGGCATTCATCGCCAGACTCAAGGACAATGAGCTGGTGTTCGTGCTGGCGCACGAGATGCTCCACCTCGCGCTGCGCACGCACGACCGCGCGCGCGGCGCCGACCGCCTGCAGTTCAATTACGCGCATGACTACATCATCAACGACATGCTGCGTGCGGAACTGGGTTTTCAGCAGATTCCCGCGGGTGGTCTCGACATGCCCGGCGCGCGTGACAAATCCGCGGAGCGGATTCTGATCGAGATGCGCAGAAATGCCGCGCATACGCCATCCAGAACGCGCGTGTTTGATGGCGAGGCCACCACGCTGCAACGCGTGTTTCAGCCGGGCGAGGGCGCCGGGGATGCCGGCGACGTGTTGGACGGCACGCTTGAAAAGCAACTGTTTCCTGAGACAGCCGCGGAACAATCGGCGCAGGCCGGCGCTGTCAAGGAACTCGCCGCCAGGGCATTGAGTCTGGCGAAGGCGATGGGCGCGATGAAAGGCATGCGCGGCCTGGGCGAGGGGGCTGAAACGCACACGGCCAATGCGCTGCGCGGACTGTATCGCACGCCGTGGGAAGCCGCATTGCAGCGCTGGCTGGAATCGGTGGCGCCGGGCGAGCGCACGTTTACACGCCCGTCGCGGCGTGGGGAGGCCTGCGCGGACGGCGTGCTTGCCGGCCGCCGTCGTGAAGGCTGGATGCTGAATGTCATCCTCGACACCAGCGGTTCCATGAGTGAGGCGATACCACGTGCACTCGGCGCGATCGCCGATTTTTGCACCGCGGCGGGCGTGGACCAGGTACGGATTACCCAGTGTGATACCGCGGTAACCCGCGACGAGTGCGTCGATCCCGCGCAACTGGAAGCGTACACGGTGAGTGGCTACGGCGGCAGCGACCTCACGCCGGCCATGGCGCATCTGGCGGCCGATCCGCAGGTGCGCGCGGCGATGGTGATCACCGACGGCGACATCGACTATGCGCGCGAAGCGCCGCCGTTCAGCGTACTGTGGGTGCTGCCGCAGGGATCAGGTGTCGGCTTTGCGCCGCCGTACGGCCGCGTGGTGTGGATGTCAGAATAAAAAAACTATTTAAAAACATATAGTTAGGTAAACCGCGATGAAAGTCATACAGGAACTCGTGGGCTATTTCGAGCGCAAAGGCAAACTCTCGCCGAGGCAATTACGAAAATTGCTGGATCAGGGTTTCGTCGCGGCGGATGCGCCGGCGAACATGGTCGACCTGTGCGATGCGGTGGGTGCGGCGTATTACTTTCGCGTCGAAGGCGCGGTCGAAGGGCCGGTGTGGGGCACCGATGTCTACACCGGCGATTCCATGCTGGCGCCGGCAGCGGTGCACGCCGGTGTAGTGAAGGCGGGCGAAAGCGCAATCATCAAAGTACGCGTGGTGCGGCCACCGACGAAGTTTCAGGGCATGGCGCGCAATGGCGTGACCAGCAACGACTTTGGCCGCTACGGCACGGCGTACAGGGTGCAACGCGTTTGAGGAGATGACTGTCAGTGTGGGCACGCCGCTCCGCACGAGGGTCGGCGGTTGACTGTTCGCCGGGCCGGGGATACTGTGCCGTCTCCTAACAGGGGAGACACTCATGAACGGCGCAGAAAGTCTGGTTCGTACGTTGCTGAAGGGCGGGGTGGATGTGTGCTTCGCCAATCCCGGCACTTCCGAAATGCATTTTGTCGGCGCGCTGGACCGGGTGGAAGGCATGCGCTGCGTGCTGGGACTGTTCGAGGGCGTGTGCAGCGGCGCAGCCGACGGCTACTACCGCATGACCGACAAGCCCGCCTCAACGTTACTGCATCTGGGTCCCGGCCTCGCCAACGCCGCGGCGAATCTGCACAACGCCAAGAAAGCGGGCTCGGGCATTGTGAATATCGTGGGCGAGCATGCGCTGTATCACATCCAGTACGACACGCCGCTCACGGCGGATATCGAAGGCATCGCGCGGCCGTTTTCGCACTGGGTGAAAACCTCGCCCACCTCAAAGACGGTTGCGGCCGACGGCGCGCTGGCTATACAGGCGGCGCGCGTCGCGCCAGGCCAGATTGCCACGCTCATTCTGCCCGCAGACACCGCCTGGGGCGAAGCTGACGGCATCGCGGACACACCGGAAACGCCGGGTCCGAAGGCTCCGACCAGCGATGCCGTGGTTGCTGCCGCCAAGGCGCTGCAACAGGGCAACGCGTCGATGCTGTTTCTCGGCGGTAGGGCGCTGCGCGCGCGCGGCCTCGAACTGGCCGGCAAGATTGCCGCCAAGACCGGTTGCCGCGTGCAGGCGGCGGGCGGCACCGCGCGCATCGAGCGCGGCGCCGGGCGCGTGCCCACGCTGCGCCTGCACTTTGTGATCGAGACCGCGCAGGAGCAGCTCAAGGGCACGACGAAAATGGTGCTGGTTGGCGCCAAGGCGCCCGCCGCGTTTTTTGCGTATCCCGGCAAGCCCAGCGTGCTCACGCCCGAGGGATGTGAAACCACCACGCTGTGTCCGGTGGAAGGGGATCCGATTGCCTCGCTCGAAGCGCTGGCCGCGGAACTGGGCGCGCTCAATGAAAAAGTGACCGGTGCGGCACAGGCCAAGCGTCCTGAAAAGCCGAGCGGAAAATTCACGCTTGAAGGTCTGGGCATGGCGCTGGGCGCCACCATGCCGGAAGGCGCCATCGTGGTGGACGAATCGGTCACCACGGGACGCGGCTTCTTTCCGTACAGTGCGGGCGCGCCGCCCCATGACTGGCTCAACAACATGGGGGGTTCGATTGGATTCGGCACGCCGGTTGCGGTGGGTGCCGCGGTGGCTTGTCCCAATCGCAAGGTGATCGCGATGGTGGGCGACGGCAGCGCCATGTACACCATCCAGTCGCTGTGGACCATGGCGCGCGAAGGTCTGGATATCTGCGTGATGATTTTTTCCAACCGTTCCTACAATATTCTCTATAGCCAGCTGGCCAGCGTCGGTGCGCCGAACCCGGGGCCGCGCGCCATCGATATGCTGACGCTGGACCGGCCCACCATCGATTTTGCCGGCATGGCGAAAAGTCTCGGCATGCCGAGCGTGCAGGTGCGTGATCTGGATGAATTGACCAAGCAACTGTCCCATGCGATGGCGCACCGGGGGCCGTACCTGATTGACGTCGTGATGTAGGCAGCGCTTTGCGTCAGGCCCGTTTTGCGGCCTGCCACTGATCCAGCTTGCCGCGCGCGTTGTTGGTGGTGCGGTCCATGGCACTGTCGTGTCCCGGCATTTTGGCGGTGAGTTCGATCACGTAGCCGTTCGGGTCGCGAAAATATACGGAATGCAAAAAGCCGTGATCGGTAATGCCGCGGGTGTGGATGCCTGCGGCTTTGCCTTTGGCGCGCATGGCCGTCAGCGTGGCTTCGTCGACTTCGAGCGCGATGTGCAGATCGAAGTCGTGCTGTTCCTTGAATTCGAACGGCTGGCCGGGTGCCTCGAAGAACGCCAGATACGAGCCGTCGCCCATCTCATAAAACGAGTGCAGCACGCTGGCATCTCGGCCGGTTTTGGTCTGCTTGATTTCGAAGGCTTCGGCCAGCGGCAGACCGAGAAAATCCTCATAGAATTTGCGCGTCTCTTCCGAGTCGCGGCAGCGATAGGCGTTATGGTGCAGTCCGCGGATGGTCATGGGTTCCTCCCTGTTACAGGGCGACAAACCTGCCGTCCTTGTAGGCGCCGACAAAATACTGGTAGAAGCCTTCGTTCACTTTTGCCCAGTTTGGTCGCGCTTTCATGGCATTGATCCAGCGCGTGACGTTGGGATACGCGTCAAACTTGAGGTGTACGACTTCGCCCAGCGTCAGGAAGCACACGCCCAGATAATCGGCCAGCGTGATGGCGTCGCCACAGACAAAGGGCTTGCCGGCACCGAGCAGGTTTTGATCGAGGATGCCAAGCCAGTGTTTGGATTTCTGTTGCGCGCGCGCCAGCACCGCACTTTGCACGACGGCATCGCTGTAGATGTAGTCGGGCAGGGTTTGTCCGTAGGTCATGCCGTAACCCAGGTCGCGATAGAGTCCGGTATTGAACCAGTCCATCATTTCGTTGACGCGGGCGCGCTGCCGTTCATCCGTGGGATAGGCGCGCGAGCCGCATTTTTCAGCCAGGTATTTCAGGATCGCCGAGCTTTCGGTCAGACGAAAATCGCCGTCTTCCAGCGTTGGCACCTGGCCGCTGGGATTGATCGCGAGATAGGTCGGCTGCCGGTGTTCGCCCTTGAACAGGTCGATCACCTGTGTTTCGAGCTGCAGCCCGTGGTCCGCGGCAAACAACATCACGGGGCGGCTCACCGTCGACACCGGGTGATAATACAGTTTCATGGCGATCTCTAAAAAGTGTTTAAAAACAGATGGTTATGGAATTACTATGGGTCGCGCGCTGGTGCCTGCTGTTGGCGCAGGGTGTCTATACCAGATTGCCGCGAGTTTTGCAGGCGCACCCGTGCATCGCGCGTGCCACGGCAATGTGGATGTTAAGATGTTAAACCCTGCCCATTTAATTGCAATCCGAGGAAGCGATGAAGACAGCACCAGCGCGCCAGCGTGGCGTCGAGCACGATATTGTTCAAATTCCGCTTGCGGGCGAAACCGCGCCTTATTACGAGCCGCAAGGCAATGAAGTGGCGGTGTTCGAGGCTGCCTACAAGCGGCGTCTGCCGGTCATGCTCAAGGGCCCCACCGGGTGCGGCAAGACGCGGTTTCTGGAACATATGGCGTTCATGCTCAAGCGTCCGTTGGTCACCGTGTCGTGCCATGAAGATCTGACCAGTTCCGATCTGGTCGGACGCTTTTTGCTGGAAGGCGCGGAAACCGTGTGGCAGGATGGGCCGCTGACGCGCGCGGTGAAGGCCGGCGCGATTTGCTATCTTGACGAAATCGTGGAAGCGCGTACCGATTCCACCGTGGTGATCCACTCGCTGACCGACCATCGCCGCAAGCTCACCATCGAGAAAAAAGGCCAGGAAATCGATGCGCATGAGGATTTCATGCTGGTGATTTCGTATAACCCCGGCTATCAGACGGTGCTGAAAGACCTGAAGCCGTCGACCAAGCAGCGCTTTATCGGTCTCAATTTCGATTTTCCCACCGAGGAGATCGAACGCAAGATTCTGGTGAGCGAAGTGCCCGGCTTGTCACATGAGAACGCGCATCAACTGGTGGCCGCGGGCCGCAAGGCGCGCTTGCTGAAGGACCATGGTCTGGAAGAGGCGACGTCAACGCGCGCGCTGGTGTACGCGGGGTCGATGATCGTGGCCGGACTCGATCCGGTCGCGGCCTGCCAGGTGGCCATGGTCAATCCGATTACGGACGATCCGGAACTCGCCGAAGCGCTGATGGAGATTGTCAACGCGCATTTCGCGGTTTAGTCCCTGCAGTTGCCGTTGGATATGCCGTGACTTCTCCCGCGATACGTACGCTGCTGGACGCCATACGCGAGGCGAACAGTGATCTGTTGCTTGAAATAGAAGCGGTGCTGCCGGCGATCCGCCCGCACGGCGAGGCCGTGATGCTGGACTGGATCAGTGCCTGCCGCACGCTGCATGACTTTGACCGCGAGGCCGGCAAAGCTTTTACCCGATTCAGCCGCGACGCCGAAAAAATCTCCGAAACGGTGCTGCCCTGGACGCGTCAGGCGCTGCAGATCATGCGCTGGCGCCACTCGTGGCCCGCGATCGAAGGCTTCATGCGCAATCTGCCGCGCGCGTTCGGGTCGCTCGGCCACGCCGGCGAAGAGCGCTGGGCGGCGATCGGCCTCGCCTGGTGCGCGCGCTCGATCGACAGCGGCTGCGCCTATTTCGCCACGCCGGTGCTGGAGCTGTCGGGACGCGGCGGCGGCATTGCGGCGATCGAGCAGTTGAATGCGCCGGCCGAAGAGTTGTTCGAAACGCGCAAGCTGCAACTCTCAACCTATTTGCCGGGCGCGATACGCGTGCGCAATCTGCTCGGCGCGCAAGCCGTGCTGCCGTGGGCGATGCGTGGCGCGGACATCATGCAGTCGGGGCGTACTCGCGGCGAGGCCTATTTCCGCCTGGAGTCGGAAGAAAGCCTCGCGCTGTTGTTGGAAAACATGCAGGGCTACAAGCTCGCCGACCGCAACCGCCTGCTGGGCATACTGCTTGAAGTATGGTTTGGCGAGGGTATGGAGCTCAAGGAAGGCAACTGGTCGCCGGAGAAGGGCCGCCCGTTCATGGAAATGGACGGCCAGAGCATGTATTTCCCGGCGGTGATGGGCAATCGCGAAGAGGCGATTTTGTCGGTGTTGCATGCCGCGGGGCACATGCGCTACGGCACCTTTGATCGCGCGGCAATGAAGCAGATGTTTGCGCAGGCGAGGCTGGATTTTCCCGAGGAAGGCCCGGTATCGTGGGCGCCGCTGTTCATGCGCTTTGGCGAAGATGCGATGCGCTTTCAGCTGATCTTCGACATGTGCGAGGACCTGCGCATCGAATCGCGGCTGCAGAAAGAGGTACCGAACTATTTGCAGCGCCTGATCAATAATGCGCGCGCCACGCTGGCGCGCCACCCTGAATCGGCCGAGTACTACGATCTCGCCGTGGCCACGGCCGAAGACGCCTTGCATGCGTTGCGTGGTCAACCGGTGCTGGACGCGCGCTTTGCGCCGCTCTACCAGCCCGGCGCGACGCTCGCCGACGCGTATCGCATTGCCGGCGAAATATTCGCTGAAAACTCGCTGCCGCGCGTGACTGACGGCGAAGCCTTTGCCGCGGCCTTCCTGCCCGGACGCGGGCCCAACACCACGCGTGTTGCGCACCCGCAGGACAATCCGGACGAGGATTCGCAAAGTCAGCCCGGCGCGCAAGAGGAAAACCAGCCTGACGAGCAGGGCGAGGACGAGAACGAATCGCAGCAGGAATCCGAAACCGGCGAAGAGCAGGAGGGCGGTGAGCAGCAGGAAACCGCCGGCACGGGCGACACCAGCGGTTCGGCGCGGCGTGCCGAAAATCGCCCGGATGGCCAGCAGACCGGGCGCGGCCCGGCGGACAAGGGCGTGCCGTATCCGGAATGGGACTATCGCGAATCGCGCTACAAGAAGAACTGGAGCTGGGTGCAGGAAAAACGCCTCGGCGAGTCCAACACCACCGAGACCAATCGCCTGCTGAAGCAATATTCCAGCGCATTGAAGCGTTTGAAAAAGGCGATCCAGTCGCAAAAGCCAACGCGCATGTCGCCCAAGGTCAAGCAGCTTGATGGTGATGAAATCGATCTCAACGCGGTGGTGGAATACGTCTCGGAAAAAATTGCCGGCCGCTCACCGAGTCCTACCATTTACCGGCGCCGTGAAATGCGCCAGCGCGAAATCTCGGTGATTTTGCTGGCGGACATGTCCACCTCGATCATGCAGCATCTGCCCGAAGGCGGTGGACGTCTGGTGGACCGCATCCGCGCCGGTGTGCTGCTGTTTGCCGAGGGCATGGAGGAGGTGGGCGACAACTATGCGATCGCCGGGTTCTGTTCCAAGTACCGCGACAACGTCAGCTACTACAATATCAAGGACTTCGACGAAGCCTACAGTCAGGACGTGCGCAGCCAGATTGGCGGCATGTCAGGCCGTCTGGCCACCCGCATGGGTGCGGCGATTCGGCATGCCACCAAGCACTTTGATCGCGTGGAAAGCCGCCGCCGACTGCTGTTGCTGCTGTCCGACGGACGTCCGGAGGATTACGACGACGGTGGCGACCGCCGATATTTGCACGAAGATACCCGCATGGCGGTAAAGGAAGCCGTGGCCAAGGGCGTGCACCCGTTCTGCATCACGGTGGACACCATGGCCAACCAGTATCTGCCGCAGATTTTCGGCGCGGGTCATTATCTGGTGTTGGATAACATTAATAGCCTGCCCAACAAACTGCCGGAAATCTACCTCAAATTGCGGCGTTAGCAAGTGATCGATTCCTCTCGGGTTGGGAGAGGAAGTGGAGGTCAGGCAAGCGCATTGGCACTGACGGCAGACACGCCATTGACCCTGGAGGAAGCGATGAGTACATCCGCAAAACCCCGCTATACACTCGGCAGCGTCACGCCCATCGGGGAGGACCGCCATCCCATGTCGCAGCCGCAGCCCCTGCTGCCGCCGGATATTCACCACGTGGCTGCGTCCATCGAAGTTTCCGACTACACCACCGATGGCGTCAATGACGCGATCGCCAAGCGTTACTGGCCTTGTGTGGATGAACTGATGAAGCAGGGCGCAAACAGCATCACGCTTGCGGGCTTTCCCATCGCCTCACAACTGGGCCGCGCGCGCGTGCTTGCGTTGCTGGAAGAGACCGCACGCAAGACCGGCGCGGTGGCCGACGCGCACGCCGAAGCCACGGTTGCCGCGCTCCAGCATTTCGGCGCCAGGCGCATCGCCGTGGCGAGCCGCTGGTCCGATCAACTTAACAAGCTGGTGACCGAATATCTGACGCAGGCCGGCATTGAAGTGCTGACCATCACCGGCGTCGGCCAGTGGGCGAAGCAGGCATTCTCGATGAGCATCGAAGAGGGTGTAAAGCTGTCCTTTCAGCTGGGCCGCGAAGCCATGCGCAAGGCGCCCAACGCAGATGCCCTGTTTCTCGCGGGCGGCGCGTGGCGCAGTCTAGCCGCAGTGCCGATACTGGAAGAAGATTTTGGCCTGCCGGTGGTAACCAATCCGATTACCCAGCCGTGGCGGCTGATCGCCGCGGGCATCGCGCCGCCGGTGGAGGGATGGGGGCGCCTGCTGGCGGGTAAATCGTAGTAAAAAAACATTTTGACGCAGATGAACGCAGATTTTTCCTGCGGTTAATCCGTGTTTATCCGCGTAAATCTGCGTAAATCTGTGTCAAAGAAGTTTTTGGAATTTACTGTGCCCGTTGACTGGAGGATTCTCACATGCGTCTCTGGCAAAACCCCGCATCGCCTTTCGCGCGCAAAGTGCGTATCGTCTTTCGTGAAAGCGGCCTCCTGCCGCGCACCGAGGAAATCAACGTTGCGGTGTCGCCGGTCAGCCCCAATGCCGACCTTGCACGGCACAATCCCTTGGTGAAGATTCCTGCGTTGCAAACCGACGACGGCACGGTGCTCTACGACTCATCGGTGATTTGCGAGTACCTCGACAGCCTGAACCCGGGCGCGCACATGTTGCCCGCGGGCGCCGCGCGCTGGGATGCGCTGCGTTTGCAGTCGCTGTGCGACGGCATACTCGATGCGGCGGTGCTGTGCCGCTACGAACTGGCGGTGCGCCCCGAGCCGTATCGCTGGAACGACTGGGTGCAGGGGCAGTTCACCAAGATACGCAGTGGATTGGATGCGCTGGCCACCGAGGTGCCGTCATGGGGATCGTCATTTGGCATCGGGCAGATCGGCGCGGCGTGTGTTTTGGGTTATCTGGATTTTCGTTTCGGCGACGAGAAATGGCGCGAACGCGCGGCGCTGGCAACATGGTATGACTCGGTGAGGCAGCGCGCTTCGGTCGTGGCCACCACGCCGGCCTGATCGGACTGCAGAGGAATTTCCGCATGGCCGCGCGTTTTACCACCTTTGATCCGGACGTACTTACAAGCGAGGCCAGAGGCGTCCATGACCGCATTTTGCGCGACCGGGGCTACGTGCCTGCGCCGTACCGCTTCTGGCTGGCTTCGCCAGGCTTCGCCGATCGCATCGAGCCGGTCGAGGATTTCCTGCGCCATGGCGTGGTGCTGGAGGAGCGGCAGGTGGAGCTTGTCGTGCTGGTCGTTGCGCGCCACTGGCAATCCCGATTTGTATGGTCGGCACACGCTCCAGCGGCACGGCAAGCAGGCGTCGAATCGGAAGTCATCGAGGCGATTCGTAGCGGTGCCGTGGTGCTGCTTGGGCGCGAGGACGACGCGCTCTGTTATGCGTTCAGTAACGCGTTGATCTCGGGCGTCGCGGTCGACGATACACAGTGGGCCCAAGCGCAGGCCCTGCTCGGTGAGCGGCGTATCAACGAAATCATCGGATTGCTTGGCCTCTACACCTCGGTGTGTCTGACCATGGCCGCATACCGGGTACCGCCCAAAAACGACGAACCGAATCTGCCGGCCTGACCGGGATTGCCAAGCATGGCTGCCGCCCGGCGCTAAGTTTACATTTGCTGCTCTGACGGGAGGGTGTCGCAGACACCGCGCTGAATGTCATGCGCGATTCCTGAAAAATGCATCGGTCGATGTTCAGGTGCTGGCGATGGTCAGGCCCTCATGCGCGATCTCGATGGATTCGATGGCCACCGCGTTGCCTTCGGCCTTGAGATCGGTGCCGGTGATTTTGGTGGGGAAGGCATTGATCAAAGTCCATACCATCGTCGGTTTGCCTGCTTCATCAAGCAAACAGATGGTGATCGGCATGCGTTTGATGGTGTTCATCTTGATCTGGTTAAACCAGTCCCAGAACTTGTTGTCATTCGTGAAAACCCCCTTTTTGAGGGTGATATTGCTGTATTTCCTGACGCCGGGCATCTTGATTGCCGAGAATGCGGGGCTGTCACCGTGCCGGTAATCGATCGGCTGCGTTTCGAATTCCAGACCCGATACCTCCTCGAATGACATGACTGCGTTGTTCCACTGCACCTCGAAATGAAACTTCGGTAGTGGCCACACGGCCGTGGATTGTGCCGAACCGTCATCCGCCATCGCTCGCCTCCAATAAAGATTGACGCGTCCCCTCAGTGCCCAGGGAATAGTGCAATCAAACAGCCAATGCCCGCTACAGCCGCATCTAAGTCGCGCGCAGACACTCGATCAATGCAGTCACGGTGGGCTGATCGCGAAAGTGATGAATAACGTCGAGCGCTTTGTCGATGGCGGTTCTGCTTGTGCCAGCCATCGGTATCAGCGTGTGAAACTTCTTGTCCACGTCAGCCCACTGAATGCCGGTGGCACCGGAGCCGCGCGGCGCGTATACCGTGCTGGTGTGGATTTTGCCGCCTTTGGTATGGATGGTGACGCGCGCGCCATGCTGGTAGCGTTCCGTGTCTTGTGCGATGGGCTCACCCACTTCTATCTTGTCGATGAGGCCGTGGATGACCGGATCCTTGATCTTGGCTTCGGACGCATGCACCCATGAAAAATCCTGATCCGCGACGCCGGCTGCCACGAAATAGGCAGGTGTGTGCGCAATCTCCACCAGGTTCTTTGGATGAGACGGGGGCTTCATTGGGCCGATGCGGCGTTTGGCGTCGAGCGGCTGCTGCACAACGATGCGCGCCACATCGCCCGCGCGGACGTTGCCTGAACGCGCCGCATTGGCCGCGGCTTCGCCCAGCGCGTGGCTGGGATGGCCGCCGGGCACCAGCTTGATGGCCATGTCGGTGACGATGTCCCATTCCTTGCCCCAGTCGCGCGTGACGCTGTCGATGTCCGCATCTTTGCCGCCGTACACTTCAAAAAAGCCTTTCCGGGTTTCGAAGATGCTTTCTTCAACGCAGTAGCCTTTTTGCGCGGCCAGCGCCGCATTCATGCCCAGCAACGCGGCGTTGCCGGCAAAATATTCGCGCGCTTCGCTGGTATCGGCGGCCGTACCCAGACCGCCCATGGAAACGGCGGCACTGGCGATGGTCTGTGCCATTTGCGGCTCGTTCAGGCGCAGCATGCGTCCCGAGGCCACGGCGGAGGCAAAGATCACGCACAGCGATCCGTGAAATCCCTGATTGCGGTAACCCGGCATGATGGATGCGGCAATGCGCCCGGCCAGTTCGTAGGCGGGAATCATTGCCGCCAGCACATCCTTGCCGCTCGCGCCGCTGCGCTCGGCCAGTGCGAGGGTGCACGACGTCAACTGCGTGCCCAGATGGGCGATGGTGCGCAAATCGCTGTCGTCCGATGCCGCGGCATCGCTCGCCAGCGCATTGGCGCGGGCGGCGTTGACGGCGGGGATCTTGTCGCCGCTATCGAACCAGATGGTAGCCTCCGGCGTGCCGCCCTGTTCCTTCACCAGCGCGCGTACCACTTGCGTGGAGCGGATCGAGCGACCGGCCGCTGCGCTGGCCAGGGTACTGGCGATCATCATGCACGCGTGGTCGACGGCCTGCGCCGGCAGGTCTTGGTAGCGAAAGCGCGTCACGTTGCGGGCGAGTTCGGCAGCGATGGTCATGATCGGTGGTTCCTTTCAGCGTTGGGATTTGGCGTTGAGCGAAAGCGGCAATGGTAACGCCGTGCACACGGGTTCGCGGGCCGCGCGCTGTCGCACATCTGCGGCGGCGCTTGCTCCGAAACTACATTGCCCCGGCGCCCGCCGGCAGCGGCCAGGACTTTGCCCACGTCTAATCGCAATACACGCCGATGCCTGCTGCTGTCACGACCCTGGGCAGGTGCACAGCAAGGGGTGTAATTTAACTATCTGTTTTTAAACAAGTTTTTATGAACTCGGACATAATCCCCGGTTGCAGCGAGGCGACATCGCTTGCTGCCGGCATGACTTGCAAGGCAACGTGGATCGACAGGGAAGGCCCTGACTCTAATCCAGGTTCCCGCAGCGCGCTTCCACCCGCTCACAAATGCGGAGGCGAACTCCGTGGTGCAGAGCAACGGCGCGGGTGGCGATCCGACCCTCCTTGTATGCGGCAAAGGGGCTCGGAAAATCCATCGTGCTCCGTGCCTGTGGCTTTTCCACAAAGGCATCGACATTGTCTCAGAGTTTCGATTAAAGGCTATTGCTAAACATCTGTTTTTACGATATTTTTTGAAAATGAATCATGGGTGCCTGCGTACTGAATTGCGGCGTGCCCTGCCGATAACTTACCGAAACCTGCAGCGGCATTGAGCAAACTACGCGACAACCTGGAACAAGCAGAGCAAATGCGCGCGGCGACCCTGGGCGCTGATACCTCGGATGCGGCTGAGCAGACGGCCGACGGGCGTGACGGCGTGGCACAGGCGGCGGCGCTGAACACTTTGCAAGCCAGCATTGCCCGCGACATGCAGGGGGCCAAGCTCGCGCGTGTTCGCGCAGAAGAAGAATCGGGAAAAATCGTCCAGGCACAGGAGCGCATCGAAGCGGAAAAGCGCGCGATCGGCGTGGCGCGCATGCGCGTCGCGATGGAAGGCGAGGCCGCCCGGCTGGCCGATGAACGCCGTGAACTCGATGCCGAGGCCGCGCTGCAGGCGCAGGAGCGCGTACAGATCGAAACCCAGGCGCTGCAGGCCGCGCAGGCGCGCATCGCAGCCGCGCACAAGGCGAGTCTTGCCGCCGAAGCCAAACTCAAGGCCGAGGCGCAGGCGGCGCGGCAAAACGAGGCGGCCCGCGCCAAGGCGCTCGAAGATGTGGCGGCGCAGATTGAAACCGACCGCCGCATGGCGGCCATTGCGCAGGAACGCGCGCGCGCGGAGGAAGACGCGCACGCCGCCGAGGTGACACTGGCGCAGCGCGAAGCCGAAGCACTGCAAGTGATGCGTGCGCGGGAGGACGCGGAACAACTGGCCCGTGCCGCCGCGCAGGCGCGCGCGGAGGCGGCGGCCGACGCGCTGCGCCTGACCACTGAACGGCTGGAAGCCGAGAGCCGGGCGGCTGCCGAATTGCAGGCCCGCCTTGCGGAAGAGGAACGCCAGCGCAGCGCCGCCGATGAGGCCTTGCGCAAACGCGAAGAGTTGCACGCCGCCGCGCAGGCACGCGAATCGCTGCAGGCGCGGCTTGCGGCCGAGGTCGAAGCGCGGCTCGCCAGCGAGCGCGACGAGAAGCGGCTGGCAGAGGAGCAGCGGGCCGTTGACGACGCGGTGGCGCAGCGTGAGCGCGAACGCGAAGCGCTGGAGCAGGCCGCACAGCAGGCCGCCGCCGATCGTGCCGAGGCGACGCTGCTCGCCGCCAATGCCGCCGCCGGGCGCGCGCAGGCGCAAGCGCGTGCCGCCGAAGCGCTCAGCGCGCGCATTGCCACAGAGCAGTCCCTGCAGCAGGCGTTGGCGGCTTCGAGCCATCAGAATGAAGCCGAGGAAGCCGCGGCGCGCGAGCGTGCGGCGCGCGAGCAGGAACTCGCCGCTGCCGCCCACGCGCGCGCTGCCGCCGAAAGGGAGATGGCGCAGCGGCTGGAGGCGCAGCGCAGCCGCGACGCGGAGGCCGCGCGTGTGGCGGAACAGCGCGCGTCGGCCGAGCGCGAAGCGCGCCAGCTCGCGGAAGTGAATCTGCAGAACGAGGTGGAGTCGCAGCAGGCGAGTGCCGCGCGGGTCGCGGCCGAGGCGCGCGCGGTGGCGGAAGCACGGGCGCGCATCGCTGCCGAGGAAGCGCTGCAGCGCGCAGTGATCGACGCGGCGCAGGCCGCAGAAGCGGCACTGGCCGCATCGCGGGAGAGCGAGGCGCACGGCCGGCGCCTGCGCGACGAGGTGGCCGCGAGGATCGAGTTGGAGCGCAACGCGTTGCAATTGCAGGAATCGCTGCGCTTGCAGGAAGAAGCCGCGGCACGAATCGCTGATGAACACGCAGCGGCCGAGCGCGATGCGCAGCAGGCGGCGCTGCGCGCGGCGCAGGCCGAACGCGAGGCATGGCTTGCCGCGCGGCATCGCGCCGAGGCGCAGGCTCGGGCCGCCGCGGAAACGGCCGCGCGCACTGCCGCGGAAGCCGAGTTGCAGCGCGAGGCCGCCGAAGCGGCGCAAGCTGCCGAAGCCGCGATCGCCGCTGCGAGCGCGCGCGAGGCCGAGGAAACCCGGCTGCACGAGACAGTCGCCGCGCGCTTGGAACAGGCGCGTCAGGCCGCGCGCGCGCATGAAATGCAGCACGCGCTGGAGGAAGCTGCTGCCCGCGCCCTGGAAGAGCGCGCTGTCGCGGAACGCGAGGCGCAACAGATGCTGCTGGCCGAGGCGCAACGCGAGCGCGAAGCACAACATGCCGCGCAGGCGCGAGTCGAGTCAGAAACGCGTTCCACCGCGGAAACCGCGGCACGCGCCGCCGCGGAGGAAGCGCTGCAGCGCGCCGCGGCCGCCGCGGCAGAGGCGCGCCAGGCCGCGATAGATGCCGCCCACGAACGGGAGACTCAGCAAATCCGCCTGCGCGATGCCGCCACCGCGCGGCTTGAAGCCGAACGCGGCGCGGCACTGTTACACGAGGAACAGCGTGCCCGCGAAGAAGCGGCGCTGCATGCGGCCGAGGAACGGGAGCGTGCCGCGCGCGAAGCCGAAGCGGCGGCGATCGCGCGCACGCAGGCCGAGGCCGAACTTCAGCGCAGGGCCGAAGCGCGGGCGGCGGCGGAAACCGCCGCTGCCGAGGCCCTGAATGCGCGGATTGCGGCGGAAGAAGCGCATCAGGCTGCTGCCATTCAGGCGATGCGCGCCGCTGAAGCCGCGATTGCCGCCGAAAACGAACGCGAAACCCTGGCATTGCGGCTGTGCGACACCGCGACCGGGCGCCTGGAATCCGAACGCGCCGCCGCGCGTTTGCTTGAAGCGCAGCGCGTGCGCGAGCAGCAGGCCTTGCAGGCCGCGGAGGAATCCATTGCCGCGGAGGAGTCATTGCTGCAGGCGGCGCAGTTGCGCGAGCAGGCGCAGCGCGACGCGCAGCGCGCGACGCTGCGGCGGGTGGAAGCCGAAGCGCGGGCCACCGCACAATTGCACGCGCGCCTTGAGGCCGAACAGGCGCTGCAGCGCGCGGCGGCCGAGGCCTCGCAGGCGGCCGAAGTCGCCGCCGCCTCGGCCAACGAGCGTGAGGCATTGGCCAATCGTTTGCGCGATGAGGCGAGCGAGCGGCTGCAGGCCGAACATCAGGCGGCGCGCCTGCTGGAAGCGCAGCGCATGGGTGATGCGCGGGCAGCGGAAGCCGAGGATGAACGTGCCGCTCTGGAGCACCAGGCTGAACAGGCGGCACGTGCGCATGCAGCAGAACAGCAGGCAGCGCAGCGCGCGGCTGCAGCGCGGGCCGAGGCCGAGCAGCGGGCTGCCGCGGCAATGCAGACGCGCATTGAAGCGCAGGCAGCCGAGGCCGCAGCCGCAAGCGATGCGGCTGCGGCGGCCGCGGCCGCGGTTGTCGCGGCGCGTGCGCGCGAGCTGCTGGAACAGCAACTGCGCGACGAGGCCCAGGCGCAATTGTCCCTGCATCAGAGGGCACGGCAGCAGCTTGCCGAACAGCAGGCATGCGAGGCTGCCGTGCTGCAGGCGGCGCGCGAACGCGAGGCACGGGAGGCGGAGGCGCAGCGCGAGGCGGCGTTGCGCGTACAGGCCGAAAGCGATGCCGCCGCGCAGCTGGAAATGCGGATCGAAGCCGAACAGGCGGCGCGGCGCGCGGCACTGAGCGCAGCCGAAGCGGCGGCAGCGGCGCTGGCGGCAGCGCATCAGCGGGCGGCAGCGGAGGCCCGGCTGCAACAGGACGCCGAAGCGCGCATTGCAGCGGCGCAGGAGGCGGCCCGTGCGCTGGAAGCGCAGCAGATACAGGAGACCTTGGCGCTGGACGCTGCGCGCGAGCGTGCCAGGCTTGACGAAGCGGCGCGCGATGCGGAAGCGGCGCGCGCGCGCGGCGAGCAGGAAGCCGCGGCGCAACTGGCGCTGCGCCAGCAGGCCGAACAGACGGCGCAGCGCGTGGCTGCCGAGGCACGATCGGCGGCGGTTGCCGCGCACGCGGCGGCTGAGCAGCGCGCGGCGGCGGAAGCCGCGCTGATCGCACAAGCTGAAGCGCGCATTGCAGCGGCGCAGGAGGCGGCCCGTGCGCTGGAGGCGCAGCAGATACAGGAGACCCTGGCGCTGGACGCTGCGCGCGAGCGTGCCAGGCTTGACGAAGCGGCGCGCGATGCGGAAGCGGCGCGCGCGCGCGGCGAGCAGGAAGCCGCGGCGCGGCTGGCGCAGCGTGTGCAGGCCGAGCAGGCCGCGCAGACTGCGGCCGCCGAGGCACTCGAAGCTGCCGAAGCCGCGCAAGACGCGGCCGCCGCACGGCAAGTGAAGGCGGCGGCGCTGCAGCGCGAGGTGGAGGCGCGTATCGCCGCCGACAACGACGCGGTGCGGGCGCTGC
This sequence comes from uncultured beta proteobacterium, assembly GCA_902825845.1. Classification (GTDB taxonomy): domain Bacteria; phylum Pseudomonadota; class Gammaproteobacteria; order Burkholderiales; family SG8-41; genus UBA5216. The sequence goes on from CADECM010000001.1 coordinate 33,453, forward strand.
AGGCGCAGCACGCCGGACTGGCGCTTGCGCTGGAGGCCGAGCGCGCCCGCGCGGCGCGCGAAGTTGAACTCACGCATGCCGCCGAGGCACGCGCGCAAACGGCTCTGGACGTGCGGCAGGCCGCGGCCGCGCACGCCGAGGCCGAAGTGCGCGCCGCCGCCGAAGCCGAGGCAAGAATTGCGGTGGAAGCGCGGCAGCGCGAACACGAAGCTGCGGCACTCGCGGCGGCGACAGCCGCGCGCGCAGCACTGCACGAGCGCGCGGTGCGCGAGGCGCAACTGCAGCAGGCGGCAGCAGCGCGCCTTGCGGCCGCGCAGGAGGCCGAACAAGCGGCACACGAGGCGCGCGAGGCGGAGCAGTCGCTGGTGCGCCAGGCCCGCGCGCGAGAACAACAGGACGCCGAGGCGCAGCGCGCTCTCGAGCGCGTTGCCAAGGCTGAAGCCGACGCAGCGGCAAGCGCAGCGGCACGAGGCCGTGCTGAAGAAGACGCTGCCGCGGCGTTGCGCGCGCGTATCGACGCCGAGCAGCGACAGCGCGAGACGGCCGCGCAAGCCGTGCAGGCCGGCGCCAACGCACAGGCCGCGCTGCTTGAACGGCAGGCACTGGAGGCGAAGCTGAAAGCCGAAGCCGATGCGCGCGTGACAGCTGAAGAGGAGGCGGCGCGCCAGAGTGCGGTGCAGCGCGCGATGGAGGCGGAAATAACCACCCGCGAGCGCGCGCGCGCGCGCAGCGAACTGGACGCGGCAGCGGCGGCGCAACAACAGGCTGCCGCGGCACTGGCCTTGCGCGACGCCGTCGAAGCCCGGCTTGAGGCGGAACAGGCGGCGCTAAGCGCGCTGCAGGAGCGCCAGGCCGCCGTCGCCGCCGCGCAAGCCGAGGTGCAGCTGCAGCTCGATGCGGAGCGCCAGATTGCCGACGCGGCGCAAGCACGCGCGCAGGCCCAGGCAGCGCTGGCGGTGGGCGAACAGACGCTCGCGGCGAATCAGGCGGCTCTGGCGGCTGAAGCACGCCGGCGGCTGGCGGGTGAGCAAGCTGAGGCGCTGGCGGCGCAAGCGCAGGCCGAGGCCGCGGCGGAGGCGCTGCGCAAGGCAGCGGAGACCGCAGCCGACGAGCGCGCCTTGGCGGAGCACGTGCGCCAGCGCGCGCGGGAGGAATCCGCGGCGCTGGCTAAAGTACAAGAGCGCCTGGCACTGGAGACGGCAGCCGCTGCAGACGCCGGGCGGCGGCGGGAAACGGAACGCGAACAGGCGCGCGCCGCGCGCGAACGGGCGACCCATGAGGCCGAACTGGAAAAGCGTCAGCAGCAACGCGAGCGCGATGAACAGCAGGCAATGCGCGACACGGTCAAGCGCGCCGCGCTGGAGGAAAGGCTGCAGCGCGATGCGGCGCGCCGTCTTGAAAAAGAACGCAGGCTGGCGTCCGCTGCCGCCAGGCGTCTTGCCCTCAATGCGCAATCCGGCGAGCGGCAGCGTCTGCGCCTGGCGGCTGATGCCGAAGCGGCGACACTTGCATCGCACCGTGTGCCGCGCGGCAGGCGTACTTTGCCGCTCGCGGCGGCTGTCGTGCTGGTGGCTGCCGCGGGCGCCGGCGGCTTTTATACCGCGCATCGGTGGCAGCCTGCGATGCAGCCTGCCGCGGACAGCGCGGCAACCACGCGTGCAGTACAGCCGGGGCAAAGCGCTCCCGCATTGCCGCCACTGCTGCGCATGGACACCGCGTTGCCGCCGGCACAGCCCGCGGCGCCTGCGCCACCGCAATAAGCGCGGCGGCACGCACGCCGCGCCGGGGGGAGGGGGCGGCAGTGCCGGAAGACTGCGCAGTTGTAATCAACTGTAACAAAGCGTATCGGTTGGCTGGAATCGCTTGACTCTCGTTTTGCGCCGGGTAGCATTCAGCGCTGCAAATCGCACACCGAATGATTTTCGTCCCAACAGGAGAGTGGCCATGAAACAGTTTGTCGTCGCAGCAGGCTTGATGACTGCGTTGTCCGGATGCATCGTTGCGCCGGCACCGGTGGCGGTAGCGCCGCCAGGCGTGGTCTACGTGGCGCCGACCTACGCCGTGCCCGCGCCGGGTTATGTGTGGGGCTACCATGCACGCTATGGCTGGGGCTATCGCCATCCCCGCCATGGCTGGCACCGCGGTTGGCGCTAAGCCGCGGCGGCAGACTTCAAACCGCGCCTTCCATCACCTGCACTTCCACCATGGTGCCCGGCGCGACATTGCCCTGATCGGTGGGCAGAATAATGAAGCAGTTGGCTTCGCACATTGAGCGCAGGATGCCGGAGCCTTGTTCGCCGGTGACCCGGACGCGCCACGCCCCTGAACCGTCCTGCGTCAGGATGCCGCGCTGAAACTCGGTGCGGCCGGGCGCTTTTTTGAGCGTGCTGGTGCACGCCACCTTGAATGTGGGCAGCGGCGGTACCGGGTTTTGTCCGGCCAGCACCAGCAAGGCGTCGCGCACGAACTGGTAAAACGTCACCATCACCGATACCGGGTTGCCCGGCAATCCGAAGAAATGCGCATTGCCGATCTTGCCGTAGGCGAGCGGGCGGCCCGGTTTCATGGCGATCTTCCAGAACAGTACTTCGCCCAGCTTGTTGAGCATGTCCTTCACAAAATCCGCTTCGCCCACCGAAACGCCGCCGCTGGTGATGACCACGTCGGCATTGGCGGCAGCGGTTGCGAACGCGGCTTCGATCAATGCAGGGTCGTCTCGCACCACGCCCATGTCGATCACGTCGCAGTTCAGGCGTGTCAACATGCCATGGATGGTGTAGCGGTTGCTGTCGAAGATCTGCCCCTCGCCGGGAATGCTGCCAATCGAAACCAGTTCATCGCCGGTGGAGAAAAAAGCAACGCGCAGTTTGCGGTAGACGGTAACTTCGCCGACACCGATGGAGGCGATCAGCCCGATTTCGGCCGGACGCAGCGGCACGCCACGCTTCACGGCGATTTGGCCGATGGCAAGGTCTTCGCCGGCACGGCGCAGGTTCTGGTTGAGCCGGTGCCCTTTGCCGATGGTTACCTTGCCGTCCTTCGCCTGCGCGTGTTCCTGCATGACAATGGTGTCGGCGTCGCGCGGCATCACCGCGCCGGTCATGATGCGCACGGCGGCGCCTGTCTGCATTTTGCCGGTGAAAGGCTTGCCGGCAAAGGATGAGCCGGCCACGGCAAGCGTGACGTCGCCGTCCGGACTGAGATCGGCGAAACGTACCGCAAAGCCGTCCATCGCCGAGTTGTCGTGGGCAGGCACGTTGATCGGCGAAATCACATCTTCTGCCAGCACGCGGCCCAGCGCCGAACGCACAGGCACCCGTTCGGTGGCGGTCAGGGGCGTGAGAAAGCGCGCGATCAGCGCGCGCGCCTTGTCGACCGGCATGGAGTTGGGATCGTAGTCGTCGGCGCAACTGGCGTCGTGCAGGGTCGTGGGTTCCGTCATGATGGTCTCGCCTTGCTGTCGTTGAACCCGGATTTTAACGGACAGGCTGCGCTCCCGTGTGATCGCGCGTGGGACAAGGCGCATGCAAACCTGTGCATGGCATAGGGTTATTGATTGGGTTGTTGAGGGGGTTATTGTTGCGCGGCGGGATGGCTTGGCACACAATCCGGCGATGGTGGAAGCGACGAAAACCCTGTGGGAGTGGCCGGCGGCGGTGATCATGGAGCGCGCTGCCCTGGTCAATCGCTGGGTGGACGCAACGTGGGAGGCGCGCGGCGTGGTGCGCGATAGCGGTGACGGTGATGTCGCGGCGCGGGTGATCCTGCACAACGCGCAGCGCACACAGACACTGTATCCGGGCTTTGCGATACGCCTGCACCGCGACGAGGCGGAGGGCTACTACTACAACATGACGTCGCCCCAGCCCAGGGTGTTTGTGCTGTGGCGCATGGAGAACGATGTGGCGCGGCCGAAGTTTCTTTCGGTGAGTTACCACGAAGGCTCGCGCTGGCTTGACAGCGGCGACTCCGTGGATGGCGTGCCGTTGCCGGCGGAACTGCTGCCATGGATGGCCGAATTTGTTGCCTCGTATTACCGGCCGGAAGAGAAAAAGCCGCGCAAGTATGCCAGCAACAAGGACAAGGGCCGCATGGGCCACAGCGGGTGAACGGGATGGCCGACGACAAGAAGGAAATGTTTCTCTCGCGCTGGTCACGCCGCAAGCATGATGCGCAGGCCGCCGCCGTCGAGGGAAGTGCCGTGCCCGATCCGGCGCAGCCGCTGGCGGAGCAGGAAAACAGCAGTGCCGCAGATACGCCTTTGCCGCAGCTGCCGCCGGTGGAGGAACTGACGCTGGATTCGGATTTCAGCGGTTTTCTGCATCCAAAGGTGGCACAGGACGTCAAGCGTGCAGCACTCAAGAAGTTATTCAGCGACCCGCATTTCAATGTGATGGATGGACTGGATATTTACATCGACGATTATTCGAAGCCGGATCCGCTGCCGGCGGATATGCTGGCGCAAATGCGCTCGGCGCAGGCGATATTCCGCTGGGCCAGTGATGCGGACGGAGCCGATGAATCCGCGGCGGCGCCGCCACCCGCAGCGGAAGCGATAGACACGGTTGCACCGCCGGCGCCAACGTTGTCCGCGGATTCGCCGGCACCCGCGCAGACAGCGGCAGAGGCCGCCTCGCGACCCGCAACCATGGCAGACGCGGTGTCACGGGGTCATCCAGCGGCCGCGGCAACATCGCGCGCCGAAATAGATAATAAATCGTAAGTATCTGTTTTTAAACATTATTTTAAAAAAACATGCCATGGCGCAATCCCGCCTGCTGATCTGTAACTGCAACAAGACCATGCCGCTGGACGGCAAGGCGCTGGGCAATGCGTTGGGGCGTGACGCGCCTTATGTGCACAGCGAATTGTGCCGCCGCCATATCGCGGCGTTCGAGGGCGCGGCCAAGTCGGGCGACGATCTGGTGGTGGCCTGCACGCAGGAAGCGCCGCTGTTCAGCGAATTGTACGAGCAGTGGCGCGGCGAAGGGCTTGCGCATGGCAAGTTGCAGTTCGTCAATATTCGCGAAACGGCGGGCTGGTCGGCGCAGGCCGCCAATGCCAGCGCAAAAATTGCAGCCTTGTTGTCGCTGGCGGACGCGCCGGAGCCCGAAGCGGTGGCCGCGGTCAGTTATCAGTCGGCCGGGCAGCTGCTGATCATCGGGCAGGGCGATGCCGCGCTGGCGTGGGCGGAGAAGCTGGCGGAACAACTGGACGTCAGCGTCCTGATCTCAAGCGCGGCGGGCCGCGGCGAGCTGCCGGGCGATCGGCGCTATCCGGTATTTTCCGGACGAAACGTGCACGTCAGCGGCTATCTGGGCGCATTCGAGGTGTCGTGGGAGCAAGCCAATGCCATCGATCTCGAAGCCTGCACGCGCTGCAACGCCTGCATAGACGCGTGCCCGGAAAACGCGATCGGTTACGACTACCAGGTCGACACGGAAAAATGTCGTTCCCACCGCCAGTGCGTCACTGCGTGCGGCGATATTCGCGCGATTGATTTCGAGCGAAGCGCGCGCGCACGCGGTGATCGCTTTGATCTGGTGCTGGATTTGTCCCCGCGAGCACTGATCCGTCAGCATCAGCTGCCGCAGGGCTATTTCGCGCCGGGCGCCGATCCCCTGGAACAGGCGCTGGCTGCAAGCCAGCTGATGCAATGGGTGGGTGAGTTCGAAAAGCCACGCTTCGTCATCTACCGGGAAAAGAGCTGCGCGCATGGCCGTTCCAAAATCACGGGCTGCACGCAGTGTATCGATGTCTGTTCCGCCAACGCCATCAGCAGTGCCGGTGAAACGGTCAGCGTGTCGCCGTTCCTGTGCATGGGCTGTGGCGGTTGCGCGACGGTGTGTCCGTCGGGAGCGATGACCTATGCCTATCCGCGCGTGGCTGATCTGGGCGTGCGCATCAAGACCGTATTGACGGCGTATCGCAATGCCGGCGGCAGCGCGCCGGTGCTGTTGTTCCACAACACCGGCGACGGCCGCGCGCTTATCCAGCAGGTCGGGCGCCGGGCGGCGCAAACCGGGGGTCTCCCGGCGCGGGTGATTCCGCTGGAAATCCAGCATGTCGCGGCCTTGGGCATGGATCTCGCGCTCGGCGCATATGCGTTGGGCGCGGCACAGGTGGTGGTGCTGGCGGCGGGCAGCGAGGCGCCCGGCTATGTGGCGGCATCGCAACGGCAGTTGGCGATTGCGGGGGAAATATTGACCGGGCTGGGTTATGGCGAAGGTCACTTCAGCCTGGTCGAGGCCGAAGATGCCATGGCCGTGGCGGACGCACTGCGCAAGCTGGGCACGCCGCGCGCTGTCAAGCCGGCAACATTTAATTTGTTCAATGACAAGCGCGCCACGCTGGAATTCGCCTTCAATCATCTTCTTGCCAACGCGCCGGCGCCGGCCGCGGCAGTGGCGTTGTCACGCGGCGCGCCGTACGGCACGGTGCAGGTTGATACGTCGGCCTGCACCCTGTGCATGGCGTGCGTGGGCGCCTGTCCGCAAGGCGCGCTGCAATCGGCAAACGAGCTGCCGCAATTGCAATTTATCGAACGCAATTGCGTACAGTGCGGCCTATGCGAAAACACGTGCCCCGAAAAGGCAATCAGTCTGCGGCCGCGCTTGTTGCTCGACCGGCGGGCGAAAACAGCGGTGGTGCTGAATGAAGCGCAGCCGTTCCACTGCGTGCGCTGCGCCAAACCGTTTGCCACCAAAACCATGATCGACACCATGGTGTCCAAGCTGACCACGCATGCGATGTTTGCCGGTGGCGCCGCATTGCGCCGCTTGCAGATGTGCGCGGATTGCCGCGTGATGGACCTGATGATGGAAAAAGACCCGGCGTCCATTCACGATTATGCGAAGGGCAAGGGCGGCAACAGCGATGGGGGCCGTACGTGAACGATGCTAACGTGGCTGCGGAACTGGACGAGACGGATTACTGGCGCGCCGGGCTTTACGCGTTGATCGGACGCCTGTTCTTTGCCGCGCCCGATGCCGTGCTGTTGTCACAACTGACGGCGAGTATTGCGGCCGGGGGCGCGGACAGTAGCGCCGGCGATACGGTATTGGGCGCGGTTTGGGCGCAACTGGTGGCGGTCTGCGCAAGTGCCGATGTGGCTGCGTTGCAGCATGAACATGCGATGTTGTTTGTTGGCGTGGGCAAGACTCCGGTAACCCCATACACCTCGGCCTATGTGGCGGGTGTTTCGCCGGAGCGCCATTTGCTGTTGCTCAAGCAGCAACTTGAGCAATGGGGGCTGGCCGGTGATGCGGCAACGGCGATGCCCGAAGATCACATCGCGGGGGTGTGTGACACCATGCGCCATGTCATCGAGCGGGGCGAATCCGTTGCGGTGCAAAAAGCCTTTTTCGACACGTACATCTACGCGCAAGGCAGGGCGCTTTGTGACCGGCTGGCGGCTGTCGAACCCTCCGGCTTCTACCGGCAAGTGGCGCGTTTTACGCAAGCCTTTCTGGTGGTTGAGTACGAGGGATTTGCCATGGTTTCCTCACCCCCATGAGTGTTTTGCAATGGGCGGGAACGCAACAGTCAGTATGTTGTAAGGGTTAAGGTTTGGCGCCCGAAACTGTTTCCGCGGGAGTTGATCGCTGCTCTTGCGTGCCGTTTTCTTTGCGTGTAGCTTCAGCCGTCGTGATGGCGGCATATGGCGGGCAGGGTGTCAGCTCCGGCCGCGAACAATCAAACGAGGAGATTGTATGAACGATCCGAAACGAATATCGCGCCGCCGTTTGCTGTTTGCCGCGGGTGCCGGGAGTGCTGCCGTTACGGTTCTGGCAACCGCGCACAAACAGGACGCCGGCCAATCCTCCGCAAAAGCGACACCCGCCGCGGACGGCGCCGGCTATCGGCTGACCGAGCATATCAGCAACTATTATCGTACCGCCAAGGTCTGAGGAGACCAGTCATGTTGCTTACCAGGACATCCGCCGGCGTCGCCACAGGGCGCGGCCGCCTGTCGCGCAGTGTTTCCAGCATGCTCGGCCGTACGGTCGATCGCCGCACCTTCCTCAAGCGATCGGGCATCGCGGCCGGAGCCGGCGTGGCCGCGGCGAATGCGACTTTCAGTATCGTCAAGCCCGCCCAGGCGGCGGATCCGGCGGCCGTCAAAACGGAAATCAAACGCACGGTGTGCACGCATTGTTCGGTGGGCTGCGCCATCGATGCGGTGGTGCAAAATGGCGTGTGGGTGCGGCAGGAGCCGGTATTCGATTCGCCCATCAATCTCGGCGCGCATTGCGCCAAGGGCGCGTCGATCCGTGAACACGGCATGACGCACGATTCTCACCGGCTCAAATCCCCGATGAAGCTGGTGGGCGGCAAGTGGCAAAAGGTGTCGTGGGACGAGGCGCTGAACGAGGTCAGCAAAAAGCTGCTCGACATCCGCAAGAAAGACGGCCCGGACGCGACCTTCTGGGTCGGGTCTTCCAAGCACAATAACGAGCAGGCGTATCTGTTCCGCAAATTCGTTTCGTTCTTTGGCACCAACAACATGGATCACCAGGCGCGCATCTGCCATTCCACCACGGTGGCGGGCGTCGCGAACACCTGGGGCTATGGCGCAATGACCAACTCGTACAACGACGAGCAGAATTCGAAGGCGATTCTGTTTTTCGGCTCCAACGCGGCAGAAGCACATCCGGTGTCCATGCTGCACACCCTGCACGCGAAGGAAAATGGCGCGAAAGTGATTTGCGTCGATCCGCGGTTCACACGCACGGCCGCCAAGGCGGACAAGTACTACCGCATTCGTTCCGGCACCGACGTTGCCTTCCTCATGGGCATGCTGCATCACATCTTCAAGAACGGCTGGGAAGACAAGGCATACCTTGCCGCGCGCGTCTACGGCATCGACAAGGTGAAGGAGGAGGCAGCCAAATGGACGCCGGAAGAGGTCGAGCGTGTCACCGGCATGAAGGAAGCGGAAGTGCGCGACGTGGCGGAAACCATGGCCAAGAACAAGCCCAGCACGATCGTGTGGGCGATGGGCCAGACACAGCACACAAACGGCAATGCGATTGTGCGCGCATCCTGCATTTTGCAGCTGGCGCTCGGCAATGTCGGCGTGTCGGGCGGCGGCACAAATATCTACCGCGGCCATGACAATGTGCAGGGCGCGACGGACGTGGGTCCGAATCCGGATTCGCTGCCCGGTTACTATGGCCTCGCCGCGGGATCGTGGGCGCATTTTTCGCGCGTGTGGGGCGTCGATCCGGAGTGGATCAAGAAGCAGTTTGCCACCCCGGCCATGATGGAAAAGCCGGGTATCACGGTATCGCGCTGGATCGATGCCGTACTGGAAAAGAATGAACTCATCGATCAGGATTCGAACCTGAAAGCAGTTGTGTTCTGGGGCCACGCGCCAAACAGCCAGACGCGCGGCAAGGAAATGATCGATGCCATCAAGAAGCTGGAACTGCTGGTGGTGATCGACCCCTATCCTTCGGCGACCGCGGCGATGGCGGCGATGGCACGGCAGGACGGCGTGTACCTGTTGCCGGCGGCAACGCAGCTCGAATGCGCGGGTTCCGCCACGGCGTCGAACCGCTCGCTGCAGTGGCGCGAAAAAGTCATCGAGCCGATGTTCGAGTCGCGTACCGATCATATGATCATGTATCAGCTGGCGCAAAAATTCGGCTATGCGGATCAGTTGCTGGGCAAGCAGGCCGACGGCAAGCTGGGCATCAAGCTGGTCAAGGGTGCGCGCGGCATGGACGAACCGGATGTCGAGGATATTCTGCGCGAAATCAATCGCGGCATCTGGACCATCGGCTATACCGGACAGTCGCCCGAGCGGCTGCAGGCGCATATGCGCAATATGCATGTGTTCGACATCAAGACGCTACGGGCAAAAGGCGGCAAGGATGCCAAGACCGGCTATGTGCTGGATGGCGACTATTTCGGTTTGCCCTGGCCGTGCTTCGGCAGCGCGGCCATCAAGCATCCGGGATCGCCGAATCTGTATCAGACCGACCGCCATGTGATGGATGGCGGCGGCAATTTTCGCGCCAATTTCGGCGTCGAGCGCGACGGCGTGTCCCTGCTGGCGGAGGACGGATCGCACTCAAAGGGCGCCGACATTACCACCGGCTATCCGGAATTTGATCACGTGCTGGTCAAGAAACTGGGGTGGTGGGACGAGTTGACCGAAGCGGAGCAGAAGGCGGCCGACGGCAAGAACTGGAAAACCGATCTGTCGGGCGGCATTCAACGCGTGGTGATGAAACACGGTTGCCATCCGTTCGGCAACGCCAAGGCGCGCGCGGTGGTGTGGAATTTTCCGGATCCGGTGCCGTTGCACCGCGAAGCGCTGTATTCGCCGCGCCCCGATCTGATCGACAAGTACCCCACGCACCCCGACCAGAAGAACCGCTGGCGTCTGCCCGTACTGTTCAAGAGTGTGCAGGACGCCAACAAGGACGCGGGAAAATCCTATCCGCTGATCATGACCAGCGGTCGCCTCACGGAATACGAAGGCGGCGGAGACGAGACGCGCTCCAATCCGTGGCTGGCGGAATTGCAGCAGGAGATGTTTGTCGAGATCAACCCCAAGGACGCCAACGATCGCGGCGTGCGCAACAACGAGTATGTGTGGGTCGAATCGCCGACCAAGGCGAAACTCAAGGTCAAGACACTGGTCACCGAACGGGTGGGGGCGGGCACCGTGTTCCTGCCGTTTCACTTCGCGGGTTGGTGGATGGGCCAGGATTTGCGCGACAAATATCCGGAAGGCAGCGCGCCGATCGTGCGCGGAGAATCGGTCAATACCGCAACGACCTACGGCTACGACATCGTTACCATGATGCAGGAATCCAAAACCACGCTGTGCCAGGTTTCGAAAGCCTAGCCCGTACCCAATCAGACGAGGAGCTTTGACCATGGCACGTATGAAATTTTTGTGTGATGCGGAACGCTGCATAGAGTGCAACGGCTGTGTGACGGCCTGTAAACAGGAGCACGAAGTACCCTGGGGGGTAAACCGGCGGCGGGTGGTGACGCTGAATGACGGCGTGGCCGGCGCCGAAAAATCGCTGTCGGTGGCGTGCATGCACTGCTCGGACGCGCCGTGCATGTCGGTGTGTCCGGTGGATTGCTTTTACACCACCACGGAAGGCGTGGTCCTGCACGACAAGGATCAGTGCATCGGCTGCGGCTACTGCTTCTATGCCTGTCCGTTCGGCGCGCCGCAGTTTCCGCAGGACGGGGCCTTCGGCATGCGCGGCAAGATGGACAAATGCACCTTCTGCGCGGGCGGCCCCGAGGCGGACAATTCGCCCGAGGAATTTCGCAAGTATGGCCGCAATCGGCTGGCGGAAGGCAAGCTGCCGGCCTGCGCCGAGATGTGCGCGACCAAAGCCCTGCTGGGCGGTGACGCGGACGAGGTGGCGAACATTTTCCGCGATCGCGTGATGAATCGTGACGGCAAGGGCGCCAGCGTATTTGGCTGGGCGACCGCCTATGGCAAACAAGACAAGGCCGCGCCGGCGGCGCAATCGGCGCCCAAACCCGGAGCCAAACCGTGAGCGGGCGCACGGTTGTTGCCTGTGCCGCGCTGGCGGCGGGGCTGATGGCGGGTTGCGGCGAACGGCCCGCCGCCACCGTGTACAAGCAAGGCGAGTATTCCGGCAAGCCAGACACGCAGCCGTGGGCGGGCGCGCCCTTCAACGGCGACCGGCTGGCGTGGGATCGCGCCATCAAGTCACGCACCAGCCATCAGAACGAGTATTCGCGCGCAGCCGCGAAGTAAGGCGCTCAGGAGAAAGCCATGATGAGGAGTCATCCGACGCAATGGTTGCTCAGTGTGTTTGTGACGGTACTGCTGTGCTGTGGCGTGAGCCATGCGCAAAGTGACGGTGCGCGGCAACAGATCCAGCGCCAGCAGACGCAGCCTGGCAACAATGCGCCGGTGTGGCGCGAGGTGCGCGGCGGTGACAACCCGTACCAGACCACGCAAGTGCGCGGGCCGGAGTCGGCCGTACTCATCCAGTCCGGCGGCGAGACCTGGCGCCAGACGCGGCGGGTGTTCACCTATTACGGCGGCTGGGTGCTCACGATTGTGCCGTTGCTGATCGCGCTGTTCTACTGGCGCAAGGGTGCCATCCGGCTCAAGGGCAAGCCCACCGGCCGCAGCGTGCAACGCTTCAGCAGCTGGCAGCGCATGGTGCACTGGACGGTCGCGATTACGTTTTGCCTGCTCGCGCTGTCGGGGCTGATCATGCTGTTCGGCAAATACATCATGATGCCGGTGTTCGGGCGCACCTTGTTTTCCTGGATTGCGGTGCTGTGCAAGAATCTGCACAACTTCGTCGGTCCGGTATTTGCGTTTGCGCTGATGCTGATGATTCTGACGTTCATCCGCGACAATCTGCCGAAGGCCCATGACATCAAATGGCTTGCCAAGCTGGGTGGCATGTTGTCGGGCGAACATGTGCCGTCCGGCCGCTTCAACGCCGGCGAAAAAGTGTGGTTCTGGATTGGCGTGTTGCTGCTGGGCGTTGTCGTGAGCATCACCGGTTTCATACTGGATTTCCCGAATTTCGCGCAGGTGCGCGCCACCATGCAATTGGCCAGCGTGGTTCACGCCGTCGCCGCCATGGCGTTCATTGCGCTGTTTCTGGGTCATGTTTATATGGGCACCATCGGCACCGAGGGGGCCTACCGGGCAATGCGCACCGGCGCGGTGGATGAAACCTGGGCGAAGGAACACCACGAATACTGGTTCGACGAAGTGAGCCGGGCGCAACCGGCCCCCGCACGCGGCGCGCAAGGCGACTTTGGCGCGGCGGCAATAAAGCAAGGGTAAATCTGATGATCTTCCGCACATGCCTTAAATGGGCGCCGCTGTTGCTGGTTGGCGCAGCCATCGGTCTGGCCAATGCCAAGCTTCCGCCACCACCGCCGGCCGATCCGGAAAAGGCCGCGGCGGCCAAGGCGAAAGCCGCCGAGACGGCAAAACAGTCAGCCGCGCTGCTGGAAAAATACATGGATCGCGCGGTGGATAATTACAAGAAAAATGCGGGCAACGCCGCGGCCAAACCGGCAGATAGAAAATAACGGGGATTCCGCCGAACAGCGGCGCACGCGGATCGCGGTAATCGTGCCGCATGTGGTGGCGCCAGCAGGAGTTGCGCCAGGCCCGGTCCAGGCCCGCGGTACAAGATGAGCGTCCGTGATCCCGGGAACCGCCATTGCGCGCGTGTTCCGTCTCCCCCAACTGCCGTTTCCTGAATGAATGACATCTCGCAGGCGCTGAGCGCCGCCGCGCAGCTGATTGTCAGCGCGGATACCACGCTGGTATCGATCATCGCGCTCAGCATCAAAGTCAGTCTGGTCGCGGTGCTGATCGCGGCGGCGATTGGCCTGCCCGCCGGCGCGCTGCTGGCGATTGCGCGATTTCCCGGCAGACAGGCGTTGGTGGCGGTACTCAACGCGCTGATGGGACTGCCGCCGGTGGTGGTGGGATTGCTCATATACCTGTTGCTGTCGCGTGCCGGACCGTTGGGCGAGTTCGGGTTGTTGTTCACGCCGGCGGCGATGGTTGTCGCGCAGGCGGTGCTGGTGACGCCCATCGTTGCCGCGCTCACGCGGCAGGTGATCGAGGACGCGTGGTTCGAATACGAGGAGCAACTGCGGTCGCTGGGGGCCGGCACCATGGACGCGGCGCTCACGCTGCTATGGGATACGCGCTTTGCGCTGGTGACGGTGCTATTGGCGGGCTTTGGCCGAGCCGCGGCCGAGGTGGGCGCGGTGATGATCGTCGGCGGCAATATCGATGGCGTGACGCGGGTGATGACCACCGCCATAGCGCTGGAAACGAGCAAGGGCGATCTACCGCTGGCACTCGGGCTGGGCGTGGTACTGCTGGGCATTGTCATCGGACTGAATCTGCTGGCGCACTGGGTAAAGCTCGGCGCCCAGCGTTATCACGGCTGACGGACATGCTGCCGCTGATCCTGGAAAATCTCTGTTTCAGTGCCGGCGAGCGCGAGATCATCCGTTCCATTTCCTGCGAAATCACGGCCGGCACCCGCACCATCATTCTCGGTCCCAATGGCGCGGGCAAGAGCGTACTGATGCGGCTGTGTCATGGCTTGCTGACACCGACCTCGGGGCGGGTGACGTGGCAAGAAGCGGACGCCGCGCGCCGCGCGCGCGCGCAAGCAATGGTGTTTCAGCGGCCGATTGTGCTGCGCCGTTCGGTGCTTGCCAATGTGCTCTACGCGCTGAAGCTTGCGGGTGTGGCGGCGGGAGAACGCCGGCCGCGCGCGGAGAATGTGCTCGACGCCGTGGGCATGAGCGCTCTGGCGGATCGTCCGGCGCGCGTGTTGTCGGGCGGCGAGCAGCAACGTCTTGCCCTTGCGCGCGCGTGGGCGCTGAGACCGGAGGTGTTGTTTCTCGACGAGCCCACGGCAAACCTCGATCCGGCCGCCACGCGCAATATCGAAGCCATCATCGGCGCGATTCACGACAGCGGCGCCAAAATCATGATGACCACGCACAGCCTGGGCCAGGCGCGCCGCCTGGGTGACGAGATTCTTTTTTTGAACGCGGGGCGCCTGGTTGAGCAGGCGAGCGTGGACGAATTTTTCAGACAACCGCGTACGCCGGAAGCGGCGGCGTTCCTGCACGGGGAACTGCCGTGAGAAATTTTAAAAAATTATTTAAAAACAAATACTTATATATTTTTGCCGTGTTCGCCTTCAACACGCACGCGCAGCACGACACGATCACCATTGCGTCCACCACCTCCACCGAACAGTCGGGCTTGTTCCGGCATGTGCTGCCGGTGTTCGAAAAGGTGTCGGGTATTCGCGTGCGCGTGCTCGCGCTGGGCACTGGCCAGGCATTGGTGGTGGGGCGTCGCGGCGATGCGGATGTGGTGTTCGTGCACGACAAGACCGCGGAAGAAAGATTTGTTGCCGAAGGGTATGGCGTAAAACGTTTTGACGTGATGTACAACGACTTCGTTTTGGTGGGACCCACAAGCGATTCCGCCAGGGTCGCTGGCGGCAACGATATCGTTATCGCATTCCGCAACATTGCACAGACCCGGTCGCCGCTTGTTTCTCGCGGGGACAGAAGTGGCACGCACGCGGCGGAACTGCGATTGTGGAAACTCGCGGGTATCGATCCGCATTCGGGCAGGGGCACGTGGTACCGCGAAACCGGCGCCGGCATGGGGCCGACGCTCAACACCGCCTCGGTGATGAATGCCTACGCCTTCGCCGACCGTGGCACCTGGCTGTCGTTCAGGAATCGCGGCGATCTTGCGTTGCTCGTTGCTGGCGACCCGCGCTTGTTCAATCAGTACGGCGTGATGCTGGTGAATCCGGCAAAGCACGCGCATGTCAAAGCCGCTTCCGGCCAGGCATTTATCGCATGGCTGCTGTCGCCTGCGGGGCAGCAGACCATCGCAAGCTATCGCATCGGCGGTGAACAGTTGTTTTTTCCGAATGCGCCACATTAGCCGCCGCGCTGGGCCGACGAGGTATGTGCGGCAGGGTCGGTCATGGAATCATAAAAAGATATAATAAAAACAATTAGTTATGATGTATTTGTGCCGCCAATCCGGCATGCAAGCCGGCACGCGCGCGTTGATCGCGCAGATCGAGAGCGCGGGTTACAGTACGGCGGTGATCCACAATAGCGGCTGTGGTGGACGATGCAAGACCACGTTTCGGCAGCGATTGCAGAGGCTGTTGTTCAAACTAAAAAATCGTGCCGGAAGGCCGTGCGGCGCAACACCTAACGGGAGGGACGTTCATGCTGGATTTCACGGGGCGCGGATTGATGGCCGCAGCCGGCCTGTTGGTGGTATCGGCTGCCTGCGCGCAATCGTACCCGAGCAGGCCGTTGCGGATTATTGTGCCGTATCCGCCCGGCGCCGCGACGGACTTTACCGCGCGTCTGCTGGGCCAGCGGCTGGCTGATGCGCTTGGACAGCCCGTCGTTGTCGACAATCGCGGCGGCGCCGGGGGCGTGATCGCGGCGGAGCTGGCGGCGCGCGCAACCGCGGACGGCTACACGCTTTTCTTTGGCACGCCAGCATCGCTTTGCGTGTCGCCGGTGGTTCAACGCAAGGTGGCGTACGACACGCTGCGCGACTTCGCGCCGATCAGCCGGCTGGTGGTGAACGCGCAGATCATGGTGGCGCTGGCGACATTCCCTGCGTCGACGGTCAAAGACCTGATTGCTGCCGCACGCGCCAAACCCGGGGCGCTGATTTACGCCTCGGTAGGTGTCGGCAGTCCGCAGCATCTGGGCATGGAATTGCTCAAGGCGCGAGCGCAAGTGGACATCCTGCACGTGCCCTACAAGGGCGGCGGGCCTGCGATGACGGACGTGCTGGCAGGCAGGGTGCAGGTATATATGGGCAGCATCCCGGGCATTTTGCCGTTCATCCGGGATGGCCGCCTGAAAATCCTCGGCGTGGCGGGGCTGACGCGCTCCAGTCTTTTTCCCAATGTCCCAACCGTAGCCGAGAGCATTCCTGGCTACGAGTTTGTCGGAACCTGGTACGGCATGCTGACCCAGGCGAAGGTGGCGCCCACGGTCATCACGCGCATCAACACCCTGCTGAATGCCGCGCTGAAGTCGGAAGACACGCGCAAGATTTTGTTGTCGCAAGGCTCCGATCCGCAGCCGACTTCGGTCGAGGAATTTGGCGCTTTCATACGCAGCGACTGCCCCAACTGGGCGCGGGCCGTGAAACTCGCGGGGATCAAGCCCGAGTAGGGATGACTCGTCCCGCGCGCCGCGCGAAATACGCGTTCCCGCGATTGACCGTCTGCGGGGCGGGCGCTACATTGCCAGTTGGTCCAGCAAATAGACGAATAACCATGGCTGATGATGCAGATAGCGGATGTGCGGTGCTGTGCCGCACCGGCAGGGAGCGCGGGTAATGGCGGGCGGGCCCCTTGAAGGCGTGACCATCGTCGACATGACGCAGGTGGTGGTCGGCCCGCTCGCGACGCAGATACTGGCCGATCACGGTGCCAATGTCATCAAGGTCGAAACGCATACCGGCGACCTCATGCGCAACCTGAATGGTCGCTCCATCACGCCGGGCATGGGCGCGAAGTTCCTGCATCTGAACCGCAACAAGCGCTCGCTCGTGCTCGATGTCAAACATGCGGATGGGTACGCGGCCCTGCTGAAGCTAATTGCCAAGGCCGACGTGCTGATCTGGAACGTGCGGCCGGCGGCGATGGCGCGTCTGAAGCTGTCCTATGAGGACGTGCGAGCCGCCAATCCACGCATCGTGTACTGTGGCATGTTCGGGTTTGGACAGGACGGACGCTACCGTGAAAAACCTGCCTACGATTCGATCATTCAGGGCGCGGGCGGGGTGGCCGCGCTGAATCACCGCGCGACCGGCGAGCCCCGCTATCTGCCGATGGTGGTGATGGACAAGGTGGTGGGCCTGATCGCCGTGCAGATGATTACCATGGCGCTGTACCGGCGCACGCAAACCGGCGAGGGTTGTGCAATCGAAATCCCCATGTTCGAGAACGCGGTGAAATTCGTACTCGAGGAACACATGTATCTGCAGACCTTCGAGCCGCCGCTGGGTGGCACCGGAGATCCGCGGCTGTTCGATCCGCAAGCCAAGCCGATTCCGACGCGCGACGGCTGGATCTGCATTTCTGCCAATACCAATGCGCAGGTGTTCGCTCTGTTCGACGCGATGGGTCGTCCGGAACTGAAGACCGATCCTCGTTTTTCCAGTGTGCAGGCGCGTTTCGCCAATGTCGGCGACTATTTCCGCGAGCGCAGCGAAGCGTTGAAAACCCGTACTACGGCGGAGTGGATGGAACTGTTCGATCGCAATGACGTGCCGGCAATGCCGTATCACACGCTGGATGACCTGTTCCATGATCCGCATCTGCAGGACGTCGGCTTTTTTGAAACCCGGGAACACCCCACCGAAGGCAGGATTCGCAACATCCGTCTGCCGAATAAATGGTCGAGCGGGGTGCGGCGCGAATGGAATCCCGCCCCCAAGCTTGGACAGCACAGTGTCGACATCCTGCGCGATCTTGGTTACGGCGACTCGGAAATTGAGCGCATGGTCGCGAGCGGCGCCACGCTCGACGGCCGCCTTGACGGCGGCAAAGGCCAATCGTGAAGCATTTCACCGCAAGCGGCGCATCGTTAACGTCATACGGATAAATCCATGGCAAAAGTTGCATACACCGTACGGGACCGCATTGCACGCATCCACCTGCCGGCGGGTTCGCCCACATTTGATGCGCAAACGCGGCGCGAGTTGAATCGTGCGCTGTTGCAGTACAAGGCGGACAGCGAGGCGTGGATGGCGGTGATTTCCGCCGAAGGGCCGGACTTTGCACCGGGTTCCGCCGAACCTGCAGCCGGCTCGCAGCGGGAGCAGCGCGAGTGTTTGGCGCTGTGGGCGGGCGGCTTCGTGGAAGTGTGGAAGCCGACCGTGTGCGCGATTCAGGGCCGTTGCCGGGGCGAGAGTCTCGCACTGGCGCTGGGTTGCGATCTGCGAGTGGCGGACGATAGCGCGTCGTTTGCCGCGGACTTCACCGGCGGCGCGGGAGAGCCGGATGTGCTGGCCGCGTGGCTGCTCAATCTGACCGGCGCGGCCAAGGCGTTCGAGATGTTGTGGCTGAATCCCACCGTCAATGCGCGCGAGGCGCAGCGTATCGGGCTGGTGAACCGGCTGGCGGTGAAGGGTGAATTCAAGCCGTTACCGCCGGAAGATGGACGCTTCCCCATGGACGTCATGGGCTCGACGATTCCGGTGCCCGGTGGCGATGCCATTACGGCAGCGGTGAAGTTCGCTGAAGAACTGTTGCTGTATGCGCCAGTGACACGCAACTTCCAGAAAGAGATTGCGTTGCGCTCGATCGGTGTGCCGTTCCATACCGCGCAGACGCTGGAGCTGGGTCCCAATCCCTACGCCAGCGAAGACCGCATCGAGGGTACGCGCGCATTCGTCGAGAATCGCCGGCCGGTGTGGAACAACCGCTAACGAGCGAGGGGAACATGACTGAAACGGCATCGCTGTTGCTCAAGGAACGCGACGAGGGCATTTTCATCGCGCGCATGAACCGCCCGGAACGCATGAACGCCATGGGCGGCGGGCTGCGTGAGGCGCTGGAAGACGCCTGGTTCGAATTCCGCGATGATCCGCAGCTCAAGGTGATGATCATCACCGGTGTCGGTGACCGTGCGTTTTGTGCCGGCGCCGACTTGCGCGAGAACGACAAAAAGGCGCGTGAGTTGGGTGCGCAGTCCGCGCAGGCGCTGATCGACGCCCAGCGCGGCGCGGTAATCGCCCCCTCGTTTACCGCCAACAATTTTCATCTGTACAAACCGGTGATTGCGGCGATCAACGGCTGGTGTCTGGCCGGCGGTTGTGAGATGGCGCTGGGTTGCGACCTGCGCATCATCGAACGCCACGCGAAGATGGGTCTGCCCGAAGTCAAGCGCGGCATGGGGGCCAAGGCGACGACGCACAAGCTGCACTTTCTCGCGCATCTCGCCAGCGGATTGGAAATCGTGTGGACCGGCGACCCGGTCACCGCGCAACGTGCCGTGGAACTGGGTCTCGCCAACGAAGTGGTGGAGACCGGGCAGAGCGTGGCGCGGGCGGTGGAGATCGCGCGCGCGATGTGCCACCGGCCGATCACATATCTGCAATACCACAAGGAACGCGTGTTTCAGAGCGTGGGCGTGCCGTTGGCCCAGGCGCTGGCCATGGAGCAGCGCTTCCCGCCACACCACGGCGAGGAATACCGGCGTGGACTTCAGGCCAGCCTCGCCTCTAGACTTCCGGGCTGGCCCGGTCATTAGCGCGCAGAGAGGAGAGAACTGTGGCATCACTTGTCAAGAGAACTGAGGGCAACCTGCTGGTGGTTGAACTCGCGCGCACGGGGCAGGGCAACGCGTTGAACCGCGAATTGCAGCAGCAGTTGGCCGAGACCTGGCAGGCGTTTGAGGAAGACGACAACCTGAGTGTTGCCGTGCTGCACGGTGGGGGTGGCGTATTTTCGATCGGCCACGATGTCGCCGAACTCGCGGCAAATCCGTCGCTATCGCCGCTACCCATCGACGACTTGTTTCCGCTACACATCAGCAAGCCCGTCATTGCGGCCATTGAAGGTCCCTGCTATGGCCTGGGATTCGAGCTGGCATTGAGCTGCGATTTGCGTATTGCCGCTGAGGGTGCCTTGTTCGGGTTTGCCGACGCGAATCTTCAGGTGCCGTATCGGCTGGCTTCGGTACTGTTGCCCCGCATGACCGCCATGGGCACCAGTCTTGAGCTGATTTTTTCCGGCAAAATCCTGAGCGCCATGCAGATGCGCGACGCCTTGCTGCTGAGCGAGGTTACCGCTCAGGGCGGCGCGCTTACCGCCGCAATGACGGCAGCCCGCGCCATGGTCCGGCGCTTCGGGCAGGCGCCGTCGTTTCGCAAGCGCAATATTTGGAGTCTCTCCGGCATGTCATTGCCCGCTGCCATGAATCTGGCGAGAATGCCGCGCGGCTGAGCTGAGCATCCCCGGTCGCCAACGCCCGCAACTGTCCGTCGGTGGTGGCATCCGTGTTCGCATTGGGCTGGACAAACCGCCTGTGCGCAGTGCTAGCGGAATTGGAATTCCCGGTAACCACCCTCGGCCACTTCACGCGTCTTGATGCGGTATTGCTTGCCGTTGCCGTTATAGCCCAGCACGCGGCGCACGGTGTGGCCGTCGATGTTGCGGTTTACGCCGTTTTGCCATGAATCGACGTTCCACGACAGCAGCCGCTGCGCCGCGGCGATCACCATCTGCGTCCACTCTGCCACCCGCTCCGGGCGCGTTTCCACACGAGTGTAATGGTGCTCGCGCATAAAGCGCAGCAGGCCGGTCTGCCACTCGACACTGTGTTCGACCGCACGCGGGATGTTGCCGCGCGCCGTATGCGGACCGAGCACCATCAGCAGGTTGGGGAATCCCTCGGCCAGCTGGCCGAGATAGGTGCGCGGCCCGTCGGCCCACACCTCTTTCAGCCGCACGCCACCGGGTCCGCGAAAGTCGATGCGATCGAAGGCCCCCGTCACGCCGTCGTAACCGGTGGCATAAATCAGCATGTCGAACTCATGTTCTGTGTCACTGGTCTTGATGCCGCGCGGCGTGATCGCCTCAATCGGCGTGTCATTCACGTCCACCAGCAGCACGTTGTCGCGGTTGTACGCTTCGAAATAGCCGCTTTCCAGTGGCACACGGCGCGTGCCGAAACCGTGATCTTTCGGGATCAACTTGTCCGCGACTTTCGGATCCTTGACGCGCTGGCGGATTTTTCTGGCGATGAAATCACTGATGGCGGCGTTGGCCTTTTCGTCGACCAGGATGTCGCTGAAATTGGCCATCCAGATGCCGAAGCCGGGTTCGGCATAGCGTTTTTCCCAATAGGCCTCGCGTTCCGCGGGCGGCACCTCCAGCGTCTTGCGCGGATCGGGCTCGTGAATAAACCAGCCGGGCGTCTCGCTGCAGCGCGCGTAGATTTCCGGGTAGCGGGTTTTGATCGCTTGCATTTCCGCTTTGCCGATCTTGCTGTTATGCAGCGGCGCGGCCCAGTTGGGGCGGCGCTGGAAAACGGTGAGCTGCCGCGCCTGTTTGGCGATCTCCGGTATGGCTTGGATTGCCGTGGCGCCGGTGCCGATCACGCCGACACGTTTGCCGGTGAAATCCACCGGCGTATGCGGCCAGCGGCCGGTATGGTAAGCAGGGCCGCGGAAGGCGTCGACGCCGGCAATCCGCGGCAGCGTGGGTGCCGACAGGATGCCGATGGCGGTGAACAGGAAGCGAGCGCTGGCCTGCGCGCCACTTTCCAGCGTCACGGTCCACTGTGTCGCCGCGTCATTCCAGTGTGCCGCGGTAACACGCGAATCGAATTGCATGTCGCGGCGCAGATCGAATTTGTCAGCCACCAGATTCAGATACTCCAGCGTGTCGGGCTGCGGCGAGAAATGCTCCTTCCAGTCCCATTCCTTCAGTAATTCCTCGGAGAAGGAATAGCCGTAGGTCCAGCTTTCCGAATCGAAGCGTGCGCCGGGATAGCGGTTCCAGTACCAGGTTCCGCCGACGTTGCTGCCGGCTTCAAACACACGTGCGCTCATGCCGAGTTCACGCAATCGGTAGAGCTGATGTATGCCGGAGATGCCGGCGCCGACGATGATGGCATCGAAAGTCGCCGCCTGCGTGTCCCGCGGCGTCATGCCTGCCTGAACTGCATCCATGATTTTGAGTCCCCTTGAAAAAGCCGCCGACGTGCCCGCCGCAGCCATGGGGGTGCACGCGTCTTGCGACATTATCATAGCGCCCTGAAGCCTGAACGCATTGCAACCAAACGCCCTGTACAGGGCGTCGGTGCTGCTGCTTCGCCTGTGGGTACACGGGTCTCGTGCGGCGCGGTGTTCGGGACGATGCTCGCGAAGGCTATGGCTGGATTGCGCCAAGGTTTCGCCGTCTATGTTGTAACTATCTGATTTTATTGAATAAAAATATTTCAGCATCGCTGCTTCCGCCGGTATGCCGGGCGCCGGGATCATTCGCGTGGTTACGGCACAAATCTGGAACCGGGAGTCGACCGCTTTCCATGTTGTCAATTGATGGCAGCACAAAAATGTTCTGGTGCGTCAGCGGCGATTGGCATGAGGGGAGCGCTATGCAGCGAATCGTGCGGTTGTCTCGACACATGATGACGATGCCGCGTCTTGGAACCGCGCAATCATTCCGTGTCGTTGTGCCTTGTCCCGCGCGTTGCACCCGACGTTGCGCCGTTTCTAGGATAATAGCGGGATGATCACCGTGCTTTATTTTGCCCGGCTGCGTGAAGCGTTCGGCAAGGCATCCGAACAACTGGCGCTGCCCGCGGGCACTGCAACGCTGGAAGCCGTGCGCGCCATGCTGGCGGCGCGCGGCGGTGCGTGGGCGCACGAACTGGCGGCGGGGCGTTCGTTTCGCGCCGCGGTCAACCAGTCGGTGGCCGGCGCCGATACCCCGGTGCGCGATGGCGACGAGGTCGCGTTCTTTCCGCCGGTGACCGGAGGCTGACGTGACCGTGCGCGTGCAGATGGAGGATTTCGACATCAGCCGCGAGATCGCGCAATTGCGCCGCGACAATCCGCGCATCGGCGCCATCGCCAGTTTCATCGGCGTGGTGCGCGATCTCAACGATGGCGACAGCGTTGCCGAAATGACGCTGGAGCACTATCCGGGCATGACGGAAAAATCCGTGGAAGACATCATTACCGAGGCACGCGGGCGCTGGCAGGTGATGGACGCGCTGGCGATTCATCGCGTCGGTACACTGAAACCACTGGACCAGATCGTGCTGGTGGTGGTAACCAGCGCACATCGCGGCGATGCCTTCGCGGCGTGCGAATTCATCATGGATTATCTGAAAACGCGCGCGCCGTTCTGGAAAAAGGAACAAACGCAGAAGGGCCCGCGCTGGGTCGATGCGCGCGCGGCCGATGATGCCGCCGCCGAGCGCTGGCAGGTCAAATAATGAATGCGGCGGGTTTTCTGGCAGTCGGCCTGGGCGCCGTGCTCGGGGCGTGGCTGCGCTGGTTTTTCAGCCTGTCGCTGAATGGCATTGTGCCGAATCTGCCGCTGGGCACGCTGGCGGTGAATCTTGCGGGCGGTTTTGTGATCGGCGTAGCGGTGGAACTCTTTACGCTGCATCCGGTGCTGGCGCCGGAATTGCGCCTGTTTGTGATTACCGGTTTTCTTGGCAGCCTGACAACCTTTTCGGCATTCTCTGCGGAGGCGGCCGGCCTGTTGCAGCGCGGACAATTGGGCTGGGCTTTCGCGCTGATCGGCGCGCACCTGCTGGGTTCGCTGGCGATGACCTTGCTGGGTATCGCTACCGTGCGTGGCCTCATATAAAAATCAATAAAAACAAATATTTACGTAATTCCCCTGACGTGACAACGCTATCGCCCGCGTGACGGGCTTGGCGCGCGCTGCCAGTCACCATCCATGCGTAGCGGCATGGGCGCAGACGTGGCGCTGTCAATCACCGCCACGCCGGGCGCGAACGCGGGCGCCGCAGCCGTTGCGGGCACCGGGAGTGGACCGCGCGACGCCGAGTAATACGCGGTGCCGCCGACCGCGAGCATCAGCGCTGCCGCGGCCAAAACACGTCCCGAACGCGAACGGTGCGTATGCAGCAGCGACAAATCCACTGGCGGACCCTGCAACAGTTCATCGGCTTCGTCGCGATCCTTCATTGCAGCCACCAGCTCCTGCTCCGCTCTGATCTTGGCTTGCTCCTCGGTAAAGGCCCGATCCCTGGCCACCTTGGCTTGACGCGCGGCTTCCGCTGCCGCGGCTTCCTCACGCGCGCGATTTTCGGCGTGCTTGCGCGCCTGTATTTCAATTTCTTCGCGCTCGACAGCGACTTGCGCGGCTTCGGTCTCGGCTTGAAAGCGTTGCTCAGCAGCCAGTTGCGCCGCTTCGTCTTCAGCTTGACGCTGGCGCGCCGCCTCGACGGCATCGGCATCGGCTTTGGCGCGCGCGGCGGCCTGTTCCTGCAGAGCGATTTCCGCGTTGTGTTTTTCCACGGCGGCCGCGGCCTGTGCGTCATCGGCCTGCTGGCGCAACCGCGCTGCTTCAGCGGCCCGGGCTTCCTCCTCGGCGCGCACGCGTGTCTGCTCGGCGGCGGCGGTTTCGGCGGCGGCGAGTTCCTGCGCCGCGCGTTGCGCAGCCGCTTCGGCGTCGACACGCACGCGGGCCTGTTGTGCTGCTTCCTGTTCGGTAACGGCACGCGCCTGTGCTGCCTGTTGCGCGGCAAGGTCTTCGGCTTCCCTGCGCTGGGCTGCCGCGATGGCTTCCTGTTCGGTATGCAAACGTGCCTCGGCCTGTTGCCGCAGCGCGTCCTCGGCCGCTTTGCGCTCGCTTGCGGCCCGTTCAAGCGCGCGTTCGGCGTCGAGCTGCTCCGCGGCAGCCTGCTGCGCATCGGCCTCGGCCTGCGCCTGGGTTTCGGCGGCGCGCCTGGCATCGTCCTCAGTGGCTGTGCTTTGGGTTATTGCGCTCAGTGTCGTGAGGTGCGACTGCGTGCGTTCCTTCGCGTCGCTGATCAGGTTCATGGTGCGTTCGATCAGCGATTCCACTCTCGCGCGGGCGTGGGCGTGTTCCGCCGCCTGCGCTTCGGCGGCTTCGCGTTCCTGCGCCAGACGCAGGGTTTCGCGTTCACCCTCGGCGCGCGCCTCGGCCGCGCGCGCGCTGTCGGCTTCAGCTTCGGCGCGCCGCGCCGCGAGGCGCTGCGCTTCCTGCTCGGCCGCGAGCATCGCCCGGCCCTCATCAGCCGCCGCTGCTTCCGCGGTCGCACGCCGCACCGCAAGCTGTTCGGCCTCCTGCGCGGCCTCGAGGCGGGCCTGTGCGCTGGCGTTCGCCCTGCGTGCCGCTTCGGCGCGTTCCACCGCGGCGTGCGCTGATTGCCGTTCGCTGGCGAGGCGCGCCTGTTGCGCCTCGGCCGACAGGCGTTCGGTTTCCGCGTGCTCCCCGGCGCTGCGCTGCGCTTCCTGTTCGGCGGCGAGCCGCGCCTGTGCATCAGCGGTGGCGGCCGTGTCCGCGGCCAGGCGTTGTGCAGCGAGCCGCTCCACCTCCAGCGCCGCAGCCAAACGCGCCCGGGCTTCAGCCATCGCAAGCCGCACCCCTTCGGCGCGCTCCACTGCGGTGCGTGCCGCCTGCTGCTCGGCTGCGAAGCGCTCCCGCTCCGCAGCCGCCGACAGGCGTTCCGCTTCCGCCTGACGCAGTGCCATTTCCTGCGCATCCTGTTCGGCGGCGAGTTGCGCCTGTGTCTGCGCTTCGGCTTGTTTGTCGGCGTCAGCGCGTAGTGCCGCCATACGTTCGGTTTCTCGGGATGCATCGAGGAGCGTCTGCGCGTGCGCGAGGGCCGCGCGCAACGCGCCGGCACGGGACACTGCCTGTTGCGCCGCCTGTTGCTCTGCGGCGAATCGCGCCTGTTCTTCCGCCATGAGAAGGCGCTGTGCCTCGGCGTGCTGTAGCGCCACACGCTGTGCTTCCTGTTCAGCGGCAAGTCGTGCCTGTGCAGCCGCGGTTGCCAGACGCGCCGCTGCGGCGCGTTCCACGGCCAGGCGCGCCGCCGACTGCTCGGACTCGAAGCGGGCTTGTTCCGACTGTGCCATCAGCCGTTCGGCATCGGCATGTCGCGCGGCGCTTTCACTTGCCAGGCGCTCCGCTTTGGCACGGGCGCGCGCCTGTTCGACAGCACTCTGCTCGGCCTCGGCCCGCTGCGTGGCGAGGCGTTCTGCTTCCTGTTCCGCCGTGGCGCGTTCCTGGGCCTGCACGGCGGCAGC
>CADECM010000001.1:59902-62033 GCA_902825845.1 uncultured beta proteobacterium
GCGCGTTCCTGGGCCTGCACGGCGGCAGCATGTTCGGCGTCGGCGCGCAGCGTGGCGGCACGTGCCGCTTCCTGTTCGGCGGCGGCGCGCGACTGTGCCTGTTCCGCGGCGCTGCGCTCGGCCTGCTCGCGCGCCCGTGCCTGCTCGGCCATCTGCGCTTCGGCCTGCAGGCGCTTTGCGGCAGCCTCCGCCAATGCGCGCTCGGCTTCGGTGCTCTCTTGCGCGGCTCGTGCAGCCGCGGCGTCAGTCTGTGCCTTCTCGTCCGCGATGCGATGAAACTCGGCTTCCTGGTCGACACTCTGGGCGGCACTCTTGACGGCCATCAGGTGCGTCTGGGTGCGCAGATTGTTCTGTTCGATCTGGTGCAGCAGGTGCGCAACCACCGCTTCCGCCTTATTCCTGCCCGCGGTGGTTTGTTTCAGTTCGGCTTCCGCGGCTTGGCGCGCATCCGCCGCGCGCGCGGCTTGGAGTTCGGCTTCAGCGCGCTCCTCGGCCGCCTTCTTTGCCGCGGCCTCGGCTGCGGTGCGTGCCTGCACCTGCTCGAGCGCACTTTGCTCGGCCTCGGCGCGCTGCTTGGCGAGGCGCGCAGCCTCCTGTTCCGCGGCCTGGCGCGCCTCGGCAGTGCGCTTGAAGGCTTCTTCGGCCAGTTGCTTTTCGCTTGTGGAGCGTATGGCGTTAAGTTCGGCCTGATTGCGCTGGCGCGCGATGCGCAGCGCGCGTTCTTCCTCCGCGGTCGCGCTCTGCAGGCGTTCTACTTCCTGGCGATCCTGTGCCGGGGCCGGCTTGCCCTGCGGGAGGCTGATCTTGGTGTCAGAGGCGGATGCGAAATCCAGGTCAACCAGATCGCCCAGTTGATCGGCATAGGTGTCGCGAATCGAGCGCATCTCCGGCAGCACCTGTCGGAATGCCTTGACGATTTGCGGGTCGAACTGGGTGCCGGATGCGCGTTCAATCAGGGTTGCCGCGCCATCCACGGGTAACGGCTCCTGGTGAAAGCGCGTTACGGTCAGCGCTTCGAAGGTGTCCACCAGCGCCATCACGCGGCCCGGCCACGGAATTTCCTCGCCCTTGAGCCCATGCGGATAACCGTTGCCATCCCAGCGCTCATGGTGGGTGAGGGCAAGTGTGCGGGCGAGGGCAAGCAACGGGTCGTCATGCTGGCCAATGATCTCCGCGCCGATTTCCGCATGCTTTTTCATCTGGTCCCACTCCGGAGCCGACAGGCCACTGCTCTTGTGCAGGACGTGCGCCGGCACACCGAGCTTGCCGATGTCGTGCAGCGGCGCAGCCTTCATCATCAGATCGGAGAGAACGGGCTTGGCGCCGCTGGCCTGCGCTATCAGCCGCGCGTAGTGGCCGAGCCGCACCACGCGGTTGCCCACCGCGGTGCTTTCATGGTACTCCATGGTCCGTGCCAGCCGGCGAACCAGTTGCACGCGGGCGGTTTCAAGTTCCGCGGTTCTTTCCTGCACCAGCGTTTCCTGCTCGCGCCGCCGGAAAGCCAATTCGAGGTGGTTGCGTACGCGCGCGCGCAGCACTTCGGGGTTGAGCGGCTTGATGATGTAATCCGCCGCGCCGAGCTGAAAGCCTTTCACCACATCAGCGGGCTCGTCCTTGGAGGTGAGGAAAATGACCGGAATGTCGGCGGTGGCGGAAGTGACTTTGAGGGCGCGGCATACATCGTGGCCGCTGGCGCCGGGCATTTCTACATCGAGCAATACCAGATTGGGCGCGGGCTTTTCAAGGGCGCGTTTCAGGGCCGAACGACCGTCGAAAGCGGGGCGGATGGTGTAGGTGTCCTGCAGTACCGATGTGACCAGATCCCGGATATCTTCGGTGTCGTCCACGACCAAAATCGTGGGCTTTACTGGAGTGTCATTCGCCATGGCTTGTTATGGGTTTTGCAAAATGCGATGAAAAATCTGTAGCCTGTTTTTCCAAGTCCCGGCCGTGCTGCTGTCAAATACCCCGTTTGCCGGCTATTATAGCGCCGCGCTCGCAATTGTAACGGGATTGTGGGGCAAAACGTCCGCGCTGGATGATGTCGCGATTGCTGCGGGATGTGCACCCGCGTATTGGCTGTCATGTGTCGGCTGGCACGCCCGCTTTGCGTTGCGCCCATTGCCGTTAT
>CADECM010000001.1:62133-92594 GCA_902825845.1 uncultured beta proteobacterium
CATTGCCGTTATTCACTTTCTCAACCCCATCCGGGAGACACCATGAATGCCATCCGCTTTCCCAACCGCGTCCATTACATCAACCATGAGACGGTATCCGCCGCGATGGTGAAGGGCGCGCGCATTATCGAGGAGGATGCCCTGACCGTCATTGCCAACCGCGGCATGCAGCGAGGCGCGGAAATGCACGCCATGACCAATCACGTATTCATCATCGTGGATGGCGAGGCGGAATTTGTCACCGGCGGAACCATGATCGAACCGCGGGAGATCTCGCCCGGACAAACGCGCGGCACAGGCATCGACGGCGGCGTGACACATCATCTGAGCAAGGGTGACGTCATCGCGATCCCGGCGAATACGCCGCACTGGTGGAAAGACACATCAAAGACCGGGTCTGTGGGCTATTACGCGGTGAATTTCGCACAATAGACGGTGCGTGGCTGCGGGTGCCGATTGCGTTTTTTTGAGGTATCAAGAACATGACGTTACGAAGCATCGCTCGTGTTGCAATGCGGGCAGGCATGGCGGGGGCCATTGGCGCGGCAACTGCAGGCGCCTGCGCCCAAGCCTATCCGGCTCGGCCGGTGACCTTGATTGTGCCGTTTGGACCCGGCAGCGGCAACGACGTGATCGCGCGCATCGTCGCCCAGAAGGTGAGCGAAAGCTGGATTCAGCCGGTGGTTGTTGAAAACCGCCCTGGGGCGTCCGGCGGGATTGGCATGGAGCTTGTGGCCAAAGCGCCCGCGGACGGCCATAGCTTTGTGATTGCCAGTACCAGCCATATCGTCAACCAATTCGTATCCAGGGTGCGTTATGACGTGGTGAAGGATTTTGCGCCCGTGTCACTGACAGGGGCATTGCCGTATGTGGTGGCGGTAGCGCAGGCCTCGCCTGTCAATTCGCTCAAGGATTTGATCGACAGCGCGCGTTCGCGGCCGGGCAAATTGAACTATGCGGCCGTGCCCGGCGGGGTCCCCCATTTCATGGGCGAGATGCTGAAGTCCGCGCGTGCGCTGGACCTGGTGATGATCCCGTACAAGAGCACGACCGACGCCCAGGTAGATGTCATCGCCGGCCGGGTGGAGATCTGGTTTACCACGATGGCGTCAGCATTGCCGCTGGCCAACGGCGGCAAGGTAAAGGTGCTGGGGGTATCCGGTGCCAAACGATCCGCGGCGCTGCCGGAGGTGCCCACCATGGCCGAGGCGGGTTTGCCCGGCGTGGATGTGACCGTGGGCTTTTTCTTCCTCACGGCGGCGGCAGTGCCGAAACCCAGTGTCAATGCCTTGAACCGGCAGATCGTCAAGGCGATGGAAGCGCAGGATGTCAGAAGCCGTCTGACGGCCGCGGGGGTGGAGCCGCGCAGCAGTTCACCGGAAGCGCTCGATACGCTGCTGAAGAGCGAAGTGGCGCGGTGGGGCAAGATCATTCGCGAGTCCGGCGTGCGTCTGCAGTGACCGACGGGCGCCGCGGCGGCTCGCGTGCGGATGGTTCCTATTGACCTGGCGTGCCGCCAGGCCGCGCGCTGGTGCGACGGTCGAACCGGAAATGCACGGTACTGGGCACATCCAGCAACTGCAGACGATCGCGCGCGACGGTAAACAGGGCAAGCGCTTCGTCCAGCATCGCGTAGTCGGTGCCGCCGGATCTGTGTATGGGCCTGACGTGGCACAATGCGCGCAATCCGGCCAGCCGTGCGGCAACATCATCGCGTCCGCGCACCGGCAGCGCGGTAACCGCCGTGGGCAACTGGCGCGGCAAGTCGTAGAACTGCAGGGACTCGACGTAACTCGTCAGCAGGAAACAGACTTCTTGCGCCGTGCTTGCCCGGCGCAGGGCATCGATGATCAGCATGACATAACCTCTCACGGGACTCGCAGTGGTATCGTGCGCGCCGGGCACTTTCCCGCGCAAGGCAAAAAGTCACGGTCGCAGGAATTCACAAACGCTGCACTGAACCTGTTTTACCGCGGATGCTGCGCGGCAGGCAATAGATCGGGCGGCCTAACCGGAAGGCGCGTACGGGCTATTGCGGGTTGCGGATGCAGGTGGTTTCTTATACAGACCCATCGCGCGCCCATGGCTTGCGACGGGTGTATGGGGGGGCAGGGCGCTAAGCCGCGGCCCGATCCGGATCGGCCAGAGGGACGCTCCACACATCGTAGCCATAGACCCAGGTGGGATCCGTGGCGTTGCGCATCCAGGTATTTTTGCTCGACGTTTGCTGGATTTGCGCGGTACGCGGCAGTCGATTCGCTTCATAACGCCTGAAGGCGGCGGTGATGCCATCCGCATTGACACCCTCGAGGCAGCGCGACAGCATCGCCGCGTCTTCCAGCGCCGAGGTGGCGCCCTGTGCCATGTAGGGCGTCATGGGATGGCAGGCATCGCCCAGCAGGGTGACACGTCCTTCGCACCAGCGCGGCAGCGGATCGCGTTCCATCAGCGCCCATTTGTGAACTTCCGGGCACGCGGTGACGATCGCGCGCACTTCCGGGTGAAAGCCGGCATAGGCTTCGCGCAGCACGTTCAGATCGCCTTTTTGCGACCAGGATTCACGCGTCATCCACTGCGCGTCTTCGGGCTGGCTGGTGACGAAGTAGAGTTCGTCGCGATTCGCGGTGACGAAGTACACCACCATATGCCGGTCGGGCCCCCACCACTTGGTGCGAACCGGTGTGATCTGCGCCGAACCGAGCAATCGCGCGGGGAAGGTGGTGCGATAGGCAACACGTCCGGAAAATCGCGGCTTTTCCGGCCCCAGCATCCATTCGCGCACGACAGAGTGCACGCCATCGGCGCCGATCACCGCTTCGGCCTGTACGCGGCTGCCGTCGGCAAAGGCCAATGTCACGCCCTGATGGTTCTGATCCAGCCCCACCAGCTTGTGGTTGAACCGCACCAGGCCCGGCGGCAGCACCGATTCGATCGCGCCATGCAATTCGGCGCGGTGCATCAACAGATAAGGGGCGCCGTAGCGCTGCTCCAGCGCTTCGCCCATCGTCAATTCATTGGTGATATTGCCGGTGTCCCACTCACGGCTCATGCCCTTGGGCGAGTAAAACGCCGCCTGCCGCAGGCGCGCCTCGGTGCCCAGCTTGCGGTGGACTTTCATGGCGTTCGGCGTTTGCTGGATGCCGGCGCCGACACGCGCGAAGCGCGATGCCTGGTCGTAAATCGTGACCTCAAAGCCCAGCCGTGACAAAAACACGCCGGCACTCAGGCCGCCAATGCCGGCACCGATAATTGCGATGGATCCCTTGTGACTGGCCATGATGTCGTTCCTTCCCGTAAAAATCCGGACTATTCTATGACGATATTTGCGTCGCGGATGACCTTGCGCCATTTCGCGATCTCGGCGCGGATGTGAGCCGAGAATTGTTGTGGTGTGCTGTGACGTACATCCAGTGCGGGATATTTCTGCCGCAGCGTGCCTTGCGCGAGCACGCCGCCGATTTTTTCCGAGAGGCCATCGACCAGCGGCCGGGGCGTGGCCGAGGGCGCGACCAAGCCAAACCAGATGATGGTTTCGAAACCCGGCAAGCCTGCCTCACTGATCGTTGCGATGTCCGGTGCGGCGGTTGTTCGCTGCGCGCTGGTCACTGCCACTACCCGGATTTTGCCGTCACGAACGTAGTTGAGCCCGCCACCCTCGAACATAATATTCACCTGTCCCGCCTGCACGTCGACCATGGCTGGCGCCGCGCCCTTGTACGGCACGTGCACGAGGTCGACTTTGGCCATGGCTTTGAACAACTCCGCCGCCAGATGCTGCGAGGTGCCGGTGCCGCCCGAGGCAAAGGTGAGTTTGCCGGGCTGTGCACGGGCCAGGGCGATCAGATCTCTGACGGACTTTGCCGGCACTGCGTTATGAACCACGAGGTACAGGGGCGTCGAAAAGCACAGGGTGACCGGTGCAAAATCGCGCAGCGGATCGTAGGGCAGGTTCGGGCGCGAGGCGGGATTGATTGCGAGGCTGGTCACGCTGCCGAAAAACAAGGTATGGCCGTCGGGTGTGGCGCGCGCCGCGGCCTGGGCGCCGATGATTTGCGTCGCGCCCGGCCGATTCTCGATGACGATCTGCTGCGCAAGGGGTTCAACCGCGGCAGCGGCAAGGCTGCGCGCGAAGATGTCAGCCAGTCCGCCCGGCGGGTAGGGCATGATGATGCGTAGCGGCCGGGTTGACGGCGGCGCTGCCGGACCTCGCGCGGCGCCGGCGGGGATAGCCAATAGTGTCCATCCGTAGAGGGCAGCGGCGGCAACATATTGCGGCAATGATCCAGGCCGCGGGAATCGTGCAAATCGAAACGTGATGCGGGTATTCATTGCCATCCGTTTTCCGGGATCGCGAACGACGCTTTCCCGTTTGCGCGTGCCATGCGAGGATTGCGTCGCGGTGGCTCGCGGTTGTGCTGTCGATGGCACCATCAACCCGCGCGAAATCCCGCTGGTTTTGATCCGCGGCGAGCCGGTATTGAGCCGGTTGGATCTACCGTGATGTCAGCGGCGGCTTGTGACAGGCTTGCTTGCCAGTGATCTGCGAAATGCGCTTGCATGGAGATTTACTGCCGCGGGCCAAACCCGTTGCCTTTGGTGTCGTATGGAGCCGGTATTATGCCCGCTCGCGGCGCACTGCGTCGAATGCCCGGCGCCTGGATGGCATCACAGCCGCTGGGGTTTGCCGTAGCCGGTCAGTTCCCAATAGCCGCGCCCGAGGCGGGTGGCGCCGGGGCCGTCGCCGGAGTAGGCCGTGACCGCGCCTTCCCAGTAGGCGGCGCCCATGCTTTGCGACGTCAGCTCCTGCGCGTCGAACAGCGGACGCAGATGCAGTGTTTGCGTTCCCAGCGCGATGCGCGTCTGCACCGGGTAGCGCGCGCCACGGGGCGAAGTCCAGTGGCGCTCAGGGGTAAAGGCAAGCGCACTGCGATCGGGCTGCGCAAACTGGCCATTGGCATGGCGAATCCGGGCATCCGACCACACGGCCGGCGCGGCGGCATCGGCGCTGCGCATGCGAAACGCCATGATGGCGCCGCCATCGTCCAGGTTGAGACCCAACCAGTCCCAGCCGGCGGCTTGCGGCGGCATCAGCGCGCTTGACCATTCGTGATCGAGCCACGCACTGCCGCCAACCGCCTCCCGGCGGCCGCGCACGATGATGGCGCCGCTGACGCGAAGCTGCGGCACGCTGTAGTAGTAGCTGGCATGCTCTTGCAGCGGACCCTTGCGGCTGAAGCCTTCGCGCCCCTGCAGCAGCAGTGTTTGCGTTGGGACAGCGTCAAGCTGCAATGCGAAGTCCCGCGCCTGTATCGTAGCCCGATAGGCGCCCGACGGCTCGCGCCGCAGGCGCCAGTCGCGGATATGCGCATCGGTATCGCCGATGGCGGCTTGCGCCAGTCCGAAGCCTGAACGCGCCGCGCGTTCGTCGTGCAGAATGCGGCCCACGCGCGGGTCGCTGACCGCGGCATGCGCAAACAACAACTGCGTCGGCGTGAATCGGCTGGAGCCGTCCGCCAGCGGCGTGCGCACGCGGAAGAACGTCACCTGAAAGCCACAGCGCGGTGCGGCCGCGGTGCTGCCGCGATCGAGCCAGCCGGTGAGGTACCACCATTCAATGCGGTGTTGCGGGTGCGCGCCATGGTCGCGCGGAAACTGCAGCGTCGTGCCCGCGACCACCGGCGCATAGGCAATGCCGGCGCTTTGCGCGCCGTGTGGCCGGATGCCCACGCCGGCCGCCACGCACAGTGCCCGTTGCAGAAATGCGCGCCGCCGCATGCCTACCAATCCTCGCGCACGGCGCGCACCAGGTCCTGCGTGTCCAGCACGTGCCGCGCGGTAAGCCATGACGAAGCCGTGGCGGCAACAATCAGCGCCGCGGCAAAAATGGCCAGTTGCAAGACGGGGATGTGAAAATCCATGCTCCAGCCAAACGATTGGGGATTGATCACGTACACCAGTACTGCGGCCAGCATGACGCCAAGCACCATGCCCAGCAGCGCCCCCAGTGCCGCCAGCGCGGCGCCTTCGAGCGTCACCATTCGCCGCAATTCCCGCTGCGTCAGGCCCAGATGCCGCAACATGCCGAACTCCTTTTTGCGCGCGACGATCAGTCCCATGAACGCGGCCGCCATGCCGGCGAGGCCGATCACCACGGCCACGGCTTCGAGTGCATACGTGACGGTAAACGTACGGTCGAAAATGCCCAGGCTCCGTGCGCGCACGGCAGTGGTTTCCGTGATCTCCAGCGCGGGCAGGTCCGGCAGGCGCGTCTTCAACCCCCGCAGCACCGCGGCCGCGGTTGCGTTGTCGCCCAGCCACAATGCCGCCTCCTGCAGGCGCGCGTCGCCGGTAAGGCGCGCGAAATCGGCGCCGCGGATGACGATTGCACCGTGCTGGCGCGCATAGTCGCGCCACACGCCGGCCACGCGCACGCGCTGCACGGCAAGTCCATTGGGGTTCAGGGGAAGCGGCAGCTCGAAGGTTCCGCCATCGCCTGTTGACGGCGCGATGCGGGAGCGGTAGAGGTCGGCAAACGACTCCGATATCCAGACCCGGGGCAATCCGTCCGCCGTCGCCGGATATTGCTTGACCAGCGGCAGGCGCGTCCCGGCATCGTCTGCGGCGGTAGAGGTACGAATGATCAACGCCACTGCGGGACGCGCCGGATCCAGCGTCAGTGTTTCGGTGCGCACGAATTCGGCACGCGTCACACCGGGCGTGCCGCGGATGACGGCTTGCACCCGCGCATCGAAATGGCCCGGCGTCCGCGTGCTGAGCGCGGACGTCTGGCGCAAGTAATAGGGCGCCGGCAACATCTGTTCCAGCCAGTTTTCGACAGAGTTGCGAAACGATACCACCATGATCGCCATGGCGACCGCGAGGGCGGCCGCGGCGAGCACGGCTGCAAGGCTGATGCCAGCCTGAGCAGGGACGTTGGCCAGGCGGGTGATGGCCAGTTGCAGCGTGGCGGGTGTGCCGGGCCGCAGGCTTGCACAAGCCGCGCCCATGCGAAACAGTGCAGCGACCATGGCCGGCGTCAGCAGGATGGTGCCGATCAGCAGGCTGGCGATCGACAGATAACCCAAGACCGGTATCCCGCGCACGGCGGGCGCGAACGCCAGCAGTGCGCCGCCGAGCAGGAGGGCGGCGCCGATCAGCGGGGGCGGACCCGTACCGGCGCCGTCGTGCAGCGTGCCGGTTTTCAGGGCCTGGGCGGGTGCCGCGCGCGCGGCCGCCAGCGCCGGCACCCATGCGCCGATGATGGCGGCCCCGGCGCCCAGCAGCATGAACAGCAGGGTCGCCCGCGGCGCAAAGGTCAACACCGGGCGCGTGCCTTCGAAATACCCCGCGCCGAGGTCGCCCCCGATCACGTGCAGGGCGCTCCATGCCAGCGCGTACCCCAGTACGGCGCCGAGCACAGCCCCGGCGGTGCCGAGCAGCACGGCTTCAAACAGCATCAGACCCACGCTGCCGCGCGCGGTGACGCCAATGACGCGCAGAAAGGCCAACTCGGCCGCGCGTTCCGCTACGCTCAGCATCTGGGTGGAAAATACCAGCAACGATCCGGAGAACAACGCAATCATCGCCAGCATGGTGAGGTTGACGCGATACGCGCGCGACAGGTTGGCCGCCTGCTGCTCATGCACTTCGGGTGCCACCGCGCGCACGCCCGGGGGCAGTTGCACCGCCAGCGCGCGCAGCAACGCCGCACGATCCGTGCCCGGCGCGAGGCGCAGATCGAGCCGCGTCAGCTGGCCCTGCAGACCGAACAGTTCCTGCGCCGCGGCAATGTCGATGACCGCCAGTTGCCGGCTGCCTTCGATGCCCGACAGCACGCCGGCAATGTGCAGATCGCGGTTGCCGCCGGGCAGGCTCAGCGTCAGCATCGTCGCGGGCGGCCGGTGTTGTTGCAGCCAGGCCTGCAGCGCGGGAGAAACCGCAACCCGGGTACCGTCCAGCAGCGACAGCGGATTGGATCCCTGCGCATCGCGCGGCAGCATCAGCTGCGGTGTCAGCCGAGCCGAGGCGAGCGGATCGATGCCCATGATTTTGAGCGGTTCCTGCCGCCGGGCGAGTGCGGCGTTGAGTTCGATCACCGGCGCTATTGCTTCGACCTCCCGCCACTGTCCCATTTGGCCGTACAGGGCTTCGTCGATGGTACGGCTTGCGCCTTCGATACGCAGGTCGGCGGTGCCGGATACGGTGCGCAATGCCTGTTGCATCTCCGTCAGCGCCGCGTCGTTCACCAGATTTACCGCAAGGCCGAGCGCCACCCCGGCCGCGATCGCCAGTACGGCCAGAATGCTGCGCCGCGCACGCGCGCGCAGCGGCGCCAGTGCCAGTGCGTCAAGTTGTGCCGCAAGCGGTGCGATCATGCCGTGACGTCGTGCAAACCGCCTGGCGCGAGCCGCAGCACGCGCTGCGTGGTGCGTGCGGCCACATCCGAATGGGTGACCAGAATGCCGATGGCGTCGGCGCGGGCGACGGCGTCCCTGAGCAAGGCGAGAATGTCGGCCGCGCGTTCCGGATCCAGATTGCCGGTGGGTTCGTCCGCCAGCACCAGCCGCGGCCGGTGGATCAGCGCGCGCGCGACGGCCACGCGTTGCAGCTCGCCGCCG
Organism: uncultured beta proteobacterium; assembly: GCA_902825845.1. Taxonomy (GTDB): domain Bacteria; phylum Pseudomonadota; class Gammaproteobacteria; order Burkholderiales; family SG8-41; genus UBA5216. The sequence continues at coordinate 70,752 of CADECM010000001.1, forward strand.
GAAAGTTCGCGCGGGAAGCTGCCGCCGCGCGCGCCGAGGCCAACCGCATCCAGCATGGCCCGCGCGCGCTGCATGCGTTCGCCGGCGGCGACCTTCAGCAATAACAGCGGCAGCGCGACATTGTCCGCCAGCGTCAGGTGCGGCAGCACATGAAACGCCTGAAACACAAATCCCATGTGCACGCGGCGCAGCCGGGTGCGCGCCGCGTCGTCGAGCGCGGCGAGGTCCTGGCCGTTGAGCAGGATGTTGCCGGCGTCCGGGACGTCCAGTCCGGCCAGCAGATTGAGCAGGGTGGATTTGCCGATGCCGGATTCACCGGTGATCGCGACATACTCGCCGCGCTGCAGGGTCAACTGCAGATTGTCGAAGATGGTGCGGTTGCCGTAGCGTTTGGCGAGACGGGTGACAGCGAGCATGTCTGCAAGTGTAACCGCTGTGCCCCTGCGCCGTTGCGACGGGCACCCGGAAAATCAGCTGGTACGCCGGCGGCGGCGCCGCATTTCCGCCATCACCACCGAATTGTCCAGTTGGCCCTCGCCGTGCGCAATGCAGCTTTCGACGATCTGCACGTATTGCGTGGCGAGCGGCAGTTCCTGACCCACACGCGCGGCGACCTCGTGCATCAGGGTGAAATCCTTCAGTGACTGCGTGAGCCAGGCGTGCGGCGTGTAATCGCCGGTCACCATCTTCATGCCGCGGGTGTCCATGGCGCGCGAGTACCCGGCGGAGTCCTTCATTACCTCCAGAAACGGCGCCAGTTCGAGGCCCATGGCTTCGGCAAAGGCGAGCCCCTCGGCCAGCACTGCGCGGTTCAGCCCGCCGACCAGATTGACGGCCAGCTTGGCGCGGCCGCCGGAACCGGCGGGACCGAGGTAATGGCTTTGCCTGCACAGCGCATCGAGCACCGGCGCGGCGGCCTGCATGGCCGCGCGGTCGCCGCCGACCAGCGCCACGCCGTTGCCCTTGGCGATCTGGTCGCTGTTGCCTGACAGCGGACACTCCAGAAAGCGCACGCCGCGCCGCGCCAGACGCGCGCCGAGCGCTTCGATGCGATCCGGATCGCAGGTGCTGGTGCAGATTACCCGGTGCTCGCGGTTGAGCCCGGCGCCGTCGGGCGACTCCAGCACGAACTCAACCTGATCGGTGTTGAACACTGCCAGTACAACGTCCTGGCAGCGTTCGCCAACTGCCCTCGCGGATGCGCAGGCCGTGCCACCGAGCCGTTCGAGGTTGTCGCGGCGGTCCGCTGCGATGTCGTAACCGGCTACCGGAAAGCCCGCTTGCAGCAACCGTTGCGCGAGTGAGGTGCCGATCAGCCCAAGGCCGATCACACCCACAGGTGGTTTAGCGGACATTTTATAACTATATGTTTTTATTGAATATTTTATTGCGGCTGAATTTTCGCAGCCTTGATGATGCCGGCAAAGCGTTTGAGATCGGCCCTGAACAAGCGGTCGAATTCAGCGGGTGCGGCAGCCGCGGGCTCATAGCCGGTACTGGTAAAGGCGTCCCGCAAGGGCGCGCTGCGATCAAATGCCTTGCGCACTTCGGCTTGAAAGCGGTTGACGATGGCCGCCGGCGTGCGAGCCGGGGCAAACATGGCATGCCAGCCGGTGTCGAATGTGTAATCCGGCAAGCCGCTCTCAGCGATGGTGGGCAAATCCGGCAGCGACGAAATGCGTTTCGCGCCGGTAAACCCGATGCCGCGCAACTTGCCGGACTTGATATGCGGCACCGCGACGCTGGCGCCGGGAAAATTCAGATGCACTTCGCCGCCAAGTACCGCCGTCAGTACCGGCCCGCCGCCCTTGTACGGCACATGCAGCAGGGTGATGCCGGCTTTTTGCGACAGCAGTTCGCCGGCCAGATGCTGGCCGTTGCCGATACCCGCCGAGCCATAGCGCAGCGTCTGTTTCTTGGCGAGTGCGACCAGTTCGCGAATATTGGCGGCAGCCACCGACGGGTGCGCGGCCAGAATGTAGCCCAGCCCGTTGGCGTAATTGGTAACCGGCGTGAAATCCGTTTCGCTGTTGTACGGCAGCTTTTTGTACATGGCGGGGTTGACCGCGAATGCAATCGACGTGGCAAGAATGGTGTAGCCGTCGGGCGCGGCCTTGGCCACGATATCGCAGCCGAGAATGCCGTTGGCGCCGCCTCGGTTGTCGATCACCAGCGACTGGCCCATGGTGTGTTCCATCTGGCGCGCGAGTTGGCGGATGTAGGTGTCGACATTGCCGCCAGCGGGGAAGGGCACCACGATGCGAATGGGACGCGCCGGAAATGTCTGCGCCGCGGCGTTGGCGCCGAGCATTGACAACGTTGCGGCAACGGCGGGAAGCAGTAATCTGGACAAAGCGGTCTCCTTGTTTTTGAGGACAGTGAATTTCAGTGGATCGCCACTATTGCAGCGTTTGGACGGAAAGGCTGTTTTATTGTAAGTATTTGTTTTTAAATGATTTTTTATTCTGCGCTACGGCTTTTTCAAGCGGGCGAAGGCCAGCGCCATGGCGCTGGGTGTTGCCGCGGCGGGGCGCGCATTCGGGCGCGAAGCGTTGCGCGGGTCTTGTGCGCGCGGTCGGGGGCGCTCGCCGCCGGCCGGGCTGCCCGCTTGCCGCTGTGGCGCGCGCGAGTCGGCGGTATCGGTGAGACGCAGGGTGAGCGCGATGCGCTGCCGCTTCACGTCCACCTCCAGCACCTTTACTTTGACGATCTGGCCCGGCTTGACCACCTCGTGCGGGTCTTTGACGAATTTGTTCGCCAGCGCCGATACGTGCACCAGGCCATCCTGATGCACGCCGATATCGACGAAGGCGCCGAAGGCGGCAACGTTGGTGACCACGCCTTCGAGAATCATGTCGGGACGCAGATCGGCCAGTGATTCGACGCCATCCTGAAACGTCGCGGTTTTGAATTCGGGGCGCGGATCGCGGCCAGGCTTTTCGAGTTCGGCGAGGATGTCGCGCACGGTGGGCACACCGAACTGGTCGTCAGTGAAATCGCCGGCCTGAAGACCTTTCAGCGATTCCGGTTTGCCCATCACCTCCGTAATCGGTTTGCCGATGCGCGCAAGAATGCGCTCGACCACGGGATACGCCTCGGGATGCACCGACGAGCGATCCAGCGGATGTTTGTCGCTGATGATGCGCAAAAACCCGGCGGCCTGTTCAAAGGTCTTGTCGCCGAGCCGCGGCACTTTGCGCACGGCAGTGCGGCTGGGGAAGGGGCCGTTGGCGTCGCGATAGTCGACGATGTTTTTGGCCAGCGTGCCATTCAGGCCCGACACGCGCGCCAGCAGCGGCGCCGATGCGGTATTGAGGTCCACCCCCACCGCGTTGACGCAGTCTTCGACCGTGGCATCGAGCGCGCGGGCGAGCGCGCGCTGATTCACGTCATGCTGATACTGGCCCACGCCAATGGCCTTGGGCTCGATCTTGACCAGTTCCGCCAGCGGATCCTGCAGCCTGCGCGCAATGGACACCGCGCCGCGCAGGCTGACATCGAGTTGCGGAAACTCCGCGGCGGCAAACGCCGACGCCGAATACACCGAGGCGCCGGCTTCGCTGACGACAATCTTGGTGATTTTCTGTTCGGGCTTCTGGGTGGCTACCAGCTTGATCACGTCAACCGCGAGTTTTTCGGTTTCGCGGCTGGCGGTGCCGTTGCCGATGGAAATCAGTTCCACGCCGTGCTGCACCACCAGCCGCGCCAGCGTGGCGAGCGAACCCTGCCAGTCGTTGCGCGGCTGATGTGGATAAATGGTGGCGGTTTCCAGCAGCTTGCCGGTGGCGTCGACCACCGCCACCTTGCAGCCGGTGCGGATGCCCGGATCGAGACCCATTACCGCCTTGGGGCCGGCGGGCGCGGCGAGCAGCAGTTCGTGCAGATTGCGGCCGAAAATCTTGATGGCTTCGGCTTCCGCTGCTTCGCGCAACTGCAGCATCAGTTCACCGGAAATATGCAGCTGCACTTTGACGCGCCAGGTCCAGCGGCACACGTCCAGCAGCCAACGGTCGGCCGCGCGCTTGCGGTCTTCGATATTGAAGTGCGTGGCGATCATGGCTTCGCAGGGATGCGGCGTCAGTGCTTCAAGTTCGCTGCCGAGCGTCAGCGTCAGTGACAGCACGCCCAGCGTGCGCCCGCGAAACAGCGCCAGCGCGCGATGCGACGGCACATTGCGAAACGGTTCGGAATAGGCATAGTAGTCGCGGAATTTTTCCTCCTCGGCCATTTCCTTGCCCGGTACCACGGCGGCAACCATGAAACCCTGATCGTGCATGCGCGTGCGCAGCTTCGCCAACAAATCGGCCGTCTCGGCGAAGCGCTCGGACAGAATGTCACGCGCGCCTTCCAGTGCTGCCTTGGCGTCGGCGACGTTGATGGCCTCGGCGGTGTCGGTGGCCGGTTTGACGACGATGTAGCGCGCGGCTTCAATCTGCGGGTCGAGGGTGGGATCGGCGAGCAGGGCATCGGCCAGCGGCTCTAGCCCCGCCTCGCGCGCGATCTGCGCGCGGGTGCGGCGTTTGGGTTTGTACGGCAGGTAGATGTCTTCCAGCGCCTGCTTGGTGCCGGCGGCGTCGATGGCGGTCTTCAGGGCATCGGTCAGTTTGCCCTGCTCGCCAATGGAGGCGGTGATCGCGGCGCGCCGTTCTTCCAGCTCGCGCAAATACAGCAGCCGTTCGTCCAGCGTGCGCAGCTGTGTGTCATCGAGATTGCCGGTGGCCTCTTTGCGATAGCGCGCGATAAACGGAACGGTGGCGCCTTCGTCGAGCAGCGCGACGGCGGCGGACACCTGATTCGGCGTGACGCCGAGTTCCGTCGCGATTTGCTTGACGATGCGGGCTTGTGCGGCTTCGGTGACGGCATTGGGCATGGCGGATTTCTGAAAACGTCCTGTTCAAATTTGTTTGCGGCAAATTGCAAGCGCGGCATTTTGCCACAGTTCGCCGGTGGCGCACGCTTCAAGGCTGCGCGCGTGCTACGCTCGCCAACATCGAATCATCGCGCGCCATTTTTTTAAGCATGACATCAGGCAATTCGCCTAGCGGCAACAACAACATCAGCTGCAGCACGTGCCGCGCGAATTGCTGCAGGCTTGAAGTATTGCTGATGGGCGATGATGACGTCCCCGAAAACATGATCGCAATCGACCCATGGGGCGGACACGTCATGGCACGGCTGGCGGATGGCTGGTGTGCGGCGCTGGATCGCGACACGCTGTTGTGCCGCATCTACGCGCGCAGACCGGGCGTGTGCCGCGAGTTCGAGCTGGCGGGCAGCGATTGCGTGGCGTTGCGCGCGAATGCGGGTCTTCCGGTCTAGCCCAGCCCAGCAAAGCAAAGGACCATGCGGCGGCATGGTCCTTGTGCTGTGAAGCATCCGTCTGCGACGGTGCGTATATAATCGTATGTTGTTGTTTTTATTCAATATTATTTCATTGCCGCCACCACTGCATCACCCATCTGCGTGGTGCTTGCCTTGCCGCCCAGATCGCCCGTGAGCTGTTTGCCTTCGGCGATCACGCGTTCCATTGCGTCGTCGAGAATTTTTGCAGCAGCAGTGGCCTTCGGGTCGCTGCGCTTGCGGCCCAGCCATTCCAGCAACATCTTGCCGGACATGATCATCGCGTACGGGTTGGCGATATTCCGGCCCGCGATGTCGGGTGCGGAGCCGTGCGTGGCCTGCGCCATCGCCTGCTTCTCGCCGCACACCAGACCCGGCGCAAGCCCAAGGCCGCCGACCAGGCCCGCGCCTTCATCGGTGAGAATGTCGCCGAACTGATTGGTGGTCACCACCACGTCGAACTGCTGCGGCCGCATCACCAGCTTCATGGCGAAGCCATCGACCAGCACTTCGTTCAGCGTGACATCGGGGTATTCCTTCGCCATCTTGCGGTGCTCCTCGGCGAACATGCCGCACACCAGCCGATACACCGGCTCCTTGTGCACGCAGGTGACGATTTTTTTCTGCCGCGTGCGTGCGATCTCGAATGCTTCGCGCGCGACACGGGAAGCACCTTTGCGCGTCACCACGCGAAAGCCGATGGAAATATCGTCATTCGGCCGAAACTCGCCTGCGCCGGCAAACACCACGCTGGAGGACTGCATGCCTTCCGTGGTTTCACGCAGGAAAACAATATCCACGTCCTTGTGCAACGACGGCAGATTGGGATACGACTTGACCGGCTTGACGTTGGCGAACAGCTCGAACTTCTTGCGCAGCGGCGGATTGATCCACGTCGGATCGTGGCGTGGATAGGCGTTGTGGCCGATCGGCCCCTGCAGCCAGCCATCCACCGTGGCCAGCGTATCCACGGTGATCTGCGGCATGGTGTGCCCGTGCGTGTCATGGCCCGTCTTGCCGATGGGCAGATTGATCCACTCGGCCTGCATGCCTGTTTTGGCGGCGGCGGCTTTCATGCATTTCACCGCTTCGGGCACCACTTCCAGCCCGATGTCGTCGCCCAGTAAAACGCCTATCTTTAGCACTGACTTCTCCTTGATCAAATTCTGAAAATCTTTGATGCAGATTTACGCCGATGAACGCAGATTCATCTCACCCAACGCGTCGTTCCGGCGCAGGCCGGAACCCAGGTCGTAACCCGCGCCGCAGGCGAAACTTTGCATGCTTCGCATGGGGGAACGAACTGGGTTCTGTCCTGCGCCAGAACGACGGTGGCGGTATTGGAGGCGAATGATTCCACTACCAGCGCTTTCGCGCAATGCCTGACTCATGCAGAATAGCAGACATGGACAAATACAAAATAGCCTGCCTGCAGGCGAATACCAGCAACGACCTCGCCGCCAATCTGAGCGCCGTGCGCGCGATTATTCGCGAAGCCGCGGCCAACGGCGCGCAATGGGTACTCACGCCCGAATACACGCTGATGATGGACGGCAGCGGCCGCGTGATGCGCGATAACGCGCTGCCGGCGGATGGCGGGGCGCCGCTGGCGGAATTGAAAGCGATGGCGCGAGAATTGAAGGTGTGGCTGCTGATCGGCTCGCTCACGCTGCGCACCGGCGATGATGCGGATACCCGCATCGTCAACCGCTCGTTCCTGATCAGCGACGCGGGCGAGACGGTAGCCACCTACGACAAGATACACATGTTCGACGTAACGCTGCCCGACGGTAAGGTGATCCGCGAATCCTCGGCGTATCGACCCGGCGACAAGGCGGTGACGGTGGATACGCCGCTGGGCAAAATCGGCCTGACCATCTGTTACGATCTGCGCTTCCCGCATCTCTTCCGCACACTGGCGCAGGCCGGCGCGCAAATCATCACCGTGCCGTCATCCTTCCAGCGCCAGACCGGCAAGGCGCACTGGCAGCCGTTGCTGCAGGCGCGCGCAATTGAAAACGGCTGCTGGATCATCGCCCCCGCGATGTGCGGCGAGCATGCCGGCAACCGGCAGACGTTTGGGCATACGCTGGTGGTGAATCCGTGGGGCGAGGTAGTGGCCGATGGCGGGGAAGAGCCGGGGATTGTGTATGCCGAGATTGATATCGCGCGGGTGGCAAAGGTGCGGGGGATGATTCCGTCGCTGACGCATGATCGGGAATACGAAAAGGCTTAAGGGCTTTTTTGCCACAGATAAACACAGATAAACACAGATTTTTCGTGGAGCGGGAGCGGCGTAGCATTTATGAAAATATCAAGCCACGCGGCCTTACATATTAGCGGAGCATGTCTAATTGGCATTGGATTTATTGCCTTTGATTACATGCCAAGTTGGCTCGCTGGATTATGGAGCTTCGGTTGTTTCGCAATTATGTTTGTGGTGGTACGCGAGTCTTTCCGCGTCGGAAGGGGTAGACGTAACTCGCGTGGAACGAAGTGAAATGGAGGTGGAATCCCCGGAGCGAGCAGGCTGAGCTGACACGGGACGCCTAACAACCACGATAGTGAGGCGTTGGAAGTTGGGCTTCGCGACGCTCAGCGCCAACCTACGGGAAATCTGCGCTAATCTGTGGCGAAAAGCCTTTGACGTTAAAGCCGTTCAATAAGACTTCGGCAGCCCCAACACCTTCTCCGCAATAAAACAAAGAATCATCTGCGAACTCACCGGCGCAATCCGCGGAATCATCGCCTCGCGAAAATACCGTTCGATATGAAATTCCTTGGCGTAGCCCATGCCGCCGTGGGTGAGCACCGCAGTTTCGCACGCCCTGAAGCAAGCGTAGCCCGGATGAAACGAAGTGCAATCCGGGGAACAGCAACCTATGCAGCGTACCGCCGAACATCAACCTGTGCACCCGCCTGCGACAGCCGTTCCGCTGTATTCAACAACGCGGCAGTAACTTTGGAATCAACGTAATCCTCGCCGCAGTTCGGGCAAACTTGCGCGGGTACTTCACGCACCACAAAGGTCGAGCCATCGCGCTCCAGCGTGACCGTGGTTACACCGGGTAGCGTTTCCGCTTGCTTGCACACTACGCATTTCATGGTTTTCTCCTTCGGAAACCGTCGTCCCACAAGGCGGCGTCAGGTTCGTAGACGGTAATGACGATTTCTTCATTGTCTTGAGCATTATATGCCGCTACCACATGCAACGGCCGGTTGTTGCACCAGCCGAGCAGCAGACGGCTGCCGTAGGGTTGGTCGTCAGGGTAGGTGGCGATTTCTTCACCCGTGGCGAGCACGCTGGCGACGTCGGCACCCGCGATGCGTCACTCGAACATGCGGCGCACAGCGTGCACGCGGTAGGTGATTTTCATTTGTCGCTATGTCTGTTGAGGTTCGTTCGTCTGCGTCAATAAGACTTCGGCAGCCCCAACACCTTCTCCGCAATAAAACAAAGAATCATCTGCGAACTCACCGGCGCAATCCGCGGAATCATCGCCTCGCGGAAATACCGCTCGATGTGAAACTCCTTGGCGTAGCCCATGCCACCATGCGTCAACACCGCTGTTTCGCAAGCGCGAAAGCCCGCTTCGCCGCCCAGATACTTGGCCGCATTGGCTTCCGCCCCGCAGGGTTGTTTAGTGTCGTAAAGCCAGGCGGCCTTATAGGTCATCAACTCTGCCGCTTCAAGTTCCATCCAGCGTTCGGCCAGCGGGTGTTGTATCGATTGGTTCTGGCCGATGGGCCGGTCGAACACCACGCGTTCTCTGGCATACGCGGCGCCGCGTTTTAGCGCGGCTTTGCCCAGGCCGATGGCTTCGGCGGCCACCAATATACGCTCGGGATTCAGGCTGTCGAGAATGTAGCGAAAGCCTTTGCCTTCCTCGCCGATGCGGTCGGCCACCGGCACTTTGAGACCATCGATGAACACCTGATTGGAGTCGACCGCCTTGCGGCCCATTTTTTCGATTTCGCGCACTTCGACGTGGTTGCGATCCATATCGGTGTAGAACAGGGTGAGGCCGTCGATGGGGCGCTTGCCCGCTTCGATAGGCGTGGTGCGCGCGAGCAACAGGATTTTGTTGGTGACTTGCGCGGTGGTGGTCCAGATTTTCTGGCCGTGCACGATGTAGTGGTCGCCGTGGCGCTCGGCTTTGGTTTTGAGCATTGCGGTGTTGAGGCCTGTGTTGGGCTCGGTTACGCCGAAGCAGGCTTTGTCTTTGCCTTCGATCAGCGGCGGTAAAAAACGCCGGCGCTGTTCGTCGCTGCCGTAAACCACTACCGAGTGCAGACCGAAGATGTTCATATGCAGGGCCGATGCGCCGGAAAAGCCTGCGCCGGATTCCGCGACGGCTTGCATCATCAGTGCGGCTTCGGTGATGCCGAGGCCCGCGCCGCCGAATTCTTGCGGCATAGCGATGCCGAGCCAGCCATCGCGTGCGAAGGCGGCGTGGAAATCCTGCGGGTAGCCGCCTTCGCGATCTTTTTTCAGCCAGTAAGCGTCGTCGAAGGGGACGCAGATTTTTTCGATCGCGGCACGGATCGCGCGCTGGTCGTCGGTTAATTCAAAATTCATAATAAAATCATATACTTATTTAATATTCTCTGCATAGCACATCATTGCCAGGTAGGCGGCCATTTCAAATCGTCATTCTGGCGCAGGCCAGAATCAAGGTCGTAGCTCGCGCGTAGCGCAAATGTGCGGCGCTTCGCGCCGTTACATAACGCACTGGATTCCGGCCTGCGCCGGAATGACGATGGTGGTGGTGAGGTGACGGCGTCCATTGCGATTGTCCTACGATTGCGTTACGCCAGACGCATGCAACGCGTGAATCTCATCATCGCTATACCCCGCCTCGCGCAACACCTGCGCACTATGCTCGCCCAAGCGTGGTGCGTGCATGCGTATTTCCGGCTGCGATTTGGACCAGGTGGTGGGGATATCCATTTCACGAATCTGCCCTTCGCTCGGATGTTCCATCACCTTAAAAAATCCCGTCGCCGCATGATGCGGATCGTCGAGCAGATCGTCGAGTGAGTTGAGCGGCATAGCGGGGATGTCGGCTTGTGTCAGCGCCTCCAGCCATTCGGCCGAGGTGCGGGTGACGATCACGCTCGCCACCCAGGCGTACAGTTCGTCGAAATGTCGGGCGCGGTTGGCGTGGGTGTTGATGCGTTCGTCCTGTTCAAATTCAGCTTCGCTTTTGCCGATGAGTTTGAAGAATGCGCGCCACTGTTTGTCGTTGTAGATCAGCAGGCACAGGTAGCCATCGCTGGTTTGGTACGGATTGCGGTGCGGCGTCAAAAGGCGCGGGTAGCCCATCGGCGCAATCGGCGGCTCGAAGGTGCGGCCGCCCATGTGGTCACTGAGAATGAATTGGGTGACGCCTTCGAACATGGGGATTTCCACGGCTTGCCCTTCGCCGCTACGCTCGCGGTGAAACAGCGCGGCCAGCACCGCGTGCACGGTGTTAAGGCCGGTGATGCGGTCGGTCAGCGTGGACGGCGCAAAACGCGGCCGGTCGGCGCCCGCCTGCACCAGCAGCGAGGGCAGCGCCACCATGCCCTGAATAATGTCGTCGTAGGCGGCCTTGGCAGCGTAGGGGCCACTTTGCCTGAAGCCGGTGGCACCGGCGTAGATGATGCGCGGGTTGACTGCCGCCACGTCTTCATAGGCCAGCTTCAGCCGCGCCATCGCGGCGGGACGAACGTTGTACACCAGCACGTCGGCGGTTTTGGCCAGACGCAGCAGCGCCTCGCGCCCCTGCGCGTGCTTGAGATTGAGCACGATGCTGCGCTTGTTGCGGTTCAGATGCAGGAAATTGGCGCCCATGCCGGGATGGCGATGGGCGTTGATGTAGCGCGTGTTATCGCCTTCGGGCGGCTCGATCTTGATGACGTCGGCGCCGTAGTCGGCAAGGATTTGCGTGGCGTAGGGGCCGAGAATCACCGAGGTGAGATCGATGATTCTGACGCCGGCCAGAGGACCGCTCATGGGTGTCGCTGCTCCGTTAAAACGCCCGCATTCAGGCGCCGGCGGCATCGTAACATCATTGGAATTTGGGTTCAGGCCCGCGCGCGTGCAATGTTATAATCCGACCGATTTTATGAAGCTTCGATACCCCCATCGTTTTTGTGTCTTGCCCTGCAGTTTTTCATGCGCATACTGCTGAGCAATGACGACGGATATTTTGCGCCGGGCCTTGCCGTGCTTGCGCAGGCGTTGTCGTCGCTGGGGACGGTGACGGTGGTGGCGCCCGAGCGCGACCGCAGCGGCGCCAGCAACTCCCTGACGCTGGACCGCCCGCTGTCGGTGAAAAAGGCCGGCAATGGTTTCTTTTACGTCAACGGCACGCCGACGGACTGCGTGCATCTCGCGGTGACCGGATTGCTGGATGTGCTGCCCGATATGGTGGTGTCGGGCATCAATCATGGCGCCAATATGGGTGACGACACGATTTATTCCGGCACGGTGGCGGCTGCGACCGAGGGCTTCCTGCTGGGTATTCCCTCGATGGCCGTTTCGCTCGCGGCCGCGGGCCATGACTGCTTTGACACGGCCGCCACAATCGTCTGTGATTTGGTGGAACGTTACGTACGTGATCCCATCGCAGAGCCGATGCTGCTCAACATCAACGTGCCGGATGTGCCGATGGCGCAGCTTCAGGGCACCGTGGTGACCCGCCTCGGCAAGCGGCACAAGGCAGAGCCCGTGGTGAAGGGTCTCAATCCGCGCGGCGAGTCGATTTATTGGGTGGGGGCGGCCGGCAGCGCTCAGGATGCGGGCGAGGGCACCGACTTTTTTGCAGTGTCCAATCGCAGGGTATCACTGACGCCGCTGCAGATGGATCTGACGCGCTTTCAGCAGATGGATCGCGTGCGCCAGTGGTTGAACGCGCGATGAATACCAGCGACGTGAATCACAGCGGCATTGGCATGACGTCGCAGCGCACGCGCATGCGCATGGTGGATCGGCTGCGCCAGCAGGGTATTCGCGACGAGATCGTGCTGTCAGTGATGGGTGAGGTGCCCCGCCATCTGTTCGTGGACGAGGCGCTGGCGTCGCGCGCGTACGACGATGTGTCGTTGCCGATCGGCTTTGGGCAGACCATATCCAGTCCGTTCACAGTCGCGCGCATGACGGAACTTGCGCGCGCGAATCGTGATCCAAACAAGGTTTTGGAAATCGGCACCGGTTGTGGCTATCAGTGCGCGGTTCTGGCGCGCGTGGCCAAGACGGTGCATTCGGTGGAGCGCCTGTTGCAACTGACGGTGAAGGCGCGCCGCAATCTGCGTGCGGCGCGCGTGTTGAACGTGAGGCTGCGCCACGGCGACGGGCATGTGGGCCTGCCCACCGAGGGACCTTTTGATGTGATATTGATGACCGCGGCGACAACCCACGTGCCCAAGGCGTTGCTGGAGCAACTGGAAGTGGGCGGCAGAATGATTTTCCCGATGACAAAAGGCGAGGAGCAGCATCTGTGGGTGATCGAACGCACGGCGCAGAGCTATACGGAACGGCGCATGGATGCGGTGAAATTCGTGCCACTGCTGCCGGGAACGGGTTGAGACGATGATGGTTTCCGGACCGCACGGGATGACAGCATCGGCTGCGGCACGTTGGGCGCGCCACAGTGCGGCCCTGCTGGCCGCGCTGATGATGTTGTTGTTCGCGGGCTGCATGACCGGGCGGCCGGCGCCGGTATCCGATCGCGCGCGTCCAGGCAAGGCGCCTTCCGCGCCAGCCGGCAAGCCGGGTGCAGCGGCCGCGGCGGCAGCGGAAACACCGGTTGCGACGCCCGCAGACGCGTCCGTGGTGGTCACGCCGCTGTCACCGGTGTCGGGACCGGCGTACACGGTCAAGCAGGGCGACACCCTGTTCAGCATCGCGCGCGCGAACAATGTGGCCATGCGCGATCTGGCCACATGGAATGAGATCGAAGTCCCCTATGCCATTACCATCGGCCAGCAATTGCGGCTGACGCCGCCCGGCGGCATGGCATTGGCGCCGCCGGACGGTTCGGGATCCAAGCCGCCGGCGGCCGCGGACGGGGCGCCGCGGTCCGGCGACGGTAAGTTGAAGAGCCAGCCGCTGGCACAGCGCGTGCCCTACAGCGAACAGGCCTACGCGCAAATGCGGGCGGTACCGGTGCCAGGCAAGCCTGACGTCAAGGCAGAGGGCAAGCCGGAAGTTGCGGCAGAGACCCGGACGGACGCGAAGCCTGAGGCAAAACCGGATAAGCCGCGCACGGACGGCGAAGTCAATTGGGCCTGGCCGGTACAGGGCAAAGTCATCGGCACCTTCAACGAGGGGACAAATAAGGGCATCGCGATCGCGGGCAAGCGCGGCCAGGCGGTGCACGCCAGCGCGGCGGGACGCGTCATTTTTAGTGGGTCCGGTATCCGCGGTTTGGGAAATCTGGTGGTAATCCGGCATAACAAGAATTACCTGAGCGTGTACGCGCACAACGACAAGCTGCTGGTGAAGCAGGGGCAAAATGTGGTGAGAGGCCAGCCGATTGCGAACATGGGCAGTTCCGATGCGGACAAGGTGAAGTTGCATTTCGAGATCCGACGGCAGGGAAAGCCGGTGGACCCGATGAAACTGCTGCCGGAAGGTTAGCCGCGCCCGGCTGCAGTGCTCCGATGGGGCTCGGCATGGATGGGAATGGACAATAATGGAATATGGCGCCCGTTTCGGCTAAACTCGCACATCAATGGCGGGCCTCCCCGCATTGCATGGTAGTGAACCTGGTCAGGTCCGGAAGGAAGCAGCCACAGCTATTCTCTGCAAGTGCCGGGGGTCAGGCTCGCCACCCCTTTTTTGCACGCGCAAATGCACCGGCCGGCGCGAATCGTGTCGCGCCGGCGGCAAATTCCGGCAACACTGCGCCAGTGCCGCGAGCCGGCGCGCGATTTTGCCTCACGTTAACGCCTGATTCTTCGCACTCCTTATCGTCGTGACGCAGGTTCTTGCCCGAAAGTGGCGTCCCAAATCGTTCGCTGAACTGGTCGGACAGGAGCATGTCGTGCGCGCGCTGAGCAACGCGCTCAAACAGCAGCGACTGCATCACGCGTATTTGTTTACCGGCACACGCGGTGTGGGCAAGACCACGCTGGCGCGCATTATCGCCAAGGCGCTGAATTGCGAAACGGGCATAACCGATACGCCATGCGGGCAGTGCACCGCGTGCACGGAAATCGACAGCGGCCGCTTTGTCGATCTGGTGGAACTCGACGCGGCGTCGAATACGCAGGTGGATAACATGCGCGAGTTGCTGGAGAACGCCCTGTACGCGCCCTCCAGCGGCCGCTTCAAGGTCTACATCATCGACGAAGTGCACATGTTGTCGCGCAACGCGTTCAACGCGATGCTCAAAACGCTGGAAGAACCGCCGCCGCATGTGAAATTTATTCTGGCCACCACCGACCCGCAGAAAATTCCGGTAACGGTGTTATCCCGCTGCCTGCAATTCAATCTGAAGCAGATACCGCAGCAGCAGATTGCCGCGCGTCTGGCGCATGTCTTGGCGGAGGAGGAGGTGGGCTTTGACGCTCCCGCACTGGCACTGATCGCGCGCGCGGCGCAGGGCAGCCTGCGCGACTCCCTGTCGCTGCTGGATCAGGCGATCGCGCACGGTGGCGGCAAGGTGGATGAGGCGTCGACGCGCGCCATGCTCGGCGCGGTGGATCAGCAGCATCTGTATGCCATCCTCGAAGCATTGGCGGCCGGCGATGGGGCCGCGATGATGGCAAAGGCTGATGAAATGGCCGCGCGCAGCTTGTCGTTCGAGGCCGCGCTGCTGGATCTGGGCAGCCTGTTGCACCGTCTGGCGCTGGCGCAGCAGGTACTGGCGACGGTGGCCGATGACGACCCCGACCGGGAAGCCCTGCTTGCGCTGATGGGCAGATTTGGCGCAGATGAGTTGCAGCTGTATTACCAGATAGCGGTGCAGGGGCGCAGCGACATCGGCCTCGCGCCGGACGAGTATGCAGGATTTACCATGACGCTATTGCGCATGCTGGCGTTCGCACCTGGCACGCCTGCGCCGTCGGTCGGCACAACGCCGGCGCGCGACAGCGCAAAGGCGGCGCGTGGCACGAGCCCCGCACCCGTACCTGCACCTGCCGCGCCTGCGGCACCGGCGAGTACCGATTTACCGTGGGAAGCGCTGGTGCAGGCGCTCGGTGTGGTAGGCATGACGAGGCAGCTGGCGCAGCATTGTGAAATGACGCTGTTAAATGCCTCTCAGATTGATCTTACGCTGCCCAAAGCGCAGGAGCATCTGCTGGAAGGCGCACAGCAGGGCAAACTGAAGGCGGCATTGCAGCAGCGATATGGCGCGGCGTTCAAGGTGAATTTCACGGTCGCGCAGGGCGAAATCAATTCACCGGTAATGATCGCCAATCGCGAGCAGCAGGAGCGGCAGGCGCAGGCGGTGCAGGAGATACAGGGCGATCCCTTTGTGAAGGAACTGCAGACGTCGTTCGGCGCGCGCGTCAAGGCCTCCTCGATCAAGCCGCTGTCATGATTCGATTGAAACTACTTTGAGGACACACCCATGATGAAAGGTCAGTTGGCGGGCCTGATGAAACAGGCCCAGCAGATGCAGGAGAACATGCAGAAAATGCAGGCGCAGCTCGGCTCTATCGAGGTCGAGGGGCAGGCCGGCGCGGGCATGGTCAAGGTCACCATGAATTGCCAATACGGTGTGCGCCGTGTGGCGATTGATGACAGCCTGTTAAAAGATTCAGCCAACGACAAGGAAATGCTGGAAGATCTGATCGCTGCGGCAATGAATGACGCGGTGCGCCGGGTTGAATCCACGCGCCAGGAAAAGATGTCCGGCATGACTGCGGGCATTCCCATGCCGCCGGGTTTCAAGATGCCGTTCTAGAATCATAACATGTTGATTTTAAATAATTTTTTATGACAGTGAAAGCGCCGTCGTCACTCGATGAACTGATGGCGGCGCTGCGTTGCCTGCCCGGCGTGGGACCGAAATCGGCACAGCGCATGGCTTATCACCTGTTGCAGCGTGATCAGCCCGGCGCGGCGCGCTTGTCGGGCGCTCTGCGTATCGCGCTCGACCGCATACGCCATTGTGACAAATGCAATTCTTTTTCCGAGGCGGCGTTGTGCGAATTGTGCGCATCCGCGCGCCGCGATGCGGGCCTGCTGTGCGTGGTGGAGTCGCCCGCGGATTTGCTGATGGTGGAGCAGACGCAAAGCTACGGCGGCATGTATTTCGTGCTGGCGGGGGTGTTGTCGCCGCTGGACGGCATCGGACCCAAGGAGATACATCTGGATCGTTTGCTCAAGCGTGCCACCGATGGCGTGGTACGCGAAGTGGTGCTGGCCACCAACTTTACCGCCGAGGGTGAAGCGACAGCGCACTATGCCGGCGAGCTGCTGCTCGCGCGCGGCATCAAGGTCACGCGCATTGCGCGCGGCCTGCCGGTAGGCGGGGAACTGGATCATGTCGACGCTGGCACGCTGGCGCAGGCCGTGATTGAACGCCGTGCCGTCTGATAAGGCGCGGCCGCCGCGGACGGCGCAGCGTCCCGTGCGCCCGCCGCGCCGCAAACCGGCGGCGCAACGGGCAGGTGAGGCGTCCGCTGTCGCAACAGATCGTGCCGAACGCGATGCGCGCGCCCCGCGCGGCAGGCGGGGTCCTGCCCCGGACGCGGCGGCGCAAAGCCAGAAACTGCAGAAAGTGCTGGCGCAGTCGGGGCTGGGTTCACGCCGCGCCATGGAAACCTGGATCGAAGCGGGCCGCGTTATGGTTAACGGCAAGGTCGCCGGCATCGGTACTCGCGTTTCGCCCGGCGACCGGCTGGCGGTGGACGGGCGCGCCTTGCGCGTCGCGGATGACACGCAGGCGACGCGCGTGCTCATTTATCACAAGCCCGAAGGCGAAATCGTCACCCGCGACGATCCGCAGGGACGCGAGACGGTGTTTTCGCGCCTGCCACGGCTGCGCGGCGCGCGCTGGCTGTCAATCGGGCGTCTGGATGTCAGCACCAGCGGCCTGCTGTTGTTCACCACCTCGGGGGCGCTCGCCAACAGCATGATGCATCCGCGCTTTGCCGTGGAGCGCGAGTACGCGGCACGCGTATTCGGCAGACTCTCGCCCGAACAGATGGCGCAGTTGCTGGAAGGCGTTGCGCTGGAGGATGGCGAGGCGCGCTGCGACACACTGGCCGACGAAGGCGGCGAGGGTTCCAATCACTGGTATCGTCTGGTGATGAGCGAAGGCCGCAATCGCGTGGTGCGCCGGCTGTTCGAGGCGGTGGGCTTTACGGTGAGCCGGCTGATTCGCGTGCGTTTCGGCTGCCTTTCGCTGCCGCCGCGCTTGAAGCGTGGACAGCTGGAAGAATTGACGCCGTCCGAGGTCAAGCAGTTGTTGGAATGGCTGGAGCGGCCGATACACCCCGAACGTCAGCCGGCGCGACGTAAGGCGGCGGCGGTTCGCGCGTAGCACTCAGACGCGGGCCAAATCGTCGCGCATCAGAATAAACACGCAATCGTCGCCGCCGGAGGTTTCCGGCCACACAAAGGGCAGGCGCGGCCACAGGCGTTCCACGCGCTCGCGCGCGTGACCGCATTCCACCACCAGCACGCCGCCGGGATTGAGGTGACGCGCGGCGTTGGCAAGAATCACGCGCACGGCGTCAAGTCCGTCGCGGCCGGCGGCCAGCGCCAGTGCAGGCTCGCTGCGGTACTCACGCGGCAGTGTGCGCATCACGGCACTGCGCACGTACGGCGGATTGCTCAAAATGAGATCGTAGCGGCGCCGGGTTAATTTTGAAAAATAGTTTGAAATCAATAAGTTAATGCGTTTTGTCAGACGCCGGCGGCGAATGTTGATGTGCGCCACGGCAAGTGCATCGGATGACAGGTCGGCAGCATCCACGCGCGCCTTACGGTAGCGCTGTGCCAGCAATATGGCGAGGCAGCCGGAACCGGTGCATAAGTCGAGCGCCGTGCGCACATGCGCGGCAGGCGGCAGAAACGGGATCGTGCGCTCAAACAGCAATTCCGCGATATAGGAGCGCGGCACGATCACGCGCTCATCAACGTAAAAGCGCTGATCGCCGAGCCACGCCTCGCGCACCAGATAGGCGGCAGGCTTGCGTTCGCGCATGCGCTGTTCGAATAGCTGCAGCACGCGCGCGGCAAGGTCGGCAGCTACCGGGCGCGCCAGCGGCACACGGCCGGGCGGCAGCTTCAGCGCATGCAGCGTGAGAAAGGCGGCTTCATCGCGCGCATCGGCGAAGCCGTGCCCATGGACGAGCCCGGCCTGCGAGAACAAACGTTCGCCGCGACGCACCAGCGCGCCGACCGTGGTGGGCACGGCCACGCTAATTCAGCGCGTCCAGATTGAGCTTGATATTGGCGATATCGTTGGCCGGCTTGGCGAGGCTGGCGGCAGGCTGTTCCGCCACGGCATTCTCACTCTTGGCGGCCATCGCGTTGTCTATCAGCCAGCGCAGGTTGGTGGGCGAGTCGGCGTTGGCAAGCGCTTCGTCGAGCGTGATGGTGCCGGCGGTGTAATGTTTGAACAGCGCCTGCTCGAAGGTTTGCGAGCCGGGCGCCATGCTGTTTTCCATGGCGTCCTTGACGGCGCCGATTTCGCCGCGGTGGATCAGTTCCTGGATGAACTTGGTATTGAGCAGTACCTCGACCGCAGGCACGCGCCGTCCGTCCGCGGTGCGCACCAGGCGTTGTGAAATCACGCAGCGCACGGCGACCGCCAGATCGGCAAGCAGGCCGTCGCGCATGTCGCGCGGGAAGAAATTGATAATGCGGTTCAGCGCGTTGTAACTGTTGTTGGCGTGCAGCGTGGTCATGCACAGATGTCCTGTTTGCGCGAACAGCAGGGCCGCCTGCAGGGTTTCCTTGTCGCGCACTTCACCGATCATCAGCAGGTCGGGCGCTTCGCGCATGGCGCTGATCAGCGCGGCCTCGAACGAGTGGGTGTCGATATGCACTTCACGCTGATTGACGATGGATTTCTTGTGGCGAAACGCGAATTCCACCGGGTCCTCGATGGTCAGAATGTGCCCGGGACGGTTGGCATTGCGGTAGTCGATCATCGATGCCATGGTGGTCGACTTGCCGGAACCGGTGGAGCCCACGATCAGGATCAGCCCCAGCTTTTCCATGATCACCTCTTTGAGGATCGGCGGCAGGTCGAGGGTGTCGAATGCCGGTATGTCCGGCTTGATGAAGCGCACCACGATGCCGATGGTGTTGCGCTGCTGGAAGATGTTGACGCGGAAATTGCCGATCGCGCCACCCGCGCCGCCTTCGCCACGGCGCGCAAAATTCATTTCATGCCGCGCTTCGAATTCCTTCGCCTGCTCCGGCGACATCAGTTCGTAGGCGATGGCCTTGATCTGGTCGGGCGTCACGCGCTGGTCGTTCACCGGCATCAGGGTGCCGTTGATCTTGATCTGGATCGGTGCGCCGCTGGTAAAGAACATGTCGGACGCCTGCTTGTCGGCCATCAGCTTGAACAGCGGCGAAATGATCATGGCGTTCTCCTTCGGTCTTCAATCGGCGCGCAGCAGGTCGTTGATGCTGGTCTTGGCGCGGGTTTGCGCATCGACCTGTTTCACGATCACCGCACAGTATAGATTGCATTCGCCGGTGGGTGACGGCAGCGACCCGGGCACCACCACCGAACCCGCCGGCACGCGCCCGTAGAGCACCTTGCCGGACTCGCGGTGATAGATTTTGGTGCTTTGTCCGATAAAGACACCCATCGAAACCACGGACCCGGTTTCCACCACCACGCCTTCGACAATTTCCGAGCGCGCGCCGATGAAGCAGTTGTCTTCGATGATGGTGGGGTTGGCCTGCAGCGGTTCCAGCACGCCGCCAATGCCGACGCCGCCCGACAGATGCACGTTCTTGCCGATTTGCGCGCAGGAACCGACGGTGGCCCAGGTGTCCACCATGGTGCCTTCGTCGACGTAGGCGCCGATATTCACGAACGAGGGCATCAGCACCACATTTTTCGCGATGTAGGCGCCCTTGCGCGCCGCGGCGGGCGGCACCACGCGATAGCCTGCCTGCTGAAAATCGGCCTGCGAGAAGCCGCTGAACTTCGACGGCACCTTGTCAAAATACTGGGAATAGCCATCCTTGTAGACGCTGTTGTCCTGCAGGCGAAACGACAGCAGCACCGCCTTCTTCGCCCATTGATGCGTGACCCATTCGCCGTTGATCTTTTCCGCGACGCGCAGCGTGCCACGATCGATCCGGTCGATGGTCTCGTTCACCGCATTGCGTACCTCGGCGCTGGCGCCGGCGGGAGATATCTGCGCCCGGTCTTCCCACGCCTGGTCGATGATCTTTTGCAGGTTTTCCATTGTAAGTCCTTGATTATAAACTATAATGTTAGATAGAAATCACGGATTCGACGCGCGCTCTCGGCGCATTCCTCGACATTGGACACCAGCGCCACGCGCACCCGGTTGGTGCCCGGATTCACGCCCTGTGCGTGGCGTGCCAGGTAGCTGCCGGGCAACACCGAGACATTCTTGTCGATATACAGGCGCCGTGCAAATTCAGTGTCGCTGATCGGCGTCGGCAGCCACAGGTAAAACGCGGCATCCGGCAGTGTCGCGTCGCACGCGGGGCGCAGAATGGACAGTGCCACATCGAATTTTTCACGGTACAGGCGGCGGTTTTCAATGACATGCTGTTCATCGCCCCAGGCGGTGGTACTGGCGGCCTGTACCGGGCCACTCATGGCACAGCCGTGGTAGGTACGATAAAGCAGGTACTTTTTCAGAATCGCGGCATCGCCCGCGACGAATCCGGAGCGCATGCCCGGCACGTTCGAGCGCTTGGAGAGGCTGGAAAATACCACCAGCCGTTCGCATCCGTCGCGCCCCAGTTGACGCGCCGCATCCAGCGCGCCCAGCGGCGGCTTGCCTTCCTCAAAATAGATTTCCGAATAACATTCATCCGAGGCAATCACAAAGCCGTACTGGTCCGACAGTTCGAACAGCGCTTTCCATTCCGCCAGCGACATCACGGCGCCGGTGGGATTGCCGGGAGAGCAGGTGTAAATGAGTTGCGTGCGGCGCCACACGGCGTCGGGCAATTCGCGCAGATTCGCGGCGTAACGATTGTGCGGCAGGCTGTTCAGATAATGCGGCGTGGCGCGTCCCAGCAGCGCCGCGCCTTCGTAAATCTGGTAAAACGGGTTGGGACCGACCACCACTGGATCGGGTTTACGCGGATCGATGATCGCCTGCGCAAACGCGAACAGCGCTTCGCGGCTGCCGTTCACCGGAATCACCTGGGTATCGGGATTGAGCGCGACCTGGTAGCGCGACTGAATCCATTTGGCGATGGCTGCGCGCAGTTCCGGTTGGCCGGCGGTCAGTGGATAGCTCGCCAGGCCGGCAAGATTGTCGATCAGCGATTGTTTGATGAAGGCAGGCGTTGGATGTTTGGGTTCGCCGATATAGAGTGCAATG
>CADECM010000001.1:92604-163123 GCA_902825845.1 uncultured beta proteobacterium
TGCAATGGGCGACAGTTCCGGATTGGGCACGGCGCCTTCGAGCAGGGCGCTCAGCTCCTGAAACGGGTAGGTCTGCAGCTTATCCAGATCGGGATTCAAGGAGGACTTTCGTGAATGCGCGGCCGGCAGCACGCCGTTGACGCCCGCGAATTATAGAGTGGTTTTGCCTGCGTTATCGCGTGTTGGGCGCGGCTTCGGCCGGCGTCCATTCGGGGAGGTGCGCAGGCTTCCACCCGCGCATGGCGTGTTCGGCGACCACCGTGGTAAAAATGCCGCCGCGCACGTTGAAGCGCGCGGTCAGGCGCATGAAGCGCGGCGCGAGTACGCGCACCAGATCGTCGAGGATGCGATTGGTAACGGCCTCGTGAAAGGCGCCTTCATTGCGGAATGACCAGACGTACAACTTGAGGCTCTTCAATTCGACGCAGCGCCTATTGGGCACATAGTCGAGCACCAGCGTGGCGAAATCAGGCTGTCCCGTTTTCGGGCAAAGACATGTAAATTCAGGAATTTCCATGTGGATCCGGTAGTCGCGGCGCGGCGCCGGATTGGCGAATGTTTCGATCTGCTTGGAAGGTCTGCTCGGCATGGCTGGATAGTCGAGTCCTCGCCGCGGCCGCCGCCGCGTCACGAGCTCGGGTGTGTCCGGGACACTAAATCAGTTAAAATACGCGGCAAATTTTGCGTCCCGGATTATAACCTCTGCCAAAGCAAAACATTGCGTCTCACTCACATCAATCTCGCCGGTTTCAAGTCTTTCGTCGACCCCACCCACATACCGGTGCCGGGCCAACTGGTCGGCATTGTCGGCCCCAACGGCTGCGGCAAGTCGAATGTCATCGATGCCGTGCGCTGGGTGCTGGGCGAGACCTCCGCGCGGCATCTGCGCGGCGCGACCATGCAGGATGTGCTGTTCAACGGATCGGGCGATCGCAAACCGGTTAACCGCGCGAGCGTGGAACTGCTGTTCGACAACAGCCTCGGCAAGGCCGCGGGACAATGGTCGGCGTATGGTGAAATTTCGGTCAAGCGCGTGCTCGAACGTGAGGGTGATTCCTCCTACTACATCAATAATATCCCGGTGCGCCGGCGCGATATCGCCGATATTTTCCTTGGCACCGGGCTGGGCGCGCGTGCCTACGCCATTATCGAACAGGGCATGATTTCCCGTGTGATCGAAGCCAAGCCCGAGGAATTGCGGGTGTTTCTTGAGGAAGCCGCTGGCGTCTCCCGCTACCGTGAGCGCCGCAAGGAAACAGAGGCACGACTGCGCGACACGCGCGAAAACCTGCTGCGCGTCGATGACATCCGCCAGGAACTGGTCAAGCAGCTGGAACATCTCCAGGAACAGGCGGAAGTCGCCCGCAGGTATCACGAACTGCAGTCCGAACTTGCGATCTCGCAGAATCTATTGTGGTTCACGCGCAAGAAGGAGGCGGTGTCTGCGCGCGCGCGCCATGCGCGTGAGATCGAGCGCGCCGGCATTGAACTGGAAGCCGAAACCGCGCGGTTGCGCGAGGCCGAAAAGCGCCTTGAAGAGTTGCGCAGCGATCATTACAAGGCGGGCGATGCCCTGCATGCCTGCCAGGGTGCGTTGTACGAAGCCAACGCCGAGGTGGCGCGCCTGGAACAACAGATCAGTCATGTGCGGGACAACCGCGCGCGTATTGAGCATCACATCAGCACGCTGCGCGCCCAGCACGACGATCATCAGTCGCAGTTGCTCGCCGCGCAACGCAGCCTGGATGAATCGCGCGAGGCGCGGGTGCAGGCGGATGCGCGGGTGCAGTCGGGCGAGGCCGTGAGCGAGGAGCAGGCGCAAAAGCTGCCGCTGGCCGAATCGGCGCATCGCGAGAGCTACGAGCGGCGCGAAGCCGCCCAGCACAGCCTGGCGCAGGCACAGCAGCGTCTGCAGGTTGAACAGACCAAAAGTGGTCACGCGGTGCGCATGCTCGAACAGTTTGCGCAGCGCCAGTTGCGACTGTCCACGGAGCGCGATGCGCTGCCGGCGGCCGACACGGAAAAGCTGGCGCAATTGAACGAGCTGTTGCGGCGGCGCGAGGACGATCTTGTGGCGCAGCGTTCGCAACTTCAGGAACGTGAGAGCGGTATTCCAGCACTCGAGCAGCGGGTGCGCGAGTGCGAAGCCGAACTGGACGCAGCCGCGCAGCAACTGGCCGCGAGTGAAGCGCGCACGCAGGCCCTGGCACAATTGCAGGCAAGACTCGCCAATGGCGCGGAGATGGAAGGCTGGCTCGCCAGCCGTAATCTCGACAAGGCGCCGCGCTTCTGGCAGGGGATTGAGATCGCGGCCGGCTGGGAGGACGCACTGGAGGCAGTGCTGCTCGAACGTCTGAATGGCATCGCGCTGGACGACATGAACAGTGTCGCAGGCTGGCTTACGGATGCGCCGCCCGGCAAGCTGACGGTGATCGACCGCGAAAACGGGGCGGTGCCGGTGCATGCGGAAATGGCGGGGCTGGAATCGTTGCAGCGTCACGTGACCTGCCGCGACCCACGGCTGGAAGCTGTTGTCGCGGAGTGGCTTCACGGAGTCTATACCGTGCCCGATACCGCGACCGGCATGGCGTTGCGCGGGCAGTTGGCGCCTGGCAGCATGCTGGTGTCGGCCGACGGGTATCGATTCACGCGTCACAGCGTCACCTTTCATGCGCCGGACAGCGAATTGCATGGCGTGTTGTCGCGCGAACGCGAAATTGAAAAACTGAATGCAGAGGCGGAAAGCCAGCGCGCCGTGGTGGCCCAGCGGGAAGTCGCGGCGGGCGAAGCCCATGCGGCAGTGGAGCATTGCCGGAGCGAGTGTGCAGCCCTGCGCGAAGCGGTCAGCCATGCGCAAAACGAATTTCACGCGGCACAGGTGGAAACGGTTCGTGCCACGGAGCAGGTGCAGCGCACCACCGAGCGTGGCGGGCAGATCGCAGCAGAATTGACGGAAGTGATGGCGCTTATGGCTGCCGAAACCCTGAATCGGGAAAGCGCGGACGGTGCGCTGGCGCAACTGGAGGCGCAGCGCGGGGAGCTGCAGATGCAGGTGGAGCAATCCGCGCATGACTATCGCGATGCGGAGGCTGCGCTCAATGCGCAGCGGCAGGCACTGGAGCGGGCGCGTCAGGCGCATCAGGAGTCGGTATTTGCGCAAAAAACAATAGTCAATAAAATCAATGAGATAGATCAATCCATTCAGCGGCTGAGCAGCGCCATTGCCGGATTTGACTCTAGCATCACGGAAAGTACGCACGATCTTGACAATTATGATGAGGGACCGTGGCAGGCGCAGTTGCAGGCGATGCTGGAAACGCGCGTGACGCGCGAGCAGGCGCTGGCGCTGGCGCGCGACGCGCTGGAAAGCATGGAGACCAACCTGCGCGGCGTGGATCAGGAGCGGCTGGCGGCGGAAGAAAAGCTCGGGCCGCTGCGCGAGCGCATCGCCGAGGTGCGACTGAAGGAACAGGAGGCGCGCCTGACGGAGGAGCAGTACGCGCAGCAGTTGCTGGAAGCGCAGGCCAACGAAGAGGAGCTTGCGGCGCTGCTGGAAAAAGGCACGCGTTCCAATGCCCTGCAGACTGAAATCAACCGCATCAACGACGACATCCGCGCACTTGGCGCGGTCAATCTGGCGGCGCTGGAGGAGTTGAAGGCGGCCGAGGAGCGCCGTGACTATCTCGACGCGCAATCGCGCGATCTGAACGAGGCGATGTCCACGCTGGAAGATGCCATACGCCGCATCGATCGTGAAACGCGCGACAAACTGCAGACCACCTTCGACGAAGTCAACCGCCACTTTGGCGAAATGTTCCCGGCCCTGTTCGGCGGCGGCCAGGCGAAGCTGACATTGACCGGTGAGGAAATTCTCGATTGCGGCGTGCATGTGATGGCGCAGCCGCCCGGCAAGAAGAATGCCACCATTCACTTGTTGTCCGGCGGCGAAAAGGCACTTACCGCCATTTCGCTCGTGTTCGCGCTGTTCCGCCTGAATCCGGCGCCGTTCTGTTTGCTGGACGAGGTGGATGCGCCGCTCGACGACAGCAACACCGAGCGCTTCTGCAATCTGGTAAAGAAGATGTCCGACAATTCCCAGTTCCTGTTCATCAGCCACAATAAAATCACCATGGAAATGGCGAACCAGTTGCTCGGCATTACCATGCAGGAGGCGGGGGTGTCGCGAGTGGTGGCGGTGGACATCGAGGAAGCCATGAAACTGTCCGAGGCTGCCTGAGGCAAACCGGAAGCAAAATAGGCAACGCATGAGCGACTTGCAGATCAGCCTTCTGGGCATCGGCGTGGTGGTGGTGATTGCCGTGGTGCTATACAACGGCTACCAGCAGCGCCGGCTGCGGCAGCGGCTGGGTGAGGCATTTGGCGAGCCGCGCGAGGACGTTTTGCTGGAGCAGCGGCGGGAGCCGGTGCCCGCCGCGCGTATCGAGCCGCAGATGGATGCCGCGCCCGCGCCGGCGGCCAGTGCACACACGCCGCTACCGGCTGCGCAGCCACCTTCCGCGCCGCGTGAGCCGCCAGACGCGCCGCCGGCGGTGGCGAATATCGACGAAGCCATTGATTGCGTGGCCATGCTGGGCAGCGATACGCCGCTCACCTCGGCCCAGGTGGCCGAGGTGTTGTCGGGGGTGGCGTCTTGCGGACGCAGCTGGCGTGCCGCGGGATTCAATTCGGGCAGCGGCCGCTGGGAAGAGGTGAACCGCGCGGTAACCGGCCACTACACCCGGCTGCGTCTGGCCTTGCAGATGGCGAATCGCGGGGGGCCTTTGAGCGCGGTGCAGCTGGGCGCGTTTTGTGACGCACTGAACACGCTGGCGACGCGCTTTTCCGCCCACGTGCAGCTTCCGGATACGGATACGGCGCTGGCCGGGGCCAGGGCGCTGGATGCATTTTGCGCCGATGTGGACGTGGCGATCGGCATCAATGTGATTGCCGCCGAAGGCGAGTCGTTCAGCGGCGCGCGGGTGCGCGCGCTGGTGGAAAGCGAAGGCTTCAAACTGGAGCCGGACGGTGTGTTTCACCTCGAAGACGAGCGCGAAAACACCCTGTTGCAGATTTCCAACCAGGAAGCGGCGCCGTTTTTGCCGGAGGCGGTGAGCGGCATGACCACCCAGGGCCTGACCATTCTGTTGGATGTGCCGCGGGTCGCCGATGCCGATCGCGCGCTGCAGCGCATGTTTGAACTGGGCCGCAGCCTGTCGGTTACGCTCAAAGGGCGGCTGGTGGACGACAATCGGGCGGTGCTGACCACTGCCAGCATGGACAAAATTCGCCAGCAGCTGAAAGATATCCATGCAGCGATGAATGCGCGCGATATTGCGCCGGGCAGTCCGCGCGCGCTACGCCTGTTTTCCTGATGAGCGCCACGCCGGCGCAAGCCGCCGCGCGCGCGCAGGAATTGCGCGAGCAACTGGAACACCATAATTACCGCTACTACGTGCTGGACGCGCCTGAGGTGCCCGACGCGGAGTATGACCGCCTGTTCCGCGAATTGCAGGCGCTCGAGGCAGAAAATCCGGCCCTGCTGAGTGCGGATTCGCCAACGCAGCGAGTCGGCGGACGTGTGCTGGACGCGCTGACGCCGGTCAAACATCGCCTTCCCATGCTGTCGATACAGACTGAAACCGACATCGAGGATAGCGGCGCGGTGAATTTCGACAACCGGGTGCGCAAGGAGCTGGGTCTGGCGCAAGACGCGCCGCCAGTGGAATACACCGCGGAACTCAAATTCGATGGCCTCGCCATCAACCTGCGCTACGAACGCGGCGTGCTGGTGCTGGCGGCCACGCGCGGCGATGGCGAGACCGGCGAGGACGTTACCGCGAATGTGCGCACCATACGTGTTATCCCGCTGCGGCTGCGGGGCGCCGGCGCGGCACCGCCCGCGGTGCTTGAGGTGCGCGGCGAGATATACATGACGCGCAGTGACTTCGCCGCGCTGAATGCGGCGCAGGCCGCGGCCGGTGAAAAACTGTTTGTGAATCCGCGCAATGCCGCGGCAGGCTGCATACGCCAGCTGGATTCGCGCATCGCGGCGCGGCGTCCGCTGTCGTTTTTCGCGTATGGCACGGGCGAGATCGGCGGCTGGAACTTGCCCGATCTTCACAGCGGGGTGCTGGACGCCTTCGCCGGCTGGGGCCTTCCGGTGAACGATGACCGCGCCGTGGTATCCGGCGCGCAGGGATTGGTCGATTATCACCGGCGCATTGGCGACAGGCGCGGCGCGCTGCCGTTCGATATCGACGGCGTGGTCTACAAGGTCAATAGTCTCGCCCTGCAGCGGCAGCTGGGATTTCGCAGCCGCGAGCCGCGCTGGGCGGTGGCGCACAAGTATCCCGCGCAGGAGGAAATGACCGAGGTTCTGGATATCGAGGTGCAGGTGGGCCGCACCGGCGCGATCACACCCGTGGCGCGCCTGAAGCCGGTGTTTGTCGGCGGCGTCACCGTCACCAATGCCACGCTGCACAACGAGGACGAAGTGCGGCGCAAGGACATTCACATCGGCGATACGGTGGTGGTGCGTCGCGCCGGTGATGTGATTCCGGAAGTGGTGCGCGCATTGCCCGAACGACGTCCCGCGGAGGCGCGTGCGTTCGAGATGCCGCTGGTGTGCCCGTCCTGCGGCTCCGCGGTGCGGCGCGACGAAGACGAGGCCGTGGCACGCTGCACCGCAGGCCTGTATTGCCCGGCGCAGCGCAAGCAGGCGTTGCTGCATTTCGCATCCCGCCGCGCGCTGGATATCGATGGGCTGGGCGAAAAAATCGTTGATCAGTTGGTCGACAACGGCATGGTCGGCACGCCAGCCGACCTGTTCGCGCTCACCGTTCCCGCGCTGGCGGCGCTGGAGCGCATGGGCGAAAAAGCTGCCACCAATCTGGTGCAGGCCATCGCGGCCTGCCGCGATACCACGCTGGCACGTTTCATTTTTGCGCTGGGCATTCGCAACGTGGGCGAAAGCACGGCGCGCGACCTGGCGGCGCACTTTCGCGATATTCATGCGCTGATGGCGGCGGATGACATGCGGTTGCAGCAGGTGCCCGACGTCGGCCCGATCGTGGCGCAGAGCGTGGCCGCGTTTTTCGCGGAGTCGCACAATCGAGCCGTGATTGAACACCTGTTGCAGGCGGGCATCACCTTTGCGCCGATCGCCGAGTCACTGGCGCCGGCGCCCGGCGTGGCGGGCAAGACCTTTGTCCTCACCGGCACGCTGCCAACGCTGACGCGTGACGAGGCCAAGCTGCGCATCGAGGCCGCGGGCGGCAAGGTGACCGGAAGCGTATCCAAAAAGACGCACTACGTGGTGGCCGGTGAGGAAGCCGGCAGCAAGCTGGTCAAGGCACGGGAACTTGGCATCGAGGTCCTCGATGAAACGGGACTGGCGCGGGTATTGAACACATAACTATATGTTTTTAAACAACATTTTATAATGTCTCTTGCCCTTGATGATGCGCGGAAGATGCTGCGCGACGCGCAAGTCATATGCACCGCACAACAGGTCGATGCTGCCGTGGCGCGGGTGGCGGGTGACATCAATCGCTTACTGTCGGATGCCAATCCGCTGGTGCTATGCGTGATGCGCGGCGCGCTGGTGTTCGCCGGTCAACTGCTGCCACGACTCGATTTCCCGCTGGAAGTGGACGTGCTCGATGTGACGCGCTACGGCGATGCCACGCGTGGCGGCGAACTCACGTTTCGCGCCATGCCGGCCGCCCAGGTGGCGGGTCGCGCCGTGCTGCTGGTCGATGATATCCTCGACCAGGGGATCACCCTCGCGGCGGTGCGTGAAAAATTGCTGGGCTTGGGCGCGCAACGCGTGATGACCGCCATATTCGCGGTTAAAGAGACGGGTCGCGAAAAACCCATCAGCGCGGATTTTTTCGGCGTGACCGTGCCCGATGTGTACGTTTTTGGCTTCGGCATGGATGCACGCGGTTACTGGCGCAACCTGCCCGCGGTTTATGCATTGAACGAAGGATGAATTGAGAAGACGCCTATGAAAGTCAAAAAAGCGGTATTCCCGGTCGCCGGTCTTGGCACGCGCTTTTTGCCGGCCACCAAGGCCAGTCCGAAGGAAATGATGCCGATCGTGGACAAGCCGCTGATCCAGTATGCGGTGGAGGAGGCGATCGCTGCCGGCGTCACGGAGCTGATTTTTGTGACCGGCCGCGGCAAGCGCGCGATCGAGGACCATTTCGACCGCGCGGTCGAACTGGAAATCGAACTGGAGCGCCGCCGCAGCCGCGATCTGCTGAAAATAGTGAAGGAAATCTTGCCTGCGAATGTGGCCTGCAGCTATGTGCGGCAGACCAATCCGCTGGGTCTGGGACACGCCATCCTGTGCGCTGCGCCGCTGGTGGGCAACGAACCTTTCGCGGTGCTGCTTGCGGACGATCTGATCGCGGCCGAGACGCCCGTGCTCAAACAGATGGCGGCGCAATTCGAGCGCTTCAATTGCGCGGTGATCGCGGTGGAAAAAGTGCCGCGCCACAAGACGCGACAGTATGGCATCGTCAAGGTACGCCGCACGGCGTCGAATCTGGGGGCGATTACGCAGATCGTGGAAAAGCCGGCACCCGAGGATGCGCCATCGAATCTGGGCGTGGTGGGCCGCTATATATTGCCGGCCAGCATCTTCAGGCACTTGCGCGCGCTGCGCCCGGAACCCGGGCGCGAATTGCAATTGACCGACGCCATATCCAGCCTGCTGAATGTCGAGGCCGCCTACGCGTATCCGTTTGAAGGCGTGCGCTACGATTGCGGCAGCAAGCTGGGCTATGTGCAGGCGAATCTCGCCTTTGCGCTGGCGCATCCGGAAATCGGCGCCGATTTTCGGCGTTATGTCTCCAGCGGCGCGTGGAAGCGCCGCTAGCCGGCGCGCAATTCATGCTGGCAATTATCGGCGGCAGCAGTCTGTACGCGCTGGCGGCCATGCACATCACGCAGCGGGTTGACGTCGGCACGCCCTACGGCGCGCCGTCGGGCGCGCTGATACACGGGCATCTGAGCCAGCGCGAGGTATTGTTTCTGGCGCGGCATGGCGAGGGTCACCGCTTGCCGCCGCACAAGATCAACTATCGCGCCAATGTGTGGGCGCTGCGCGAGCAGGGCGCCACCGCCATTATTGCGATAGCGACGGTGGGCGGCATCGGTGCCGCGTTCGCGCCGGGAACACTGGCGCTGCCGGACCAGCTCATCGACTACACCTGGGGCCGCCCCGCGACCTACTATGACGGCGATGGCAGTGGCGATGGCGGCGACCCGGTCACGCACATCGACTTCACCCAGCCGTACGATGCGCGGCTGCGCGCGCGGCTGTTGCGCGCCGCCCACGCGCTGCATGAATCGCTGCACGACGGCGGCACCTATGCTGCTACCCAGGGGCCGCGTCTGGAAACAGCCGCCGAAATACGGCGCCTTGCGCGCGATGGCGTGGACATGGTCGGCATGACCGGGATGCCGGAAGCGGCGCTTGCCCGCGAGTTGGGACTGCCCTATGCGGCGCTGACGCTGATTGTCAATGCGGCGGCCGGTACCGGTGACAGCGGCAACCGCGTTGATTTGCCCGCAGCCGAGAGGCTTGCGCGCGCGGCGATGGCACGCGTGGAACGTATCCTTGAAACGGTGGTATGCGATGGCGGTTAGACCGGTCTTGCGCATGGGCGATCCGCGGCTGTTGCAGCCGTCGCGCCCGGTGAAAAAATTCCGCACGGCTGAATTGCAGGCGCTGATTGCCGACATGCGCGACACCATGGATGCGCTCGATGGCGCGGGGCTGGCCGCGCCGCAGATCGGCGTCAATCTGCAGGTGGTGATCTTCGGCGTGCAAAAGAACCCGCGCTATCCTGATGCCGAGGACGTGCCCTTTACCATTCTCGTCAATCCCAAATTGACCCCCATCGGCGAGGCGGTCGACGCGGCGTGGGAGGGCTGCCTGTCGGTGCCCGGCATGCGCGGCCTGGTGCCACGGTTTGTGAAACTGCGTTATCAGGGCTTTGACGAGAACGGCAGGAAGATAGACCGCAGGGTGAGCGATTTTCATGCGCGCGTGGTGCAGCACGAATGCGACCACCTCGACGGCATCCTGTATCCGATGCGCATCCGCGACATGCGCGATTTCGGCTTCACCGAAGAATTATTTCCGGGCGAAGAGATCGCCGAGGAATAAGCGGCTAGATTTTCAGTGTCTCCATGAGTGCGCTTTCCATGCGGACCACTGCCTTGGCATCGCCCAGCACTTCGCCGGTGATCAAAAAGGTGTCTTCCGCGCGCGCGCCCAGTGTATTGATTTTGGCGGTGTGCAGATTGATGCCGTAGGTCAGAAACACGCGCGCGATGCGCGACAGCAGGCCGGGGCGATCGCCGGCAATGATGGAGAGCACGTGGTATACGCCACGTTCGTCTTTTTGAATGTTGACCTCGGGCGATATCGGAAAATGTCTTAGCTGCCGCGACAGCCGTGGCGTCGTCAATGGCGGTAATTCGCCCTTCAGGCGCAGCCGCTCGCCGAGTTCGTGTTCGATGTAGGCCGTCAGATCGCGGTAGTCCACGTTGGCGTTGTCCGGATCCTGAATCTGGAAGGTATCCAGGGCATAGCCGTGGGGCGCGGTGTAGATGCGCGCTTCATGAATGTTGTAGCGTATGCTTTCAAAAAAGCCGCAGATGCGCGCGAACAGCTCCGCCTGGTCCGGTGCATACACCATCACCTGCAGGCCTTCGCCGGCGCGCGAGGGACGCGCCTTGATCACCGGCGCCGGCGCCAAGGGACGATAGTAGAGCGTGCGTGTGTGCCAGGCGATTTCCTGGGGTTCGTGGCGCAGAAAATAGGCGGTATCGAGCTTGCGCCAGAATTGGTCGATGGCGTCGTCGCCGATGGCATACAGCCGCAGCGTGGCCCGCGCCTCGTCCTGGCGCACGCGGCGGCTGTTTTCCGTGGTGCGGCGGTTGCCGGTGAGCGTGCGCAACGTGTAGAGAAACAGATCTTCGAGCAGTTTCCCCTTCCACGCATTCCATACCTTGGGGCTGGTGCCGCGGATGTCGGCGACCGTCAGCAGATAGAGTGCGATGAGCCGGCGTTCCGTGCCCACCCGGGCGGCGAACGCCTGAATGACTTCGGGATCAGACAAATCCTGCTTCTGCGCGGTGTTCGACATCATCAAATGCTGTTCGACCAGCCATTCCACCAGCGCACAGTCGTCGACGGACAGACCGTGGTCTTTGCAAAAACGTGCGGCGTCGGTTTTGCCAAGAACGGAGTGATCACCGCCGCGGCCCTTGGCGATATCGTGAAACAGGCCCGCGAGATACAGCACTTCGGATTTGTCGAATTCCGACATAAGCCGGCTGCACAGCGGAAATTCATGCGCGAGTTCGGGCACGGCAAAGCGGCGCAGATTGCGGATCACGCGCAGGATATGCTCGTCGACGGTGTAGACGTGATACAGATCATGCTGCATCTGTCCCACGATCTTGCCGAATGCCGGCAGGTAACTGCCGAGAATGCCCAGCTGATTCATGCGGCGTAGTTCGCGGATCACGCGGGCGGGGCTGCGCAGGATGTCGAGGAATTGTTCGCGGTGCCGCGGCTGGCGCCGGTAGGCCGGACCCATGCGCTTGCGCGCGC
Organism: uncultured beta proteobacterium; assembly: GCA_902825845.1. Taxonomy (GTDB): domain Bacteria; phylum Pseudomonadota; class Gammaproteobacteria; order Burkholderiales; family SG8-41; genus UBA5216. The sequence goes on from CADECM010000001.1 coordinate 104,240, forward strand.
GCCACAATGCACGCAAGGTATTGGCGCCTATACCCTTGATTTCAGGGTGTTTTTGCAGCAGCAGAAAGGTTTGAAGGATGGCTTCCGGGTGTTCCTCGTAGATCGCGTCGTGACGGATTGCGAGCGCTTCATTGCGCACGCCGAAGTGCTCATCCGATGCCCGGGGCAGCGCACGAAGCTTGATGTCGCGTGCTCCGGTAAGACGCGAGCGCAAGTTCTCCTGCACGATGTTACCGATCTGCGAAACGGCATTGGCAGACCGGTAATAGCGTTGCATCAACTGTTCGCTGGCCAGACGGTCGGGACGATTGGACAAGCCGAACTGCTTTGCAAGCGACGATTGCAGGTCGAATATCATCCGGTCCTCGCGCCGGTTGGACAGGTAGTGCAGGCGGATGCGCACGATGTGCAGGAAGCGTTCGTGGCGCTGAATGTCGCGTGCTTCGGTGGCGGTGATCAGTTCGCGGCGCACCAGGTCACGCCAACTCGTGCCGAATCCGGCTGCGCGCGCAACCCAAATTATGTGATGCAGATCACGCAGGCCGCCGGCGCGTTCCTTGACATTGGGTTCGAGGTTGGTTTCCGCAAAACGCGCATGGCGCTGCTGTTGTTCGAGCCGCTTGGCCTGCATGAACGCGAGCGGATCGAGCGCCTCCCGCGTCTCGCGGACAAAGGCCTGGTAGAGTCTTCGGTTACCGGCGAGCAGGCGCGGTTCCAGCATATTGGTTTGCGCGGTGATATCCTGCCGCGCGATCTGCGCGCACTCGGCGACAGTACGCACGCTATGGCCGGTTTCCAGTCCCATATCCCACCACGCGCCGACCAGACGCTGCAGTTTCTCCTGCAGCGCTGCGTCCGCCGCAGCGTCGAGCAGAATCAACAGGTCGATATCGGAATGGGGAAACAGTTGTCCACGTCCGTAGCCCCCCACCGCCACCAGCGCCAGGCCCGAAGGCAGATCATGATCGAGCCACACCTCGCGCAGCAGATGGTCCACCAGTGCGCAGTGCTTGCGCAGCAGGGTGGCAGCGGCGGGCTTTGCTTCGAACGCGGCTCGCAGCGCGGCGCGCGCTTCTTCCAGCGATTGTTTCCAGCGCTGCGCCGGTGCCGCGCTGACGTCTTCAGCCAACCCGGGCAAAGCGCCGGACATGGCTCAAGCAGACTCCGGCGGCGGCGGCATGCCGGGGGACACGGTGAGCACCTCGAATCCGCTGTCAGTCACCAGCACCGTATGCTCCCATTGTGCGGAAAGACTGTGGTCCTTGGTGACGATTGTCCAGCCGTCGGCAAGCGCGCGGATATCGGCTTTGCCTGCGTTAATCATCGGCTCAATGGTAAACGTCATGCCCGCGGTGAGCGGCAATCCCGTGCCGGGGCGCCCATAATGCACGACCTGCGGCTCTTCGTGAAATTTCCTGCCGATGCCGTGGCCGCAGAACTCGCGCACCACGCTGAAGCCGTTTGCTTCGGCATGGCTTTGTATGGCGTGTCCGATATCGCCCAGACGCGCGCCGGGCGCCACTGTGCGAATGCCGCGCCACATGCACGCGTAGGTGATGTCACACAGCCGCCTGGCCTGTATTGAAGGCTGGCCGACGTAGAACATGCGGCTGGTGTCGCCGTGCCAGCCATCCTTGATGACCGTGATGTCGACATTGACGATGTCGCCGTTCTTCAGTTTCTTTTCGCCGGGTATGCCGTGGCAGATGACGTGGTTGACCGAGGTGCAAATCGACTTCGGATACGGCGAATAGCCGGGCGGGCAGTAGTTGAGCGGGGCGGGCACGACTCTTTGCTGATCCACCATATAGTCGTGGCACAGGCGGTCGATCTCGCTGGTGGTGCGGCCGGCTACAATAAAGGGCGCAATGTAATCGAGCACGTCCGCGGCAAGTTTCCCGGCGACGCGCATTCCTTCTATGTCGACCGGCGATTTGATGTCTATGGGCATGCGATTGACGTGCGAACGCACGGTAGATCCTCATTTTGAAAAGTCGGGTATTGTAAGTCATGGCGTGCCCGATCTTACGGGTGAATCCATGTGCAGGGTAACCATATGTTTTTAAAGTGGTTTTTATGGGATCCTGGCGCGGCATGGAATATCGGTACGGTTGGAATGTGGTCACTCAACGTGCTAAAATACGAAGTTAAGCTGAATTGGTTTTACCGGCGATTTTCGCTGGCAGCCAGACGGCTGAAAATACGCACATCCGCCAGAATCACGATGAATGGGTGTTCCCGCATGGGCTTGCGGGAATATGGAGGCGGATGGAGGCTCAACCCAAAAACGGAGAAGTAAAGATGTCAGTCACCATGCGTGAAATGCTGGAATGCGGCGTCCACTTTGGACACCAAACCCGCTTCTGGAATCCCAGGATGGCCCCTTATATATTCGGTCATCGCAACAAGATTCACATTGTCAATCTTGAAAAAACCCTGGTCCTCTACCAGGCAGCCATCAAATTCGTCCGCCAGCTGACGGCCAACCGCGGCACCGTTCTGTTTGTCGCGACCAAGCGCCAGGCGCAGGAGATCATTCGAGAGGAGGCGTTGCGCTGCGCCACGCCCTTCGTCGACGACCGCTGGCTGGGCGGCATGCTCACCAACTACAAGACCGTCAAGCAGTCGATCAAGCGCCTGAAGGATATGCAGGCGATGGTTGCAGATGGTTCGGTGGAAAAGCTGCTGAAGAAGGAAGGTCTGCTGTTCCAGCGCGAGTTGGCCAAACTCGAACGCAGTCTGGGCGGAATCAAGGACATGGACGGTCTTCCGGATGCCATGTTCGTGATCGATGTCGGGTATCAGAAGAATGCCGTGGCCGAAGCCAACAAACTGGGCATTCCGGTGATTGGCGTGGTGGATACCAATCACACGCCGATCGGCGTGGATTATGTCATTCCCGGCAATGACGACTCGAGTCGCGCCATCCGGCTCTACGCTCGGGGCATGGCCGACGCAATTCTCGAAGGCCGCAATGACAGCCTGCAAGAGATTGTGGCGCCGGGCGGCGAGGAATTCGTCGAAGTCGAAGAAGACGGCAGATAAAGCAGCTTCAGATACATCAAGGGGCGGCTCGCAGCGATGGGCCCCCCTTTTTTAACGGACGGAGTTTGGTATGGCGGAAATTACCGCGGGAATGGTGAAGGAACTGCGCGAGAAGACCGACGCGCCGATGATGGAATGCAAGAAGGCGTTGACCGAAGCGGCCGGCGATATGGCAAAGGCGGAGGAAATTCTGCGCGTGAAGCTCGGCAATAAGGCCAGCAAGGCCGCGTCACGCGTGGCGGCTGAAGGGGTGGTCGCAACCTATATTGATGCCGACGGCAAGCTGGGCAGCATCGTTGAAATCAATTGCGAGACCGATTTCGTGGCGAAGAATGAGGATTTTCTGGGCTTCAGTCACGCGGTGGCCGGGCTGGTGGCGGATAAAAATCCAGCCGACGTGGCGGCATTGTCCGCGCTGGAGATGAAAGGTGCCAGCGTCGAGGAAACACGCAAGGCACTGGTCGGCAAGATCGGCGAAAATGTCAGCGTGCGCCGTTTTGTGCGCGTGGCGGCCAGGGGCAAGCTCGCATCGTATATCCACGGCGGCTCGAAAATAGGCGTATTGATCGATGTCGCGGGCGGTGAAGACACGCTGGGCAAGGATCTGGCGATGCATATCGCCGCCAGCAAGCCGAGGGCGCTGGATGCTTCCGGGGTGCCGGCAGATGTGATTGAAACCGAGCGCCGTATCGCAACTGAAAAGGCGGCCGAGGACGCGGCCAAGTCGGGCAAGCAGATACCCCCCGACATTCTGGCAAAGCGCGTCGAAGGCTCGGTGCTGAAAATTCTGAAGGAGCTGACGCTGCTGGGCCAGCCCTTTGTCAAGAATGACAAGCAAACCATCGACCAGCTGCTGAAGTCGAAGCATGCATCGGTGGCGTCATTCGCGTTGTACGTGGTGGGCGAAGGGCTGGAGAAGAAGAAGGATGATTTTGCAGATGAAGTCAAGAAGGCTGTCGAACAAGCAAAGAAGAACGACAGTGGTGAAGATCGGGTGACTGCGTAATTATTATTCAAAAACAGTAACTTACATAAATATATTAATATGGCTGACAAACCCGTCTACAAGCGCATTCTCGTCAAGTTGAGCGGCGAGGCACTGATGGGCGACGACAGCTATGGCATCAACCAGACGGTGATCGACCGCATCGTCGGCGAGATCGCCGATGTTGCCAGGCTGGGCGTGGAAATCGCCGTGGTGATTGGGGGCGGCAATATATTTCGCGGCGTGGCGCCGGCTGCGCGGCACATGGACCGCGCCACGGCGGATTACATGGGCATGCTGGCCACCATCATGAACGCGCTCGCGCTGCAGGACGCCATGCGTCGGGTTAACGTCATCAGCAGGGTGCAGTCCGCGTTGAACGTGGAGGCCGTGGTGGAACCTTATATCCGCGGAAAGGCGATGCGCTATCTGGAAGAAGGCAAGATCGTCATCTTTGCGGCGGGCACGGGCAATCCGTTCTTTACCACAGACACCGCGGCGGCATTGCGGGGTATGGAGATGAACGCGGAACTGGTGTTGAAGGCGACCAAAGTGGATGGCATTTACAGCGCGGATCCCAAGAAAGATCCGCAGGCCACGCGGTACAAGAAACTGACGTTCGACGAAGCCATCATCAGGAATTTGCAGGTCATGGACGCCACGGCACTGACATTGTGCCGTGATCAAAAGCTGCCGATCAATGTGTTCAGCATCTTTGCGGCGGGCGCGTTACGCCGTATTGTGACCGGGGCCGATGAAGGTACCATGGTTGTTGCATAAGCGGAGAGAATCATGATCGCCGATATCAAGAAGACAGCCGAACAAAGGATGAAAAAGTCGCTCGATGCGCTGAAGGTGGATCTCGCAAAAGTGCGCACCGGCCGCGCGCATGCGGGCATTCTCGATCACGTAATGGTGGATTATTACGGTACCCCGACGGCCATCCCAGGTGTTGCCAACGTGACCTTGATCGATGCGCGCACCATCGGCGTTACGCCGTGGGAGAAAAAAATGACGCACGCCGTCGAAAAAGCGATTCGTGATGCGGATCTGGGGCTCAATCCCAGTACCACTGGAGACATTGTGCGCGTGCCGATGCCGTTGCTGACCGAGGAGCGCCGGCGCGATCTCACCAAAATCGTCAAGGGTGAGGGCGAAAACGCGAAGGTGGCGGTGCGCAACGTGCGGCGCGACGCGAACACCCAGTTGAAGGATTTATTGAAGAAAAAATCCATTGCTGAGGACGAAGAGCGCCGCGCGCAGGATGAAATCCAGAAGCTGACCGATCGCCACATCGCCGACATCGACAAGGCGCTGCAGGTGAAGGAAGCCGAGCTGATGGCGGTTTGATCCCAGTGGCCATCGAGTCGAGTTCCACGCAAGCGATTCCCGAAGTTGGCGATACCCCGCGTCATGTCGCCATCATCATGGATGGCAACGGGCGCTGGGCCAAGCGGAGATTTCTGCCGCGCATCGCCGGCCACAAGCAGGGTCTCGAGGCGGTACGCAATGTGGTGCGGGCTTGTATCGATTGCGGCGTGCAGTGCTTGACGTTGTTTGCGTTCAGCAGCGAAAACTGGCGCCGCCCCAAGGATGAAGTGAAGTTCCTGATGCAGCTGTTCATGTACGCCTTGGAAGAGGAGGTCAGCCGGTTGCATCAAAACGGCATTCGCCTGCGCATCATCGGCGATAGAAGTCCATTCGATCCCAAGCTGGTTCGACTCATGGTCGAGGCAGAAGAAAAAACTAAATTAAATCAAATACTTACCGTTAACATTGCCGCCAACTATGGCGGGCGCTGGGATATCCTGCAGGCGTTGAACCGGTTGAGCCACGAGCAACCTGACAAGGCGGGACGCTACGAGGAAAGTGATCTTGCGCCGTACTTGTCGCTGCATGACACCCCGGAGCCTGACCTGTTCATTCGCACCGGCGGCGAAAAGCGCGTGAGCAATTTTCTGCTGTGGCAGCTTGCGTATACCGAGTTGTATTTTACCGATACGCTATGGCCCGATTTCGATAGTCCGGCCCTGAATGCCGCGTTCGAGTCCTATCGCCAACGCGAGCGGCGCTTCGGACGCACCAGCGAACAACTGCAGCTTGAAACGCCGCGACGCGATGTGGCCGGCGCTTGAGTCTGACGTCTGTGGTGGATTGCCGCGGCAGTGCTAAGAACCCGGATCTACACCGCGCTCGTGCTGCTGCCGCTGCTACTCGCGGCGATGTTCTACGCGCCGCGGGTCGTTTGGGGCGGATTGCTGATGGTGATGATGTTGATCGGCGCCTGGGAGTGGGGCGCCCTGGCGGGTTGGCGCCCGGCGGGACGAGTGGCATTCGCTTCTACGCAGGGCATTTTCGCATTGATACTGTGGCAATTCGTTTACAGAGTCGACGTTCCCGATCTCCGGCTCAGCGTCGTCGTCTATGGCCTGTCATTGCTGTTCTGGCTCCTGATCGCCCCGTTGTGGCTGGCGCGCCAGTGGCGCGTAAGTTCACCGTTGGCGATGTTCGCCGCCGGCACGGTGTTGTTGCTGCCGGCGTGGTTGGCCCTGCTGCAAATGCAGGCGCAAGCGTGGTTATTGCTGATGCTGATGGCGATTGTGTGGATTTCAGATACCGCAGCGTATTTTTGCGGCAAACGCTGGGGGCGGCGCAGGCTCGCGCCCGATATCAGCCCGGGGAAAACCTGGGAAGGGGTTTACGGCGCATTGGCAGGCGTGACGGTATATTATCTGCTGCTGAGCACAACCGGAGCAGTTCCGCCAGGCATACTGCAGGGCTTGGCAGGGTGCGGGATTTTTGTGCTGCTGACGATATTAGGGGTGGAGGGCGACTTGTTCGAATCCTGGATCAAGCGTACGGCCGGCGTGAAAGACAGTGGCACGGTATTGCCGGGACACGGGGGGGTACTGGATCGCATTGACGCGCTGATTGCCAGTATGCCTGCCGCGGCCCTGATGTTAAGCGTGGGATGATGAGCGATACCGCCATACAGCGTCTCACCATTCTGGGCTCCACCGGCAGTATCGGTGCGAGCACGCTCGATGTTGTTGCGCGCCATCCGCGGCGTTTTTCAGTGGTGGCGCTGACCGCGAATTCGGATGTCGACGCCTTGTTCCAGCAATGCAGGCGGCACACGCCCGCGTTCGCTGTCATGGTCGACGCCGGCGCCGCGCGAGCGCTCGAGCAACGCATTGCCCAGGCAGGCCTGAAGACGCGGGTGCTGTGCGGCATGGAGGCGCTCGAAAAGGTGGCATGTCTGCCCGAAGTGGACACGGTTATGGCCGCCATTGTCGGTATCGCCGGACTGCGCCCCACGCTGGCGGCGGCGGCTGGCGGAAAGAAAGTGTTGCTTGCGAACAAGGAGTCGCTGGTGACCGCGGGACGTCTGTTTATGGACACGGTGCGCGCCAGCGGCGCAACCCTGTTGCCGATTGACAGCGAACACAACGCCGTATTTCAGTCGCTGCCGCGTGGTTTCGACGGCGATCTGGCAAGTTCCGGCGTGCGGCGAATTTTGCTGACCGCGTCGGGCGGGCCATTTCGCACCCTGCCTCTGGACCAGTTTGCGAACATCACGCCACAACAGGCATGCGCGCATCCGAATTGGGTCATGGGGCGCAAGATTTCAGTGGATTCGGCCACCATGATGAACAAGGGTCTGGAGGTCATCGAGGCGCACTGGTTGTTTGGCGCGCCGGCCGAGTGCATTGAAGTCGTGGTGCACCCCGAGAGCATCGTGCATTCGATGGTGGAATATGTCGATGGCTCGGTAATCGCGCAAATGGGCAATCCCGATATGCGCACACCCATCGCGCACGCGCTCGCGTATCCCGAACGCATCGCCAATGGCGTGAATTTCCTGGATCTGGCGGCAGCCGGCACGCTACGATTTGAACAGCCGGACGTGGGACGCTTCCCGTGCCTTGCACTGGCATTCACGGCATTGCGCGATGGCAATGGTGCGGCAACTGTACTGAATGCTGCCAACGAAGTCGCAGTGGAGCGGTTTCTGGACGAGGACTTGAGCTATGCCGACATTCCCCGGTTGATCGAAACGGTGCTGGGCGCGGTTCACGCGCCGCCCGCGCGTACTTTGGATGACGTAATGGGGCTGGATCACGAGGCGCGGGAACAGGCGTGGCGGTGGGTCGCCCGTAGCGGACACAACCGCGCCGCGGGAACAATCGCTGCTGCGTCGGGGTCGAAGTAAGGTGAGTCTGCTCTATACCATTGCTGCGTTCGTGGTGGCCCTCGGGGCACTGATCGTGATCCACGAATTGGGGCATTACTGGGTTGCGCGTTGGTGCAATGTAAAGGTATTGCGGTTTTCGGTGGGATTCGGCAAGCCGCTTCGAACCTGGGTTCGCGGCGCCGACCGCACCCAGTGGGTGCTGGCCGCAATACCGCTGGGCGGTTATGTCAAGATGCTCGACGAACGGGAAGGGGCGGTTACCCCTTCTGAACTGCCGCGCGCGTTCAACAGTCAGAACGTGTGGAGGCGCATCGCCATAGTTGTAGCCGGACCAGTGGCCAATTTATTGCTGGCCATTGTGCTGTACTGGATATTGTTCCTGCATGGCGTTCCAGGTTTGCGGCCTGTGGTCGGCACGCCGGTGGCGGCGAGCGCGGCGGCGAAAGCGGGTTTCGCCGCAGGCGACACGTTGGTGAATATAGCCGGCACGCCGGTGTCAACATGGCAGGACGCGCGCTGGGCGCTGCTTAAAAGCGCCGTAAGGCGCGCGCAGGAAGGAACGGTTGCCATTCAGATCTTGGGGGAGGCTGACAAGCCTGTCACACGATCGCTTGACTTGACCGCATTGTCGCCGGCGGATCTGGACGGGGACTTTCTGAAAGCGCTGGGAATCACCCGTTTGCAGTTGAAGGCGCCTCCGGAGATAGGGCGCATCGCGCCTGACGGCGCTGCTGAGCGCGCGGGTCTCAGGGCGGGAGACGAAATCGTGGCATTGAACAATGTGCGGCTCGAATCGGTGGAACAAGCGATCGAAACCATACAGTCGCACGCGGGCAAGCCCATGATTGCGGAGATTCGCCGTGGTGGCGCGGCGCTGCCGCCGCTGCAGGTGGTACCGGCGACTGTCACCGAGGCGGATGGCCGCGTGATCGGGCGCATTGGCGCCGTGCTTCAGCCCTTGCGCGCGGCATCCGAGAAATACCGTGTCGAAGTGCGCTACGGTCCCGTTGATGCCTTGCTGCAGGCCACGCTGAAAACATGGGACACGTCGCTATTCAGTCTCAAGATGCTGGGCAAGATGTTGATAGGCGAGGTATCGCTGAAAAACCTCAGTGGGCCCATTACGATTGCGGACTATGCGGGGCAGTCCGCGCAAAATGGATGGATTTCGTATCTCGTATTTCTGGCGCTGATCAGCATCAGTCTCGGCGTACTCAATCTGCTGCCGATCCCCTTATTGGACGGCGGGCATTTGATGTATTATATCGTTGAGGTTTTCAGAGGTGCTCCGGTGTCGGAGATGGCCATGGAAATCGGTCAGCGCGTCGGCATGGCATTGTTGTTGCTTATGATGGCGTTTGCGCTCTACAACGATGTTAATCGACTGATAAGCGGTTAGTTCATGGCATACAGGTTTCGGCGGTCATGGTTCGCACGTTCGTTCTGTATACCCGCTGCAATCTGTGCTGCCCTTTATATGCCGTCTGCCTGGGCGATCGATCCGTTTGTCATCAAGGACATTCGGGTCGAAGGTTTGCAGCGAACAGAGGCAGGGACGGTTTTCAGCTACCTGCCGGTGAAGGTCGGCGACACGCTCGATGACGAAAAAGCCTCGGAAGCAATTCGGTCATTATTTGCCACCGGATTTTTCCGCGACGTGACGCTTGAAGTCGAGGGTGATGTGCTGGTGGTCGTCCTGCTCGAGCGGCCTTCGATCGCGCAGGTTGATTTCAACGGGGTAAAGGAATTCGACAAGGATACGCTGAACAAGGTCATGCGCCAGATTGGGCTGGCCGAAGGCCGCATATTCGACCGCAGCGTGGCAGAACGTGCCGAACAGGAGTTGAAGCGTCAATATCTGACACGCGGCAAGTATGCGGCGGAAGTCACCACCACGGTCACGCCCCTCGAACGCAACCGGGTTTCGCTGAATTTTAACGTGGTGGAGGGGGAGTCCTCCAAAATACGGCAAATTTCCGTAATTGGCGCGAAGGCGTTTAGCGAACGTCAGTTGCGAAGCCTGTTTGTGCTTCGCGAGCCGGGCTGGTTTACCTGGTATAGCAAACAGGATCAGTATTCGCGGCAAAAGTTGTCCGCCGACCTCGAAACCATGCGTTCGTTCTATCAGGACCGCGGTTACCTGGAGTTCAGCATCGATTCGACTCAGGTGTCGATCACGCCGGACAAGAAAGACATCTACATCACCGTCACCATCACCGAGGGCGAGAAATACACGGTGGCGGACGTCAAGGTGGACGGCGAATTGCTGATACCGGAAGCGGAAATCCGCAAGCTGATTACCGTCAAGCCGGGAGAGGTATTTTCGCGCGTAAAGCTCAACGAATCGAACAAGAATATCACCGATCGGCTGGGCAACGACGGGTACGCATTTGCCAACGTGAATGCGGCGCCGGAACTGAACAAGGAAAAACGCCAGGCGTCCTTTACCTTCTTTGTGGATCCAGGGCGGCGGGTGTACGTGCGCCGCATCAATATCGCGGGCAATACCCGCACGCGCGATGAAGTCATCCGCCGTGAAATGCGACAAATGGAAAGCGCCTGGTATTCCGGAAGCAACATTACTTTGTCGCGCCAGCGCGTGGACAAACTCGGTTACTTTACTGAAGTGAATATCGAGAATCCCGCTGTGCAGGGAGCAACCGATCAGGTAGACGTCAATGTGACTGTCGTGGAAAAACCCACAGGTAACGTTCTGCTGGGAGCGGGCTTCGGCAGCGGCTCGGGGATAATACTTTCAGGCGCGATCTCCCAGAACAACATCTTTGGTTCGGGCAAGCATGTTGGGGCGCAAGTAAGCTCGAGCAAGTTGAATACGGTCTACTCGCTTTCCTATACAGATCCATACTTTACCAAGGATGGCATTAGCCTGGGCTACGACTTGTACCACCGCAAACTGGATGCCAAGGGAAGCAGTCTGGGCGAGTTTGTCACTCGAACCACGGGCTTGGGCGCCCGGCTGGGTGTCCCCATCAGTGAGCGGGATACTATCCAGTATGGATTGGCCTATGAGACCACGAAAATCGATACGTTTGACACCAGTCCGCAGTTTTATCTCGATTATGTCCGCGAGTTTGGCGCATCCAATACTGCATTGATGCCGAGTATCGGCTGGGTGCGCGATGGCCGGGACTCCCTGATCTATCCGACGACGGGTTCGTACCACCGCGTGTTTGCCGACGGCGGCATACCGGGTGGCAGCTTGCGCTACTATCGCGCAAACTACCAGTATCAAAGATATTTTCCTGTAACCCGCCAGACTTCGGTCATGTGGAATACCGAGTTGGGGTACGGCGGCGGTTATGGCGGTAAGCGTCTGCCGTTTTTCAAGAATTACTTTGCCGGCGGCGTTTCGTCGCTGCGCGGGTACCGGCTGAACTCAGTCGCACCCCGCGATAATTTGCTGGACCCGCGCGGCGGCACGCGCAAATTCCTCACGAATATCGAGTATCTGTTTCCATTTCCTGGCCTCGCCAATGATCGGTCCGTGCGCATGAGCGCATTTGTGGATGCGGGTGGCGTGTGGGATCCTTCTGCCACTGCTGTACCGGGCTTGGAGAAGAACTTCAACTCGTTCAGCAGCGCGTTGCGCTATTCGGCAGGTTTGGGCGTAGCCTGGGTATCGCCATTCGGGCCGCTGAAGTTCAGTCTTGCCGCGCCGTTGTCCAGCAGGGAAGGTGACAAGAAACAGATTTTCCAGTTTACGTTCGGCGGTGTGTTCTGACGCCGATCAGTGGCAAGGATGAAGCTCATGCAGATACGGAAGTTTTGGTTTGGGGGAATGATCGGCCTGTTGCTGCTCGTGTCGGGTGGGCTGTTCGCGGCGGACTTTAAAGTCGGCTTTGTTGACGCCGAGAGGGTTAACAGGGAATCGGCGCCGGCAGACGACGCCAGCAAGCGGCTGGAAAAGGAATTTCAGCCACGGGTGCAGGAAATTCAGCGCCGCGAAGCCCAAATCAAGTCGCTGCAGGCAAAATTCGATAAGGATGCGCTCACCATGAGCGACAACGAGCGGCGTACCCGTGAGCAGGAGTTGTCGCGTCAGATTGTCGATATACAGCGGCTGCAGCGGGAATTTCAGGAAGATTTGAATTTGCGGCGCAATCAGGAACTGGGTGCATTGCTGGAGCGCGCGAACAAGATCATTCGTCAGATTGCAGAGTCCGAAAAGTACGATTTGATTGTGCAGGAAGCGGTTTACCGAAGCCCGCGCGTTGACATAACCGAGCGCGTGCTGAAAGCACTCGCCGCAGGGAAGTAGTTTGTGCGTCACCGAGCCGAGGCGTTTTGTCGGCATGGGCTCCGATTGCGCTCGCGTAACCACCCCGGCAGCACACGGTGTCCTCATACAGTCTCGGTGAACTAGCGCGCGCCTTGGGCGGCGAGGTCGCGGGCAATCCGGAAACACGGGTGGCTAGAGTTGCGACGCTTGAAAATGCCGGGCCCGACGCCATTGCCTTTTACGCGCAGGCACGATTTGTGCGCGATCTGCGGCAGACTCGGGCTGGTGCGGTGATTCTGGGTACGGCAAACCGTGATGCGACCGCCTTGCCGCGCATTATCTGCAGCAATCCGCATGCCTATTTCGCCCGCGCTTGCGCACTACTGCATCCCGCGCATCGTGCCGTGTCCGGTGTAGACCCGCTGGCGACCATCCATCCGTCAGCCACGCTGGGCAAGGCGGTCAGCGTGGGACCGTATGCTGTGATCGGCAGCGGGGTGCGCGTAGGCGAGGGGGCGGTCATCGGCGCGCATTGTTATTTGGGCAACGATACGGATGTGGGCGCGGAGACGGTGTTGTGGCCCGGTGTCGTTGTGTATCATGCCTGCCGCATCGGCATGCGCTGCATAGTGCATGCCGGCGTGGTTATCGGCGCCGACGGGTTCGGGAACGCTTGGGAGCAGGATGACCGGGGGGGGCACTGGGTCAAAGTGCCGCAGTTGGGACGCGTACTGGTTGGTGATGACGCGGAAATCGGCGCCAACACGACAATTGATCGCGGCGCCATCGACGATACAATAATCGGCGATGGCGTTAGGCTCGATAACCTGATCATGATTGCGCACAACGTGCACATTGGCGCGCATACAGCCATTGCGGCATGCAGCGGCATCGCGGGCAGCACGCGAATCGGGCGCCGTTGCAGGATCGGCGGTGCGGTGGGCATAGCCGGACACCTTACCATTGCCGATGATGTGGAGATCGGCGGTAAGACGCTGATCACCAAGTCGATTGCAGTGCCTGGCGCGTATAGCGGAGGTTATCCCTTTGAAGAAAGCCGCCGCTGGCGCCGCAATGCCGTGCAAATTCGACACCTGGACGATCTGGCAAAGCAGGTTAAACAGTTGGAAACGCGCCTTGCGCTGCTGGAGAGAAAAGACCAATGACCGAAATGAATATACATCAGGTGCTTGAATACCTGCCGCATCGCTATCCGTTCCTGCTGATAGATCGGGTGTTGTCGTACGATCCCGGGAAGTCCATTTGCGCACTTAAAAACGTGACCATCAATGAGCCGTTTTTCAACGGCCACTTCCCTCACTATGCGGTGATGCCTGGTGTGCTAATTATAGAGGCGCTGGCGCAGGCCGCCGCGTTATTGGCCTTTGTCAGCAAAGGAGAAAAACCCGATCCGGATACACTGTATTATTTTGTCGGGATCGACAACGCGCGTTTCAAGAAACCCGTTTCGCCAGGCGATACGTTGCACTTGCATGTGGAATTCCAGCGGGAATTGCGCGGCATCTGGCGCTTCGGGGCAAAGGCGACTGTAGAAGACGACGTTGTGGCGGAAGCGCAGTTGATGTGCGCCAAACGGGCAGTAAAGAAATAGCCTTCGATTCCTCGAACGGATCACGCGGACCATGCCACGCATACATGCCACGGCGATTATCGACCCGGCAGCTCAGCTGGCCGGTGATGTCGAGGTCGGACCTTACAGCATCATCGGACCCCATGTCAGTATTGCGGCGGGCTGCCGCATCGGACCGCACGTGGTCATTCATGGGCACACCAGCATAGGGGCCAATAACCGCATTTTCCAGTTCACATCGCTGGGGGAGGTGCCGCAGGACAAAAAATACGGCGGCGAGCACACGCGGCTTGAGATTGGCGACAACAATACCATTCGCGAATTCTGCACCTTCAATATTGGTACGGCGCAGGATGCCGGCGTCACCCGACTGGGCGATAACAATTGGATCATGGCCTATGTGCATCTGGCGCATGACTGCCAAGTCGGCAACAACACGATCCTTGCCAACAACGCGCAGTTGGCGGGACACGTGGTGATCGATGACTATGCCATACTCGGCGGTTTTACCGGCGTGCATCAATTTTGCCGTATTGGAAAGCACGCATTTACCGGCGGCTCGACGGTGGTGCTGAAGGATGTACCCCCGTTTGTCACCGCCTCGGGCAATCCGGCAAAGCCCTTTGGCATCAATGCGGAGGGCCTGAAGCGATGCGGATACAGCGCCGAGGCGATTGCCGGCATCAAACGCGCGTACCGTGCAGTGTTTCGCAGCGGGGATACGGTGGCGCAGGCGCTGAACACGTTGAACACGCAAGCCGCAGCCTGTCCGGAAATTCAGCCGCTGATTGATTTTCTGGCGGTGCCCGGGCGCGGCATCGTCCGCTAGTGTCCCCCTCAGGAGGCCGCGATACGCAAGCGCTGGTAGTGGGGCTGGTAGCCGGCGAGGCGTCCGGCGACATCCTGGGCGCGCATCTGGTCACTGCGCTTAAAGCGCGCAGGCCCGATCTGCAATTTGAAGGGGTTGCCGGCCCGCGCATGATTGCAGCGGGCGTGAAGGCGCTTTATCCCATGGATAAACTGTCGGTGCGGGGCTACGTTGAGGTGTTGCGGCACGTGCCCGGCATTATTAATATGCGTCGCCAACTGGCGCGGCATTTTCTGCGGACGCTGCCGGCGGTATTCATCGGCATAGACGCGCCGGATTTCAATCTCGGCCTCGAGCATAAGCTTAAGGCGGCGGGCATCGCCACCGTCCACTACGTCAGTCCGTCGCTGTGGGCATGGCGCGGCGAGCGCATCCATTTTATGAAGCGGGCGGTGGATCGTGTTCTGACGGTGTTCCCGTTCGAGGCGGCCATTTATGAGAAGGAAGCAATCCCCGTTACCTATGTCGGACATACGCTGGCAACGCAGTTGGCGGATTATCCGTCACGCTCAACCGTGCGCACTCGGCTGGGTCTGAGACACGATGCCGTGGTGATTGCGTTGCTGCCGGGTAGCAGGGTCAGTGAGTTGCAGGCGATGGCTGGGTTGTTTGTGGATACGGCCGAGCGCATCGCCAATGCCATGCCGGACGCGGAATTTGTGACACCGCTGGTGAACCGGGAGACGCGTGCGCTGTTCGAAGCCGCGCTCGCGCGCCGCCCCGCAGTACGCGTTAAGCTGCTCAATGGCCAGTCTCACGCCGCCATTGCGGCGGCGGACGTGGTACTCGTGGCTTCCGGCACCGCGACGCTGGAAACGGCGTTGCTGCGGCGGCCGATGGTGATCACTTACCGCATGCCGCGGTTGAGCGCATGGCTGATGAAGCGGCGAGGCTATCTGCCCTATGTCGGTTTGCCGAATATTCTGGCGGGCGAGTTCGTGGTGCCGGAATTGCTGCAGGATGCCGCGACACCACGCGCCCTCGCGCACGCGGTGCTGGATCTGCTGAACGACGCGCAGCGCCGGGCTGCCATCAGCGAACGTTTTGCACACATGCTGGGCGATTTGAAGCAAGATACGGCGCAAAAGGCGGCCGATGCGGTCCTGCCGTATATCGACGGACGGCGGGCGTGAAGCAAAGCCGCCTCGTGGCTGGCGTTGACGAAGCCGGGCGCGGACCCCTGGCCGGGCCGGTCTATGCAGCGGCGGTCATTCTCGATCCCGCAGTGCGGATTGAAGGCTTGGCGGACTCAAAAAAACTGACTGCCGCAAAGCGCGAAGCCTCGTTTGACATGATTCAGCGCCACGCCGTGGCTTGGGCGATTGCCAGTGCCACTGTCGAGGAAATAGATGAAATCAATATTCTGCAGGCAAGCCTGCTGGCAATGCGCCGGGCCGTGGAGCGTCTCGCCCTGCGGCCAAGTGCGATATTGGTCGACGGCCTGCATTGCCCCCAGGTGAGCATGCCGGCGCGCGCCATTGTCAGGGGCGACGCCTCGGAAGCGGCGATTTCGGCCGCGTCGATTTTGGCCAAGGTTGCGCGGGACCGCCAGATGCGGGCGCTGCACCAGAAATATCCGGTGTATGGATTCGACTTGCACAAGGGCTATGGCACTGCCATGCATCTTGCGGCGTTGGCCCGCCACGGCGTCTCGCCGGTTCATCGGCGCAGTTATGCGCCGATTAAAAAATTGTTTAAAAACAAATAGTTACGTAATGTCCAGCAACGCGTTGCGCAGCGCTTCACGTTCGTGACGGTGGGTGGTCAAGGGCTTGCGCGCACGGCCCTGCGCGACGAGTTTTCGATAATAGCCTGGCTCGGTTTCCGCACGCGTCATCAGCTGTGCCAGCGCCTTTTCGTTCTCCAGCGGGTAGTAGCCCGCGTAGTCGCCGCCGAGCATGCCGATATTGCCGGCAATGCGAGATGCCAGAATGGGCACGTCATTCGCCAGCGCCTCACTCACGACGTTGGCACCGCCTTCCATGCGCGAACTGATGACCATCAGGCGCCCGCGCGCGAGGAGCCGCAACGCCCTGCCGTGGGAGACTTCGCCCAGCCAGCGGTAGCGCGACTCGCGCCGCATCCAGGATTCCGCTTCGCGCGCCATCGACCGCGACATCGCGCCACCGATGTGTGTGATACGAATGCGGCTTTGCACGGGCAGATGCGCCACGGCGGCGACGGCACGAAACGGATCCTTTTCCTCGCGTAAATGTCCACTGACGATGACTTCAAAACAGGATTTCAGCGGCACGGCGCCTTTTACAGCTCTGGCGGACTGGTACACAACGCGTGCCTTGCGGCGCAGCCCGGGGGCCAGTTCGCGCAAGCCCATCTCCTGCAGCACAATCATGCGCGTGGCAAGCGTGAGTGATTCCTGTGCCGCCTCGTCGTTGCGGATATCCCGGTAGAGATCGGTGCCGGTCAACGCCAGCACCAAAGGGTGTTGCGGACAGCACACCGCGAAATTGCGTATCGAGGTATGGCTGCGCCGCGCATGCAGCGCAAGCATCAGGTCTGCGGGTGTGCCGTCCCAGTCCACCTGCACGGATACCTTGTGGCCCAACTCGCGCAGCATACCCGCCCAGCGCAAAGCCGTGCCACGATTGCCGTTGCGGGCGCGAGGCCCCGCTGGCGTGATCAGCGCAATTTTCATGGATCAGGATTCAGGGATACACTAACGGGCGAATATAACAAAAGAATTCGATGAAAGCCGATTCCCATCAACCCGATGCCGCCGCCTTGCGCGACATGCTGCTGGCGGCACGACAACGCACGCTGGCCTATGCAGGCGCGCTGCAACCCGCACAATGGCTTGGACCGTACCTGAGTATCGTCAATCCGCCGCTATGGGAGATCGGGCATGTCGGCTGGTTTCAGGAGCACTGGTGTTTGCGCTATCGATCGGCGGGAGCGCTGGCGCCGGCCCTGCTGCCCGATGCGGACGCGCGTTATAACTCCGCCATCGTGCCGCATGCGGAGCGCTGGCGACTGACGCTGCCGGAACCCACGCATACGCTGGCCTATTTGAGCGAGGTTCTGGATGCGGTGATCGCGCGTCTGATGCGAGACGGGGCGACAGACCACCTGCGCTACTTCGCGCTGCTTGCGGTGTTTCACGAGGAAATGCACAACGAAGCGTTTCATTACACGCGCCAGACGTTGGGATATCCGCAGGCATTGCCGGCACGGGAAGCGATGCGTGCGGTGGCGCCATGCCCGGGCGACAGCGACATAACGGGCGGACGGTTCATGCTCGGTGCAAGTGAAAACACCGGATTTGTGTTTGACAATGAGAAGTGGGCGCATGAGGTTGAGGTGGCGCCGTTTCGCATGGCGCGTACTGCGGTTTGCAATGCTGAATATTCCACATTTGTCGAGGACGGCGGCTACACCAGACGCGAGTTGTGGGACGACGACGGCTGGGCCTGGCGCTCGCGCGCAGATGCCAACTGTCCACTGTATTGGGTGAAGACGGATGATAGCTGGCGCGCGCGCTACGGGGACCGCATACTGCCGCTCGCGCCCAAGGCGGCAGTGCTGCATGTGAACTGGTATGAGGCACAAGCCTATTGTGTCTGGGCGGGCCGGCGCCTGCCGTCGGAAGCCGAGTGGGAATTTGCCGCCGCAACCGCACCCGGGGTACTCGCGAGCAAGCGGCGTTATCCGTGGGGCGAGGCGCCGCCGGCTGCAACACGCGCAAATCTGTATGGCGGCGCCGGCACCACGATCGACGTCGCCGCATTGCCCGACGGCGACAGCGCTTGGGGTGTGCGTCAGATGTTCGGCAATGTGTGGGAGTGGACGGCGGACTGGTTCAACCCCTATCCCGGCTTTGTGCGCGATCCGTACAAGGAATATTCCGAGCCCTGGTTCGGCAATCACAAAGTGCTGCGCGGCGGCTGCCATGCGACGCGTGCCGGCCTGCTGCGCAACACATGGCGTAATTTTTACACGCCCGAGCGGCGCGATGTGCTGGCGGGGTTTCGCACCTGCGCTACAGACTGAGCACGCATTGAAACACATCATCTCAGCTGAAAACGCACAGTTCAAGGCGCTGTTAAGACTGATGCAATCTTCGCGCGAGCGCAGGCTTGCGGGAAAATCATTGCTTGATGGCGTGCATTTGATACAGGCTTACCGCAGCAATTACGGCTGGCCTGAACTATTGGTGGTAAGCCGGGACGGTATGAAGAATCCTGAAGTGGCATCCTTACTGGAGGGCTGTCCTGCTATCGTGTTGCTGAACGATCCGCTGTTCCGGCAACTGTCGTCAGTGGCAACACCAACAGGTGCCATCGCGGTCATCCAGACGCCCCGCCGCTCGGCGCCGCCCGCGGTACCCGACAGCTGCGTCCTGCTCGAAGACCTGCAGGATCCGGGCAATCTCGGTTCAATCATGCGTTCTTGCGCCGCGGCGGGGATCAAACAGATTTTCCTGTCGGAGCGTAGTGTGAACGCTTGGTCGCCACGCGTATTGCGGGCAGGCATGGGGGCGCATTTTGTGGTGGATATCTACGAGCGTTCCGATCTGATTGCTTTGGGACGCGCATTTCCGGGTCGGGTGGTGGTCACGCAGCGTCTGGCAGTGAAAAACGTATTCGACAGCGATCTCACCGGACACGTGGCGCTGGTGTTTGGGAACGAAGGCGCGGGCGTGTCAGAAGCGCTCGTCAGGTGCGCTCATGAACTGATTGCGATTCCGATGCATGCGACTACCGAGTCACTCAATGTTGCGGCGGCAGCAGCCGTGTGCCTGTTCGAGCGGGTCAGGCAGTCTCGCTAGCAAGCCGTTGCGGCGTGTGCCGCGTTGACTGCGCGCGGCCGTGCGCGATATAGTCGCGAGCAGCCCATCGGCATAAGCCTATGCACGAGTCATCCCCGGCTTTGCTCTGGAAGTGATATGCAGGGCGGCGACCAAAATAATTCAGGGAGTAGCGCGTGAAAATATGCATGAAACTGCACTGGCGCCGGCTGCTGGGTGTGACACTGCTATGGGTGTCTGCGGGCATGGCGGGCGCGCAGGGTATGATGAACAATGCTGAAGTCATTACATTGATGGAAGCCGGGATGTCGGACGAAGTGATTCTGGAAGCAATCGCCAGTGCGCGCTCGCACAATTTCGATACCTCTGCCAAGGGGCTGGTCACACTGAAGAATAAAGGTGCGTCTCCGGCTGTATTGAGGGCAGTGCTGAATCCGAAGTCGCTCAGTAAATCAGGGGCTGCAGCGAAGCCCTCGGCCGCGCGCACCTCGCCTGGTACCGGTTCGGGGGCGGCAACCGATGGGCGCA
Organism: uncultured beta proteobacterium; assembly: GCA_902825845.1. Classification (GTDB taxonomy): domain Bacteria; phylum Pseudomonadota; class Gammaproteobacteria; order Burkholderiales; family SG8-41; genus UBA5216. Next base: position 124,457 of record CADECM010000001.1, read on the forward strand.
ATCCGGAAAATGTCGCGGTCTTGATCAATGGCACGGAACAACTAATGCAGTATATCGTGCCTACCATGCGCACTGCGGCGCGTGCATTGGGTTTTGGTGGCGTCGCCACCTATGCAACGTTGCCCGGCGACAAGGCACAGTTGCGCCTGCCGGGAGACGACATAGGGTTCGTTCTCAGCGTACCCAAGAATGCGCAGCCCCAGGGCTATCTGACACTCGCCAATTTTGCGGTTCGACCAAACGGCACGCGTGAGGTGGCAACCGGCGGTGGCTTCATAAGCTATTCAACCGGCATTACCAGGGATCGTGTAATACCTGTCGCACATGAAGTGTTGGCGGATCAAGGCGGAGCCCGCGAAGGTTTCGTTCTTTATCACGTTAAACCGGAACGACAACTGGCGCCTGGGGAATACGCGCTGATATTGTACACGGCCGAGGTGCGCGTCGCCGGATTCTTCGGGCATGGCGCCAATAGCTTTTTCGATTTTGGCGTTGACTGAGTGCAACTTCAGTAAATCCGCCGCTCCAGTTTGGCCTGCTGCATGATGGTGGTGGCGAGTTCTTCCACGGACTTGGCGGTGGCGTCTAGCACTGGAATGTTTTCGCGCCGCATCAGCGCTTCGGCATCGCGAACCTCTTGTTCGCAGTTTTTCAGGCTCGAATAGCTGCTGTTGGGGCGGCGCTCGCTGCGTATACGATGCAGCCGTGCGGGGGCAATGGTCAGACCGTACAGTTTGTCGCGTAGTTTGGTCAGGGATTTGGGCAGTTGGTGACTGGAAAAATCTTCCGGAATGAACGGGTAGTTTGCGGCGCGCACCCCGAACTGCATGGAAAGGTAGAGACAGGTCGGCGTCTTGCCGCAGCGTGACACGCCAACCAGTATCACGTCCGCTTCGCTCAGATCGCGCGTGGTGACGCCGTCGTCGTGGGACAAGGTGTAATTGACCGACTCCATGCGCTTGTAGTAATTGACGATGTCGTTCAGATTGTGGGTACGCCCGATCTCGTGCGAGGCGCGCGAACCGAGTTCGTTTTCAAGCGGCACAATGAAAATCTGAAAGCAATCGAGAAACAACGCATTGGCTTTGCCCACCGCAGCGGCAATTTCAGTGTTGGCGAGTGTGCTGATGATGATCGGCCGCACACCGTCCGCGGCGGCCGTGGCATTGATGTTTGCAACCGCCTCCTGCGCCTTATCAAGGCTGTCGATGAACGGCAGCGTCGTTTCCTTCAGTACCAGATTATCGAACTGCGTTAGCAGGCTGTGGCCCAGCATTTCCGCGGTTATTCCAGTGCGGTCAGATACGAAGAACGCGCTGCGGAAGATGTTTGCAGTATCCATTGGCGTGAATTGCGTCAAAAGTCATATTGCGGTGCGGCAATATTCGGTAATATACCGGGATTTGCGCGCCCATACTACTGGAGGTAGGTGAACATGACGTCGCCGGCTTATGTGCTTGATCTCTCCGCGCTGCGCATGACTGACGTGGGGATCGTCGGCGGCAAGAACGCCTCGCTCGGCGAGATGATCGCGCACTTGTCCGGCGCGGGTGTGCGGGTGCCGGGTGGCTTCGCCACAACGGCGGCGGCGTTTCGCGATTTTCTGGCGCATGATGGGCTCGACAAGCGCATCGAAAAACAGCTTGCCACGTTAAACGTCGACGATGTCAACGCGCTGGCAGCCGCGGGCAAATCCATACGCGAATGGATTGTGGCGCAACCCTTTTCCCAGGCATTGCTGAGCGCGGTGAGCGAAGCCTATGGCAAACTTGAACGGGCGGCCGGTGCCGGCGTTTCGTTTGCCGTGCGCTCGTCGGCCACTGCGGAGGACTTGCCCGACGCTTCCTTCGCGGGCCAGCAGGAGACCTTTTTGAACGTGCACGGTCTCGACAATCTGCTGGAAGCGATCAAGCACGTGTTTGCTTCGCTCTACAACGACCGTGCAATTTCCTATCGCGTCCACAAAGGTTACGTGCACGACGGTGTCGCACTGTCGGCCGCGGTGCAGCGCATGGTGCGCAGCGACCTTGGCGCCAGCGGTGTGATGTTCACGATTGATACGGAATCCGGATTCGATCAGGTGGTATTCATCACGTCCGCCTATGGCTTGGGCGAAACGGTAGTGCAGGGCCAAGTGAATCCGGATGAATTTTATGTTTATAAACAATCACTTAATGAAGGAAAGCCGGCTGTCCTGCGGCGCGGTTTGGGGTCCAAGGCGCTGCGCATGGTGTATGACGCATCGAGACAGGCTGGCCGTTCGGTGAGAACCGAGCCGGTGCCGGAGAGCGATCGACGCAAGTTTTCCATCAGCGACGCGGAAGTCGAAATGCTGGCCCGCTATGCCGTAATTATTGAAAAGCATTACCAGCGTCCGATGGACATCGAATGGGGACGCGACGGCATCGACGGCCAACTTTACATTTTGCAGGCGCGGCCCGAAACGGTGAAAGCCAGCGAAAGTGTCGACACGCTGCGGCGTTATCGTCTGAAGGAGCGCTCCGAGGTCTTGGCGACCGGCCGTGCGATTGGCCAGCGCGTTGGCAGTGGGCCGGTGCGTCTGGTCAGCAGTGCGGCCGAAATGGACCGCGTGCGCGAGGGCGATGTGCTGGTGACCGACATGACCGATCCGGACTGGGAGCCGGTGATGAAGCGCGCCTCGGCGATCGTGACCAACCGCGGTGGCCGCACATGTCACGCGGCGATCATCGCGCGCGAACTGGGTGTGCCAGCGGTGGTGGGCTGCGGAGACGCCACGCGCGTGCTGCGTGACGGCCGCGAGGTGACGGTATCGTGCGCCGAGGGCGATACCGGGTTCGTATATCGCGGCAAACTGGATGTGGAAGTGATCGACCTGTCGCTCGATGCCATGCCCAAATCGCCGGTAAAGATCACCATGAACGTCGGCAACCCCGAGCTCGCGTTCGAATTCCGGCGCCTGCCGAACGAGGGCGTGGGACTGGCACGGTTGGAGTTCATCATTGCGCGCATGATCGGCGTGCACCCCAAGGCCGTGCTGGCTTACCCTGATATACCGGCGGATCTGAAAACCGCGGTCGAGGAGCATAGCGCCGGCTACGCCGATCCGGTGACGTTTTACGTCGAAAAGCTGGTCGAGGGCGTGGCCACCCTTGGCGCGGCATTCTGGCCGAAGCCGGTGATCGTGCGCCTGTCGGATTTCAAGTCCAACGAGTATTCCAGCCTCACCGGAGGCACCCGCTATGAGCCGCATGAAGAGAATCCCATGCTGGGGTTTCGCGGCGCGTCACGGTACATCGCGGACAGTTTTCGCAAGTCGTTCGATCTTGAATGCCGCGCGATGAAAAAGGTACGTGACGAGATGGGCCTTACCAATGTTGAGATTATGGTGCCTTTCGTTCGTACCGTGAGTGAGGGAAAACAAGTGCTTGATCTGCTCGCCGCCAATGGTTTGAAGCGCGGCGACAACGGTCTGCGGGTGGTGATGATGTGTGAGATTCCCTCCAACGCGGTGCTCGCCGACCAATTTCTGCAGCATTTTGACGGATTTTCGATTGGCTCCAACGACATGACGCAAATGACGCTGGCGCTCGACCGCGACTCCGGTATCATCGCCGAGGGTTTTGACGAGCGCGACCCGGCGGTGAAACACATGCTGCACCTTGCGATCCAGGCATGCCGCAAAGCCGGCAAGTACGTGGGTATCTGCGGCCAGGGCCCGTCGGATCATCCTGATCTTGCGCAATGGCTGGTGGAAGAGGGCATAGAGAGCATTTCACTGAACCCGGATACGGTGGTGGAAACATGGCTGTATCTTGCCAAGGCGGCGCGTTCGGCCTCGTGAACGGGCGGTGAATTTCGTTGGACGCTCACGCATTTTGCGATAAAATGGGAAAACCCTGAATACATGAAATGACCAAATATATCTTTGTTACTGGTGGTGTCGTCTCCTCACTGGGCAAAGGTATCGCTGCCGCTTCGCTTGCCGCCATCCTCGAAACGCGCGGCGTCAAAATCACCATGTTAAAGCTCGATCCCTATATTAATGTGGATCCGGGCACCATGAGTCCGTTCCAGCACGGCGAAGTCTTCGTAACGGAAGATGGTGCTGAAACCGATCTAGATCTGGGCCACTACGAGCGCTTCGTCACCGCCAAGATGGCCAAGCGCAATAACTTCACCACGGGTCAGATCTACGAAAGCGTAATTCGCAAGGAACGCCATGGCGATTACCTGGGTGGTACCGTGCAGGTGATTCCCCATATCACGGATGAAATCAAGCTCTTCATCCGGCGCGGTGCGGGGGACGCCGAAGTGGCGATGGTGGAGGTTGGCGGCACCGTCGGCGACATCGAATCGTTGCCCTTCCTTGAGGCGATACGGCAGATGGGCATTGAATTGGGCCGCGACAACGTATGTTACATCCACCTCACGCTGGTACCTTTTATCGCGTCAGCCGGTGAAATCAAGACCAAACCAACGCAGCACTCGGTAAAAGAATTGCGCGAAATCGGCATTCAGCCGGATATTCTGCTGTGTCGCGCAGACCGGCCGTTGCCCGACGACGAACGGCGCAAGATCGCCTTGTTCACGAACGTCATGTCCGAAGCGGTTATTTCCGCGGTAGACACCGACAGCATATACAAGATTCCTTCAATGCTGCACGCACAGCATCTGGACCAGATTGTGTGCCGCAAGCTGCATTTTGATCTGCCACCCGCGGATTTGTCCGGCTGGAACAATCTGGTGTACCGGTTGGAACACCCGCGTTGCGAAGTCAGGATAGCCTTGGTAGGCAAGTATGTCGATCTGACGGAATCGTACAAATCATTGTCCGAAGCGCTGGTGCATGCGGGCATCCATACGGGCTCGAAAATTCGGATTCATTACATTGATTCGGAGACCATTGAGAAGAATGGCACGGGCTGCCTTGCGGCCATGGATGCCATTCTGGTTCCGGGTGGATTCGGCAAACGCGGTGTCGAGGGCAAGATCAGCGCGATTCGTCATGCGCGGGAAAACGCCGTGCCTTATCTTGGCATTTGCCTGGGCATGCAGTTGGCGGTGGTCGAATATGCGCGCAACGTGGTGGGCCTGGAGGGCGCGCACAGTACCGAGTTCGACCCGCAAACGCAGCATCCGGTGATCGCGCTGATTACCGAATGGCTGGATCGCGATGGCCGTGTCGAACAGCGCAGCCAGGAATCCGATTTGGGCGGAACCATGCGCCTGGGCGGGCAGGAATGCATCCTGGAAGCGGACTCGATGGCGCGCAATATTTATGGCGCCGCGCGCATTTCCGAACGCCACCGCCACCGCTACGAGGTGAATAACCATTATCTTGAGCGCATCCGTGAAGCCGGATTGCGCGAGAGCGGCGTTTCGGCCAAAGATGATCTATGTGAAATGATCGAGTTGCCCGATCATCCGTGGTTTGTTGCGTGCCAGTTTCATCCGGAATTTACCTCCACGCCGCGTGATGGACATCCCTTGTTCAAGGCCTTTATTCAAGCTGCCATCGCCAATGCGGCGCGTGCCGGCGGTGGTGAAGCCGCGTCGTCGATAGCAGCTTCATCCAGGAGTATTGCGTGAGGCGGCAGCGATGAAGCTATGTGGATTTGAAGCGGGTCTCGACCAACCGCTGTTCCTGATTGCCGGCCCGTGTGTGGTGGAATCGCGCCAGCTGGCCATGGACGTCGCCGGCACGCTCAAGGCGATCTGCGCGGAAATCGGCGTGCCGTTTATTTTCAAGGCATCTTACGACAAGGCCAATCGCAGTTCGATCCGCTCGTTTCGTGGCCTGGGCATGGACAAGGGGCTGGAAATTCTCGCGGATGTGCGCAAACAAGTTGGCGTGCCGGTGCTGACCGATGTGCATGACACGGGCGACATTGCCGCGGTTGCATCCGTGGTGGACGTCCTTCAAACACCGGCGTTCCTGTGCCGACAGACCGACTTTATTTGCGCCGTCGCGAGTACGGGTAAACCTGTGAACATCAAGAAGGGACAGTTTCTCGCGCCGGCAGACATGAAAAATGTCGTCGACAAGGCGCGTAGCGCGAGCAATGCCGACAACATCATGGTTTGCGAGCGCGGCGCGACGTTCGGCTACAACAACCTGATTTCCGACATGCGTGGCCTGATGGTTATGCGGGACACGGGATGTCCGGTGCTGTTTGACGCCACGCACTCGGTGCAGCTCCCGGGCGGGCAGGGCCATGCGAGTGGCGGCGAGCGAAAATTTGTGCCGGTGCTGGCGCGGGCCGCGGTGGCGAGCGGCATTGCCGGTGTGTTCATGGAGACCCATCCGCAGCCGGAAAAGGCACTGTCGGACGGCCCCAATGCGTGGCCCTTGCAGCACATGAGGGTACTGCTGCAGACGCTGAAACAACTGGATACGCTGGTGAAGCATGCAGGCTTCGCCGAGGACCTGGTGTCATAAAATCAACCATTGGGAGACTGCATGAGCGCAATCGTCGACGTCATTGCCAGGGAAATTCTGGATTCTCGCGGCAATCCCACGGTGGAGGCCGACGTGTTGCTGGAGTCCGGCGTAATGGGCCGCGCGGCAGCGCCGTCCGGCGCGTCTACCGGCAGCCGCGAGGCGATCGAGCTTCGCGACGGCGATGCGGCCCGGTATCTGGGCAAAGGTGTGTTGCAGGCGGTTGAAAACGTCAATACTGAAATCTGCGAAGCGATCATCGGGGTGGATGCCACCGAGCAGGGTTTTGTGGACAAGACGCTGAACGACCTTGATGGCACTGAAAACAAATCGCGTCTGGGCGCCAATGGCATCCTCGCGGTGTCGATGGCGGTGGCCAAGGCCGCCGCGGAAGAATCCGGACTGCCGCTACATCGTTACCTTGGCGGAGCCGGCCCCATGGCGATGCCGGTGCCGATGATGAACGTGATCAACGGCGGCGTGCATGCGGACAACAGCCTCGACATGCAGGAGTTCATGATTATTCCGCTTGGCGCTCCCACCTTCCGGGAGGCGCTGCGCTATGGGGCGGAGGTATTCCACACGCTGAAGAAATTGCTGCATGAGCGCGGCTTTGCCACGGCGGTGGGCGATGAAGGCGGCTTCGCGCCGCGTCTGCCCAAGCATGAAGCGGCGATCAAATTCGTGATCGAGGCTATCGAAGCGGCAGGCTATCGTCCTGGAGAAGATATCGCTCTGGCGCTGGATTGTGCCAGTTCCGAGTTTTACGAAGACGGCGAATATACGCTTGCTTCTGAAGGCGCCGCGATGAAATCCGGCGAACTGGTGGATTACCTGGCGGCTTGGGTGGACAAATATCCGATCATCAGTATTGAAGATGGCATGGCGGAAAGCGACTGGGATGGCTGGAAATTATTGACACAGCGGCTGGGCGACCGGGTACAACTGGTGGGTGACGATCTGTTCGTGACCAACACGCGCTATATCCGGCAGGGCATCGAGCAGGGCGTCGCCAATTCGGTGTTGATCAAGGTGAATCAGATCGGCACTCTGACGGAGACGCTGGCCGCGATTGAAATGGCCAAGCGTGCGCGTTACACCGCGGTAGTGTCGCATCGGTCGGGAGAAACCGAGGACACCACAATTGCGGATATCGCCGTGGCGACCAATGCGCTGCAGATCAAGACTGGCTCGCTGTCACGCTCCGATCGGCTGGCGAAATACAATCAGTTGCTGCGCATTGAGGAGGATCTCGGCGATGCGGCGAGTTATCCCGGGCGCGAAGCGTTTTATCAGCTGCGCTAGAAGCTGACCATGAAGGCGCTCAGCGTGGCACTCATGGCGTTGATCGTGGTGATTCAATACCCGCTGTGGCTGGGCAAGGGTGGCTGGATGCGCGTATGGGACGTGGACCAACAGATCAAGTCGCAGCGCGACAAGAATCTGGGGTTGCAAAAACGCAATGTCGTGCTGGAAGCCGAGGTGCGCGATTTGAAACAGGGTGTTGAAGCCGTCGAGGAACGCGCGCGCAGCGAGCTGGGCATGATCAAGCAGGATGAAGTGTTTTTTCAGTTGTTGGAACCGGGACAACGCGTGCCGCCCGGCAATCCCGTTACCGCGCAAAAGTAGCGGCGCCGCAATGAAACTCAACTCTTGCCTGCAATCATGACCGCCCAGCTGATCGATGGCGCCGCCTTGGCGCTTGAAAAAATAAATCAATTAAAACAATCGGTTACAAAATTACAAGCGCGTGGTGTCACACCAGGCCTAGCGACTGTGCTGGTGGGCGACGACCCCGCTTCACGCATCTACATACGTAACAAGGCCAGGGCATGTGCACAAGCGGGCGTGAATTCGATCCATCACGATGTGCCTGCAAGCGCGACTGAACGCGAAGTACTGGACCTCGTTACCCGTCTCAACAACGAGCGCGCGGTTCACGGCATCATTGTGCAGTTGCCGCTGCCCAGGCACCTGGATGCGCAACGGCTATCACAGGCCATCGCCGTGGAGAAAGACGTGGATGGCTTCAACTGGCTGAATCTCGGCGCGCTGGTGGAAGGCGCACCCGGCATCACGCCATGTACGCCGCGGGCCGCGATGGCAATGCTCGATCACGCGCATGTCCCGATCGAGGGCCGCCACGCGGTGGTGGTTGGGCGCAGCACCATCGTCGGCAAGCCGGCGGCGTTGCTGCTGATCGCGCGCGGCGCCACGGTTACAGTGTGCAATTCGCGCACGCCGGACCTCGGTGCGGTCACCCGTCAGGCCGATATCCTGATAGTCGCGACCGGCAAAGCGCATCTGATCACGCGCGGCATGGTCAAGCCCGGCGCAGCGGTTATCGACGTCGGTATCAACCGGCTTGCGAGCGGAAAACTCGCCGGGGATGTGGCGTTCGACGAGGTCAAGGACGTTGCCGGTTGGATTACGCCGGTACCTGGCGGCGTCGGGCCGATGACAGTGGCGATGCTGGTTGAGAATACTGTCGATGCCGCCGCGCGGAGCGCGACGTGATACAGCAGTAAAGCAAGTTCGCAAGGTTAGGCGGCATGTCGCTGCCCAGATAGGCACGACACTTATAGCGTACTTCGGCATTGCCATTGCAACCGTCCAGGACCTGACACGCGCGCGGCGAGTTTGTGCCAAATAAGCCGAGTCGTTTACCTATCTTATCCTGCGAGTCTCAATCCTGTTCTTGAGACGAAGACTCCCTGACATGAACCGTGCGTTGGTGCGGCGAGCGTGCAGTATGCGCAGTCAAAAGGGGGTCCCTTGGCGATAATCAAGGCCGTCGCCCAATGTAATACAAGTTGCGGGGGCCACCCCCGTGCACGTCCCAAAGTTGCTCCACGCGTGTTTGCGCCGCACAACGAGTGTGCGCCGGGCTGCTCCCGCAATCCGTGCGCATTTGAGGGGTGATTTGTAAGTAACTGATTGATAATATATTTTTTTGTATCGACGGATGACCTAAAGTTGGCACGCTGATTGCAAGTATTGACAGCAGGATGTCAATACAAGTGATAGAGAGTGAAAAGGATCGTCAGGCTTCGCCGCTGACTGCGCGTGTCGTAGCGGATACGGCCTTGGGAGACACCTGCAATCCCTCCTCACCGATCCCGCTGTACTCGCAAATTCGCGAGCTTTTACGTGCACGCATCCTGGACGGCACGTATCGCTGCGATGTCAGGATGCCATCGGAAAACGACATGGTCAGGGCTTTCGGCGTGAGTCGCATCACGGTGCGCCAAGCCTTGAATGACCTCCAAAAAGAAGGCCTGATTTTCAAAATACACGGCAAGGGCACCTTTGTTGCGCGGCCAAAGGCGGTCCAGAACCTGATGCGTCTCGAGGGCTTTGGTGAAGCGATGTCGGCCGCTGGCCACTACACGCATTCCCGTGTGTTGGGACATAGGGTGATGCGTCCCCCTCGACATATATTGGCACGCCTTGCACTGGACGAGAAGTGCGAGGTAATGGAGATCCGCCGCATTCGCTACCTCAATCACGATCCCATTTCCCTGGATGTCACTTATGTGCCGGTTGAACTGGGGCAGCGCCTGATCAAGGAAGATCTGCCGCGCCGCGACGTCTTTCTCATTCTCGAGACTGATTACGGCTTCCGCCTGGATCGCGCCGAGTTGCGTATAGACGCGACATTGGCCGACGCGGCGCTGGCGGAAGTCCTCGCGGTAGCAGAGGGTTCGCCTGTGCTGCGTATTGAGCGCCTTACGCTGGCACTCCCGGACCAGCCGATCGACTTCGAATATCTCTATTACCGGGGTGATGCATTTCAATACTTCATGATGGTCGGGCGTCGATAAGCGCGATATGCAGCAGCGCAGCCATCCATTGCAAGGAAGCAAGACGTGACAATGAAACTGATCGAGCTGGAAACCGACGTACTGGTTGTCGGTGGCGGAACCGCAGGTCCAATGGCCGCAGTGAAGGCGAAAGAGCGCAACCCCAAGCTTCGGGTGATGCTGCTGGAAAAGGCAAACGTCAAGCGCAGTGGCGCCATCTCCATGGGCATGGACGGGCTGAACAATGCGGTGGTGCCCGGTCATGCCACGCCTGAGCAGTACACCAAAGAGATCACGATTGCCAACGACGGCATCGTCAATCAGAAAACGGTCTACGCCTATGCGAACCATAGCTACACGACGATACAGGAACTCGATCGCTGGGGTGTGAAGTTTGAAAAGGATGAGACCGGCGATTACGCCATGCGCAAAGTGCATCATATCGGCACGTATGTATTGCCGATGCCGGAAGGGCATCATATGAAGAAGGTGCTCTACCGGCAGCTCAAACGGGCGCGGGTGGACGTCACCAACCGGGTGGTGGCGACGCGCGTGCTGACGGATAGCAAGGGACAGGCGGCCGGTTTGCTGGGATTTGACTGCAGGAGCGGGGCGTTCGTGGTGGTGCGTGCGAAAGCCGTCATTCTGTGCTGTGGCGCGGCAGGGCGCATCGGTCTGCCGACTTCAGGTTATCTGTTCGGGACTTACGAAAATCCGACCAATGCGGGCGACGGATACAGCATGGCGTTTCATGCGGGTGCCGAACTCTCCAATCTCGAATGCTTCCAGATCAATCCGTTGATCAAGGACTACAACGGTCCGGCCTGTGCCTACGTCACCGGGCCATTTGGTGGCTATACCGCGAACGCCAGGGGGGATCGCTTCATCGAATGCGATTACTGGAGCGGGCAGATGATGCAGGAGTTCTATAACGAACTGCAAAGTGGCAACGGCCCGGTATTCCTCAAACTCGACCATCTGGCTGAAGAGACCATACAGACCATCGAGCATATTCTGCATACCAACGAGCGGCCCAGCCGTGGGCGCTTCCACAGCGGACGTAAAACCAATTACCGCGAGCGGATGATTGAGATGCACATCTCCGAAATCGGCTTTTGCAGTGGCCACAGCGCGTCTGGCGTTTACGTCAACGAGCGTGCCGAAACCACTGTGCCTGGCCTTTATGCGGCCGGCGACATGGCCAACGTACCCCACAACTACATGCTGGGTGCCTTCACTTATGGCTGGTTTGCCGGGACTAATGCGGCGGAATACTGCGCAAATTACGACGGTGGCACAGTGGATTCGGCGCAGATTGCGGAGGAGATGAACCGTGTTTCTGCTCCCTTACGCCATGGCGGCGGACTGCCACCCTCGCAGGTGGAATACAAATTGCGGCGCATGGTCAACGACTATTTGCAGCCGCCCAAAGCGACCCGAAAAATGAAACTGGCGCTTGAGCGATTCGACGAAATTGGCGAGGATATCGGGAACATTTCCGCCGAGAACCCGCACGAGTTGATGCGAGCAATGGAGGTGCAGGTGATTCATGACTGTGCGCGCATGGCGGCCCATGCCTCGCTGTTCCGCGAAGAAAGCCGCTGGGGCCTGTATCACAACCGCGTGGATTTCCCCGAGCGCGACGACGTCGATTGGTTCACCCATTGTCATCTGCGCAAGGATGACGTGGGCGCCATGAGCAGCTTCAAAAAGGCAGTCGAGCCCTATTTGTTCCCGCTGGATGACAATGAGAAAAACGCCTATCAACGGCTGCGCGTGGTTGCGCCGGCGCGGACTGCATAAGACGAACAGGGGACCTCATGCCAACCGCCATCAATCGCACCAGTGTTCCTGTCAGTGTTGACGACGAAAAATGCATCGCCCACAAAGGTTGCACGGTTTGTGTGGACGTATGTCCGCTTGACGTGCTGGCCATCGACATCGTGAAAGGCAAGGCCTACATGAAGTTCGACGAGTGCTGGTACTGCATGCCCTGCGAACAGGATTGCCCCACAGGCGCCGTCCACGTCGATATTCCTTACCTGTTGCGTTAAGGCAGGTCGACTATGAATGCGAATGTTACGACTTTCGTCCCCGGGGATTACCGCTCCCGTCTCACCGATCCGGACGCAGAGGTGCGGCGAATAGCCGTGATGGAATTACCCTATTGTGACGAAGCGGACTTCACGCAGTTGGGTCTGGCGGCACTGTCTGATGTCGTGCCAGCCGTGCGTGCCGAGGCCGCCAGGGCGCTGGAAGGGATCGAACAGGACGAGATCGTAGCGGCGTTGGCCGCGGCATTGCGTGATGTCGATGCCGACGTGCGCGAAGCGGCCGCGCAAACTCTGTCGGAACTCAAGGACCCCGCCATGGGAGCATACATCGTGCCGGTGCTGACGGATGATGACGCATTCGCAAGGGCTGCCGCTTTTCGCGCATTGCGGGAATTGCGCATCCCCGAAGTATTTGCAACGGCACGTGCCGCGCTGTGCGATGCCGCGCCGCGGGTGCGGCGGGAGGCGGTGTCCGTCCTCGGCTACCTTAAGAATCCAGACGGGTTGGGTGAGTTGACGCGCGTGGCAATGAATGATCCCGATGAGGAAGTCAGACGCATCGCGGTCGGCGCATTGGGGTACGCCACGGACGATCAAGTGCTGCCGGCCCTGACACATGCGCTCAAAGACGTCTCGTGGCAGGTGCGGGAAGAGGCGGCGAGCACGCTGGGAAAAGTCGGGCCGCGGGATGCCGTCGATAGTATGTTGCCGGTTCTGGAAGACAGTTACAGGCAGGTGCGCATACGCGCCATTCGTAGTTTGGGACGATTGAAGGCACGCGAAGCAGTGGCGGCGATTATCGAAATGCTTGAACACCCCGTCAGCAACGTGCGCAAAGAATCGGCGATCGCACTGGGGGAGATTGGCGACACCAAAGCGATACCGGCTCTCGAGAAGGCGCGTCAGGATGCGGATCCGGATGTGCGCAAACTGGCGCAGATTGCACTGGCCACAATGACTCGCCAGTACGCAACCAAGTGAAGGCACGCAAGTGATGGCACATGTGGCGACGATAGGTTTTATCGATGGCGGATTCACAAACTGCGTGAATGTCTGTCGGTTCGATTCTGTTCAGGAAGGGCTGAATTTACCCGCACTTTATCGGGATGATTGTAGCGATTGGATGCAGTGTGTGGCCGAGTCTCTGGAGAAAGCCAATTTCGAGGCCGGTGAAGTCACCCTACCGCAGAAGCACTTTGCCGGGTTTAAAGAACGCAGTGCAACAGCATGGCCGGTCATTACGGAAAGGCGCGAGCCGCTGCGGGAAGCGGCACGTTGGTCAGGCGTTATTCCAAAACTGGCGCAAGTGAAGGACGTTTGAGCAGGCATGGTTGGTCGTGGATATTTAAAGGAGATGGGCATCATGACGACGGGCGAACGCAGTATTGGTGCTACCTTGGGGAAATTCAAGGCGCTGCGCGGTATGGTTGTGGGCGGATGCATGGGCGCGGTCCTGCTGTCTGCGGCTTCACAAGCCCAGACCACGATCAAGATCGGCATTGGCACACAGAACACGACTACCAACACCGTTACCGGGGGCATGGTCATCAAGGAGCTCAAACTGCTTGAAAAACATCTGCCGCGGACGGGGAAATATGCCAAGGTGACGTACGAGTTCGACTGGCAGAACGCCACGTCCGGACCACCCATCACCAACGGCATGATGGCCGATAAGATCCAGATTGGCATGATGGGCGACTATCCGCTATTGGTCGCTGGCGCGACCGGACAGGCGACGAGGAATGAGACACAACTGATCGCAGTCATTGCCTACAACCAGTTTGGCGCAGGTAACGGTGTTGTGGTGCACAAGGATTCTCCGTACTATGAATTGTCTGATTTGAAGGGAAAGCTGCTGTCAGTCCCCTTCGGCTCGGCGGCGCACGGCATGATGCTGCAGGCGATGCAGGCAAGAGGCTGGCCGGATACATTCTGGAGGTTGGTGAGTCAGTCGCCGGAAGTCGGAACCACCAATCTGCAGGAAAAACGCATCGACGGTCACGGCGACTTTGTGCCGTTTGCTGAATTGCTGCCGTATCGTGGTTTCGCGCGCAAGATCTTCGACGGTGCAGAAACCAAGGTTCCAACCTTTCATGGCGTGGTGATTCGCAAGGATTTCGGCGAGAAATATCCTGAAATTGTGGTTGCCTACATCAAGGCGTTGATGGAAGCAAACGACTGGGTCCGCAAAGATCCGAAGGTCGCGATGACCAAAGTCGAAGAGTGGACCAAGATCGAGAAGGAAGTGGCCTACGTTTTCCTCGGACCCAGCGGCATCCACACATTGGATCCGACGATCAAGCCGAAGTGGGTCGAGACAATCGGCGTCGTATATGACGTGCTCAAGAAGATGGGGCGCGTGAAAGCCTTCGATGTGAAAGCGTGGATCAATGAGAGCTATCTCAAGCAAACGTACAAGGAACTGAATCTCGATTACGACAAGCAGAAGGCCTCGTTTGCGGGTTATGAAATTGCCGGCAAAGATACGCTGTGTAACGGCACGATCACCAAACCTCGCGAAGCTGGAGAAATCTGGATCTCCGGCGCAGACATTGTCCCGTTCAGCTCCACCGTTTGCACCCTGGCTGCCATCAAAAAGCTGCAAGGCGAAGGCAAGAAGATCGCTGTGGCCTATGTGTTCGATAAGTCGCTCGGCATCAAGATGTTCGCGGACAAGGCCTTTTACGCGGTCAACGCCACAGATCCCCAAAAGCCCCTGATTGCGCCCTTCCTGCTAAAAAAGGATGCCGAAGCGCATGTCGCCAAGGGGGGCGGCAAGCTTGCCTCGTATGCCGAGGCGCTGGCCGCGGCAAACATCGGCAAATAGCGCGTGAGTGAGGAGCCGCTTCATGGACAGTGTGCATGTACTGCGCAAGGCGGAGCCTCCGGTGAAAGACTATCGGAGCGAAGTCGATCCGGCGCCGCCAAAAGGGCGTGGCACAGCATTGTCTGCTGCGCCGGCGATTCCACCCAATTCAGCAGCGATATGGTTGCGCAGCAAGGGCGTCAGCATGCTGCTATGGGTCGTCTCGCTTGGCATCATGCTCGCCTTCTGGTACGTCGTCACCCGCTACAAACTCGAGTTCTACATCCGCTTTGTTAACGTGCCGACGCCAGCAGAAGTTATGCAAAAAGTGGTCGAGGTCAATCAGTCCGGTAAATTTCTGGTGAATATCGGCTACAGCGTTCGCCGCATTCTGATCGGATTTTCCATCGCTGTGGTGCTGGGTGCAGCCATGGGATTGCTGATCGGCCGATATCGCTTTATGCGCGATATGTTATTTCCCATCTGCGAGGTGTTGAGACCGATCCCCGCGATTGCATGGGTGCCAATGGCGATCATGTTGTGGCCGACCAACGAGGTGAGCATCGTATTCATCACCTTTATGGGCTCATTCTTCCCGATCCTGATCAATACCATCCACGGTGTGCACTCGATTGATCCGGTATTGATACGCGCCGCGCGCAGTCTCGGAGCCAACGAGTACCGCCTGTTCGCGAATGTAATTTTGCCTGGCGCAATGCCGCATATTTTTACCGGATTCTCCGTGGGCATGGGTGTGGCCTGGGTATCGCTGATTGCCGCGGAGATGATCTCGGGACAGTTCGGTATCGGTTATTTCACGTGGGAGGCTTATTCGCTGGTCAGTTACGCCGAAATTGGGCTTGGCATGATCACCATTGGTGTTCTTGGACTGGCGTGTAGTGGGGCTATTCAAATCACGGGCAAGCTCTTGATGCCTTGGGCTTCCTATGCCGGAGCAGAAAAGAAATGAATGGCAATTCCAAAGGTGCCATCGACATTCACGATCTTGGCGTCGTTTTCATTGCTGGTGACACCAGGGTCGAGGCCGTGAGCGCCGTAAACATGAACATCAAGCCGGGAGAATTTGTTTCGCTGATCGGCCCTTCCGGATGCGGCAAATCGACATTGCTCAACATCGTTGCCGGATTTGTGCAGCCCAGTTTCGGTGCCGCATCGATTGATGGCGCGACAATAAAGGGGCCTGGATCAGAATGCGGTGTGGTATTTCAGCAATATTCGCTTTTTCCCTGGTTGTCGGTAAGAAAAAACGTTGAGTTTGGCCTGAAAATGAAAGGTGCTCCGGCTTCGGTGCGGGAAACTCAGGCTCGAACCTTGCTCGGATTGGCAGGGCTCCTGGCGTTTGAAAATCACTATCCTGATCAACTGTCGGGCGGCATGAAGCAGCGGGTCGGCATCGTTCGCGCGTTGGCGACCAGTCCGCAGGTGCTGCTGATGGATGAGCCGTTCGGTGCGCTCGACGCGCAAACGCGGGTGGTGATGCAGGAAATCCTAACCAACATGTGGCAGCGCTTCCGCATCTCGGTGCTTTTTGTTACCCATGATATCGAGGAGTCGATTTTTCTCTCCGACAGGATTTATGTAATGACCGCGCGTCCCGGGCGTATCAAGGCCGAAATCATAGTGCCGCTTGCCAGGCCGCGCACGCCGGAAATGACCGCGTCCGCCGAGTTCATTGCCATGGTGCAACAGCTGAAGCGGTTGATACGCGAAGAGTCACTGGCGGCGATGGGCGCGGAGTTGAAGGACGGAGGACTAAGCGGGTTTGGCACGGCGGTGGGCCCAAGCGGTATTGCTGAAATGATATGAGTGCGGAGTCATGAAGCCTGGCCGGCCCGATTTGGTGCGGCCAGTGGAAATCAGGCTGCGTACGGCGGCAAAGGTGCTGGAAATGGACTGGCAGGATGGTTCGTCTTCAATTTGGGCGCATAGCGTGTTGCGAGAAAGCTGCCGGTGTGCCGGTTGCACGGCTGAGCGTCGCAGGGGCAAGGCAGTGGTGGCGGCGGCAGATATCATTCTAATCGAGGTAATGCCTTATGGTTCTGGTGCGTTGTGTTTCAGTTTCAGTGACGGACACAAGCGCGGCATATACCCATTTGAGTACCTGCGACAGTTGGCAGGCCGCAGCATTCCCAACGTTCCTACGGGTCCGGTAGCCACAGCGCGTGTTGAGGGGATTGCCATGATCGGCGATAATCCAAAACTTTTACACACATTGCGTGAAAACTTGATAGCACCTGTACGCACATCCCCAGCGCTTGCGCTTCGTTTCGGGTATTCATTTCTCGATTTGTACGATGGCGAGGCCTTGGCACGCCTTGATGCTACGTTCCTCGGCTACGTGGCGACGGCGGAAGCTGCGCTGCGAGATCGCGTCGTTTCCGCTCGTCAGGATAGCGCAGGACTCAGCGCAAAAATGGAGTCCGAGCTGCTACTGGCGCTAACGCCACATATTGATGCATTTCTCGGTGAACTATTTGGCATTGAGAATGAAATCGCCACGCTGTCGGGTGCGCACCATGACTTGGCGCCGCTCTATTCCGTGAAGCGCTTGTTCGTCCAGCGTAAGGCCGCAAACAAATACAAGGGTGATGCCGCCCTTCAACTGGATGGTCCGGAACTTGCCGCGAGGCTGGCTCCGATGCTGGGAGATGCGCTCACTGAGTTGGGTTTTGCGAAAAAGGTCCTTGAGTGGCAGCAAGACGAGGCAGGACATGTTGAGCAGCTTGAATTGGCGCTGCAGTATGCGGCGTGGGCTTTGCTGACGCCGGCCGGACAGCGGAAACACCATGATGGCGTTTTGTTCAAGGCGCCGCATAAACTCGACGCGCAGCATCTGGTGCCGACCACAGTGGATACCAGGCAGGGTTATTCCACGCATACCTTTCCGGTTGAAAAGTTGCGCCGGAGGGAAGGTTTCAAACTCACCGACAAGGGCGCCGATCTGACGGGCGCGCTGGATCAGGCAAATTATTGCATCTGGTGTCATGAGCAAGGCAAGGATTCCTGTTCCAAGGGCCTGCTGGAAAAAGGCGCCACTGGCCGCGGCGTGGCTTCGTTCAAAAAGAGTCTGTTTGGCGTAACGCTCGCCGGGTGTCCGCTGGAAGAGAAGATTTCCGAGTTTCACAAGGCCAAGACCGCCGGTTATGCCATTGGCGCGCTGGCGATCATTACGGTGGACAACCCGATGGCGGCCGCCACCGGACATCGCATCTGCAACGATTGCATGAAGGCCTGCATTTACCAGAAGCAGGAGCCGGTGGATATTCCGCAGGCGGAAACGCGCACGCTGAAGGACGTGCTGGGGTTGCCGTGGGGTTTTGAGATTTACAGCCTGCTGACGCGCTGGAATCCGCTGAATTTGCGCAACCCGTATCCGAAGGCGGCCAGCGGCAAGCGCGTGCTGATTGCGGGCATGGGGCCGGCGGGATTTGCGCTTGCGCACTATCTGATGAACGACGGGCACAGCGTGGTGGGCATCGATGGATTGAAGATCGAACCTTTGCCCGCGAATCTTTCTGGCGTGGATGCGGCGGGCCGGCGCGTGCCGTTCACGCCGATCCGCGATATTCGCGACTTGTATGAGCGGCTGGACGAGCGGGTGATGGCCGGTTTTGGCGGCGTGGCAGAATATGGCATTACCGTGCGATGGGACAAAAATTTCCTAAAAATCATAAGGTTATTGCTGGAGCGCCGGTCACAGTTCGCGCTCTTCGGCGGCGTGCGTTTTGGCGGCACTGTCACTGCGGAAGACGCCTTTGCGATGGGATTCGACCACGTGTCTCTGGCGATCGGCGCGGGACGGCCGACGGTGCTGGACATGCCGAACGGGCTGGCACGCGGCGTGCGCACGGCCTCGGATTTCCTGATGGCACTGCAGCTCACCGGCGCTGCGCGCACCGATTCCATCGCCAATATGCAGTTGCGTCTGCCGGTGGTGGTGGTGGGCGGCGGGCTGACGGCGATCGACACCGCCACCGAGTCGCTGGCGTACTATCCGCTGCAGGTCGAAAAATTTCTCAAGCGCTACGAAGCCATGGCGCGCGAGCACGGCGAAATGGCGGCGCGCCTTGCCTGGAACGAGGAAGAGCGCATTATCGCCGATGAATTTCTCGCGCATGCGCGCGCCCTGCGCGAGGAGCGTGCCCGGGCAGCCCCGGAAAATCGCGAGCCGCGAATCGCCGAACTGTTACAGGCGTGGGGAGGGGCGACCATTGCCTATCGCAAACGCCTGGTTGACAGCCCTTCTTACACACTGAATCACGAAGAGGTACACAAGGCGCTCGAAGAAGGCATACGCTTTGCTGAAGGCTTGACGCCCACGGCGGTTGAAGTTGATTCTTATGGTCACGCCGCGGCGTTGAAGGTCGCGGCCGGCGAGCGTGCGTTCACGCTGCGCGCACGCACCATTCTGATTGCTGCCGGTACGCAGCCGAACACCGTGTTGGCGCGCGAGGATGCCGCCCACTTCAAACTCGACGGCCGCTATTTTCAGGCTGTGGATTCTGCAGGTAATCCGGCGTCGGCCGAGAAGGCAATCGCAAAGCCCAATGAAATCAATGTGTTACTGTCAAGGCTCGCAGATGGCCGCTGCATGAGTTATTTCGGTGACGTGCATCCATCGTTTTTTGGCAATGTGGTCAAGGCGATCGGCAGCGCGAAGCAGGGTCATCCCGTGGTCAGCCGGGTTCTCGAGGCGGTTCGTCCCGCGGCGATCATCGATGATGAAGCCTTTTTCGCGCGTCTAAACGACGACTTGCGTGCCACGGTGCACGAGGTGAAGCGTCTAACGGCGATGATTGTTGAAGTAGTGGTGCGAGCCCCGCTGGCCGCGCGTCGCTTTCAGCCGGGGCAGTTTTACCGCTTGCAGAATTTTGAATCGATCGCGCCCCGTCTGGAAGGCACGCGGTTGGGTATGGAAGGCTTGGCGCTGACCGGCGCATGGGTGGACCGTGAACGCGGCCTTATTTCCACCATTGTGCTGGAGATGGGCGGGTCCAGCGATCTGTGCCTGCTGTTGAAGCCGGGAGAGCCGGTGATTCTCATGGGGCCCACTGGTACGCCGACGGAAATCCCCGCAAACGAGACCGTTGCGCTGGTGGGCGGTGGACTGGGCAATGCGGTGCTGTTTTCCATTGGGCAGGCCATGCGCAAGGCGGGCAACAAGGTACTGTATTTTGCCGGCTACAAAAAAATGACCGACCGCTACAAAATCGAGGAAATTGAAGCCGCGGCCGATGTGGTGGTGTGGTGCTGTGACGACGAACCGGGCTTCACACCGACGCGAGCGCAGGACAAGACGTTTGTGGGGAATATCGTGCAGTGCATGCATGCCTATGCGATAGGCGATCTCGGTGTACAACCGATCCCACTGCGGAATGCCGATCGCATTATCGCCATCGGCTCGGACCGCATGATGGCAGCGGTGGCGCGCGCGCGTCACGACATCCTGAAGCCGTTCGTCAAGCCGCATCATTTCGCGATCGGTTCCATCAATTCGCCGATGCAGTGCATGATGAAGGAAATCTGCGCGCAATGCCTGCAGGCGCATGTGGATCCGGCAAGCGGCAAGACAAGTTATGTGTTCTCGTGTTTTAATCAGGATCAACCGCTCGATCAAGTGGATTGGAGTGGTCTGAATCAGCGTTTGCGGCAGAACGCCGTGCAGGAAAAACTAACCGCGGAATGGCTGGATTATTGTCTGATCAAATCAGGCGCGCGCGAGATGCAGCGAATTTAGGATGGCTGCCATGCGCTGTGTGCGTGGCGTACCTCTCGATGCTCAGCTGTTGTACAACAACCTGTTAAGGCGATGACATGAACCTTGGCTTTTTTACCATGCCCATCCATCCGCCGGAGCGCAACTACACGCAAACGCTGAAGGAGGATCGCGAGGCCATTCTGTTGGCTGACAAATTGGGCTACAGCGATGCCTTCATTGGCGAGCACACGACGGATATCTGCGAAAATATCCCATCGTGTCTCGCGTTTATCGCAAGTCTTGCGCACGAAACGCGACAGATCAAGCTGGGCAGCGGCACTGTAAACCTTCCGAACGGTCATCCGGCCGCCATCGCAGCGAACGTTGCAATGGTCGATCACATGCTGGAAGGGCGCTTCCTGTTCGGAATTGGGCCAGGCGGCTTGCGTTCGGATCAGGAAGTGTTCGGCAATATCAAGAACGACCGCACGCGAATGTTCGTCGAGTCAATCGATCAGATTCTCGCTATTTGGGACGGCAAGCCGCCTTACGACATCAAGGGCGAATTCTGGAACATCAGCACGGGTGAAACCATGATCCCCGAAGTGGGGCAGGGGGTGATGCTGAAACCGTACCAGCAACCGCATCCGCCGATCGTCGTCACCGTGGTCGAACCCTTTTCCAAGGGCGTTGCGGCTGCGGCGCAGCGTGGCTGGAAACCCATTTCGGCCAACTTTCTGCAGCCCAACTGGGTGAAAACGCATTTCACCAGCTATCAGCAGGGCTGTGAAATTGCCGGGCTGTCGGCCAAGCGCGAGGATTGGCGCGTCTGCAAAAGCATCTTTGTCGCCGATGACGATGCCACAGCAATGCGCTACGCCAAGACGCTCGAGGGGCCTTACGGTTTTTATTTCTGGAACTTGCTGACCAAGCGCAAGGCGCGTGGCGCAGCGAACATCTACAAACCCGATCTGGCGATGCCTGATGAGGCAGTAACGGTGCAATTTGTGCTGGATACACTGGTTATCGCGGGCAGTGTCAATTCCGTTGTGGATCAGTTGCTGAAGTTTCGCGAGACCACCGGTGACTTTGGCACTTTGCTATATTGCGGACATGACTGGGTGGATCCGACGCTGGCACGGCGATCCATGCAACTCATGGCGGAACAGGTAATGCCGCGCGTGAATGCGGCGATTCATGCGTAAGGGCCATGACAGCGGTGTGAAAAAAGGAGGCATGCGCCTCCTTTTCTATGCTGTCACCCGCCTCAATCATCGAGGACGTCAACCTGGGTGCCAAACGGGCCGGAATCATGTGCTGCGGTACCCTGCATATCACCCATGCTGGCGCAACCTGCGAGGAGTGCCAGCAACAAGGCCAGGATTGTGTGGGCAAGATTTTTCATAAACTACTCCTGAATAAAGGATTGATTCAATTAGGGTAAGGAAATGTTTAGTGTGCTGAGTCCGATGCACCGTTTGTCCCTTGGGATGCACTTGTAGTCAGCGCAGTTAGTATACGTAAAAAATACTAAGTAGCAATACGTATTTATGATTTTGGTTGACCTGAGGCGTGACCAGTTGCGATGCCTCCTCCTATCAGAGGGGAACGCGACAAGCCAGCCCATGAACCCTAGTGAGGTAAATGGCGTTATTACCTGAAAATGTTGCGCCGGCTGTTTCCAATCATGCCAAATGTCCCGTTCACTTTTCCCAGACACCCGGATTACGTTGCGCCGCAGCGCAACGCCATGCGCGCCGTGCGAAGAACAATGCATCCTTGCTGGCAGGGTCGCGCGCCTGCCAAGTGGTCGCCAGACTCGATAATGCTTCGCATTTGCCCGAGGCAAACAGTGATGCTGCGCGCACAAACGCGGGCTGTGCATCGCCCCGTCGCTTCCAGAATGGCGTTTGCAGCTCATCCGAGGTACGTCCCGCGCGATTCTTCATGAGCGTGCTCACCCATTCGACAGGTACGGCAAAGTGAAACGGGCCTCCCGCAAGGCATTTGAACGTAAGGACACCAACCAGTTTGTCGTCGCGATCAAACAGCCCCCCGCCACTCTTGCCGGGACTGAACGTTGCCGACCCCTGGACGACGCGCCCGCGACCTTTGTAGGTGAATAACCCCTCGATGTGACCCTGGGTGACCGACATGTCGGCCCCCTTTGCAAATCCGATGGCGACGATGGTGTCGCCTTCCTTTTTCGAAGTGGTGTCCCCGAAGGCTACGACGGTGCCCGTGAGACCGGGAACATGAAGCAGGCATACATCGCGTTCTATGTCCGCGCGTATCAGTTGCCCGCGCTCAGGTACAAGTCGGGTGATTACCCGAATGTCCCACGCGTCACGCACGACATGGCAGTTGGTTACCAACGTTGCCTGAGCAACCAGCACGGCGGAACCGTAGCGCGTTTGTCCACCGGCGTCGTGCGCTTCAAGACGAAAGATGCTGTCAGCGAGGCGTGTCAACGCAGGTTCTCCCGCGGCGTGACCAGGCGCGCACGACATTGCGGCACAGGCAAAAGCCAGCGAGAAAAACCATCGGGCGGCCAGATTCAGCATGCCGATAGCATGCGCTACTCTCGCGGCGCGCGGCTATAAGTAAGACTGCCTACAGAGTGCCCACGGTGCAGGCGGGACTGTGCCGATATGACGTAAGATATTGATTATACGTAATTTATTTAAACGGCAAAGTGATCAACAAACTCGTGCACCGGGGTGTCCTCCAGCTTTTTCTGGTCTTTGCACAAGTTGTAAATGGTCGTGCGCTGCTTGTCCGCAAAGCGCCGCGCCAGATTGGTTCTGAATTTCGCCTCGAGCAGCGGAATCCCGTCCTTGCGCCGGCGGCGATGGCCGATGGGATATTCGACGGCGACATTGGCGGTCTTGCTGCCATCCTTGAAGAACACCTGCAAGGCATTGGCAATGGAACGCTTTTTCGGATCGAGATAATCGCGGGTCCACGGTTTGTGCTCCACGCACACCATTTTGTTGCGCAGCGCATCCACGCGTGGATCGCGCGCAACCGCTTCTTCGTAATCCGCGGCCGTCAGATTGCCCTTGATCAGACCGATCGCGCACATGTATTGGATGCAGTGATCGCGATCGGCGGGATTGTTGAGTGGCCCGCTCTTGTCGATGATGCGTATCGCCGACTCGTGCGTGGTGATGACAACCTGCTTGATGTCATGCAAGCGGTCTTTAACCTCGGGATGCAGTCTGACGGCGCACTCCACGGCAGTCTGCGCATGAAACTCCGCAGGAAATGAAATCTTGAACAATACGTTTTCCATGACATACGCCGCGTACGGCTGCTTCAGCACAAAGGGCTGCCCCTTGAACAGCACGTCATAAAAGCCCCAGGTTTTGGCTGTCAGTGCCGTGGGGTAACCCATTTCGCCTCGCTGCGCCATCAGCGCCAAGCGCACGCCGCGGCTGGTTGCGTCTCCGGCGGCCCACGACTTGCGCGAGCCGGCCTGCGGCGCATGGCGATAGGCGCGCAGCGACTGGCCATCGATCCATGCATTCGATACTGCATTGACGATTTCGTCATGGCTGCAGCCAAGCATATGGGCAACCACCGCAGTCGTGGCCACCTTGACCAGCACCACGTGATCGAGTCCCACGCGATTGAAACTGTTTTCAAGTGCAATCACGCCCTGAATTTCGTGCGCCTTGATCATGGCAGTAAGCACTTCGCGCATGGTCAGCGGTTTCCTGCCCGCGGCAACTGCGTTGCGCGACAACCAGTCTGCCACGGCCAGAATGCCGCCCATATTGTCCGAGGGGTGGCCCCATTCCGCGGCCAGCCATGTGTCATTAAAATCCAGCCAGCGGATCATGCAGCCGATGTTGAACGCGGCCATTACGGGATCGAGCTGGTATGACGTGCCGGGCACTTTTGCGCCATTGGGCACGATGGTGCCTGGGACAATGGGCCCCATCAGCTTGGTGCACGCGGGGTAGGTCAGCGCTTCAAGCCCGCAGCCGAGGGTATCCATCAGGCACAACCGCGCGGTGTTGTAGGCCTCGGCACTGCGGATCGTATATTTCGCGGCGTAATTCGCGATGTCGGTGATGACTTTGTCGGGTTTGGTGCGGGTGTTGGAGATGGCGGCGGTCATGGTTTCTTTTGAAAGGCGTGAACGAGTGAACGGGTGAACGAGTGAACGGGTGGGGTGTGCGATGTTACTCGTTCACCCGTTCACTTGTTCACCGATTTTTGAGCGGTACGAACTGGCGATTCTCCGGTCCCCGGTAAAGCGCGGTGGGCCGGATCAGCTTGTTGTCCAGACGCTGTTCCATCACGTGCGCCGCCCAACCGGCGGTGCGCGAGATGACGAAAATCGGCGTGAACATCAGGGTCGGCACGCCAAGTTTGTTGTAAGACACGGCAGAGAACCAGTCAAGATTGGCGAACATGGTTTTTTCGCGCATCATCACCGCTTCGATGCGGTCGGCAACGTCAAACATTTTCATGTCGCCCGTATCCTGTGACAGCTTGCGCGCGACTTCCTTGATGATTTTGTTGCGCGGATCAGCCACCGTGTACACGGCATGGCCGAAGCCGATGATGGTTTCTCTTTTGCGCACGCGAACGATGATGTCGGCTTCGGCATCGTCCGGCGTTTCATAACGGTTCATCACTTCAAAGCCGACCTCATTGGCACCGCCATGCTTGGGGCCGCGCAGCGCGCCCACACCGCCGACGATCGCGGAGTGCATGTCGGCGCCGGTGCCCGCCACCACGCGGCAGGCGAAGGTGGAGGCGTTGAATTCGTGCTCCGCATACAGATTGAGCGAGGTATGCATGGCGCGCACCGCGGGCGCCGTTGGCACACTGCCGTGCAGCAGGTGCAAAAAATGGCCACCGATGGAATCGTCGTCGGTTTCGACGTCGATGCGCTTGCCGTTGGTGCTGTAGTGATACCAGTAGAGCAGCATGGAGCCGAACGAAGCTATCAGGCGGTCGGCAATATCACGCGCACCGGGCACGTTGTGATCTTCTTTTTCGGGCAGCACGCAGCCCAGTGCCGAACAGCCGGTGCGCATCACGTCCATGGGGTGCGCAGCGGGCGGCAGGGTTTCGAGCACTTGCTTGACCACCTGGGGCAGCCCGCGCAGCGTTTTTAGCTTGGCCTTGTAGTTGGCCAGTTCCGCCGCGTTGGGTAGTTTGTCGTGAATCAACAGATAGGCGACCTCTTCATACTCGCAAGTCTCGGCGATGTCATAGATATCATAGCCACGATAGTGCAAGTCATTGCCGCTGTGACCCACGGTGCACAGCGCGGTGCTTCCGGCGGCGATGCCCGACAGGGCAACGCCTCTTTTTTCGCGCACGATGGGCTGTTCGTTGCTGCTCATGATGATTTCCTTTCAGTCTTCAAAAACAAAAAACGGACTTCCGAGGGACGTCCGTTTTCTTTTTTAAATTCAGACGCTTATCCCAGAAGGTGTTTAATGGCGTCGCGCTCTTCCTGCAACTCCTTCAACGTCGCCTGCATGCGGCCGCGGCTGAAATCGCTGACCTCGAGGCCCTTGACGATTTCGAATTTACCGTTCTTGCAGGTGGTGGGATAACCGTACATCACGCCTTCGGGTATGCCATAACTGCCGTCCGCGGCGATGCCCATGCTGACCCAGTCGCCATCGCGGGTTCCGAAAACCCAGTCGTGCACATGGTCGATTGCGGCGTTGGCAGCACTGGCCGCGGAAGAAAGGCCGCGCGCGGCAATGATCGCCGCACCGCGCTGCTGGATCGTGGGTATGAAGTCCTTTTCCAGCCAGTTTTGATCATTGATCATCGGCCATACTTTTTGCCCATCGACTTCAGCGGTAAAGACATCCGGGTACTGGGTGGAGGAATGGTTGCCCCACACATGAAGTTTTTTCAGGCTGGATACCGGCTTGCCGACTTTTTGCGCGACCTGCGACAGCGACCGATTGTGATCCAGACGCATCATCGCCGTGAAATTCGAGGGCTTGAGGCCTGGCGCATTTTTCATCGCTATCAGGCAGTTGGTGTTGGCAGGATTGCCCACCACCAGCACTTTGACATCGCGGCTGGCGTGATCGGACAGCGCCTTGCCCTGCGGACCAAAAATTTTGCCGTTGGCTTCCAGAAGATCCTTGCGCTCCATGCCGGGACCACGGGGCCGCGCGCCGACGAGAAGGGCAACCTCGACGTCTTTGAATGCCACGTTCGGATCGGAGGCCGGTATCATTCCGTGCAGCAAGGGAAACGCACAGTCGTCAAGCTCCATCATCACGCCGGTCAGTGCTTTTTGCGCCTTTTCATCGGGAATTTCCAGCATTTGCAGAATTACCGGCTGGTCCTTGCCCAGCATTTCGCCGCTGGCGATTCTGAAGAGCAAGCTATAGCCGATTTGGCCTGCGGCGCCGGTCACAGCGACGCGCATGGGTTTTTTCATGGTGGAACTCCTGAATTTCGGGTCTTAAAGGTTCGGGGGATTGCGGGGTCGCGCACGGCACACCGGACTGCACTAAAGCGAGCGTTACAAAGGGCCTTGCGTGCGGGAGCATCGATGATAGCCAAGCCCCCTCTGCCGGTCAACTTGCTCCCCGCGACGCCGCACTTGATACGAACATCACAATGCCCTTGATTGTTTGGCCTTAGCGGCAAAGTCACGCAGGGTGCATTCGCTCACTCTGCTGTTCCGCAACATGCGGAAAGCTGGTAAAATTTTTAAATAGGCGATGCGCGCGGCAGTTCCACCAAGAAGTCTTGCTGAACCGCCCATGCGGCCAGGATCCTTCGGGCTGTCAGCCCGGATTTTTTTGTCTTTTCGAACCACGAGAGTAGTCACTTGATACCCACCAGTCGCCCAAAACATCTGAATTTGATGCAAATCCGATTGCCATTGCCGGCATTCGTATCGATATTGCACCGGGTTAGTGGCGCGGCGATTTTTCTGATGTTGCCGTTTCTCCTGTGTTTGTGGGCTTCGAGCTTGGAGTCGCAGAGTTCGTTCGCCGCATTTAAAGCCTGGATCAGCCACCCGCTGGCGAAGCTGGCGCTGACAGGTTTGTTGTGGGCATACCTTCATCATTTCTGCGCGGGAATCAGGCATCTGGCCATGGATTTGCACCATGGGCTGGAGCTGGCAACGGCGCGTGCCACCAGCTACGCCGTACTGGGGATCAGTCTGACGCTCACGATCCTGATCGGGGTGAAGCTATGGTAAAGCGCGAAGTGATCGGCGCCCACTACGGCCTGCGCGATTGGCTGGCGCAGCGCGTAACTGCGCTCGTGATGGCGATATATACGATCATTTTCCTGACCATGGTGTTAAGTCTGCCGCAATTTGACTTTCCCAGCTGGAAATCGATGTGGGCATCGCCGTGGCTGCGCTCCGCGACCTTGCTGTTTCTGCTAAGTTTATTCCTGCACGCATGGATCGGCATGCGCAATATCTTCATGGACTACGTCAAGTCCACGGGCTTGCGCTTGACGCTTTACGTTCTGGTGATCCTTGCCCTGGTTGCGTACGGCGCCTGGGCTGTGCAGATTCTGTGGGGAAGGTAATGGCAATAGCGCGCAGGCAATTTGACGCAGTGGTGGTGGGGGCCGGCGGATCCGGCCTGCGCGCCGCGCTGCAACTGGCGGAATGCAATCTCAAGGTGGCCGTGTTGTCCAAGGTGTTTCCGACACGATCGCACACGGTGGCGGCGCAAGGTGGTGTCTCGGCGTCGCTTGGCAACGAGGAAGCGGACAACTGGCACTGGCATATGTACGATACCGTCAAGGGGTCGGACTATCTCGGCGATCAGGACGCGATTGAGTTCATGTGCCGCAAGGCGTGCGATGCGGTAATCGAACTTGAGCACTACGGCATGCCGTTTGACCGTCTCGACAATGGCAAGATTTACCAGCGCCCGTTTGGCGGTCATACCAGCAACTACGGCGAGCGCGAAATCAAGCGCGCGTGTGCCGCGGCCGACCGTACCGGGCACGCCATGCTGCATACCCTGTACCAGCGCAATGTGCGCGCGCGCACGCAGTTTTTCGTGGAGTGGATGGCGCTTGATCTGATCCGCAACCAGCAGGGGGACGTGCTGGGCGTGGTGGCACTGGAGATGGAAACCGGCGAAGTGATGATCCTGCAGGCCAAGGCCACCTTGCTGGCAACCGGCGGCGCGGGACGGATATTTTCAGCCAGCACCAATGCATTCATTAACACCGGAGACGGACTGGGGATGGCGGCGCGCGCGGGTATTCCGCTGGAAGACATGGAATTCTGGCAGTTTCACCCCACGGGCGTGGCCGGTGCCGGTGTGCTGATCACAGAGGGTGTGCGTGGTGAAGGTGGATTTCTATTGAACAAAGACGGCGAGCGCTTCATGGAGCGTTACGCGCCGACGGTCAAGGACCTGGCAAGCCGAGATGTCGTGTCGCGCGCCATGGCCACCGAGATCAAGGAGGGCCGCGGTGCGGGTAAGGACGGCGAGTATATATTGCTCAAGCTCGATCACCTGGGCGCGGATGTTATCGATAAGCGCCTCCCGGGCATTCGCGAAATCGCCAAGAAATTTGCCAATGTTGACCCGG
The DNA here is from genome assembly GCA_902825845.1 of uncultured beta proteobacterium. Classification (GTDB taxonomy): domain Bacteria; phylum Pseudomonadota; class Gammaproteobacteria; order Burkholderiales; family SG8-41; genus UBA5216. The sequence continues at coordinate 153,831 of CADECM010000001.1, forward strand.
TGACCGATCCTATTCCGGTGGTGCCCACCTGCCACTATCAGATGGGGGGCATACCGACCAATGTGCACGGTCAGGCGGTCATGCCCGATGGCAGCGGCGGCGAGCGGGTGGTGAAGGGTCTCTACGCCGCGGGCGAATGTGCCTGCGTATCGGTGCACGGCGCCAACCGGCTGGGCACGAATTCACTGCTGGATCTGCTGGTGTTCGGCAAGTCGGCCGGCGAACAGGTGGTGCGAGACATCGCCGCGGATGTGGCCGCGATGCCGGATTTGCCGGCTGATGCCGCGGACAGGACGATGGCCCGGCTGTCGCGGCTTGACGCGGCATCATCCTCGGGCGAACGCGTCAGCGACGTGGGCGCGGCCATGCGGCGTGCCATGCAGGCGCACTGCGGCGTGTTCCGCTTTCCGGACAGCATGGCCGAGGGCGTCAAGAAGATACTCGAGGTCGCGGAACGCGCCAGGCACACATGCATTCAGGACAAGAGTAAGGTGTTCAACACGGCGCGGGTTGAGGCGCTGGAACTCGATAACCTGGTGGAAGTGGCCTTGTCGACCATGATTTCCGCAAATGCCCGGCAGGAGTCACGCGGCGCGCATGACCGCAGCGATTTTCCCAATCGCGACGATGCGAACTGGATGAAGCACACGCTATGGTTCAAGGAAGGTAACCGCCTCGAGTATAAACCGGTGCAGCTAAAGCCGATGACCGTGGCGACCTTTGAACCCAAGGCCCGCGTCTACTAAGTGGCAACAAGGATCCAAGATGCGTTTTAATATTTACCGCTATAACCCCGATGTTGACGCCAAGCCGCGCATGCAGTTTTACGATGTCGCGATGGAGCCGACGGACCGCATGTTGCTGGATGCCTTGGTGCGAATCAAGGCCGAAGACGATACTTTTGCGTTTCGCCGCTCCTGCCGCGAGGGCGTGTGCGGGTCGGATGCCATGAATATCAATGGCAAGAACGGCCTGGCCTGTATTACCAAGCTTGCCGATTTGCGAGAGCCGGTGGAAATACGGCCTTTGCCTGGACTGCCGGTGATTCGCGACCTGATCGTCGATATGTCGCAGTTCTTCAAGCAGTATCATTCGATCAAGCCGTACGTGGTGAACGATACGCCGCCGCCCGAAAAGGAACGGCTGCAGTCGCCGCAGGACCGCGAAGAGCTGAACGGGCTGTACGAGTGTATTCTGTGCGCGTGCTGCTCCACGTCCTGCCCGTCGTTCTGGTGGAACCCGGACAAATTTGTGGGCCCGGCAGGCCTGCTGCAGGCCTACCGGTTTATCGCCGACACGCGCGACCAGTCGGTCAACGAGCGGCTGGACAATCTGGAAGACCCGTATCGGCTGTTCCGCTGCCATTCGATCATGAATTGCGTGGATGTGTGCCCGAAAAACCTTAATCCGACCCGGGCTATCGGCAAGATCAAGGATTTGCTGATCAAACGTACGGTCTGAGCGGGACGCAGGATGAGTGACCGCGATAGAATTCGGTGGCACTGCCGCCGCGGGTTGCTCGAGCTGGATTTGCTGCTGGAACGGTTTGTGACGCGGCACCTGGATGCGCTCAACGTGCACCAGATCGACGTGTTCAAGGAACTGCTGGCGTACGAGGACAACGATTTGCTGGACATGGTGATGGGCCGGGCCGAGCCTGTGCATGAAGGCTTGGCCGATGTTCTCGCCATGTTGCGCGCCACATGAAACGAGTATGAAGTCAGGAACTGTGTTTAACTGGACTTAACTGGAGATTGGCATGAGCGAGAAACTGGCAACGCTGTCATTCAGCGACGGCAAACCCTCCGTGGATTTTCCGATTTACAGCGGCAATGAAGGCCCGGACGTGATTGACGTGCGTGCCCTGTACGGCAAGACCGGATTGTTCACATATGATCCGGGTTTCATGTCGACCGCCAGTTGCCGCTCGAGCATTACCTACATCGACGGTGACGTTGGCATATTGCAGTACCGCGGTTATCCGATCGAGGATCTCGCTGAAACCTGCAGCTTCCTCGAGGTATCGTATCTGATCCTCAATGGCGAGCTGCCCAGCAAGAATCAGCTCGACGCCTTCGTCAATACGGTTACGCGCCATACCATGGTGCATGAGCAGTTATCGTCGTTTTTCCGGGGCTTTCGCCGCGATGCGCATCCGATGGCCGTGATGTGCGGGGTGGTCGGCGCACTGTCGGCTTTCTACCACGACTCGATCGACATCAACGACGCGCGCAGCCGCGAGATTTCGGCGTTCCGCCTGATCGCCAAGCTGCCGACGATCACCGCGATGACGTACAAGTACACCACCGGCCAGCCGTTCATGTACCCGCGCAACGACTTGTCCTATGTCGAGAATTTTCTCTACATGACCTTCGGCACGCCTTGCGAAGAGTGGAAACCGAATCCCGTACTGACCAAGGCCATGGAGCGGATTCTGATTCTGCATGCAGACCATGAGCAAAATGCATCCACCTCCACGGTACGCATCGCCGGTTCCACCGGCGCCAATCCGTTTGCCTGCATATCGGCGGGTATTGCCGCACTTTGGGGGCCCGCGCACGGCGGCGCGAACGAGGCCGTGCTTAAAATGCTGGATCATATCGGTGATGTGAAGAACATTCCGCAGTTTCTCGACCGCGTCAAGGTGAAGGAAGATCACACGATGCTGATGGGGTTCGGCCATCGCGTCTACAAGAACTATGACCCGCGGGCGCGCCTGGTGCAGAAAACCTGCCACGAAGTGCTGGAAGCGCTGGACCTGAAGGACGACAAGCTGTTCAAGCTTGCCATGGCGTTGGAAAAGATTGCGCTGGAAGATGAATACTTCATCAAGCGACAGCTCTATCCCAATGTCGATTTTTACTCGGGCATTGTGTACAAGGCGCTGGGCATACCCGTGCCGATGTTCACCGCGATATTCGCGCTGGCGCGGACCGTCGGCTGGATTGCGCAATGGAACGAAATGCTGGGCGATGCGGATGCCAAGATCGGCCGCCCGCGGCAGTTGTTTACCGGCGCCGCTCGGCGTCCCTTCGTGCCCATGGCCAAACGCAAGTAAATCGTTGTGATGCGCAAGGTGTGACGGGCGCAACCCCGGGATAGCGCCCCGCCTCCACGCCTTACGCAGCCAAAAGCAGGTGCCATTATGATGAAAGAGTTCCGCGGCAACTCCTATCTGTATGGCGCCAACGCGCCGTTCATCGAGGCGCTGTACGAGTCGTACCTTGCCGATCCACAGTCGGTAGAGCCGCGCTGGCGCGGGTATTTCGACGAGCTGCAGAAGCTGGATGACGGCCCGCCGGACGTGTCGCACGCCGCGGTACAGGAACGGTTTGCGGCCCTGGCGAAGTCCGACCGGGCCACCGCCGCGGCGCCGGCCGGCAATTTCCAGAAACAGTTCTCGGTGCTGCAACTCATCGCGGCATACCGCTTTCAGGGCTGCCGCGTGGCGGATGTCGATCCGCTGCGGCGCCTTGAAAAGCCGAACATTCCAGAACTGGATCCGGCGTTCTACGGCTTGAGCGAGGCGGACTTCGATACCGTCTTCAACGCCGGTACGCTGCACGGCGCGCCGCAGGCGCCGCTGCGTGACATTTTGCAGCGCCTGCAGGAAACCTATTGCCGCAGCATCGGCGCCGAGATCATGTATATCTCGGATATTCCGCAAAAACGCTGGCTGCTGGAACGCTTCGAACCCACGCTGGGCAAGCCGCAGTACGACGCCGTCTATAAAAAGCACTTGCTGGAGCGGCTCACCGCGGCGGAGACGCTTGAAAAGTACCTCAACGCCAAGTATGTCGGCCAGACGCGCTTTTCGCTGGAGGGCGGCGATGCGCTGATTCCGCTGCTCGACAATCTGCTGCAGCGCGCCGGCGCCGCCGGCGTGCAGGAACTGGTGATCGGCATGGCGCACCGCGGGCGCCTTAACGTGCTGGTCAATACCCTGGGCAAGATGCCCAAGGACCTGTTCTCCTCATTCGAAGGCAAGCAGAATCCCGAGGTGCTGGCGGGCGACGTCAAGTACCACGACGGGCAGTCGTCAAACATCATGACACCGGGCGGCCCGATGCACGCGATGCTGGCGTTCAATCCGTCGCATCTGGAAATCGTCAATCCGGTGGTTGAGGGATCGGTGCGCGCGCGCCAGCACCGGCGCAAGGATCACGCCGGCGATCAGGTGCTGCCGGTGGTGATCCACGGCGATGCGTCGATGGCGGGGCAGGGCGTGGTGATGGAAACGTTCAACCTCGCGGAAACGCGCGGTTACGGCACCGGCGGTACCGTGCACATTGTGATCAACAACCAGATTGGCTTCACCATCTCCGACCGGCGCGATGCGCGTTCGACGGTGTATTGCTCGGACATTGCTAAGATGCTGGAAGTGCCTATATTCCACGTCAACGGCGACGATCCGGAAGCCGTGTGTTTCGTGACGGAAATCGCGCTCGATTACCGCATGAAATTTCACAAGGACGCGGTGATCGACCTTGTGTGCTATCGCCGCCTCGGCCATAACGAGCAGGATGAGCCGATGGTGACACAGCCGCTGATGTACAAACGGATTCACTCGCATCCGACGCCGCGCAAGGTCTATGCCGACCGGTTGGCGGGCGAGGACGTGGTCAGTGAAGCCGATGCCGATGCGGCGGTCGCCCTGTGCCGAGACGCACTGGATGGCGGCTATCACACCAACCAGACCATTCTGTCCAATTACAAGCCACCGTTCGAGGCCAACTGGGCGCCGTACAAGGACGCCAAGTGGAACGAACAGGACGACACCCGCCTGCCGCTGGAAACGCTGCAGATGCTGGCACGCAAGCTGTGCGAAGTGCCCGCCAATTTCAAATTGCATCCGCGCGTCGACCGCATCATGCAGGACCGGCGGTTGATGGCCGAGGGCAAACTGCCGCTTGACTGGGGTATGGCCGAATCGCTGGCGTACGCCACGCTGCTGCACGAAGGCTATTCCATACGCCTGTCAGGACAGGATGCGGGGCGCGGCACATTTTTTCACCGTCACGCCGTGCTGCACGATCAGAACCGCGAACAGTGGGATCAGGGCGTGCACATTCCCTTGCATCATCTGGGACCGGATCAAGGTGACTTCCTGGTGATTGATTCGGTGCTGTCCGAAGAGGCGGTGTTGGGTTTCGAGTATGGCTACGCCACGGCCGGTCCCAACAATCTGGTGATCTGGGAGGCGCAATACGGCGACTTTGCCAACGGCGCGCAAGTGGTGATTGACCAGTTCATCGCCTCCGGCGAAGTCAAGTGGGGCCGCTTGTGCGGACTGACCATGATGCTGCCCCATGGCTACGAGGGCGCGGGTCCTGAACATTCCTCCGCGCGCATCGAACGTTTCCTGCAACTGTGTGCCGACTACAATATGCAGATTTGCATACCCGCGACGCCGGTGCAGATGTATTACCTGCTGCGGCGCCAGATGATACGCCCGTACCGCAAGCCGCTGGTGATTTTCTCGCCGAAAAGCCTGCTGCGGCACAAGGAATCCGTGTCGCCACTGGAAGAGTTTGCCAACGACAAATTCCACCCCGTCAACGAAGACTGGGAAGAGCAGGAAATCAATCCCGACAAGGTGCAACGGGTCATTCTGTGCAGTGGCAAGGTGTTCTACGACCTGCGTGCTGAACGCCGTAATCGCGGCATTCGTGATCTGCCGCTGGTGCGCATTGCGCAGCTGTACCCGTTTTCGCACGACGAATTTCGCGCCATAGTTGTGCGCTACAAGAATGCCTCCGAAATCGTATGGTGCCAGGAAGAGCCGCGCAATCAGGGCGCTTGGCGCCATATTCAGCACTATTTGATGCGCCACCTGCTGCCGGGACAGACGCTTTACTATGCGGGTCGCGAATCTTCCGCCACGCCCGCCGCGGGCTATAAATCCCTGCACGACAAACAGCAAAAAGAGCTGGTGGATCAGGCGCTCACGCTGTCCGGCGGGAGCCTGCCGAGGAGCGCCACGATGCAGCCGCGGCCGCTCTCGGCAGGTGAGGAAAATTAACAATAAAAACAAATACTTATGGTGAATTCATGATCATCGAAGTGAAGGTGCCGCAGTTGTCGGAGTCGGTGGCCGAGGCAACGCTCGTCAGCTGGCACAAGAAGGCGGGCGAACGGGTGAAGCGCGACGAAAATCTGGTCGACATCGAGACCGATAAAGTGGTGCTGGAAACACCGGCGCCGGCCGAAGGCGTGCTGATCAGAATCGTCAAACCGGACGGCAGCACGGTGGCAAGCAAGGAAGTCATCGCGCAAATCGACACCGAGGCTGTTGCCACGGCTGCCGCCAGCCCTGAACCCGCGGCAGCGGCGGCACCCGCAGCGAAGCCGGACACCGGCGTGGCAACGGTAACCGCAATGCCCGCGGCCCAAAAGCTTGCCGCCGAAAACAAACTGGACACTGCCGCCATCAGCGGCAGCGGCCGTGGCGGGCGCGTCACGAAGGGCGACGTCATTGAAGCGTTAAAGCCGGCGCCTGCGGCAGCAGCTTCGACAACGGCAGCCGCACCCACGGTGCGCGCCGCGGCGCCCAGTGTCGATCTCAGCGCATTGGGAGAGCGGCCCGAACAGCGGGTGCCGATGTCGCGCCTGCGCGCGCGGGTCGCCGAACGTCTGATCCAGTCGCAGTCCACGGCGGCGATTCTGACCACCTTCAACGAAGTCAACATGCAGCCGGTCATGGATCTGCGCAAGCGCTACCAGGACCGCTTTGAGAAGGAGCATGGCGTTCGCCTGGGCTTCATGTCGTTCTTCGTGAAGGCCGCGGTGTATGCACTGAAAAAATACCCGGTGGTGAATGCGTCGATCGACGGCAACGACATCATCTATCACGGCTACTTCGACATCGGTGTCGCGGTGGGCAGTCCGCGCGGGCTGGTGGTGCCAATTGTGCGCAACGCCGACCAGCTGGGTCTAGCCGCCATCGAAAAGGTTATCGCCGACTACGGCAAGCGCGCGCAGGAGGGCAAGCTGACGCTGGAGGAACTGACCGGCGGCACATTTTCCATCTCCAATGGCGGTGTGTTCGGCTCCATGCTGTCGACGCCGATTATCAATCCGCCGCAGAGCGCGATCCTGGGCGTGCATGCAACCAAGGATCGGCCGGTGGTGGAGAACGGCCAGATCGTTATCCGTCCGATGAATTATCTTGCGCTGTCGTACGACCATCGCATCATCGACGGGCGCGAAGCCGTGCTGTCGCTGGTGGCGATGAAAGACGCGCTGGAGGATCCGGCGCGCATGCTGCTGGAAATTTAAAGGCGTGAACGGGTGAAGGGGTGTATGAATGCCTCCCTTCACGACATTACGCCTCACTCATTCACGGAACTGCAAATGCCCAACCCATTCGACGTGGTAGTCATCGGCGCCGGCCCTGGCGGCTATATTGCCGCAATTCGCGCGGCGCAACTCGGCATGAAGGTGGCCTGCATCGATGAATGGCAGACACCGGAGGGTAAGCCCGCGCCTGGCGGCACCTGCACCAACGTGGGCTGCATACCGTCGAAGGCATTGCTGCAGTCCTCGGAAAATTATGATCACGCCGCGCACGCGTTTGCCGAGCATGGCATCAAAGTCAGCGGCCTGACGATGGATGTTGCGCAGATGTTGAAGCGCAAAGACAAGGTGGTGAAGCAGAATAATGAAGGCATTCTCTACCTGTTCAAGAAAAACAAGGTGACCTTTTTCCACGGCAGAGGGACGTTCGCTGGGGGTGCCGCGGGCGCATGGCAGATCAAGGTTGGCGGCAAGAACGAAGAAAATCTGACCGCCAAGCACGTGATCGTAGCCACGGGCTCCACACCGCGCGCGCTTCCCGGCGCGGCGTTTGACAAGCAGCGGATTCTCGACAATGCAGGCGCACTGGCGATGACCGAAGTGCCCAAGCGGCTGGGCGTGATCGGCGCGGGCGTGATCGGACTGGAAATGGGCAGCGTGTGGCGGCGCCTTGGCGCGAACGTCACGATACTCGAAGCACTGCCGGCATTCCTCGGCGCGGCCGATGAGTCGGTCGCAAAAGAGGCACAAAAAACTTTTCAAAAACAGAAGCTTGCCATACATACCGGGGTCAAGGTGGAGGCGGTGAAATGTGCGGAAGCGGTGACGGTCAGCTACAGCGACAGTGCAGGCAAAGCGCAAACGCTGGTGGTGGATAAGCTCATCGTATCCATCGGCCGCGTGCCGCATACCGCGGGACTGAATGCGCAAGCGGTCGGACTCAAGCTCGACGAACGCGGATTTGTGGCAGTTGACGAGCACTGCAAAACCAACCTCGGCAACGTGTGGGCGGTGGGTGACGTGGTGCGCGGACCCATGCTCGCGCACAAAGCCGAAGAAGAAGGCGTGGCGGTTGCGCAGCGCATCGCCGGCAAGTACGGCCACGTCGATTTCAACACCGTGCCGTGGGTGATTTATACCGCGCCGGAAATCGCCTGGGTCGGCAAAACCGAACAACAAGTGAAAGCCGAAGGCGTCGAGTATCGCTGCGGGTCGTTTCCGTTCATGGCCAATGGCCGCGCGCGGGCTTTGGGTGATACCACCGGATTCGTAAAGATCGTCGCCGACAAACGCACCGACCGTATTCTCGGTGTGCATATCATCGGACCCATGGCCTCGGAGCTGATCGCGGAAGCCGTGGTGGCAATGGAGTTCGGCGCATCCAGCGAAGACATTGCCATGATCTGCCATGCACATCCGTCGCTATCGGAGGCGATGAAGGAAGCGGCGCTGGCGGTGGATGACAGGACGCTGAATCTTTGAAAGGGCGAGGGCGTTAAGGCGTTAATGAGGTACCCCTTTCACGCCTTTACCACTTCACGCCTTCACGATTTCTTTTGTGAACGACCCCACCCAATACGGACACACGACCTTAACCCGCGACAGTGCAGATGCGGCGCAATGGATCGCGCAACACGCGGCCGAACACGGCTTCTCGCTGGATGCCTCCCAGCGCAGGGCGATTGAGCATCTCGAACGCCTCTACGAAGACCTGATCGGTCTGGAAAGGATGGAGTCCCTGCTGGTGCGCCTGCTCGCGCGCAAGCGCGTGGTGAAGGGACTTTACCTGTGGGGCGGGGTCGGGCGCGGCAAGAGTTTCCTGATGGACAGTTTTTTCAATTGCGCGCCGGTAGCACGCAAACGCCGCGTGCATTTTCACCGCTTCATGCAGGAAGTCCACCAGCGAATGAATGCGCTCACCGGGCAGGCCGAACCGCTGGCGGCGGTTGCGCGCGACGTGGCCAGGGATGCGCGGCTGCTGTGTCTGGACGAGTTTC
>CADECM010000002.1:0-15137 GCA_902825845.1 uncultured beta proteobacterium
CATGCCGCGCCGGCCCACGTCCCGCGAAGTGGAGGCATCACCGGTTGCCGACCACATGCGCGGCAGCGGCTGTTGATAGCCGCGCGGCCAGATGTTGACATGACGATGCGTGAAGTACTGGCCCTCCCAACTGAACGGGCCATCGTGCGACGTGAGTGCCTTGCTGATGAGATCGATGGCCTCCCAGTAGCGCCAACCGTTGTCGATGGCGCTCATATTGCTCGACGCCATTTCGGAGCCGCCGGATTTCACGAAGCCGATTTCCAGCCGCCCGCGGCTGATCACGTCGGCGGTGGCGTACTCCTCGGCGATGCGCACCGGGTCCGGGCGCAGCGTCACCAGCGTGCCCAGACTGAGTATGCGCGCCTTGCGCGTCTGGCGCGCAAGGATCGCCACCAGCATGGGGTTGGCGGCGAGCAGCGAATTGATGCCAGCATGGTGCTCGATCGCCACCACGTTGATGCCTAGCTCATCGCACAGCAGGAATTCGTCGATGCACTCCTCGAACAGGTCGGCCGCGATCTTCGGGTCGCAATAGCGGTTGGGCAGGCTGCCGCGCACCGAGGGCGCGCGGTCGAGCACGTCCTGGGCAACATGGGGATAGGGAATTTCGCACTGGTACCAGACATCCATGGTGTTATTCCTACGCTTTCAAAAATGCCTGCACGCGCGCGGCGAGTGCGGCGGGTTGCTCGATTTCGGGATGATGTCCGGCCGCGGCAATGGTCTCGAAACGCGCGCCCGGGATCAGTTTGGCGTAGGCCTCGCCGTAGGCGGGCTTGACCACGCCGTCGGAGGCGCCCCACAGCACCAGCGTGCGCGCCTTGATGTTGCCGAGCCAGCGCTTGAGCTGCGGGTTGTGCATGTAGGGATGAAAGCCGTAGCGGCACAGCGTTTCGCGATTGCGGGATACGGTGATGAGTTCATCGTCTTCCATGTCGTCGTAGCGTGGCGCGTTGGCGGCAGGGTCATGCCAGCTGTTGCGCAGCACCTCGTCGGGATGGGCGTTGAACAGGTCGAGGATGTCCGGCGTTTCGCGGCCGCTGACCTTGATGCCCAGCGCATCGACCAGAATCAGGCGGTCGATACGCCGGCCGGCCTTGACCGCGATTTCCGCGGCAAGCCAGCCGCCGAAGGACAGCCCCATCAGTGTCACCGGCGCACCCTTGGGCAGGGTGTCGAGAAATTCGAGGTAGAGGTGAACGAGGTCGTAGACCGTGCCGAAATCCGCGGGGCGCTTCGAGCCGCCGAAGCCGGGATGCGACGGCGCGATCAGCGTGGCATCGCGCGCCAGCAGCTCCACCACTGGCAGCCGGGGGTCAAGGTGCTGAAAACCGTGCAGTAGCAGCAGCGGGTGGCCTGCGCCGCGGCGCAGCACCTCCAGCTCGACGCCCGCGATCGACACGCGGTCCGTGGCTGGAGCGGAAGTGGCAGTGGACATGCGGTGTTCCTTGCAGTGAATCGGAGTCGTGAAAAGGGATGTCTAAATCCGGTGATTACACCGAATGTATCGCATCGGGGACAGGAAATAAAAGCTGCCGTGCGCGCGGCAGCTTGACGTGACGCCCGGCCGCCCGCTAAACTTAATAACCTATCAAATTTGTCGGGAATTCATCCGAGATTCCGACGCCGATTTACCCGGAACCGATTTTGGAGAAAGTACCATGAGCATTCAGGACGTTATCAAGGATCAGATCAGCAAGAACAAGGTCATGCTGTACATGAAAGGTTCGCCGGATTTTCCGCAGTGCGGCTTTTCCGCCAACGCGGTGAACATCCTGCGCGAATGCGGTGTCGAGGATATCGCTTCGGTGAACGTGCTGGAGAACCCGGATATCCGCCAGGGCATCAAGGAATTTTCCAACTGGCCGACGATTCCGCAGTTGTATGTGAACGGCGAGTTCGTCGGCGGTTCGGACATCGTGACCGAGATGTACCAGAGCGGCGAACTGCAGAAGATATTGAAGTAAGCCGTTTTCAGCGTGACGCATCAAGCAGGGCCTTGGCAACAAGGCCCTTTTTCATGCCGGCTTGGTGGTGATGCCGTAGCCGTACTGAATCACCAGCACCAGCGCAATTGCGAACAACAGCCGCAGCAACCAGCGGCGGTAGCTTCTGGCGTCGATCCGATCGCGGATCTTGATGCCGTATACCGCAGTAGCCGTGGCTAACACCGCAAATGGCAGCGTGACGGCCCACTGTGTCCAGGTGACGCCGCCTTCGGTGGTCAGGATCACCATCTGTGTCGGTTTGCCCACGGTAAAGCACAGATTGAGCACCTGCACGAACGTCATGCGGTCGAGGCTCAACGAAAACAAATACATCAACAATGGCGGTGCAGCGATATTGGCGGTGCCTTCTGAAAACCCGGCGAGCAAACCAAAGCCGATGCCGGCGGCCACGCGGTGCCGTGCCACAAATGCCCACTCGACACGTCCGAGATGATCGAGATACAGATAAAGCAGAATCACGCCCGATAGCAGCAGCGCATAGGGAAAACCCGGATACGCCACGAACAGCCGAGCGCCGAGGCCTGCGCCCGCAAACATGCACAGCGGCATGAACCAGTATCGCCGCAGCGTGGGCAGAAAACGGCCCGACATCACGATGTTGGTGACGGTAGTGGCGACACAGGGCAACAGCACCAGAATCACCGCGGTGCGCATATCGGTGACCGCGGCAATCATCGGCGTCGCCAGCATGGGAAATCCCAGGCCCAGCGCGCCCTGCACCATACCCGCGAAGGCCAGCACCAGCGCGGCCCAGCCCAAGGTAATCCATGACAGATGTTCGAAGCCGGGCATGGCGAAAAGGCGCATGAAGCGCAAAAGGCGGCATTGTAGCGGTAATGGTCCGCCAGTGCCTTTTTGTAACATATTGTTTTTAAACAATAATTTATTTGCAAAGTAGCGTCGTGCGCGAATGGGAAGTGCCGATGGCTGCGGTGTGGTCAGATTCGGGCGCTCCCACGGCGGCCACTGCGGTCTGCCCTGGCATCTGTGTACGAGCTGTAAATTTGATGTCACAGCCAGTGACAAAAATCACAAGAAAACAACAGCTTGCTTGCAGCGATTTGGCGCTCTGGTAAATTTGCAATCCGAATTAACGCGCGCTGCGATGCAGGCAAAAAAAGATTGTTGCGCAGCGATATCCCGGGATCACTAAGGAGCCGACACATGGCTGAAAGAACCTACTACGACATACTGGAAGTGAGCAGTTCCGCCTCGTCCGAAACGATACAGGCGGCCTATGAACGGCTCGCCGCCAAATTCGACCCTGCCGCGGAAGGCAACGCCGGCAACGCAGCGACGCGCATGCAATACGACGCCGTCAAGCAGGCGTTCCTCACGCTGGGCAGCGCCGAGAACCGCGCGCAGTACGACCGCAAGCTGGAATTGAAGAACTTTGCGCCGGCGCGGCCGGTGGAAGTTGTGGAGCCGTTCTGGACCCTGCCGAAACTAATGGTGGTGGGCCTGATCGTGCTCGCCATGGGTGGCTTCTACTTCAAACACCAACGAGACCAGGCGCGGCTGGAGGCGGAAAAGGCGATCGCCGTCGCCAAGGCGAAAGAGGCTGAGGTGAAGGCCAAGGCGGAAGCCGAAGCCGAGCGCCTCGCTGCCCAGCGCGAGCGTGAACAGGAAAGCGCAGAGCGCCAGCAGGCCGCACAATTGCGTCGCGAGCGCGACGCCGATCTGCGCCGGGCGCAACACGAAGCGCGCGCCAACGATATCACCAACCGTGTGTTTTCGACCATCGACAAGGCGGAAGGACGGCAGGAGGAATACAAGAAGCGCGCGGAAGCGGCGCGCATCAAGCGCGAAGAGGCTCAGGCGGCCAACGCGTCGCGCCAGGCGCTGCAGCGCGACAAGGCCGAACTGTGCCGCATCGAACGCGAACGCTACGGCAAATCCATTTCCTGTTGATGCCATGAACACCATGATTCAATCACGATTGGCAACCTCGGCACTGTTGCTGGTGATGGCCGCCGGCGCGCTGGCCCAGGAGCAGAAGGCATACCGCCACGTGGATGCGGCGGGCAACGTCACCTACTCGCAGACACCGCCGGCAGACGGCAAAACAGCGAAACAGGTCAACATCGCGCCTGCACAGCAGGGTCGCGGGGGTTATGTCGGCGGCTATTCCACCTACGATAACCCGCGTTACTACGCCGACCGGTCATCCGAGCGCTACCAGAGCTACCAGAGTTACCAGAGTGCGATGCAGTACCGCCAGTCGGCGCAGGAGCAGCGCATTGCGGGCGTCAAGGCCGAATGCGAACGCCAGCGCGGCGCCGATTGCAGCAATCCGGCGACGATTCAGTATCTCGATTCAACCAGCATTCCGCGGCGCGGTCGCTACCGCTAGCTTTACTTCAGTGCCTTGCGCGCCTTGGCGATCGCGGATTTCACACGCGCGGGCGCGGTGCCGCCGATATGTGAGCGGGCGTTGAGCGCGCCTTCGAGGGTCAGCGCGGCGTAGGCGTCTTCCCCGATCAAGCGCGAGAACTGCTGCAGTTCCGGCAGCGCCAGATCCGCAAGATCGCAGTGGCGGCCGGCGCAAAACCGCACCGCCTGCGCCACCACTTCATGGGCCTCGCGAAACGGCAAGCCCTTGCGCACCAGGTAATCGGCCAGATCGGTGGCGGTGGCAAAACCCTGCGCCGCCGCCGCGCGCATGGCATCGCGGTTGACGCTGATGCCGGGCACCATTTCGGCGAATACCGCGAGGCTGGTACTGACAGTGTCGATGGCGTCGAACAGCGGTTCCTTGTCTTCCTGATTGTCCTTGTTGTAGGCGAGCGGCTGGCCCTTCATCAGCGTGAGCAGGGCCACCAGATGACCGTTGACGCGCCCGGTCTTGCCGCGGATCAGTTCCGCCACGTCGGGATTCTTCTTCTGCGGCATGATCGAGGAGCCGGTGCAAAAGCGGTCGGCGATGTCGATAAACGCATAGCGCGGACTCATCCACAAAATCAACTCTTCGCAACAGCGCGACAAATGCGTCATGGTGAGCGATGCGCAGGCGCAAAACTCGATCGCAAAATCGCGGTCCGACACCGCGTCGAGCGAGTTCTCGCACACACCGTCGAATTCCAGCAGCTTGGCGACCATCAGACGGTCGATCGGATAGGAGGTGCCGGCGAGCGCCGCCGCGCCCAGCGGCAGGCGGTTCACGCGCTTGCGGCAGTCGGCGTAGCGCGAGGCATCGCGTGCCAGCATTTCATAGTAGGCCATCAAGTGGTGCGCGAAGGTCACCGGCTGCGCCACCTGCAGGTGGGTAAAGCCTGGCATCACCGTGTCCGCGTGTTGTTCCGCCAGATCGAGCAGGGCGCCTTGCAGCGCGCGTATCTGGTGAACGATGTGATCGATGGCTGCGCGCAGGTAAAGACGGATATCGGTTGCCACCTGGTCGTTGCGCGAGCGTGCGGTGTGCAGGCGCTTGCCGGCATCGCCCACCAGATCGGTGAGGCGTTTTTCGATGTTCAGATGCACGTCTTCGAGATCGAGCGACCAGACGAAGGTGCCGGCGCGGATTTCGCCGCGAATCTGCGCCAGCCCGCCTTCGATGGCGACCAAGTCGTCAGCGGCAATGATCCCGGCCGCCTGCAGCATGCGCGCATGGGCGATGGAGCCGTCGATATCGAATTCGGCCAGCCGCTGATCAAAGCTCACCGATGCGGTGAAGCGCTTGACCAGATCGGACACTGGCTCGCTGAAGCGGCCGGACCAGGGTTTGCCCGCCGCGGGCGGCGCCCCGGTGGGACTACGTTGCGCAGCCATGACGCGGCGAAGGGGGTAAGGCAGGCTGCAATGCGTATTGGATGACGTGCTGATAGTATGATGCGAACATGGCTCGCAGTATAAATCAAAATGCGGGCGCCAACGTTGCCGCGCCGGCGGCAAAGCGCGGCGCCATACAGAATGCGTATGGCAGCGCGCTGCCGAATTTCCGCAATCTGGGCATCCTGTTGCGCATCGTGTTGATCGTGAACGTGGTGGCGCTGATTGCGGTGATCGTCAAAAGCCCCGCACTGACCGCCCTGTCGGCGCCACTGATGGAAGTCGCGTTGCTGGTCGAGCCTTTGCTGATCCTGACACTGGTGGTGCTGTACCTGCTCAATGGCCTGCTGGCGCGGCTGACCTACGTCAGCGGCGCGCTGGCGGTGACAGGCATCGCGCTGCTGTTGACCGCGGTCCTGTATCTGGGCGCGCGCGATTTTCTGCCGATCGAGTTGTCGGACATCGGCCGCTACTGGCTGCTGGTGGCGCTGGTGTCGGCGATCCTGCTCAGCTATTTCAATCTCAGGGCGCGCGCCCTGTCGCCGGCGTTGACCGAAGCGCGTCTGCAGGCGCTGCAGGCCCGTATCCGCCCGCATTTCCTGTTCAACAGCATCAATGCCGTGCTGTCACTGATACGCCAGGAGCCGCGGCGCGCCGAAACCGCGCTCGAAGACATGGCGGACCTGTTTCGCGTGCTGATGGCCGACAACCGCGAATTGACACCGCTCAGCCGCGAAGTTGAATTGTGCAAGCAGTACCTGAATCTCGAACAGTTGCGGCTGGGCGAGCGGCTGCAGGTGGAGTGGCACATCGACAAAATGCCCGGTGATGCCCTGATCCCGCCTCTCGTGCTGCAGCCGTTGCTGGAAAACGCGGTCTACCACGGCATCGAACCGCGCACGGAACCGGGCGTTGTCAGCATCAATATTTATGCCAGCCGCGAGCAGGTGCACGCGGTGCTGCGTAATCCGTACGCAATGGGCGGCAATCACCATGCCGGCAACAAGATGGCGATGGGCAATATTCGCGAGCGCCTGCAACTGCACTTTGACGCCGAAGCGAGCCTGAATACGCGCGTGCTGGACGACGCCTATCAGGTGCACATCGTGCTGCCCTATCGCCGCGGCGGCGCGGAGCGGCCGGCATGACGCAGCCGGCCCTGCGCGTGGCGGTGGTGGATGACGAAGCGCCGGCGCGCCGCCGCCTGCGCGATCTGCTGGCGGATTGCGCGGCGCAGCTGCCGCTGGCGGTGGTGGGTGAGGCGGACAACGGCGCCGACGCGCTGGCGTTGCTCTCCGAACAACCCGCGGACGTGGTTCTGCTGGATATCCGCATGCCGGGCATGGACGGCATCGAAACCGCGCAACATCTGCGCAAGTTCGAGCGCCCGCCGGCGGTGATCTTCACCACCGCCTTCGACGCCTATGCGCTGAAGGCGTTTGAAGTGCATGCCGTCGATTATCTGTTAAAGCCGATCCGCGCCGCACGCCTGCTGGATGCACTGGGAAAGGCGCGCAGCATGGCGGCGCCCAAGGCCGAGGCGCTGGCGCAGATGCGCAGTGCCGCGCGCAGCGCGCTGTCGTCGAGCGAACGCGGGCGCGTGCACGTGATACCGGTGCCGAACATTATATTTTTGCGCGCGGAGTTGAAATACGTGACCGTGCGCACGCGCGAGCGCGAGCATCTGGTCGAAGAATCGCTGACCAAACTGGAAGAAGAATTTGGCGACCGCTTCGTGCGCGTGCATCGCAGCTGCCTGGTGGCGCGCGCGGCGATACGCGGCTTCGAGCGCGCCGCGGGCGACAGCGGCGACGGCCCCTGGGAAGTGCTGCTCGACGGCTGCGATGAGCGCATCGCGGTCAGCCGCCGGCAGCAGTCGATTATGCGTGAAATTACAAAAAATTGAATAAAATCAAATAGTTACAATGCATGCTGGCAGGCAGCGATGTTACTGCGTAAAGTCCCCGCTTTGATTCGCCCGGAGTAAGCCCATGAAAAACAGACAAATCCTGCTCGCCGCGCGGCCCAGCGGCGCGGTGGACGAAAGCCATTTCAAGCTGGTTGAAAGCGACATCCCGCGCGCGGGCGACGGTGAGTTCGTGGTGCGCGCGCACTATCTGTCGCTCGATCCCTACATGCGCGGACGCATGGACGATGCGAAATCATATGCGGCCAAAGCCGAGCTGAACGACGTGATGGTCGGCGCCGCAGTGGGCGAAGTCATCGAATCGCGCAACGACAAGTTCAGGGTCGGCGACTTCGTGCAAACGCGCAGCGGCTGGCAGGAATATGGCGTTTCCGATGGCAGCGGCGTGCGCAAGGTCGACGCGAACCATGTGCCGCTGTCGGCGTATCTTGGCGCGGTGGGCATGCCCGGCGTCACCGCGTGGATCGGTCTTAACGAACACGGCAAACCCAAAGCCGGCGAAACCGTGGTGGTGTCGGCCGCGAGCGGCGCCGTTGGCAGCGCCGTGGGCCAATTGGCGAAGCTCAAGGGCTGCCGTGCCGTGGGCATCGCCGGCGGCAAAGCCAAGTGCGACTACGTGGTGAACGAACTGGGCTTCGATGCCTGCGTCGACTACAAGGCCGGCAATCTCGACGCGGCACTCGCCACCGCCTGCCCCAAGGGCATCGACATCTACTTCGACAACGTCGGCGGCGCGATCCTCGACGCGGTGTTGAATCACGTCAACGCGTTCTCGCGCATCCCGCTGTGCGGGCAAATCTCGGGCTACAACGACCCCAGCGTGCTGGCGATCAAAAATATGCGCAGCTTTCTGGTCAATCGCATCGCGCTGCGCGGCTTCATTGTCTCCGACCACATGGACCTATGGCGGCCGGCGCTGGCCGAACTGGCGCAGCTGGTGCACGACGGCAAGCTCAAGTATCGCGAGACCATTGCGCAGGGGCTGGAAAATGCACCCAAGGCGTTTATCGGGTTGCTAAAAGGCGCCAACTTTGGCAAGCAGTTGGTGAAACTGATCTAAGCCGTAGCCCGGAAGGAGCGCAGCGTACTCGCGAGCCGGTGAATTACCGGATTACATTTCGTTTCTTTCGGGCCAATACTGTGTTGGACTAATTGACAACATACCTTGCCTGTTGGTATTCTCTCCAACATGAAAGCCATTTCATTGATGGATCGCCGCGTTGCTGTTGCCGTCGATGCATTCGTGGAAATTGTGATTTGGCGCGTGCCCGAGCCGGTACCGCCTTCAACGCACGGTCTCAAGTACCGGCTTGCCTACGTGGTCACCGGGATGTGTGTTGTGCGCTACGACAATGAACGTGGGAAAGGCGATCACCGGCACGTTGATGATGTGGAGAAACCTTATCGGTTTACGACAACCGAAAAGTTGATGGCCGATTTTGAAGCAGACGTTGCGAGGTGGAATCGTGAACACAGTCGTACTTGAAGTCCGTTCGCTCAAAGACACGCTGGCCGACGCCGCGCGTGTGATGAATACACGCCGTGCCGAGCGTGATGCGCGCATCAGTTTCGCGACGCCGGAGTTGTTGTGGCAAGTGTTGACGGCCAAACGCTGGGAACTGTTGAAGGCGCTGTGCGGCGCAGGGCCATTGTCGATACGCGAAACGGCGCGCCGTGTGGACCGTGACGTGAAAGCGGTGCATGGTGACGTGACGGCGCTGCTGGATGCGGGTGTGTTGCGCCGTGCCGAGGACGGACGTATCGTGTTTCCCTACGACTCGGTCAAGGTCGAATTCCTGCTGCGCGCAGCCTGAAAAATACATTGATAATCAACTATTTAATAGAAACCAATCGTCTATCATGAGCTCGAACATCCCATCCCCTCAATCCAACACCTGGCTCGTCAACGACTTCCGCTTCCACACCGGCGAGATCTTGCCCGAACTGAAACTGCACTACACCACCGTCGGCGATCCGAAGGGCGAGCCGGTGCTGATTCTGCACGGCACCACCGGCTCCGGCACCAACCTGCTGAATGCGAATTTCGGCGGCCAGTTATTCGGGCCGGGTCAGCCGCTGGATGCAAGCCGCTACTACATCATCCTGCCGGATGCGCTGGGCGTGGGCAAGTCGAGCAAGCCTTCCGACGGGCTGCGCATGAAATTTCCGCGCTACAACTACGACGATCAGATTCTGGCGCAATACCGGCTGGTGACCGAGCATCTCAAGGTCAAGCGTTTGCGCCTGCTGATCGGCAACTCCATGGGCGGTATGCACGTGTGGCTGTGGGCACAGAAGTATCCGGACATGATGGATATCGCGGTGCCGATGGGCGCGCTGCCGACGGAGATGTCGGGGCGCAACTGGATGATGCGGCGCTTCATCGTCGAGTCGATCAAGAACGATCCGGCGTGGATGAACGGCGACTACAAGACGCAGCCGAAGAGCGCGCAGTTTGCCGCGGCGTTTTACATGATCGCCACCAACGGCGGCAACTACGGCCACTACAAGGCGGCGTCCACGCGCGAGGCCACCGACAAGGCGCTCGCCGCGCGCCTGGCGGCACCGCTAGACGCGGATGCCAACGACTTCATCTACGGCTGGGAAGGTTCCCGTGACTACAACCCCGCGCCGGGACTGGAACACATCAAGGCGACGCTGCTCGCCATCAATTCCGCCGACGATGAGCGCAATCCGCCGGAGCCGCCGCTGCTGCAGCGTGAAATCCAGCGCGTGAAAAACGGCCGCGCAATGATCATTCCCGCGAGCGAACAAACCGCGGGACACGGCACCACCGGGCAGGCGAAATTCTGGAAGCAGGAACTGGCGGCGCTGCTGGAATCCGTGCCGCGCGGGTAGGCCGCGGCGCGCCTACTGACCGACCGCTACCTGCTGCTGCGCGACTCCGATTTCACTCAGGAAACCCCGCAGCGCATCGCGCCACAGTGCGGGATGGTGATAGATGAAATGGCCGTCATCGGCGGTAGGCGTGCCGAGCACAAGCTTTGCATTGGCGCCGGCAGCAACGAAGGCCGCGTGCGAGGCGCGAATGGTGGTGGGCGAATAGCGCGAATCGTTTTGCGCGAACACCCACAGCGATGGCACGCGCGTGGTTTTGCCCAGTTCCGCAAAGGCGCTGACCATCATCCGGTTCAGTTCCGCGGCGCCTTCGGATAGCACGGCGTCGGTGCGTCCGCCTGAAAAATTGATCACGCCGATCACGCCAGGCGGCTTCGTGCTGGCGAGGTAGCTCGCGCTGAACCCGCCGGCGGAATGGCCGCTCAGAATGATGCGCTGCGCGTCGATCTCGGGACGTGTTTTCAGATAATCGAGCGCGGGCAGAATATCCTGCGCATGCACCCGCGCCTTGTAGGTGGCGTCGCCATCGTAACGCGCGAATCCGCCGGGGTAATTGCCTTCCGACATCCCCATGCCGCGCCGCGCGGGCACGGCCACCGCGATACCCTGGCGCAGGAATTCCACCGCAACGCCGAGTTCGCGCACGCGCTGGCGCTTGCGCACGTAGGCGGAATCGATGTCCATGTCCCCGTGGTTGAACACGATCACCGGAAACGGTCCGGCACCGTGCGGCAGCAGCAGCGTCAACTCCAGTTGGTTGACACCGAACAGTCCGGGCGCCGGGTAGGTGACGCACTGTTCACGCCATGCGACGGGCGGTGCGGGATGGCCGATGGTTTTGGGCGCCGCCGTGCCCTCGAAAAAGCGCAGCATCGTGTCCGCAAACTCGGTTTCAAGCCCGCTCAGGATATGCTGGCTTTCGAGATCGCAATCCAGGCCGGGCGCCGGCTTTTCGTAGCCGGCTTGCACCAGCGAGAAGCCGTTGTGCAGGGCGACGAACTGCGCTTCGATGAATGGCGTCGCCGCGCAGCTTGCACTGGGCGCGTGCAGCAGCAGCACAGGCTGCTTCAGACTGCGCCAATCGCTCACGCGCGCGTTCAGGAACGCGCCGCTGACCACTGCGATGCGGGCCACGCCCGCAATGCCGGAAGCAATGTCGAGCACCGGCGCGGCCGCACTGCCGAACAGCCCCAGATGCACTGGAACATCCGGGTGGGATTGTCGCAGCGCGGCGACTACGGCGCGCAGGTCGCGCCTGACCTCGGCCGGCGGGCGCATGCCGATTTCCCTGCCTTGCGCGTCGCTGGGCGCATCGGCAAATGCCACGGCGATGCCGCGTGCGTTGAGCGATTGCGCCGTGCGCACCCAGGGGCCGATCAGGTTCAGCGCGATATTGCCGCCGGCCGTGTTCAGAAACCGGCGGCCGTTGGGCGACGGGTACAACACCAGATGCCGGATGGGCACGCCTGCCGGAATGCGCACGGCAAGGGTGGTGTACACCGTTTCCCCGCTGTCGTTGGTGCGGGTGACCACGGTGGTGACCGACCACGGCAGGGAAGGGTTTGTCTGCCATGCATGCGCGGCAGGCAGCATGGCGATCAGGCACGCTGCGGCGGCCCAGTGGCGCAGACTCATGGGTCGATAACGTTGGCGCGCGCGAGGGGGCCGCGCGCATACCCGAGCGATTGCCGTCGGCTGGCCGCGACGATCAAGCCGTGCGCTCCGGCTCAAGCGGCTTGCTGCCCTCGTCGGACCATGCCGCCGGTGCGCCCGCACGCTGCGCGGCCTCGTGCGGCGGCAACGCGGTATCCCAGCGCGTGGCAACGAAGCGCTGTCCCGTCACGTCCGCCGCCGCATCCGAAATCAGCCATCGCAGCGGCGGCAGCATCACCTCGGGCTGAATCATTTTCGAGCGGTCGAATGGCGCGCCCGGGTTGGCGGCGGTATTGGTGAGCCCGCCCGGCACCAGCACGTTAACAGTAACGCCGGTGCCGGCGAGTTCGGCAGCCATGATGCGGCTCAGCGATTCGGCCGCGGCCTTGGACGCGCCATACGGCGCAAAACCCGCGCGCAACATCGAACCGAGGCTGGTGGTGACGTTGATGATGCGGCCGCGGTGCGCCTTCACCATATGCGGCAGCACGCGCTGCGACATCATCAAAAGCGCATGGGTGTTGATCTCGAAGAACTGCTTCCATTGATCGAGGTCGATGTGCCAGAAGCGCAGTGGCTCGCGCCAGTGGTTGGGCCACAGCACCGACTGCCCCATGCCGGCGTTGTTGATCAGAATGTCGATGCAGCCAAAGGTATCCAGCGCGGCCTGCTCGACACGCTGAGCAGCGTCAGCCGTGGTGAGGTCCTGAGCGAGCGTGGCGAGGCGCGCTTTTGCGCCGGCGGCATTCCGCGCCAATTCATCCAGCGGCGCCTGATCACGATCGACCGCGAGCACGGATACGCCGTGCTCGATCAGGCCCAGCGCCATGGTTCTACCCAGGCCGCGTGCGCCGCCGGTGACGATGGCCACATGTGTGCCTGGGGTCATTTGCGATGCCTGCGAATCATGAATAAAACTCAAAAGCGCTTTGCGCGCAGATTAACGCGGATTTACGCAGACAACGACTCACACGCAAGGCGTGAGCTTACGCGCAAATCCGTGTCAGTGGGGTTTACTCGGGCATCAATGCGAATGTCCATACCGAACCGCCCGCCGGCACCGTCGCCCGCCCACGGCGCCCGCGCGAGTCGCCGGCGATGCCGGACAGCACGGTGATGTATTGCACGCCCTTGTGGGTGTAGGTGATCGGCGGCGCGTTGATGCCCGAGCCGGTCTGGAACTGCCACAGGATTTTGCCGCTGGCTTCGTCAAAGGCGATGAACTCGCCGGTCATGCGGCCGGTGAACACCAGACCGCCGTCGGTGGCGAGCATGCCCGCCTGCGTCGGGTATTGGGGGATGGGGATGCGCCATTTGAATTTCCCCGTGAGCGGGTCCATTGCGGTATGCCAGCCTTCGGTTTCCTCGCCCTTGGCGCGCGGAAAGGCGCGGCCCTGCACGCCGGTATAACGCGCGCCTGGCTTGTATTCGACCGGCACCAGCTTCACCATCTGCGGATTGTGTATGGTGTTGAAGTAAACGTGGCCGGTCTTCGGGTTGAACGCCATCGGCGCCCAGTTCTTCGCGCCGTAGGCGGGCCACAGTTCGACTTCCTCGCCGGCGAGCAGGCGCTTGCGCACGTCGGTTTCAGCCGGCCGTCCGGTCTTGAGATCGACGTGCGTCGCCCAGTTGACCTTGCCGAAGGGGAAGGCCTTGATCAGCTTGCCATTGGCGCGGTCGATCACATAAAAGAATCCGTTGCGGTCGGCGTGCAGCAGCACCTTGCGCATTTCGCCGTCGATGCGGATGTCGGCGATGATGTGTTCGTTTACCCCGTCGTAGTCGTAGGTGTCGTCAGGCGTGTATTGATAGTGCCACGCGATCTCGCCGGTTTTCGGACGCACGGCAATTACACTGGCCGCGTAAAGGCTGTCGCCCTGACGGTACTTGGCATTCCACGGCCCGGTGTTGCCGGTGCCCCAGTAGGTCAGATCGAGTTGTGGGTCGTACGAGCCCGTTACCCAGGTGGTCGCGCCGCCGCGCTTGTAGGCCACCCCGTCCTGTGGCCAGGTTTCATACCCTTTTTCGCCGGGGCCGGGGACGGTGTAGCGGCGCCACAGTTGTTTTCCGGTTTCCGGGTCCCAGCCGTCGAGAAAGCCGCGCACGCCGAACTCCGCGCCCGACATGCCCGTGATCAATACGCCGTTGGCGATGACCGGCGCAACGATGGAGGAATAACCGTCCTTCCACTCGGCGAACTTGTGCTTCCACGCCTGCTTGCCGGTCTTCATGTCCAGTGCCAGCACGTGCGCATCCAGCGTGGTGCGATAGAGCTTGCCGTTGTAAATGGCCGGGCCCTTGTTTGAAACGCCGCAACACACCACGCGTGGCGTGTCCGGTTCGTAATTCACCTCGTGGCGCCACAGTTGTTTGCCGCTGGCGACATCGATGGCAAAGGTCCACGCCGCGTTGGTGACATACATCACGCCTTCATAAATCAGCGGTTGCGCCTGCTCGCCCAGCAGGTTCGACAGCGACGTATTCCACACCGGCACCAGGCGTTTGACGTTCGCCGTGGTGATTTGCCGCAGCGGGCTGTAGCGTTTGTGGTCGTAGCCCATGCCGTAGGTAACGACGTTGTCGGTGTTCTTGCCGTCATTGAGCAGATCCTGCGCGGACTGCGCGTGCGCGCCGGCACTGCCCAACAGCAGCAGCGACAGCCATGAAAGCAGCAGCGTTTTCATTGTTTCTCCCTGGAAGGTGTTACGACTTTGTGGTGTTTTCAGAAAACATTTCACCCCGCCGTGCGCGGTGTTTCCCTTAGCTACAGTTGCGTATTGTATGTCCGAAAATCAGGAGCGGCGAGCGCCTGCTATCTGGACTCGCGAACCTTGGCAAGGCCCTGTTCAATGGCGCGCTCGAGATACGAACCATAGAAATCCGCAATGGTGAGACCAACGACAGGCTCGGCGGCGGGT
>CADECM010000002.1:15237-64104 GCA_902825845.1 uncultured beta proteobacterium
AAATAACCATTTAAAATCAACATGTTAGTTGATAACCCGAATGTCACGCCCGCGCGTCTGGTGATCGCCTCGCGCGAGTCGCTGCTGGCGATGTGGCAGGCGCAGCATGTGCAGTCGCGGTTGCGCGCATTATATCCGCGGCTCGATGTGACCATCCTCGGCATGACCACCGAAGGCGACCGCAATCTCGGCAGTTCGCTGTCCAAAATCGGCGGCAAGGGCTTGTTCGTAAAGGAACTGGAAACCGCGATTGCCGAAGGCCGCGCCGACATTGCGGTGCATTCGCTGAAAGATGTGCCGATGCAACTGCCGGACGGCTTCGCGCTGGGGGCGATCCTGGCGCGTGCCGACCCGCGCGATGCGCTGGTTTCCGGCAAGTTCGACTCACTCGCAGCGTTGCCGAACGGCGCGCGTGTCGGCACCTCCAGTTTGCGCCGCGAAAGCCAGTTGCGGGTGAAGTATCCCCATCTGGTAATCGAACCGCTGCGCGGTAACGTACAAACGCGACTGCGCAAGCTCGACAACGGCGCCTACGACGCGATCATCCTCGCCGCGGCGGGGCTGCAGCGGTTGCAACTCGAAAGCCGCATCCGCGCCGTGCTCGCGCCTGAAGCCATGCTGCCCGCAGTGGGCCAGGGCGCGCTCGCCATCGAATGCCGCAACGATCGGGCGGACGTATTGAAACTGCTCGCACCGCTGCATGACGCGCCCACCGCGGCCTGCGTGCAGGCAGAGCGCGCCTTGTCACGCGCACTCGCCGGCAGCTGCAACGTGCCGCTGGGCGGCTATGCCGAAATCAACGGTGCGCGCCTCCGTCTGCGCGGCTTTGTCGGCGCGCCCGACGGTTCCCGCCACGTCAGCGCCGAGCGCGAAGGCGATGCAGCCGATGCCGAAGCGCTGGGGACGGCACTCGCGGCGCAACTCAAGGGGATGGGCGCTGATGAAATACTCGCGGGGCTGCAGGACGGCTGAGGGGTGGCTTACAAGGATTTTGCATTACATTCCCGCGTATGTGCTTGTACGTGACGCAACAGCGAGCGCAGTTACGGTCAGATATGCAAATTGCAAATTTTCGGCTACGATAAGTTTTGGGATTTCGATGAGTACGTGGGCAGGCCGGGGCATGAGGCCACCCCAAACGCCGGTACTTGCTGTTCCATCCGTGCCCGTCCTTTTATTGCCAGTAGAGGGAGCACGCCATGCGTGGTTCAATGACTAAATTCGCCGTGGTGATGGCGGTTTTCCTTTGCGCCGCGCCCGTTGCCGCCTTCGCGCAGCGCGTCAGCGACGGGCAGGCCGCCTATGCCAGTGGAGACTTTGCGCGAGCCGCGCAAATCTGGTCAGCGCTGGCCGAGCAGCAGGATCGCAGGGCACAAACGCTGCTGGCAATGTTGTACCGGGACGGCAAGGGCGTGACGCAGAATCTGCAAACTGCGGCCGAATGGTATGGCAGGGCAGCAGCCCTCGGCGACCCCATTGCCCAGGGTCAGCTGGGCAGCTTTTATGAGGATGGACGCGGCGTTGCGATGAATGCTGCGCAAGCGGCCTATTGGTATCGCCGTTCCGCCGAGCAAGGCAATGCACCAGCGGCCGCCAATCTTGGTGCTTTGTACGAAGCGGGCAACGGCGTTCCCAGAAATGAAACGTTTGCGCTTGCGCTTTACACGCAGGCCTACGCTCGGGCGCCAAGTAACAAGGCCATAGCAAATCTCTACCAGGAACGCAGCGCGCGCGCGACACCCGCGATGCGTGCACAAGCCAATGGTCTTGTTCAGCAGTTGGGACAAGCCGGCGGCTACGCGCAGGTACTTGATGCGGCACCGCCGCGGCAAACGGCGGCGGCTTCAAGCGCGCCGCCGATGAGTCTGGACGAACGGCAAAGGGCGTTTGAGCAGGCCGCCCGTGCAGCGCCCGTGGTCACGATCAACGAGAGTAATCCGGCGGCGCTTGAGGGACGCCGATCTCTGGAGGCCAGAATGAAGTGCGAGGCTTCCGTCAAAGGCCGGGTGTGGGCGGACGATGAAACCCAGGCCATTGTCGAACGATGCTACAAGGATGCCATGCAGCGCTCCGGGCAGCGGGAGAGCGCTGTGGCGGCAGCCGCAGGCGATCCACGCGCCATATTCGGCCTGCTGGTCGGCGCACCGCTGCCGCCGCGCATCTTCAAGTGCAACGAAAATTTACGAAGCGACGCGCCGTTGATGCCAGCCGGCAAGCCCTATTGCCTTAGCATGCTGGGCACCAGCCTCGAAGCGCTGGTTGGCTACTTCAATGACATGGACGCGAGTGACTACCGCAAGATCGGCATCCATTTCGGAACATTGGGCATCAACGACCAGATTTATGACACGCGTCTGGCTCAAGGCGTCACCGTCTATATCGACAAAGGGGAAATGCTGCACATGCTGACGGTGCGCACATGGGCCTGGCAGTACCAGGAAGTGCTGGCGATGCTGGTGAAAAAATACGGAAAGCCGTCCCGGCAAGCCACCGCGCAATGGGTCAATCGGCAAACCGGACAGGTGGTTGGTACGTCGCCGAATTACGTGTGGAATGCGAAGGGGCTGATCATTGAATATCAATCGCAGGTGGCCGGCATACTCAATGATCGCACCGCGACGGGGCGGATCGTCATCTACACGCCGGAGCTGGCGCACCGCGTGCAATCCTATATCGCGCAACGCGACGGCCCCGACCCCCGCCGCAAACCAATGTGACAGTGACGCAGGAAGCAGGGGCGATTAAGGATAACGTGTTCAGGGGAAGGTCATGATCCTTGCCCCCAAACGATGTTGAGCACACGATCCGCCATCGCGCCGCGGCGACCGGCTCCTTTTTGGCTGCGCACTTGATAGAATACACTAACTTATTGATTTTATTTGTATTTTTAGAAACGGCCTGCGCGTATAATTTTGACGCCGCAGGATTACCACGGTAACCTCTCGAACCCATGAAGCTGCTGCAAACCCTGCATGCCTCGACGATCGCGCTGCTGCTGACTTGCGCGGCGCCGGTGCGAGCCGACATCTACGCCTTTACCGACGAGAATGGTGTGCAGCACTTCACCAACACACCCAGCGATGCGCGTTATCGGTTGGTGCTCATTGAGCCCAAGCCCGCTGCAGCCGTGGCCACCGATGCCGCGGTGGGCGCGGGCGCGTTGCAGCCGCTGATCCAGGCGGCGGCCGCGCGGCATCGTGTCGAGCCGGCTTTGGTGCAGGCGGTGATTCAGGTGGAATCGAATTTCAATCCACGGGCGGTGTCGCCCAAAGGTGCGCGCGGGCTGATGCAGTTGATGCCCGCCACCGCGCAGCGGCTGGGCGTCGCCGATGCCTTCGACCCGCGCCAGAACATCGAGGGCGGCGTGCGTTATCTTGCCGATCTGCTGGCGTTGTTCAAGAACGATTTGCGCCTGGTGCTGGCGGCCTACAACGCCGGTGAACAGGCCGTGATCCAGTATGGACATCAGATTCCGCCCTATCGCGAGACCCGGGACTACGTGCCAAAGGTGCTACAGCATTATCAGCGTCTGCGCGGCGCCCCACGCCTGCTATAGTGCCGCTGCGGGCGGCGCTGCGTCTGCGGGTGATTTGCCAGCTCCGCCGCGCAGTCACTGCCCTTGTGGATCGCGCACGGCGCCGCGATCCACTACTGCGACACCGCAAGGAATCAACATCCGGCCAGGGGACATGCGCTATCCGTTTCCAGTAATGCTACGCTGCCGGCGCGCTGATGCACCCGGCGGCCACCGCGCACAAGCGGCGGTCCGCATCTCATGAGCAGCGCGCAGCCGCTTGCCGGACGCGGTATCGTGATCACCCGCCCGGCGGGCGAATCGCAGCGGCTGGCGGCGCTGATCCGCGAAGCCGGCGGCGTACCGCTGTTGTATCCGGCGCTGGAGATCCTTGATGCGGCGGATCCCGCCGCGCTCGACGCAGTGATCGACCGGCTGCACGATTTTGCGCTGGCGATCTTCATCAGTCCCACTGCCGTGCACAAAGCGATGGCGCGCATTGTGGCGCTGCGCGTGTTGCCCGCGGACCTGCGTTGCGCGGCGATCGGGCCCGGCGGCGTGCGCGCGTTGCAGGCGTTCGGTGTGCGCGAGGTGATTGCGCCGGATGCGGACAACGCGCGCCACGACAGTGAATCGCTGCTCGCCACCCGCTTTTTGCAGAACGTCGGCGGCAAGCGCGTGGTGATTTTCCGCGGCGACGGCGGGCGCGAGTTGTTGCGCGATGCCCTGATCGCGCGCGGCGCAAGCGTGGAAACCGTGGCCTGTTACCGGCGTGTCGCGCCGTCGTGGGATGGATTGCCTTTGTTACAGGCGTGGGCGCGCGGCGAAGTGGCCGCGGTCATCGTCACCAGTAGCGAAGGCCTGCGCCGGTTTTGTGACCGGCTCGGCGAGGCAGGCACGGCCAGACTCCGCGCTACGCCGATCATCGTGCCGCATCCGCGCATCGCGGCGGCCGCGCGTGCGATGGGGATGACGTGCGTGGAAGAAACCGTCACCGGTGATGCGGCATTGCTGGCGGCGGTGGTACGGCGCGTTAACAGTTGAGTCAGTTGCCGTTGCCGGGGCATACTCACGGCTTCCCCACGCCTGCCTACGCACCCGCCCGCCATGAGTGAATTGCCACCGCCTGCAGCGCCCGCAGCCGCTGAACCGTCGTCGCTGCCGGCGCGCGCGCGCGCGGCAAACCGCGGCGGCATCGGGCTGGGCGTGGTGGCGCTGATCGCGCTGGCGGCACTCGGCCTGAGCGCGTGGCAGACGTATACCAGCCGGCACGAAAGCGAGAGTCTGCGCCAGGATGTGGCGCGGCGGCTGGCCGATGCGGACGCGCAAAGCCGCGCGGCGCGCATTGCCGGCGACCAGATCCGCGAGGCGACGCGCGAAGCGTCGGTGAAGCTCGGCGTGCTGGAAAGCAAACTGGCCGAATCGCAAAGCCAGCAGATAGCGCTGGAGGCGCTGTATCAGGATTTATCGCGCAACCGCGACGAATGGGCGTTCGCTGAAATTGAACAAACGCTGCTGGTGGCCAACCAGCAATTGCAACTGGCCGGCAACGTCAGGGCCGCCTTGATCG
The DNA here is from genome assembly GCA_902825845.1 of uncultured beta proteobacterium. Lineage (GTDB taxonomy): Bacteria > Pseudomonadota > Gammaproteobacteria > Burkholderiales > SG8-41 > UBA5216. The sequence continues at coordinate 20,322 of CADECM010000002.1, forward strand.
CGCTGCAGGCGGCCGACACGCGCATGCAGCACATGAACCGGCCGCAACTGCTCGCCCTGCGCAAGGCGATCAATGACGACATCGCGCGGCTTAAGGCGGCGCCCTACGTCGATACCGTGGGCCTCAGCGTGCGTATCGATACGCTGGTTGCGGCCGTGGACAAGCTGCCGCTGGCCGCGGAAACGCGCGTAACGGACGGGGCAGGCGCAACGCCGGAGGCTGCCCTCGATCAGGCCACCAGCGGCATGGACCAGAAGGCAATCGCGATCGCCGAGGGCGCCAGCGCGTGGAAGCGTTTCTGGCGTGACGTCTGGTCGGACCTGCGGCAGATGGTGCGCGTGCAAAGCGTGGGTGAGGCGGGCGTGCCGCTGATCGCGCCCGCGCAGGCGTATTTTCTGCGCGAGAACCTCAAGCTGCGCCTGCTGACCGCGCGCGTGGCGCTGCTCACGCGCGATCAGGCCACGTTCCGCAGCGACCTGAAGGCGGCGCAGGACTGGATCGCGCGCTACTTCGATGTGCGTGAAAAAAGTGTGGCGGTGGCGCAGTCATCGCTGACCACGTTGCAAAAATCCGCCATCAGCATTGAATTGCCGGATTTGTCGGTTACCCTGGCCGCGCTGCGCACGGCGTCGCCGGCCACGGCCCGCGAAAGCAAGTAAGTATTTGATTTTAAACAATAAATTAATTGTACATCCGGCAAGATCACGATGAAATCCCTGCTCTGGATTCTGACTGCGCTGGCGCTTGCCGTGGGCCTGGTGGCCCTGGGCGTGCGTGCCAGTGCGGGCTATGTGCAGATTGTGCTGCCGCCGCACCGCATCGAACTGTCGCTGGTGCTGGTGGCGGCCATCCTGCTGGCCGCGTTTGTGCTGGGCTACCTGAGCCTGCGGCTGATTGCCGCGATGGTCGCGATGCCGCGCAACGTGCGTGGCTACCGGCAGGCGCGGCGCCAGCGCAAGGGCCATGACGCGCTGACCGGGGCGCTGCACGATTATTTCTCGGGCCGTTTTGCACGCGCCGAGAAAGCCGCCTCGTTGGCGATGGAACTGGGCGAAGATCCCGGCCTTGCCGCCATGCTTGCCGCGCGTGCCGCGCACGAACTGCGCGCGCCGGAGCGCCGCGACGCCTATCTCGCGCAGGGCGCGAAGCATCTGCCGGGCGACGACATCATGAAAATCATCACCGAAGCCGACATGCTGCTGGAACAGCGCCGCGCGGCGGATGCGCTGACCGCGCTGCAGGCGATGCCGCAAAAGCATACCGCCGGCCTGCGCCTGGAACTGAAGGCGCTGCAACAGGCCAAGGCGTGGGAGAAGTCGCTGGCGGTGATCGACCAACTTGAGAGACGTAAAGTGTTCGATGCCGCGCAGGCGCGGGATTTGCGCTGCCGCGCGCTGGCCGAACACCTGCGGCGGCAAAGCACCGATGTGACGTCGCTGGAAGACGCCTGGCGCAAAGTGCCGGAGCCGCTGCGCCGCGACGCGCGCGTGGCACGCGCCGCTGCCGAAGGGTTTATTGCGTTGAAGGCGGGGCCCAGCGCTGCGCAGCTGATCGAACGCAGTCTTGAGCGCGACTGGGACAGCGAGCTGGCGGGCCTTTATGCCGATTGTGCGGGCGGCGACGCATCGGCGCACATCCAGCGCGCCGAGCGCTGGCTGCAGGGGCATCCGGGCGACGCGGCCCTGTTGCTGACGCTGGGGCGTTTGTGCATGCTGCAGGGGTTGTGGGGCAAGGCGCAGAACTATGTCGATGCCAGTCTTGCGGTGGAGGCCAGCCACGACGCGCATCTGGCGGCGGCACAGCTGCATGAAAAGCTGGGCAACGCCGACGCCGCGCAGCGCCATACCCGCGCGGCGCTTGATCTTGCCTTGATCAGGCTGCGCGCAGAGCACTGATCCGCGGACACGGCTTGCGGTTGCAACGGCTGCGCCGGCGGCGTAGTCTTGCGCCCACCACGGGCGGCGGACGCATGCCACGCGCAAGGGCATGCAAGTGTCAATGCATGCGCGCGCCATTCGCACCGGGTATGGCCAATCCAAAAAACAGAGGAGATGTTCGATGCACATGCGGATTGCAGTCGTGATGGCTGCATTATTTTTTTTGCCGGCGGCAGGCCACGCGCAGCGCTCCGGAGCGGGCGACGCCTATCCGGTCAAGCCGATCCGGTTTGTCATTCCGTTCGGGGCGGGTTCGGCCAGCGACGCGCTGGCGCGCATCAACGCGCAGGCGCTGTCGCAGTTGCTCGGCCAACCGATCGTCGTTGTTCCCAAGCCGGGCGCCGACGGCGCGCTGTCCGGGCTGGAGGTGAAACGCGCCGCCGCCGATGGCTACACCTTTCTCTACGGCACCAACAGCCCGCTGGCGGTGGTGCCCAATATCCGCAAGGAACCGCCGTATGATGTGCTGAAGGACTTCACCCCGGTCAGCTTCATCGGCGAGAACACGTTTTTCATCGTGGTTCATCCATCGCTGCCGGTGAAAACGATTGCCGAGCTGGTCACCTACGCCAAGGCGAACCCGAAAAAGCTCAATTACGCGTCCGCCAACACCTACGCGCTGGTTGCCACTGCCTTGTTCGCGAAGAAGAACGACATCCAGATGCTGTCCGTTCCCTACAAGTCAGAGCCTGATGCCATCGTCGACCTGCTCTCCGGCCGCCTGCATCTGATGAATGGTACTGTCACCACCGTTGCCGCGCACGTGAAGGAGGGTAAACTGCGGGTGCTGGCGACGACGCTGCCCGAGCGCAGCCCGCTGATGCCCGACGTGCCGTCGTTCCCGGAGGCCGGTCAGGGCAAGTTTCCGATCGGTCCGTGGTTCGCGCTGGTCGGCCCCGCGGATCTGCCGCGCGCCATCGTCGCGCGCATGAACAAGGAAATGGTAGCGATCCTTGCGCAGCCCGCGGTGCGGGAGCAAATGCAAAAGCAGGGCTTCATGCCGCGCTCGTCAACGCCGGAAGCGCTCACCGCTTACATGAAGGAGCAATTGGGCATCTGGAAGTCAGCGCTCAAGCTGGCGGGCATGGAACCGCAGTAAGCGGGAACTGACAGGCACGACAACGCAGACACAAGGAGAACGACATGGCGGGTAATGGGCAAATGATCATCGATCTCGACAAAAAGCGCATGACGGCGATGGGCCAGAGGGATGCCGGGACACTCAATATGTTGTTGTCCGACGACCTGGTATACACCCATTCCTCCGCGCGGCAGGACACCAAGCAGAGCCTGATCGCGGCGATGGCGTCGGGCACGACGGTCTACACGTCCGTGGTGCCGTCGGAGGTCAAGGCGCAGGATTGCGGCGATGCCGTGGTGCTCACCGGGATTGCGCGCATCAGCGTCAATTCCAACGGCAAGCCGAACAGCTTCGGCGTGCGCTTTACGGATGTCTACGCCAACAAGGGCGGACGTTGGCAGATGGTGACCTGGCAGTCGACGCGGTTGCCGGAATAGCGGAGTCGGTGATGCGCAGCCGCATCGAAGCCAGCAGCACGTTTTTGCGGTGGCCCGCCGTGGCCTTGGTGGTTGCCCTGTGCGGCGGCGCCCCTGCCGTCCGCGGGCAGGGCGCGTCCGGCTATCCGGCCAAGCCGGTACGCTATGTGGTGCCCTTCGGCGCGGGTGCCGCCCCAGATTTTGTCGCGCGATTGCTCGGGGATCGTCTCAGCCGCAGCTGGGGCCAGCAGGTCGTAGTCGAAAACCGCGTGGGCGTCGCCGGCACGCTAGGCACAGCCTTTGTCGCCAAGTCGCCGCCCGATGGCTACACGCTGATCCAGTGCAATATCGCCTCCAGCGCGATCGCGCTGTCGCTGTACGCGAAGGTGCCATACGATCAGATGCGCGATCTTGCGGCGGTCACCCGCATTGGCACCACCCCCAACGTCTTGACCGCGCATCCGTCGGTGCCGATCCGCACGGTCAAGGAGTTCATTGCCTATGCCCGCCAACACCCCGGCAAGCTGAGCTACGCCGCCGGCATGGTCGGCGAATCGCCGCAACTGTCGATGGAGCTGCTCAAGCTGCTGGTGAAAATCGACGTCGCGCATGTGCCGTTCAAGATTGCGGCGCAGGGCATTACCGAGACCATCGGCGGCCAGATTCCCTTCAATATTTCGAATCTGCCGTCCATCCAGTCGCCGGTACAAACCGGCCGCCTGAGGGCGCTTGCCACCACCGGCTCGCAACGTGCCGTGCTGTTGCCGGCGGTGCCGACGATGCGCGAAGCGGGCGTGCTGGATTACGTGGTCTACTCCTGGTATGGCGTATGCGCGCCCGCGGCCACGCCGGCACCGGTGCTCGCCAAATTGCATAAAGACTTCACCACAGTGCTGCGCGTGCCGGAAATCCATCAGCGACTGGGAGAGATGGGCGTGGACGTCTCGCCGCAGACGCCCGAGGAATTCGGCCAGTTCATCCGTGCGGAAATCGCGCGCTGGGGCAAGGTGATCAAGGAAGCCAACATACCGCAGCAATAGCCCGGGAGACCATGATGCTTAAAGTGATTGGTGTGGCAATCGGCACGCTGGTGTTGTCGACGCAGGTGGCGTTTGCCGCCGCTGAGTGGCCGACGCGGCCAATCCGGCTGGTGGTGCCGTTTGTGGCCGGCGGCAGCACCGACCTCACGGCACGCGTCGTTGCAGAGGCCCTGCGGCCCATTCTCGGACAGGTGGCGCTGGTGGACAATCGCCCCGGTGCCGCGGGCAATATCGCGGCGGAACTGGTGGCGAAGGCCACGCCCGACGGCTATACCTACCTCGTGTCCGGCGCGACCATGGCTGCAAACCGCAGCCTGTACAAGAACATGCGCTTCGATGTCTTGCGCGACTTCAACCACGTGTCGCAAACATATTCGTCGTCCAACGTGCTGGTGGTGCACCCGAGCGTGCCGGTTGCCGGCCTCGCCGAGTTCATCACGCATATCCGCAACAGTGCGAACAAGGTGAACTACGGCAGTGCGGGCCACGGTTCTTCGCAGCACTTGTCGGCCGCGCTGTTCAATCATATGGTCAAGGGCAATATGTCGCACGTGGCCTACAAGGGCGGTGCGCCGGCGGCCACGGCGCTGCTGGCCGGCGAGATTCAGGTCATTTTCGCGCCAGTGATCGAGGTGTTGCCGCATATCCGCTCCGGCGCGATCAAGGCGGTCGCGGTGTGCGGCAGGAAGCCGTCGCCGCTGCTGAGCGGCGTGCCTGTCATCGGCTCGCTGGTGCCGGGCTACGAGACCTCATCATGGGGTGGTATCTCGGCGCCGGCGAAAACGCCTCCCGAGATCGTGAACAAGATGAGCGCGGCGCTGGCCAAGGTGGTCAACCAGCCGCGCGTGAGGACGCACATGCTCGAAGCAGACAAGGAGCCGATCAGCAGCTCGCCTGCCGCGTTTACGCAGTTTGTCGCTCTTGAAGTCGAGCGCTTGAAGATGCAGGTGCAGATATCCGGTGCCAAGGTGGACTAGGCGTCTCAACCCGTTAACGTCGATGGGCTCGATGTGCCGTGCAAGATCATGTTTCGAAATCAACGGGTGGAGACACCCGGCGCCTTATGCCGCGGTCATTGGGAGCAATCGCGCCGCCGAGCGGCGGTGCGGTTCCTTGTGTGGGTGGGCTATGGGGTGGCCGGCAGTAGTCGGCCACGATGCGCCGCTGGACGGCCAGGGCAGTTGCTTTAACCCGGAAACGGCTGGCGCTTACGAGACCTTACCAGCTTCCGACATTTTTCATTGATACCCATGGCTCTTGCGGCGCAAGGTGCCCGCCTTTTTGCAGGAGTTCGATGGAAATACCGTCCGGTGTGCGGATAAAGGCTATGTGCCCGTCGCGCGGGGGACGGTTGACGGTGACGCCGTTAGCCATCAGCGTTTGGCACATCTCGTAAATGTCTTCGACCTCGAACGCGAGGTGGCCGAAATTGCGTCCACCCGCATAGTTCTCCGGGTCCCAGTTGTGGGTGAGTTCGAGCGTCGGCGCGTGAACCGACTCTGCGGCGCCGACATCGTCGCGTGCCGCGAGGTGCACATTGGTGAAGCGGCCTTTTTCGCTGTCCCTGCGACGCACTTCCTGCAGGCCCAGCATCGCGAAGAACTTGAGCGATTCCTCAAGATTGGAAACGCGTACCATGGTGTGAAGATATCGCATATCGGCCTGCCGGGTTTGATGTTTGCGGTAGTCTGGCCAGAGCGGCGCGCGCTCGCCAGCGTGAAGGTGAAGGGGTGGTAACGAGAGTGCCGGTGTTCACGTGCCCCATAAACTCAACGGCTTTGCGCCCCGCCAACGGGCTTCGCAGTCTATACGGTCATCTGCAAACTCATCCATCGCGACGGGTAATGCGTGTCGGTGACGCATGCACTCCGTAAGATCGCATCGGCGTTTGTCCTGTATTTCGAAATCCATGCGCCGTATTCGGTGGCGCGACAATGGTTGAACCCGGGCCAATCGAAATCGCGTCCCCCTCGCCGTCAATCCACGCTTCGCCCGTGCCTTCGATCACGGTAATCACTTCCATATACGGGTGCGAGTGTGTGCCGGTGGAATAACCGGGTGGTGAAGTCTGGATGCCGATGCGAACCGGCGTGGAACCTTTGTCGTCACCCACCAAGGTCTGATAGGTTCGGCCTGTTCCAAACTCTTCTACTCGGACATCGTCGATATTGATGATCGGCATGGCAGAGCCTGTCTTCAGGGTTGTCGCTGTGCGCAGTGTATCGAAAATCCAATCAAGTTGAAACTCGTGCAATCAGACAGCGTCGTATTCCGCATAGCCATCGAGTCGAGCTTCCAGCGCCTCGGACGCCAGACGCGGCGCGACACGTCAAATTCGAGCACGGCGGCACGTCGGCGCCAATGGAATTAGAATAGCTGTTGTCGGCATCGGTGCGGTGCGTCCGGCGGCCCGCGAGTTCGCGGCAGCATTCGCGTGCTTTGCGAAGAGGGCGTCCGGCCGGTCGACCCGGCGCCCAAATAACCAGCGGCGGAGGAGCGGATGAGATCACTACGTGGCGTTCGATTTGCCTTGGCGCTGGCCGGGCTGTGTGCTTGCGTGTCGGCGCATGGCGCGGTCGCACCCGAGGTGTCGGCTTATCCCGCCAAACCGGTGCGGATGATCGTGCCCTTTGCGCCCGGCGGCACCAACGACATCCTGGGGCGCATGGTTGCCAACCATCTCGGCACGCGTCTGGGTCAAACCTTCATCGTGGACAATCGGCCGGGGGCCGATGGCGCGATCGGCACTGAATATGTCATGAAGGCGAACCCGGACGGCTATACCTTGATCGTTTTGTCCGCCGCCTATGCCATGAATCCCGCTGTTCGCAAGCTGCCCTATGATCCGCAAACGGCTGTCGAATTTATCATCGGGCTCGGCTCGGGGCCGACTGTGCTGTCGGTAGGTCCGTCGATGCCCGTGGATTCAGCGAAGGCGTTGTTCGCCGTCGCCAAGAGCAAGCCGGGCCAGGTCATCTTCAGCACCTCGGGCGGATTCCAGTACTTCGCCACCGCGCTGTTGCAAACGCTATCAGGGCAAAAGTTCAATATCGTGCTGTACAAGGGCACGGCGCCGGCCCTGGTCGATGTCATCGGCGGCCAGACGCACGCGAGCATCGCGCCCATCCTGCCCTCCCAACCGCATTTCAAGACCGGCAAGCTCAGGCCACTCGCGATGGGAACGTTAAAGCGCAGCGCCATGTTGCCTGATTTGCCCACGCTGGACGAACTCGGGGTGAAGGGTTTCGATGCCGCCAACTGGTACACGATCGCTGTCACACCCGGGACCCCGAAAGGGGTCACCGACAAATTGTATGCGGAAGCCGCCGCCTACATGCGGTCGCCGGAGACGCTGAAGACTTTGACCAGCATGGGCGTCGAAGTGGAAGTGCGGTCGACCGCGGAAGTGCGCAAGTTCGTGCGCGATGAAATCGTGAAGTGGCGCCAGGTGGCGATCGATGCCAGGATGCCGCGCGAAGGCAAGTGAGGGACGTTGATTCAAGCGGTGCCGGCGAAGGCGCGCAATTTTCCGGCCGGTGGGCCGTTTGCAGGCGATGTCCCGGGAATCGGCCGCGCGGGTGAGGCCGCTGTAAACAGGATGCAGAGGAGGATGGTATCGTGAACGCCAGAGTAGTGCTCTACAGCGCAGTCGACGACGAAGTCACGCAGTACGACGTGGATGTCGAGGCCGCTACCCTTACACCGCGCGGTTCCATCCGCGCGCCTTCGTTCGTGCAAGAGGGATGGGTGCATCCGTCGCGCACACATCTATACCTGACCACCAGCAATCGCGGCCCGGGGCTGAAGGCGGACATGAACCACGTCAGCGCGTACCGCATCGACGCGGCGACCGGCCGCCTTGCGCCCGACGGATCGCCGCAGCCGCTGCCGCATCGCGCGGTCAACGTCTGTCTCGATCCGGCGGGCAACTACGCGATCAACGCGCACAATCTGCCGCAGAGCGGGCTGACCATCCACGGCATCCGTGGCGACGGCACGCTGGGTTCGCAAGTCGGGCAGGCCGCGGGCCTCGAGTTCGGTCCCTATCCGCACCAGGTCAGGGTGGCGCCGTCGGGGCGCACGGTCGTGGTTGTCGACCGCGGCAACAAGGCAGAACACGGCAAGGCCGAGGATCCGGGCGCGCTGCGGGCTTTTGCCTTCGAGAACGGCGTGCTGTCGAATCCCCAGGTGGTCGCGCCCAACGGCGGTTACGGTTTCGGCCCGCGTCACGTTGATTTTCATCCGGAGAAACCCTGGATGTACGTGTCGGACGAGAAGCGCAGCCTGCTCTACATGTTCCGCATGCCCGGGGACCGCATCGAGTCCGAAGCGGCATATACCTGCGATATTCTCCATGATCGCGCCAACGCCAGGCCCCGCCAGCAGCCGAGCACCATCCACCTGCACCCGAACGGGCGCTTCGTTTACATCGCGAACCGCGCCGATCATACGGTCGATTTCAACGGCAGGAAGGTCTTCGGCGGCGGCGAGAACACGATCACGGCCTTCGCCATCGATGCAGCGACCGGCGAGCCCCGGCTCATTCAGCACGCCGACACGCACGCGTTCCACGTGCGCACGTTTGCCTTTGATCCGGGCGGGCGCCTGATGGTCACCGCGAGCATCAAGCCGATGAACGTGCGCGAAGGCAACGACGTGAAGACGGTATCGGCGAGGTTGTCGGTATTTCGCTGCGGCGCGGACGGCAGGCTCGATTTCGTGCGCGCCTACGACGTCGACGCAACGGGCAAAACGCATTACTGGATGACGGTCGTCGGTCTCGATTAGTCCATGGGCCGGAACAAAAGGAGCACGAGCGTTTCAGCCATGCCTGATCGCTGCCGCGGCCCGCAATCAGGTTACGGCCGATGGCGCGGCGTTGTAATCCGCGTCTGACACGTGCTCGAACCAGGCCGTGCCTTCACCTTTGTCGTTCAGCTCCGACATCGCGAGATGCGAAAACAGTTTGCCCGGGGCGGAACCGTGCCAGTGACGGACGTTCGGCGGGATGATGACGGTATCGCCGGCACGGATTTCCTGAACCTGCTCGCCCTCCCGCTGCACGCGGCCTGCGCCGGACAGGCAGAACAGCGTCTGGCCGACCGGGTGACTGTGCCATGCGGTGCGGCCGCCAGGGGTAAAGGTAACAACCGAGGCGCGCATGCGGGACGGCGTTGTGCCGGCCACCACTTCGTCTGAAAGCACGGTTCCGGTAAAGTTGGCCGGCGATGCGGTATTGGTCTTGCGTTGGGCGGAGCGGATGACTTTCATGGTGGTCTCCTTCGGGTGTTGGTGACGAATAGTCTATAACGTTGTGCCTGCACGGACTACGGTTCAAGACAGTGCCGCAGACATGGCGCCATTCCCCTGTTGATGCGCCGGCAAGGGATGGACGGTATGCGAAGAAGCGGTCCTGCGCGGGGGTGTCACTTGCCCCGGACATCAAGTCCAGGCGCTGAGCGCCAGTGCCACTTCAACTTTAGCAAGCTGACCGTCAACGCGTTCGATCCGCGTTTGCATGCGGCAGGGCTTGCGTGCGCTGCTCCCGGTTTGCGTGCAATGATATTATGTAACCTATTGTTTTTATTAATACTTCCTGAAACGTATGCCTGCCAGCAACTCCGCCCGGTTGAGCGCGCTGGGGTCATGCAGATAACTGCTGCATGTCGCCGTGTTGCCGGCCCCCGGCATCGATGTCCGCGGGATTGGGCCTGCATGCACGACATGACGTTGCGCGAAAAATTCTGAGCGGCGCCGCGGCGGTCACGCGGATCGTGAATGGTTCGCGAAGACGTTATCATCGCCAAACCCTGACGTCGTCTGGCGCATCAGTGTGGCGAACCGCGGAGAAACCCATGGCAGAAATCGAATCCATTGCCTGCATGCAGGAAGAAATGGCGCGCTGGCGGCAGGACTTTCATGCGCATCCGGAACTGGGCTTTGAAGAGAATCGTACGGCGGACATCGTCGCGGCAAAGCTGCGCGAATATGGCCTTGAGGTTCACCGCGGTGTCGGCAAAACCGGGGTGGTGGGCGTGCTGCGCGCCGGCAATGGCACACGTTCAGTGGGATTGCGCGCGGACATGGATGCCTTGCCGGTACACGAAGCGAATAACTTCGCCCATCGCTCGACGCACGATGGCCGTATGCATGCGTGCGGGCATGATGGGCATACCACCATGCTGTTGGGCGCCGCCAAATACCTCGCCGAAACGCGCCGCTTCGACGGCGTGGTGAATTTCATTTTCCAGCCCGCGGAGGAAGGCCTGGGCGGCGCGCGCGCGATGATCGCGGACGGCCTGTTCAAGAAATTTCCCTGTGATGCCATTTTCGGCATGCACAACCGGCCCGGTCTGCCGCTGGGCCAGTTTGCGGTGAGGGCCGGGCCGATGATGGCGGGCGGCGCGTTTTTCGACATCCATGTCACCGGCAAGGGCGCGCATGGCGCGCGGCCGGAGGCCGGCATCGATCCGGTGCTGGTGGCTTCGCACATTGCGATTGCCCTGCAGAGCATCGTCTCGCGTAATGTGCGGCCGCTGGATGCCGCGGTGCTGTCGGTGACCCGGATCAGCGGCGGCGACGCCTACAATGTGATTCCGCAGACGGCGCAGCTCGCGGGCACGGTGCGCGCGTTCACGCCGGCAGTGATGACGCTGGTCGAAACCGCCATGCGGCGCGTGGTGAAGGGCACTGCCGAGGCCTTCGGCGCCACGGCGGAACTCGACTTTCGCCTGACCTTTGCGCCCACGGTCAATGACGCGCAGGCAGCGGAATTTGTAGCGGGCGTGTGCGCCGAAGTGGTTGGCGGCGAGAACGTAAACCGCAATCCGAATCTGATCGTCGCTTCCGAGGATTTTTCGTTCATGCTGGAACAGGTGCCAGGCTGCTACTTCAATATCGGCAATGGCGCCGGCGAGGGCGCGTGCGAGGTGCACAACCCCGCGTACGATTTCAACGATGGCGCGCTTGCCCTGGGCGCGAGCGTGTTCGCGCGCATTGTCGAGACGCGGCTGGCGAAGGAAAGGCAAGCCGCACGTGGCGGTTGAACGGCAGGGCGGCAGCATTTTTTCCGTGGCGGGGAGGCGGAGAACCGATCGCCGGACGCCCTTTCGCGCCGCGCCCGGCCGTCAAGCCGCAATCAAGGGGCAGTTCCCACGGTGACTTCTCCCGCCGCGCCCGGCGAACCCTTGCGTTTTCCAACCTGGCCTTTGCTCGCAACGCTGGCCACGCAGAGCCTCGCCACGATGGCGGCCTATTCGTTTCCGGCCGCCGCTCCGGCCATTGCGCAGGATCTGCAGGTGCCCGGCACGCTGGTGGGTTTTTTCATTTCGACCGTCTATGGTGTCGGCATCATTTCGGCCTTGTTGTCGCCCGGGTTCATCCACCGCTACGGCGCGGTGCGGGCGAGCCAGCTGGTGCTGTTGGCAACGCTCGCGATGTTGTTGTCCTGCGCGCTGGGGAGCGTGCTCTCGGTCGCGATCGGGGCGGCGCTGCTGGGGCTGGCGTATGGCGCGACCGCACCCGCCAGCACGCACTTGCTGGTGCCGCGTACTCCGCACCCCGTGATCAATCTGGTGCTCTCGATCCGGCAGATCGGCGTGCCGCTTGGCGGGGTGACAGCCGGTTTGCTGATGGCGCCTTTGACCGTGCGTTTCGGCTGGCGCGTGGCGCTGCTCTGTCAGACGATACCGGTGCTGATCTTGCTGCTGGCGATCCAGATTCCCCGCGCGCGCTGGGACAGGGACCGTAATCCCGCGCACCCAATCTGGCGCGCAAGCCTGTTGGGCCCGATGCAGATTCTTCGCGACATTCCGGCGATCCGGCGCCTGGCGCTGGCGAGCTTCGTCTATTCCGGGTTGCAGTTGTGCTTTGTCACCTTCATGACCGTTCACCTGACCAGCAAAGCGGGCTTCGATCTCATCCGTGCAGGACAGGTGCTTGCGGCCTACCAGATTGCCGGCGTGATCAGCCGGCCGATCTGGGGTTGGCTGGCGGACAATGTGCTGGCCGCCCGTTGGCTGCTGACGCTGCAGGGTGTCGTCATGTGTGTGACCGCAGTGCTTGCGGGCCAGTTTGGGCTGGAGTGGCCGCGTGCGCTGGTGTTCGCGGTATGCGCCGTGGCGGGTACAACCGCGAGCGGCTTTACCGGAATTGCCTATGCCGAGTGGGCGCGACTCGGTGGCGCACGCCGCACCGAGGCCACGGGTCTGGGCGCCGGCGTGATGTTTGCGGGGGTGATGCTGATGCCATCCGCATTCTCGGTCGCCGTCACGGCATTGGGCGACTATGGTGTCGCGTATGCGGTCGCCGGCGCTCTGGCCGCGATTACCGGATTGCTGTTGCCGGGCGCCATCCGCTCGCGCTGAACCGTGCCAGCGGCGGTTACGCACACGCGGATGATTTGCGTCAGGTTCGGCGCCCGCTTGTGACTGACAACTCAGTCCGCGCGAATCCCGTTCGCTTTGATCACCGCCGTCCATTGCGCGATGTCGTCCTGAATGAACTTGGTGCACGCCGCCGGCGAGCCGCCATGGGGTTCCAGGCCGAGCGACGCAAGACGCTCCTTGATGAGCGAGGACGCGAGCGCCTTTTGCGCTTCGGCGTTGAGTTTGTTCACAATGTCTGCCGGCGTTTTGCCGGGCGCCAGGAACAGGTGAAAGCCCGTCACCACGAAGCGGGAGAGGCCGGCTTCGACGAAGGTCGGCACCTCCGGCGCCACCGGCGTGCGCTTCGCCCCGGTGGTTGCAATCGCGCGCAATTTTCCTGCCCGCACATGGTTGATGGAAGAGGCGACATTGCTGAATATCGCGTCGAGCTCGCCGCTGATGAGCGCGATGCCCGCCTGGCCCGCACTCTTGTACGGCACATGCACCAGTTTTGTGCCGGTCAGTTGCTGGAACAACGCGCCTGCCAGGTGGTTTGCGCTGCCCGGACCCGAGGAGCCAAAGGTGATCTGTCCCGGTCGCGACTTCGCGAGCGCAATAAACTGCTGTGGCGTCTTCACCGGGATGGTCGGGTGCACCGCAAGGAAATACTGGCCCGACGTGAGCTGCGCGATACAGGTGAAATCCCTGAGCGGATCGTACGGCAGCTTGCGCAGGCCGGGGTTGATGGTGAACTCGACCGCGACGTTCATCAGCGTGTAACCGTCGGGCGGCGATTTGGCGACGATATCGCTGCCGATGGTCGATCCGGCACCCGCGCGGTTGTCGACAATGACGGTTTGTCCCATCTGCTCCGACAACTTCTGCGCGATCAGCCGCCCAACGATATCGGTGCTGCCGGCCGGTGCGACGGGAATCACCAGGCGAATGGCTTTGCCCGGATACGATTGTGCCTGCACGGACAGCGCAATAATGCCCGCAGCCGCAGAGGCGATAATTTGTGCGTGGCGTTTCACTTGCGGTCTCCTCGACTATCGCACCACGCGAATTCGGGGCGGATTATTTTGAACTGCTTCTGCAGCATGTTCCATGGCAGAACGCCGTCTGCATCAGCTGGAGGGCGTGCTGCCGGCCGAAATGCTGCGCGAACCGACGTTATTTGATCCGCAACAGCTTTGCCGCTGTCTCACCGAGCATCGCGATACGTTCGTCGTCGGAAAGGCCGGGCGTGTTGAGGATGTGGTCGACAGCCTTGTCCTCCCACGGATAGGGATAGTCGGTGCCGAGCATGATCTGGCTCGATCCCACGTTCGCCGCGAGATGCCGCAGCGCTTCCGGCGTGAAAATGAGCGCGTCGTAGTAGAGCTGCTTCAGGTACTCCGTTGGTCGTTTCTTGAGCGTGCGGTTGCAGCGGTGCGGAAAGGTGAGGCAGCCATGGTCGGAGCGATCCATATATGAGGCTATGTAGCCCCCGCCGTGCGCCGAGCAGATTTTCAGTCCCGGAAACAGGTCGAGCGTGCCCTCGAAGATCAGATGCGAAAGCGCAATCGTGGTGTCAAGCGGATTGCCGATCACGTTGTCGAGCACGCCGTTGCCCTTCAGCCGCCGCGCCAAATCAGGCGTGCCCTGCGGATGCAGGAACACCAGCACGTCGAGTTCCTCGCACTTGCGCCAGAACGGGTGGAACTTCGGGTCGGCAAACTCATCGTCGCCCACGCTCGCGCCCACCGCTGCGCCGCGCAGGCCGAGCTTTTTCACCGCATGCTCGAGCTGCTGCACGGCGAGGTCGGGAAACTGCAGCGCTACCGAGGCGAATGCGACAAAGCGGTCTGCATTGCGCGCGCAGATGTCGACCAGCCCTTCATTGTTAAGACGAACCACTTCCGCCGCGGTATCGCGATCGGCGCCGTACCAGAACGGATTGATGCTGAGCGCTTCCATGTCGATGCCCTGCACGTCCATGTCGCGCAGCCGCGCGGAGGCATCCTCCATCACGATACCGCCCGTGTGATGGTTGTGGGCGTCCTGCCCGAGAAGCTTCGAGGCGGCCGGGATCAGGCAGTGCGCGTGCACGTCGATGGTCTTTACGCGGCGGCCCTTGACCACGACCTCGCGGCGCTTGACCGCCGGCTGCGCGGATCCGGCGCCGGAGGGTGCCGCCGCGGCAAGCTGCGTCTCCGGCGCGGCCATCATCGCGCAGCCGGTGAAAACAATCGCGGGATCCACCGCGTGGGTGTGGGTGGCGCTGTGCGTATTCATGATTTTCTGCTCCGTGGTTTGGCGATTGTTCGGGAATCCGGGGGCGAAACGAGAGTGCGAATTCTCCACACAAAGAAGTCGACTGTCCACCCTGCGGTTTGCTGCCAGAGTTTGCTTCGTGGTCGCATATTGATCCGATGCCGTGCCGGCGGGCCGACAGGGCGACAGTGCGAGGCAGGCGGCGACTCGCGCGGCAACTCAATTGACCCGGCGGCGGCGCGGCGATACATTCGGCGCCATGCGCAACGGTATTTGAAGCCATAAGCGGATGACAATCGGGCGCTGCTTATACTCGGCGCGACGCGGTGCCGTCAGAGCGTCTGCGGCGGTTGCAGGCCGTGTGTGCGGGACGTGGCGGCGACTTCGCAACAAAAGGAGGATCTTATGAAGGGACTGCTGGCTGTTGTGGTTGGCGTGTTGGTCACGGCGACGGGCGCGTGGGGGCAGAACTACCCAACGCGGGCCGTCAGCATGATCGTGCCTTATCCACCGGGTGGCTTGAGTGATGCCGTGGCGCGTCCCGTAGCGGAGGGCATGCAAGCGGTTCTGGGGCAGACCATCGTGATCGAGAACGTGGGCGGCGCCAGCGGCTCCATCGGCTCGGCGCGGGTGGCACGTGCGGCGCCCGACGGCTATACCCTGCTGCTGGGCATCTGGAATACCCATGTCGCGATCCCCAAGCTATTGAAGCTGGACTACGACGTAGTGAAGGACTTCGCGCCGATTGCCTTCATGACCAATGCGCCGCTGCTGCTGACGGTCCACAAGTCGCTGCCGGTGAACAGTTACACGGAGTTGGTGGGCTACCTCAAGGCCAACCCCGACAAGGTGTCGTCGGGCAGCGCCGGCATCGGCAGCCCGCCGCACCTGCTTGATGAACTGCTGCGCAAGCAGACGAATACACGCTTTCAGACGGTCCACTACCGCGGCGCCGGACCGATCATGCAGGACCTGATGGGTGCGCAAATCCAGATGGCCTTCATCAATCCTGCCACGGGCGCGCCGCATGTGCGCTCGGGCGTGATCAGAGGCCTGGGCGTGACCAGCGCCGAACGCTTGAAGATTCTGCCGGAGGTGCCGACCATGGCGCAAGCCGGGTTCCCCGGCGGCATGGAGTTTTCGCTGTGGTCGGCACTGTTTGCCCCTAAAGGGATGCCCAAGGAGATCGTCGAAAAGGTCAACCAGTCGGTGGTGGCTGCCCTCGCCAATCCGAAAGTGCGGGAGCGGCTCGCGGTGCTGGGCATGGAAATCGCTGCGCGTGACAAGCAATCACCGGCATCGCTCGCCGCCATTCAGCAGGCCGAGATCAAGAAGTGGTGGCCGATCATCGACGCGGCCGGCATCAAGCCGCAATAGTGCCGGGCGGATTGTGCGGCGGCAAGGCCGCCGTTCAGATCCCCGCGTACCACTGATAGCCGCGATCCTCCCAGTAGCCGCCCTTGCCGCGGCCGAGGTGGGCAAAGGATTCCACCAGTTCCAGGCGCATGACGAACTTGGCGTGTTTGTAGCCGAGTTGCCGTTCCACGCGCAGGCGCAGCGGCGCGCCGTTGGCGGTGGGCAGCGGCTTGCCGTTGAGGTTGTAGGCCAGGATGGTTTGCGGGTGATAGGCATCGAGCAGGTCGATGCTTTCGTAGTACGGTGTCCTGCCGCCGCCGCTGCCGTAGGTGTCGGCGCAGTGAAACACCACGTAGCGCGCGTTGGCCTTGGGCTTGGCCAGGGCCAGAACCTGCGCCAGCGGCACGCCGGTCCATTTGCCGATGGCGCTCCAGCCTTCGACGCAGTCGTGGCGCGTGATTTGGGTGCGGCTGGGCAGCGTGCGCAGTTGGGCGAGCGACAGTGTGATTGGCTTGTCGACGAGGCCGTCGACGGTCAACGACCAGTTAACGAAGCCGTCGGCCACCATCGCGCGGTAGGGCGCGTCGGAAGGGTTGGTGCTGCCGTTGCCGCGAAACGTCGGCGACAGATCGGCTTCGGTGAACTCCTGCGCCATCGACACGCGCCCGCCGAGCAGATGGTGCACGCGCCGGTTGAGTGATTCGCCGGCTGACAGCACGTCGGCAAACCACGGGCTCTTGTTGAGACGATCGCAGCCGGCGACAGCGAATGCCGACACGCCGGCGAGCGCACGCTGCAGAAATTGTCGTTTATTCATGGCGGCCTCCGTGCCGTGCGGTAATGCGATAGTTGCCGGTGATCATCGAGCGCAGATGGTTCCACACGCCGCTGATGATCACTTCGAACACGTGGATCATCACGAACGCCACCAGCAGCCACGCGAAGAGGAAGTGCAGCGTGCGCGCTGACTGGCGCCCGCCGAGCCAATCCACCCAGCCCGGGAAGATCGAATTGAGCCACGGCGACATCGCCCAGCCGGCAATGATGATGCCCGGCAGCAGCACGAAAATCACCGCCAGGTAGGCGAGCTTCTGCAGCACGTTGTAGCGCTTCGCGTCCTCGCCCTGCGGGTGCCTGAACAGAATGTGATCGATGATCGAGCGCCCGATGCCGCGCACGTCGGCGCGGGTAGGCAGCAGGTCGCGCTGCAAGTGGCGGCTGGCAAGCGCATAGACGACATAGGCGATGCCGTTGAGCACGAACAGCCAGGCAAAAAAGAAATGCCACAGCCGCGCGTCGGCCAATGCGTAGTGGCTGGGAATGGTCATCCAGTGCGGAAAGGCGACGTCATTGACGCCGCCGCTGGCGCTGGTCGACGCACCGAGCAGGCCGGTGGTGTCGAACTCATGCCCGAACACGCGGGTGATACCTTTCAGTTGCCCGTTGCCGGCGTCGCGCGAGGTGATTTCCAGCAGCGGTTTGCCGCCGTAGGAAATGTTGCCCCAGTCGAGCGCCGGGTGCGCGTTGAAGATCATCAGCCCGGTCATCAGCAATATCGTCAGCGATATGACGTTGGTCCAGTGCATGATTCGCACGGGCAGCGTGTGGCGGTAATACACATAGCTCGACGGCGCCGCGGCGCGCGTGTCGGATACGGTGGCGTCTGGCAAGGGCTGCTCCGGTGGCTGATGTAAAACGTTCGTCGTGTGCTGCAAACGAACCTTACACTCGCCACCGGCGTTCGTGCTTGCCAGTCCGACCTAAACTAAATGTTGTTTATAAACAAATGGTTATGAAATAAATTGTTGCGCTTAATCGTGCTGTTGGCAGCGCTGCAAACGCGCGACAGCACCAGCGTTAATCTAGCCTGCTTACAGAAAGACCAGATGCATCGACGGCATGTCGTCATCGATCCAGCTGTCGAAGGTGCGTGCACGCAGACGCCACTTGAGGTCGCGGCCCATGCCGTCGATCTGGGTCGCCGGGCGCTCAAAGCTGTTCACAAACAGGCGCACGAAATCCGCATTGGTAAATTCTCGCCGCACGCCCGGCAGCACGGTATTGATGCGCGTGACGGTCGGCAGGTTTCTGCCGTTGTCGATCACGGCGTAAATCTGGCCAAAATCGATCTTCATTACGGTGGTGATTCGCGCCAATTCCAGCCCGGTCATGAAATGCACCGTGCGGCGCTGTTCTTTGGACCAGCCGCTTTTGGCCTGGATCGCCACAATGCATTCGCGGTCGACCACTGCGCGCGCGGGCACGGCAGTGAAAACCAGAATGAAGGCAAGCAGGATTTTGCGGGGCATGATCCGTAACGTGTAGCCGGGAGGCGTCGCACAACAGGCGCCGGTAATTACTTAACGGCTGTTGCGGATCGATTCTGAACAGTAACGAAGAATTTTTTCTGAAAATAAAACTTAATAAAAACAATAACTTACCGGTCGCCGATGGCGTCGTTGCGCGTCGGGCGCCGCTACTGGCCACGCGTGTGCATGCGGCCAAGCCCCGCGTCAGCGCGCCTTGAACCCCGACTGATTCATCAGAATCAATACCGCCATGGCGATGACTGTGGAACCGAACACCATGGCCGCCGATTCATGCAGTCCCGCGTCCAGCCGCCAGTAAAGAATGAAGCACACCAGTGTTCCCAGCAGGCCCGTCAGTGCCGCTGCATATGCGTACCATCGCTTCGGGGGATCGATCAGGTGCGCGACCAGCAACAACAGCATTGAACTGCCCGTGATCACAACGAAGGTAATGCCGAGCAGCGCCGGTTCCAGGGGGTCGCCGCCCCTGCCGACATACCACTTTGCCGTGACCAGAGCGGTGGTTATCGCTACGGCAAGAAACAGCGCGGCGGAAATCGTGATGCGCACGGCACTCAGAATGCGTTCGGCCGCGGAGCCGGGAATGTCGAGGGCGATGACTTTGGCGAGCCGCGTGACATCGCTCTGCCAGCGTTGATCACTGACCGCAAGCGCGTTGTGACGCGTGAGTTGGTGCAGCACTGGCGGCAATTCTTCGGCACGCGGCATGGCGGCGTTTTCGATCAGTACCGGATACAGCGGGATGTTCTTTTCCAGCGCTGCGGCAATTTCCCGCACCACCCAATCGTCGGCATCGTGCAGCCGCGGTTTTCCCTGCGCATCCATCACGCTGGTCCACCCGGGGCCGATCAGCACGATCATGGCGTCGGAGCGTTGCGCCGTGTTCTTCAGCACTTCCTCGAAATTCGCGCCGGCGGCGATGCCATCGACGTCGCGAAACACGCGGCCGTCGCCAAAGTATTGCCCCAGCGTGTCGCACAACCGGCCGGCGTAGCCGCCCGTATCGTCGCGCCGGTAGTTGATGAAAATCCGCCCCGCGGACTTTCCCGTCAGCAACATGTTGCGTTCCTGAACGTCAGGGCGATGCGTTGTTGCCTGCGGCGTAGCCTTCCGGACGTGCAGCGCCGAACTGCCGCGCCCGTATGCGGCAGGCACCTGCGCAGGGGCGAGCGGGTGTTACGCGTTGCCAACCGCCCGCACCGTGCCTGACTGCGCAGACTGCAGGGGCGTTTCCGCTGCCGCATTCATGCCGGCGATGCGTCCGAACACGATGCACTCTGCGAGGTTGCCGCCGCCCTGATACACGAACTGGAAAACCGAGTTGATCTCGCCGGCTGCATAGAGGCGCGATATCGGCTGATCGTCCCAGTCGAGCACCGCGCGCCGCGCGTCCGAACGCAGGCCGCCCTTGGTGTTGGGTCCGCCCGGATACAGTGGCAGGGCAAAATAAGGCGGTCGTTTCAGCGCGCCCATGGTGCTCGGCTCAGCGTTGAAATCGGCGTCTTTGCCGGCATCGCAATAGCGATTCCACGTCGCAACCTGCTGTTCCAGCGCCTTGGTGTCCATGGCTTCGCGATTGTCGGGATGCGCGCGAATCTTTTCCGCCAGTTCGGCCAGTGTGGCGCCCTGCAAAATCCAGCCGTTGCGCAGCGCGTTCTGATTGCCCTTGTCCCAGTCGATGTCGTTGTAGGCCGCCGCCGCCGCGCTGACCAGCGCGCCGCTGTTCATCAGTGTGGAATCGAAAATCATCCACGACGGAATGCGCGGGTAGGTAAGTGTCACGGTGTCGAAGCGCAACGCCTCCTTCCAGAAGATGTAGCGGCTGGGGTCCTTGGTGATGCGCCGTTCCGCGGCGTAGCGGTGGCCCTGATTGTCGACCACGATTTCGTTGGGCTTGCCCACGCTGGAGGTATTGAGGCCGATTTTCAGGCCATGGCGCCGCTCCGGGATTGCGCAGATCACGCGCCCGGCCACGCTGCCCACCTTGGAGAGCGCGGCGCCGGCCTTGATCGCCATGCGGATGCCGTCGCCGGTGTTGGCGGGCGAACCGTAAAACGCCCAGCCTTCCTTGCCCGGCCCGTCGAGAAAGGCCTTGCGCATGCGGGCGTTGTATTCATAGCCGCCGCTGGCAATGATCACCGCGCGGCGCGCATGGTAGGTGATGCGCGTGCCGTTGCGCTCGGCCTGCACGCCGGTCACCACGCCGTCGTCGTTGACCACGAGGTGCTGCGCCACGGAATCGTAATGAATCGGAATGTTGCGCGAGGTCACGCCGGTCAGCAGACAGGCATGAAACGCCTCGCCGGCCTCCTTTTGCGACTTCGATGCATCCTTGGTGCTTTCATTTTCGCCGATCGCGTATTCGGTGGTGTAGGTGCTGCGCAGGCACGCATAGCGCGCGCGGTCGGCACCGGGAAAATCGGGGAACGCAGCCGCCGCGCTGCTGAAGGTCTTGAACTGCGGGTCGAGGCCGCGCATGAAGGCTTCGTTCTGCGGCGCGTAAGTGGCCCACGCGTGCGCCAGATCGTCGGAGAATTCCGGTTGCTCGCCTTCGAGCTTGTGCGGCAGGTTCTCGCCGCTGAACATGGCCTTGGCGTAGGCCTTGATCGACTCGAAATCGCCGTCCGGGCTGGGGCTGTGAAAGCCACCGCCACTCATGCGCGAGTTGGAGTAATGCTTGTTTTCGGGTTGCTTTTCGAGGATGACAACCTCGGCACCCGCATCGTGCGCGGTCACCGCCGCACAACCGCCGGCGGCGCCAAAGCCGATAATGACGATGTCGGCGTGAAAATCAGTGGTGGATTTTGCGTTCATGATGTGTGGCGCTTGTACAGCGCCGCAAGGAAGTTTAAAAAGTATTTAAAAACAGGTAGATGTTCTGTGCGGCGCAGTGCATGCGCCCGTCGTTGGCGTTCAGCAGGCTGACCCGTCGTGCGCTCTGCGGCGCCTCCGACCACGCTATCATACTACGACCCTGTGAAGTAACCTTCGGTGGACGCTGGAATTCAATGGCAATCGTTCAATAATGAAAATCGGTCTGCACTACAGCCTGCAAGTCGCGCCCGGCGAGCGTTCCGCCGATGTCATGCAATACACGCTGGAGGACATCGCCTGGGCCGACCGTCATGGCTTTTCCTGCGCGTTGTTCGCCGAACACCACTTCATGGCGGATTGCTGGATTCCGCAGCCGATGCAGATGGCTGCCGCAGCAGCGGCGATCACCACACGCATGCGCATCGGCACCGACATCTGCGTGCTGCCGCTGCACCATCCGGTCGAGGTCGCCGAACAGGCCGCGGTGCTCGACAACCTGTCGGGCGGGCGCGCGGTGCTGGGCGTCGGTCTGGGATGGGCGCAGAACGAGTACGACGGCTTCGGCGTGCCGTACAAGTCTCGCGGCGCGGTGTACCAGCGCTCGATCGAGCTGGTGAAACGCCTGCTCGCTGGCGAGCGCGTGGACAACGACGAGGGACATTATCGTTTCAAGGGCGCGTTGATCCGCCCGTTGCCGGTGAATCCAGACGGCGTCCCGCTGTGGATCGCTGCCATCCGCGACGTGGCGTTGCCGCGCGTGGCACGACTCGGCGACAGCTGGGTGATGTGGCCGGGCGCGGACATCGCCGAACTGGCGCGGCAAAAGCGCATCGTCATTGACGCACGTGCCGCCGCCGGTTTGCCGCCGATGACGGAACAGCCGTTGCGGCGCGAAGCCTTTGTCGCTGAAACCGATGCCAAGGCGTGGGCGATATTCGCCGACGGCATCCGGCACGAGTATGGCCATGTCTACCGTTCCATGAATCCCGGCTATCCCGCCGACGATTCCCTCGACAATCTGCAGAAATGGGGCGCCGGCATGTTCGCCATCGGCTCGCCGCAGACGGTCGCGGCCCTGTTCAAACGTTATCGCGACGAGCTGGGCGTGACCGAAGTACTCGTGCGCTGCCAGCTGCCGACGGTGCCGCGCGGCGCGGTGCGCGATTGCCTGGAAGGCTTTCGAGAGGTGATGGCGATCCTTGCGCGCGGCTGAAGCCGGCGCTGCCGGCGGGCTCAGAACACCGAACGTCCGCTGATCGAGGTCAGCATTTCCAGTGCCAGCGATCCGGCGTACGAATTGCCGCTCGCTTCGAGCGCGGGGCTCCACACGCAAATGCCGCACTCGCCGGGGATCAGTGCGACGATGCCGCCGCCCACGCCGCTCTTGGCCGGCAATCCCACGCGAAACGCAAAGTCGCCTGCCGCGTCATAGGTGCCGCAGGTCAGCATCAGTGCGTTGAGGCGTTTGGCGGAGCTGGCGTCGACGATGGTTTCATCCGACCACGGCACCACGCCGTGATTGGCCAGAAACGTTACCGCGCGCGCGAGATCGACGCAACTCATGGCGATGGCGCAGTTTCGGCAGTAGGTTTCAATCACCTCATTCACGCTGTTATTGAGGTTGCCGAAGCTCTTCATGAAATTGGCCATTGCCGCGTTGCGGTGCGCTGTGCCTTGCTCGGATGCGGCGACCGCGCGGTCATAGCTGATGTCGTTGTTGTCGGCGAGCTTGCGAATGAATTTGATCAGCGCATTACCCGCACCCCCGTCGTCCGCGTAATGCGTGAGCAGCATATCGGTGATCACCAGCGCGCCGGCGTTGATGAAGGGATTGCGCGGCTTGCCGCGTTCCTGCTCCAGTTGCACCAGCGAATTGAACGGATTGCCCGAAGGCTCGCGTCCCACGCGCGTCCAGATCGAATCGCCTTCGCGGTAAAACGCCAGTGCCAGTGCGAACAATTTTGAAATCGACTGAATCGAAAACGGCGTGTCAGCGGCGCCGGCCCTGTAAACGTTGCCCGCAAGATCGACGATGGCGATGCCGAATTGATCGGCCGGCACTTTCGCCAGTTCCGGAATGTAGCTCGCGACAATGCCGCTGCCGATGACGGGCTTTACCGCCGCGTGTACGCGGTCGAGGATGTTCTGGTAATCCATGGGCCATGCTCCGAGTGCCAGCGTGGCGGCAATACTAACGCGCTGTTGTGGCGGCGGGCGTGTAAAGTCTGCATGCGTTATCATCACATCCGAGGGTGTTGTGCTTGGGGTGGCGCAACAAAAAATCAAATAAAAACAAATACTTACGATGATCATCTTGCTGTGTGACCTAGATCTTGGATAGCGCCGCTTCCGGCACACGCCTGTCCGGCGCGCGTCTGGTTGCCGCGGTGTGCGCGGCGCAGGTGCTGGTGCAGCTCGGCGCGTTTTTCTGGCCCGCGCTGCTGCCGGGCATGATGCCGCGTTGGGGCCTCACCAACAGCGAGGCCGGCTGGATAACGGCGATGTTTTACGGCGCCTATCTGGCCGCGGTGCCGATTCTGGTGACGCTCACCGACCGCATCGACGCGCGCCGCGTGTATTTGTTCGGCGTCGGCTGCACCATTTTTGCGCACCTGTTGTTCGGGCTGATCGCCGAGGGTTTCTGGTCGGCGCTGTGGCTGCGCGGGCTGGCCGGCATTGGCTGGGCCGGCACTTACATGACCGGCCTCAAGCTGCTGGCCGATCAGGTCGACAAGAAGCTGATGTCGCGCGCCACCGCCGGGCATGCGGCAAGCATCGGCATTTCGGGCGCGGTTTCGTTTGCGTGCGCGGATATTTTCGCCGACGCTTGGGGCTGGCAGTCGGCGTTTCTGATCGCGGGCAGCACTGCCATCCTGGCGTGGTTGATGGTGGCGCTGCTGGTGCCGCGCCGAACGTCGCCGTTGCCGCCCGCGGCCGATGGCCATGCGCTGTTCGACTTCAGACCGGTGTTTCGCAATCGCTCGGCGATGGCCTATGCGGCGGCCTATTGCGTTCACACGCTGGAGATGAACGCGTTGCGCGGCTGGGGCGTGGCGTTTCTCGCGTATGTCGCGGCCAGTACGGGCGCCGCGGCGACGTTCTCGCCCACCTGGGTGCTCACCGCGCTGGGCGTGATCGGCACCTTCGCCAGCGTGTTCGGCAACGAGGCCGCCATGCGCTGGGGCCGCGTGCGGCTGATCACGCTGGCGATGCTGGCATCGGTGGCGGTGAGCGGCAGCATCGGATTTCTCGGCTCGGCCTCGTACACGCTGGCGGTGGCGCTGCTGCTGGTCTACGGCTTTGTGGTGTGGCTGGATTCGTCGTCGCTGACGGCGGGTGCGGCCGGCACCGCCGAGCCGTCGCGCCGCGGCGCCACACTGGCGGTGCATTCGATGCTTGGCTACAGCGGCGGTTTTGTCGGGCCGCTGATGATCGGTTACACGCTCGATCTGGCCGGCGGCATGTCGCGCGTGGCGTGGGGTATGTCGTTCGGGCTGGTGGCGCTACTGATGCTCGGGGCGCTGTTGACATTCCGCTTGATGCGGCCGCGCGAACTCAGCGGGGATCGCAACGCGCATTGATCCCGTGGAAAACGGCCAAGCCGAGGCGGAAGGCCGTGCAAAATTTCGGCTTTGTTAACAAATTGTCCGCACTTGATATTCCACAAGGCATTGCCGACGCCGTTCCGTCCGGCGCGCAGGGGCGCTGACTCCGTATACTCACGTAGGTTCAAAACCTCCTTTCCCGACTAACATTGGGGGTTCGCAGTTACACCTTTTGAGGAACCAATGTCCATACGTTTTCGCCTTGCCACTGTCGCCTGCGCAATGCTGACTGCCTGCGGCGTTCTGTCCACGCTGCCGGCGGCGTTCGCCGCAGATACCTATCCCAGCCGGCCGATACGCATCATTACGCCGGCGCAACCTGGCGGTACCACCGACTTTCTGGCGCGGCTGCTGTCCGCCCATTTCACCGAAGCCTGGAAGCAGCAGGCCATCGTCGACAACCGCGGCAGCGCCTCGGGCGTGAATGCCGCTGAAATCACGCAGCATGCAGCGCCCGACGGTTATACGCTGATCGTGGTGTATCACCAGCACACCATCAACGCGGCTTTGCTGCCCAAGCTGCCCTATCACCCGGTGAACGATTTCACGCCGATTTCGCAAATGACCGAGGCGGGCACTTTGCTGGTGGTCCATCCGTCACACCCTGCAAAGAACCTGAAGGATTTCGTCGCGTGGAGCAAGGCAAGCAAAGATCCCATCAATTTCGGCTCGGCGGGCGTGGGCAGTGGCGGCCATCTGGCCGGCGAACTCTACAACTTGTTGCTTGGCATCAAGGCACAGCATATTCCCTACAAGGGGACCGGGCCGGCACTGATTGACCTCATGGCAGGGCAATATCACTTCAACTTTGCGGGACTCACCGGCGCACTGACACTGGCGAAGGCCGGCAAGCTTCGCGCCATTGCGGTGAGCGCGCCCAAGCGTCTGAAGTCGCTGCCAGACGTTCCCGCCATGGCGGAAGCGCTGCCGGGTTTTGGCATGGTCGGCTGGTATGGCGTGGTGGGTCCGGCGAATATGCCCAAAGCGATCGTCGGCAAAATTCACGCCCAGACCGTTGCGCTGGTGAAATCGCCCGCGTTCATCAAACGTATGACCGCTCTGGGCTCGGAAATGGTTGGCAGCGAGCCGGAGGCGTTTCGCCAGTTCATGCTGGCCGACCTGAACAAGTGGTCGGATCTGGTGAAACGGGCCGGTATCAAGGCCAACTAGCAAGCCGACGTGGCGGCGCCGGCCGCCGCCATTCTGTTAACGCGCGAGCGTTGTTCCGTCAGTCGAGTTGCAGCCCGATCTGTTTGATGGTCTTCTGCCAGAGCGCGGTATCGGTCTTCAAAAAGGCACCGAACTGCTCCGGCGTGTGCGGCGAGAATTCGCCGCCCAGATTGTTGGCCAGCCACGCGCTGGTCTTCGGCGAAGCGAGATAACGCGCGATTTCCGTGTTGAGCTTGTTGACGATGGCGGGTGGCGTGCCGGCTGGCGCGAACAGTCCCGTCCACAGATAGGCCTCGACGTTGATGCCTGATTCCATCAGTGTTGGCACATCGGGAATCGCCGGCGAGCGCTTGGCGCTGGTGACCGCCAGCGCGCGCAGTTTGCCTTGCTTCACGAACGGTTGCGGATCCAGAATGTTGAGCACCGTAAAACCCACTTCCCCCGACACCAGGCCCACCAACGTGGGGGACGAGCCTTTGTAGGCCACGGCCACCGTCTTGATACCGGCGGCGGCGTTGAACATTTCCGCGGCCAGATGGGCGGCGCTGCCTTTGCCCACGGTACCGTAGGTCAGTTCATTGGGACGCTTGCGCGCAAGTGCAACCAGGTCCTTGATGTTTTTCGCCGGCAGCGAGGGGACGGAAACCATGTACAAGCCGCTGATCGCGCAGCGCAGCACCGGCGCAAACGCGCGCCCGGCGTCGTACGGCAGCTTGCGATAGAGGAAACCCGCGGTATAACTGCTGGTGGAGTGCATCACCAGCGTGTGACCGTCCGGCGGGCTTTTCGCCACCACAGCGCCGGCAATGGTGCCGGTTGCGCCGGGGCGGTTCTCCACGATAAATGGCTGACCGTGCGATTCGGTCAAATTCTGCGCCACCAGCCGCGACAGCACGTCGGTGGACCCGCCTGCGGGAAACGGCACCACGATGCGCACCGTTTTGGCGGGATAGTCCTGTGCTGCGGCGGTCAGGGCCAGCGGTGCCATTAACGCCAACAGTACACTGCGGCTGCCGTGCAATACAGGGCGGCCGGATTTGCGCTTCTTCATCAACTCCTCCAGTGGCTGAAATTTCGACCCCCTGTCAGTACGCCATCTACGCCGGGGAAAATTAATTATCCCATTTGTCCTATCAAGCCGCACCGGGGATATTACGTACCGCGGGGGGCGCGGGCAGCCGGGCAGGTGCGGATATGCAATAACAATAATGCATGCCGGATCACGGCGCGCATCAACCCCGCGCTTAGTCGATGCGCAGCCCCGCGGTCTTGATCACCTTGGCCCACTTGTCGTATTCGGCCCGCACAAATGCGGCAAAGGCCGCAGGTGACGAACCGACCGGTTCGTTGCCCGCCTTGAGCAACTTTTCACTGACGTCGGGGCTGGCCAGCGCGCGGCGCGATTCCTCGTGCAGACGTTTGACGATGTCCTGCGGCGTGCCGGCGGGTGCATAAAAGCCGTACCAGCCGGTGACGTTGTAGCCCGGGACGCCGGACTCCTCGATCGTCGGCACATCGGGCAGTTCGGCATAACGCTTGTTGCTGGTGACAGCCATGGCGCGCATTCTGCCGGCCTTGACGTGGCCGACCGCGGCCGTGGTGCTGGAGAAGGCGCACTCGGCTTCGCCGCTGATGGCGGCGACCAGCGCCGGCGCGGCGCCCTTGTACGGCACATGCACCCATTTGATACCGGCCATCGATTGCAGCAGCTCACCCGCAAGGTGATTGATGCCGCCCGAGCCCGAGGTGCCGTAGTTGATCTGCCCGGGCCGCGCTTTGGCGAGCGCAATCAGTTCCCGCGCGTTTCTTGCCGGTAGCGAGGGATGGCACGACAGCATGAACTGCCCGCTCGACAGTTGCGATATAAACGCGAACGCGCGAAACGTGTCATAGGGCATTTTCGAACGCATGTTCGGGTTGATCGCGAACTCCGGCGAGGTTACCAGCAGCGTGTGGCCGTCGGGTGCCGCTTTCGCCACCAGATCGGCACCGATCAGACCGCCGCTGCCGGCGCGATTTTCAACCACGAAGGCGCCGCCCATCTGCTGCGGCAGTTTCAGCGCAAGAAAGCGCGCCACGGAGTCGTTGCCGCCGCCCGGCGGGAACGGCGAGATGATGCGCACGGTGCGGCTGGGGTAGGGTTGCGCAATGGCTGCAAACGGCAACAGGCACAGCAGCAAGACGATCACGGTGCGCGGCCGGTCTTTCTGAAAATGCATTCTTTCATCCTTGAACAAAATTAAGCGTGTTGCTGCCCGCAGGCGGGAACGGTTTGCGGAGTATTGCGCACAATTTTCTTTTGCGCCATTGGCGCAATTCGTTACTCCACCTTCGCCCCCGACAGCTTGACGACCTTCGCCCACTTCTCGCGTTCTCTGAGCAGCAGCGCATCGAATTCCGCGGCTGAACTGCCAGCCAGATCCATGCCGAGCGCGGCGTAGCGCGCACGCAGATCCGGCAGCACGCGCACCATGGTGCTGTTGAGTTTGTCGATCACCGCTCGCGGCGTTTTCGCCGGGGCGGCCATGCCGTACCAGCCCACCACTTCGTAGCCCGTTACGCCGGCTTCGCTGATGGTGGGGATTTCCGGCGCCAGCGGCGTGCGCTTATTGCCGGTGACGGCGATGGTTTTCACGCGCCCCGCCTTGGCGTGCGGAATGATCACGCCGCTGGTGAACGACACCTGAATCTCGCCAGCGATCAGCGCCGCCAGCGCGGGTGCGCCGCCTTTGTACGGCACGTGCGTCATGTCGATGCCCGCCATTGATTTTAACAACTCACCGGACAAATGATTCGCGCTGCCGATGCCGCTGGAGGCGTACGCCAGGCGCGGCGTGCGCGTTTTGGCGAGCGCGATCAGTTCCTTCACCGAGGCCGCGGGCACGTTGTTGGCGACCGACAGGTAGTACTGCGCGTAAACGATCTGGCACACGCCGGCGAAATCCTTGATCGCATCGTAGGACACGCTGCGGTAGAGGCTGGGATTGATCACATGCGTGGGCGTGATGGTGAGCAGCGTGTAGCCGTCGGGCGCGGCGCGCGCCGCCAGTTCGCCCGCGACATTGCCGCCGGCGCTGGGCCGGTTATCCACCACGAACGATTGGCCGAACGTATCCGCCAGTTTTTGCGTCATGATGCGCGCCACCGAATCGGTACCGCCGCCGGGTGCGAGGCCCACCAGCACGCGCACGGAACGGTCGGGGTAAGTCGGTGCCGCGCGGGTCGACGGTGCCTGGGCAGCACCAGCTGCCGTGGCAAGAACAAAGGCACCGCCGGCTGCGGCCACGGTGTATGCGAGAACAGCTTTCATGCGTGCTCCTTCAGTGCGGTGGTTGCAACGCGGTTTCAAAATGTCGGCGTATCCTACACTGTGCGGTCAGGCGTTTAGGCGACGGTCGTGGTGTTATCATAAGTTATTGATTTTAAACAATATTTATATTCTTTGTGCATGCCGCGCGCAGGCGTCGCCGGAGCCGCGAACAAGCCGCCGCATAGCACCCCTCATTGTGGAGGAGCAGTCATGAATTTCTGCAGAGAGATTGTCAGCGCGGCGGCAGGGTTGCTGTGGGCCGCCGCGGTGCAGGCGCAGCCGGCGTGGCCCGCGCGCCCGGTGCGCATCCTGATCCCGTACGCGCCGGGCGGCGGCGTCGACACGGTGTCGCGCACGCTGTTCGGCAAACTCGCCGAGCAGTCGGGCGTGTCGTTTATCGTGGAGAATCGTCCCGGCGGCACGGGTATCGTAGCGGGAGAACTGGTGGCGCGCGCCGCGCCGGATGGTTACACGCTGATGGCGTCCGCGCTGGAGTTCGCGATCAATCCGTCGCTGCGCGCCAAAATGCCGTACGACCCGTTCCGGGACTTCACCCACATCTCGCGGCTCGCCAATGTGCAGTTGATGCTGGTGTGCCATCCCTCGGTGCCGATCACAAGCGTGCGCCAGATCATCGCCATTGCAAAGCAGCAGCCGGGCAAACTCACTTACGGTTCATCGGGCACCGGCGGCGGTCCGCATCTCGCGGGTGAGCTGTTTCAACTGATGTCCGGCGCGCGCTGGACGCATGTGCCGTTCAAGGGCGCGGCGCCCGCCTCGATCGGCGTGATGAGCGGCGAAGTGGATTTTTCGTTCGGCAGCACGCTGGCGCTGGCACAGCTCGCCAAGGGCGGCAAGGTGCGCGCCATTGGCGTCACCGGCGACAAACGCTTTGCACAAATGCCCGGGGTGCCGACCATCGCGGAGCAGGGCATTCCCGGTTATGTTGCGGTTGGCTGGTATGGCTTATATGGACCGGCGAACATGGCGGCGGATCTCGTGCGTAAAATCCGCGCCGACACCGCGCACGCCTATGCCAGCCCCGATGTGAAAGAACGCCTGGAACGTGTCGGCAACGAGCGCGTGATGAGTTCGCCGGAAGACTTCGCCGCGTTCCTCAGGACGGAAGTGGAAAAATGGGGGCGGGTGGTGAGGCAGGCGAAGTTGCGGGCGGACTGACACCGCGTTCCGATGGCTGCCTCAGCGCGCCAGATTCCCCGGGCGCAGCAACAGAGCGCCCCACACCAGCATTGCGCCGCCCGTGAAAAACACCGGCATCAATCCCGCCACCAAGCCGATGGCACCGAAAGCCACGGGCGCCAGCACGCGTGAAACCTGATTCACCCCCTCGCGTATGCCGACAACTTCGCCGGTACGGCCCGCGGCCGTGGTTTCATACGCGAGAATCAGCGTAATGGGCTGTCCCACGCAGAGTCCGAACCCGTAGACAAAGGCGAGCACGCCCAGCATGTACGCGTTCTCGAAGAACGGAAACGCGACGAACGCGGCCGTGGCAAGCAAGAACGAATGCCGCAGTATGGCCTCGGGCGCGGCGGTTTTCAGCAAGCGCCGCAGACAGATGCGCGAGATGAAGGCGGCAGCGGGAAAGCACGACATGATGATGCCCACGGTGGCGGCCGAAAGGCCGAGCCCGCGCGCGTACACGGGGACGTAGAATTGAAACACGTCGATGGCGGCAAAGACGAGGCTTCCGACCAGCAGGATTTTGAGCAGGGCGCGATTGCCGAGCAGTTCGCGCAAGCGCCCGCCGCTGTCATCGGCGCTGCATGCCGGCTCGGGCAGCAGACGGCTGCCGGCCAGCAGCGCGCCCGCGCTGATCAGCGCGACGGCGGCGAACCACAATCCCGCAGCGGCGTAACCCGCGTAATCCACCGAAAAACCGGCCAGCAGCGGGCCGGAAAAGTTCGTTACCGAGAACATCAGCGACAAATCCGCCAGATTCTTCGAGCGCTCGTCCGTTTTGCTGAGGAGACCAACCGCGTTCATCTGTGCAACGTGCACCATGCAATAAGCGATACCGACCGCCACCGCAGCCGCGAACAGCGCCGCCATGGTCTGCCACACGAACGGAATGCAGAACCCGCAGACGCCGACCAGCGAGCCCGCGAGCATCGGGCGGCGACACCCGGCGCGGTCGGTCCATTTGCCCACCTGCCAGCCCGCAGCCGCCTGCATCAGCGAGTACACGGCGAGCAGCATCCCCACCGTGAAAGCGCTTGCGCCCAGATGCAGCGCGTAGAACGTGAGCAGCAAGCGGTAACCCCGAAATCCGGACTGGCCGAGCAGGGTCAGTGCGTAGACAAAATGCAATGGCTGGAGCTGCCGTTTTCCGCGTCGAGGATTCATTTTGCGTAGCGTTCCAATGCGCGAAGGAAGTTTCTGCAGCCCTGCATGCGATACTTATCCTCGCATGGCACAGGCTGGAAATGCTACGGCGACGACCGTAGCATTCCCATCGCGTCAGCGCGTAAACTGGCGGCTTGCAGCGGAGTCCATCGCACCATGACGAATGACGCGCGATTTGCCGAAATCGCCTCACTGGCCGGCGACACCACGCGCGCTGTGATGCTGCACGCGCTGATGGACGGCCGCGCCCTGACTGCGTCGGAGCTTGCGCGCGTGGCCCGCGTCACCGCGCAAACCGCGAGCGGCCACCTCGCCAAATTGTCCGCGGCCGGGCTGCTGTGCGTTGAACAGCAGGGCCGCCATCGCTACCATCGGCTGGCTTCCGCCGCGGTTGCGCAAATGATTGAGAGCATCATGCGCGTAGCCGCCACTGCAGGCGACCTGCGGCCCGTGCCACTGACTGGCCCGCGCGATGCGGCATTGCGCACGGCGCGAACCTGCTATGACCATCTTGCCGGCCGGCTGGGCGTCGCGCTGGCGGAGGCACTGGTAAGCGGCGGCCACGTGGACCTCACGCACGACGGCGGACTGGTGGCCGATTCCGGAATGAGATTGCTGCGGCAGATTGGCGTCGATGTCGCGGCATTGACCGCGGACCGCGGCAGGCATGCGCGTGTGTTGTGTCGCCCGTGTCTGGATTGGAGCGAGCGGCGCCCGCATCTGGCCGGCGCCCTCGGTGCGGCACTGTGCAAGCTCAGTCTGGACCAGGGCTGGGTAAGACGCATGGCCGGCACGCGCGCGGTTGTGGTGACGCGTCAGGGTCGCGGCCTGTTTCGCGACGTGATCGGCGTTCGTCTGGACGGCGTATGAGTGCCGCTGACCTCTGAAACGAAACCGCGGGCTGATTATTTCCGGCGTATCCCGATGATACTGCCCACTTCCGGGGGCCGCGGCCGCTGCCGATGCGCCTGATGCACAGTGCTCAGGCGCGCCATCGTCTCACCCGGCCACACCGTACTGCGCCGGGTGGACATGTCGATACAGATCGAAATCGATTCGGAGGTGGCCGCCAGCCAGCGCTCGCGTCCGTGCAGCATGGTCATGAAGAAATGAATGCGCTTGGCGTCAATGTCCAGCACCTGAAACGTAAAGTCGAGCGGATCGCCCTCGCGTAACTCGCGCTGGTACGTCACGTGCGATTCCAGCGCGAACGAACTGCTGCCGCGTGCCTTGATGCCCTCAAATCCCAGCCCCAATACGTTCCACGGCAGATCGAGTGCCTTGTCGAACAGTACCGAGTAGTAACCGATGTTCATATGACCGTTTGGGTCGATGTATGCGGGCAGGACGGTAAACCCGTCGTAAACGAGGGTATCGATCGTCTGCGCGAGGTCTGTCGAGGGCGGCAAGATTCGGCTCCGTGGTGATGTCAGTGGGCGATTTTACAGCCGCCAGCCTTTGCTTTGACCAATGGTTAATCCATCGTGATGCCGGTTTCCTTGCGGATACGGACCCAGCGCGCGTAATCTTCCTGCAACTGGCGGGTGAATGCCTCGGCACTGTTGCGGGTTACTTCGGCGCCGAGCTTTTCGAACGCCTCGCGCGTGCGCGGTAGTGCGATGACGGTATCGAGTGCATCGCGCAGCTTCTGCACCACTTCCTTGGGCGTTGCGGCAGGAATGGCAAGCGTGGTCCACGTCGAATAATCGTAGCCGCGCACCCCCGCTTCGGCGATCGTCGGCACGTCGGGGAAGAGTTTCGAGCGCTGCGGCGTGGTCACCGCCAGTGCGCGCAGCCGGCCGGATTTGAGGTGGGGTGCCGCGGAGGTGATCTGATCAAACGAGAGATGAATTTGTCCGCTGAGGATGGCGACCGACGCGGCCGCGCCGCCCTTGTACGGCACGTGCGTGAACTTCACCTTTGCCATCGACTGAAACAGCTCGCCCATCAGATGCGTGCCGGAACCCTGGCCCGCCGAGCCCATCAACAGTTCTCCGGGGCGTGCCTTGGCAAACGCGATCAGTTCCTTGACGCTGCGCAGTGGCATCGAGGGGTGCACGCTCAGCGTGCTGGAAACCAGTGAAATGCGCGAGGTGAAAACAAAGTCACGCAGGGGCTGGTATTCAATGTTGTCGTGAAACACCGGCTGCGACACCAGCGTGCCGGGCGCGCCGAGCAGGATCGTGTATCCGTCCGGCGGCGATTTGGCGACCAGGGTGGAACCGATCCGGCCGCCCGCGCCGCCGCGATTCTCGACAATCACGGGTTGGCCCAGAATCTCCGTAAGACCCGGCGAGACGGCCCGCGCTGTGATGTCGATGTTTCCACCGGGGGCGAACGGCACGATGATACGGATTGGCTTCGAGGGGTAGCCCTGGCAAAAGGCCGTTGTGGGCGCAAGCAGCATCGATCCACCCAGCGCGAGCCAAATAGATTTGGCCATGCAGTTCTCCTCGTCAGGTTATTTGGCCGGATGATAACAAGCAGCGGCGCTCAGGCGTCAAATAAGTGATATCGCCAACGCCTCGGCAGTGCGGATTAATGAGTACGAGAACGATTACGTAGGATCCAGGCGCGAGGATCGCGGAGCAGGACTTTCGATGATCAGACCGGGTGAACGCATTAACCCGATGAAGCAGGGACGTCGTGCAAACGGTGTGCCGGAACGGCGGCTCCAAGCACGGCAATAACGAACTGCCGCCGCGGGGACCGCGACTAGTCCATCAAGAATCGCTCCACACTCGCCGCGAAAGCGTCGGGCTGATCGGTGAACAAAGCGTGTCCCGCGTTGTCGATGCACTCGACAGTACACTGCGGCATCGTCTGCTTGAGGCGTTGCGCCAGTTCAGCCGATACCACGTCGCTGTGGCTGCCGTACTGCAACAGCGTCGGCGTCGGTATGGATTTGACTGTGTCCCACAGATCAAGCGTGGTGGGCGTGCGTTTCAGTACCGCGGGATCGTACTTCCAGGTATAGCGGCCCGTGTTGGTCTGGCGCATGCCGTAACGCACGCTTTCTTCGATGACATGCGCTGGCGCCCGGGACAACAACTTTTGCAGATAGGCAATTGCTTGTGCTTCAGATTCAAAATCGCGAGGCCGTGGCGTTTCGCTGGCGCGCGATGTGTTGGCGGCCGCCGCGGCGGCCGCGGCGGCCGGGCGTCCCGGCGTGATATCGACCAGCACGAGGCGCTCCAGCTCCGAGTGATGACGCGAGGCATACAGCATCGATACGCGTCCGCCAAGCGAGTGTCCGATCAACGTGAAGCGCTCAAGACCACGCGTCTCGACCACTGCCCGCAAATCCTGGTAGAAATCCTCCAGTTCGTAGCGGCTGCGCGTACACCATCCGCTGTCGCCGTGCCCGCGCTGATCAACGGCGACAATGTGAAAGCGGTCCTTGAAGCGGCCGCTGAAGTCGTTCCAGACATGGGCGTGCAGGCGGCTGCCGTGAACCAGCACGATCGGGTGCCGGCCCGCGTTACCCCAGTCCAGGTGATGCAGCTTAACGTCGTCGCGAACAATGGTATGGCTTTTGGCGGAAACAGATGTCATGGTCGTCCATGGTGTCGGATATTGCGCTCGCCGTATCTTACGAGTGGCAGCAACTGACGGCGCCGCTTGGAGTGAACCCAATTCTGTCGCGCGCGAAAACGGCCCATGAGCGACGACTGAAGGTGAATCCGCGATAATTCAGGCGGCCGGCATGCGATGCAGCGCGCACAGTTTGTTGCCATCGGGATCGCGCAAGTACGCGAGATAAATCCGGCCGGTGGCCCCTTGGCGTACGCCCGGCGGGTCTTCAATCGACGTGCCGCCATTCGCGACTCCGGCTTTGTGCCATGCCTCGGCCTGTTGGGCATCGCTCATGGTGAAGCCGATCGTGCCGCCATTGGCAGCGCTGGCCGGCTTGCCGTCGATGGGTTTGGTCACCATGAAACGCCCGCCATTGTGCGCATAAACCAGCCGGCCCCTGGCATCCTCGACGCCGGGTTTACCACCCATCGCGACAAACAGGGCATCGTAGAATGTCTTCGAGCGCGCGATGTCGTTACTGCCGATCATGATATGGCTGAACATGTCATTCTCTCCTTGTTACGGCAAATTCGCGTAAAGCGGCTTACGCCAGATATTCGAGCTTGAACCCGTTGTCCCAGCGCTTGATGTGGCCCACCGACGGCGACGGGAAGTGCATGGTGCAGCACAGTGTATCGGTATCGCAGTACCGTTCGAAGAACGCGCGCCGCGTGCGCACGCCCTGGTCGCGGTCGGTGTCGACCCGCATCACCAGCTCGGGATAGCGCGCCTGTAGCGGCGAGTGCACCAGGTCGCCTGTGAACACCGCCTTGTCGCCGCCCTTGCCGGCGCAGATCGCGAAGTGGTCGGGGGTATGGCCGGGCGTAGGGGTGAGGCGGATGTGGTCGTTGAGCGCGTGGTCGCTGGTGACAAGTTCGGCGCGGTTGGCCTCGATAATCGGCAGCACGCTGTCGCTGATATGAGCGAGAGGGGTCTTCTGATGGATCTCGCTCCAGTAGGCATATTCCTTTTTTGAGAACAGGTAGCGCGCCTTGGGGAAGGTTGGCACCCAGCGTCCGTTCTCCATCCGCGTGTTCCACCCGACATGGTCGCCGTGCAGATGGCTGCACATCACGAAGTCGATGTCTTCGACCCCGAGCCCGGCTGCCTCGAGCGCGTTCATCCAGCTGGCATCATTCTTCTTGTTCCAGGTCGGGCGCAGCGGGAAGTTCTTGTCGTTGCCGATGCAGGCGTCGACCAGAATGTTGTGGTGCGGCGTCTTGATGACATACGATTGGTAGCAGAGTACGACATTGCCGGTGTCACGGTTGTATCCGCCCGGCGCGAGCCAGGACAGATTCTCCTCCAGCGTTTCCTTCGCCAGGGTCGGGAGGAATTCGAGCATCGGGGTAAAGCCCTGCTCCTGCTCGACGATACGATGAATGGTCATGTCGTTGACGTTGTATTCAGTGCGCATGGCTTGATTCCCGCTGGGTTGTGCCGATTGGCGGAAGCGTAGCATCCCACCGGAGCAAGGGCAATTGGCATCGCGTCGCCGGCATCGCGATCGTCCCGCGGGCAGGCCCGGCTGTTTGAGGATACGGGTGATCGCGAACGCCGCTTCGATCCCGGCGCTGATCTTCAGCGTAACGCGGCGGGTCGGGCGGCGCCCCACGTCGATGTATAACGCCACACAGGAAAATCATTGCAGCTTGCAGCCAAGCCATCGCGGCTGTTAACGACACCACCGATCAAGGCCCGCCATGCCCGGTTCACAACCGACAATTGCGGACCACAGGCATCACAATTTGACCAGCTCGAACCCATCCTTGCCGGCGGCACAGTCCGGACAGGTCCAGTTCTCGGGCACGTTTTCCCAGTGCGTTCCAGGGGCGATGCCGTCCTCCGGCACGCCCTTTGTCTCCTCGTAGGCAAACGCGCACAGCGTGCATTGGAATGATCTTTCGCCGGGTTTGGCGCCCTTGGCGGCGACGTCTGCCTGCGTCACCGGGTTGGGGAATCGGACGATGATCCCCTCCAGCCCCTCGGCCCCCGCGCGAATCTCATACGGTGCCTCCTTGTTGGAGACGTACACCAATGTCATCGCCTTCGCTTCTTTATTGTCGTGAATCAGGCTGCCTTTCTGCACCACGACGAACAAGCCTTCACCGATCGAGGGATCCGGGGTGAGTGCCGTCGTCCCCGGCTTCATGTGCAACGTGTAAGTCGCGAGCCCGTGCTTGTCTTGCAGCTCCGGCACCGCCTGCAGCATGACGCTTTGCGCGCCCAGGTCCGGGAAGCTCACGTCGTGCGAGACTTGCCATGGATTGCGGCCGGGCATGTGGTTAAGCGCAGCGATTGCCTCGGCGTCGTGCTGCGCGCCGGTGTCGGGCCGGGAACGGATGATCAGACAGGTC
The DNA here is from genome assembly GCA_902825845.1 of uncultured beta proteobacterium. Lineage (GTDB taxonomy): Bacteria > Pseudomonadota > Gammaproteobacteria > Burkholderiales > SG8-41 > UBA5216. The sequence continues at coordinate 58,303 of CADECM010000002.1, forward strand.
AGACTGCTGTCGTCAGCGGCCGTGAAGGGGCCGTAAGGCGTGTTCGGCCGCGAAAAATGGACGGTGTTGGTCTTGATGTCACGGCGCCCCAGTTTGCCCCTGCCGCCGAGCATGATCTGGTACTGCGGCACGTCGTGGAAATGCGGCGTGGAGAGTCGGCCGGGTGCGAACGTGACCAGCGAGGCGAGCGGCAGATCCGGATTGCCGCGCTTGCCCAGCAATGGCGTCGTAACGTTTCTGGAGCCATCGATGCCGGTCCGGGTGACTTGATTCACTTTCGCATCGTCATACGCAATCACGGTCGCCATTTCGTTCTCCCTGTGTGTGCAGTTGCCGCTCACCCCGTCCGTCAAGGCGGAAGCCACCATTCATAAAGCGCGGAATTCCCATTGAGTATAGTCGCAGTTCAAAGTCCTTGCGTACCGTCGCACGAACTGACGCTTCCCGCAGGTAGAGGGCGGCGCGCTGAAATGTACGGTTGCTGTCGTCGTTTAGCGTGCGGGCGCTGGTTTCTTGAGCAGCGCGCGGATTGCCGGTAGTTCTTCCGCGGGCTGTTGGGGACGCATGACCAGGAGGACGTCATCGACGCCGAGTTCGGCGAGTTGCTGGAGGCGTGCCGCCGCTTCGTCCGGGCCGCAGCGCAGGTTGAACGGCTCGTCGTCGGCCAAAGGCTTCGTCGGCGCCTGCAGGTCAATGCCAACGGTTGCGATTAGCACCCGCTTGCCGCCGTTGTCGCGATAAACTTTCAGCCCTTCGGCCAGAGTGCGAAATTTATTGTTGTGCCGGCCGGAAGCAATCCAGCCATCGTAATCCAGGGCCGCGCGCTTGACCCAGATACCGCTGGCCCAGGCGCCGATGAGCATGGGCGGACCACCTGCCACCGACGGCCAGGGGCGGAGGTTCGCCGCGCCTACCTGCTCTCCGTTGCACAGACGCCGGATCTCCGGCAGCGCCGCTGCGAACAGCTTGAAGCGATCGGCGTAATCGACGCCGCAGGCCTCGAAGTCGAACTGCGTGGAGCCCGCGCCGAGGCCCGCGACGAAGCGCCCGCCGCTCAGCACGTGCAGCGTCAGCAGCCGATGGGCAAGCTCCGCCGGCCGGCGCAGCGGCACCTGAAGCACCGCCGACCCGAGCTCGACCCGGCTGGTCGCGGCCGCCGCGATCGAAAGTACAGCCAGCGTGTCGACGGAGGGCGTGCCGCGGTTCATGCTCTCGCCCAGCCAGATGCCGTCGAAGCCCGCCGCCTCGATCGCGCGCGCCCTCGCCATGACGTCGGCGGCGTTGTATGGCCGACCGTCCGCGTGCTCGCGCGGTATGTTGATCCCCAGTCGCATCAGGTTCTCCTCAGGTGAACAACCACATCGCTATGTCTGGCAGCGGCACAATGGCGACAGGATGCCGAGGGCAAAAGCGCTTGTCAATGCTCGCTTTCCTGACAGTCTGTCGAACCAAATACGTCTTTCACTTTCTGTTTGTGCAGTCTCTGGTGCAGGCATTCACCGGTTGAATCCGCCTGCATGCAGAACGCCAGGTTGCCGCAACAGCCGACTCACGCCAACCATGATGCCTTGGGTCCGCGTTACCCGCATCGCGTCAGGCTGGCTCCGGCTCCAACCCGCGCGCCTTGAACACGCGCGCCGCTTCCGGCGAGCGCAGAAAATCCAGCAGCTTGTGTGCCAGCGCCCGCTCGGGTGACTTCACGAACACGCCGGCGGCGTTGACCGAAATCTGCTGCACTTCTGCGGGCAGCGGGCCGGCATAGTCCGCGCCGGCCACCGCGAGGATTTCCGGAATCTGCTGCACCGCCAATTCCGCGCTGCCGTTGACCACGAGGTCGGCGACGAGGCCGCCGGGCTGGGTTCTGGCCTTGGCCTTGATCGCGTCGGCGATGCCGAGCTTCTCGATCAGGCCGGCGAAGTAAATGCCGCTGGCGCCTTCGCTGGTGTATGCCACCGTTTTGGCGTTGAGCAGCGCGCGCTTGAAGGCATCGACGCTGTTGATATCCGGTTTGGGCGCGCCTTTCAGCACGCCGACGCCGATGCCATTGCGGGTGAGCACGCGCACGCTGTCGCCAGCGATGTAGCCATCCTTCGCCAGTTGCTCCAGCGCGGCCTTGCCCATGACGCCGAGGTCAAAGCTTTTGCCGGCCTTGATTTCACGCTGCAGGATTTGCCCCGGCTCGAAGTGCATCACGACCTTGCAGTCGTGAGCGCGTTCGAATTGCGGCATCAGCTCGCGGAACGAGGCCGACATGCCGTTGCCGGAGCACAGGTTGAGCGTGGCGCTCATTACCGGGCGTCCGTCAGGAAATCCGCCCCCGTCATCGGCATCAGGTAGTCCATGGTGATTTCCTTCGGGAAGTTGAGGCCGATCTGTGCCATGTCACGGTCGATTTCGTCCATCAACAGGCTCACCGCATGCGCCACGCCGGGAGCGCCGGCGCAGGCCGCGGCACACAGGAACGGGCGGCCGACGAAGCAGAAATCCGCGCCCAGGGCCAGGGCTTTCAGAATGTCCGTGCCGCGCCGGAAGCCGCTGTCCATGATCACCGCCATATCCTTGCCCGCGGCTTCGCGGATGCCGGGCAGCACGCGCGCCGGCGCCACGGTACCGTCGAGTTGGCGGCCGCCGTGGTTGGACACCATCACGCCGTTCAGGCCATGCTCGCGCGCGATGCGCACGGCTTCCTTGTCCACCACACCCTTGATCAGCAGGTTGCCCTTCCAGATCTTGCGCATGAAGGCGATGTGCTTCCACGACAGGCGGTCGCGGCGGCCGTAATCGCGGCTGGCGTGCGCGGCGAGCATGGGTACCCGCGGGCCCATGTTTTCCACGTGCGGCATGCCGTCGGTCATCAGCGTTTTGAGGAACATGCCGAACAGCCACTTGGGCCGCACGCCAACGTCCCACGCCAGCCGCAGCGACGGGCGCAGCGGTGTGCTGTAGCCGTTGCGTACGTTGTTTTCACGGTTGGCGGGCACTTGCACGTCGACGGTGACGGCGATGGTGTCAAAGCCGGCTTTTTCGCAGCGCTCGAAGGTCTTCTGGATGCGTTCTTCATCGCCCGGCAGATAGGCCTGGAACATGGCGGTGCGGCCCGCGGCCTTGACGTCTTCCATTTTCATTAGGGAAGCGCCGCTCATCATCATCGGGATGTTGTTCTGCGCCGCAATGCTGGCGAGCACGGTATCGCCGCGATAGCAGGCAGTGGAGGTGCCGCCCATCGGCGCGAAGCCGAACGGCGCGTTGTAGGTGCGGCCGAACAGTTGGGTTTTCATGCTGCGCGCGGTGGTGTCGATCAGCGGCTTGGGCACAAAACCCACTTCGCTGAACACATTGCGGTTGCCGCGCAGCGAAGCGTTGTCCTCCACGCCGCCGGTGACATAGCCATAGATCGGCCGCGGCAACACTTTCTGCGCAGCGTCGATGAAATCCTGCAGCGCCAGAAATTTGGCAAGGTTGCGCGGCAGCGCGCGCTTGTCGACGATGGACAGCGAGCCGGTGCTGTCGACCTTGTGCGTGACTTCGGTGGCGGATGGGTTGGCGGTCGTATCCATGGCGTGGTCCTCCAGTGAGAGTGAACGGGCTTCGGGTATTCTTGGAGCGGGCATTATAATCACCCCATGACAATCCAGTTGCGGAAACCGCACATCCTGATTGCGGGCGGTGGCATCGGCGGCTTAACGGCGGCATTGGCGTTGTTAAAGCGCGGGTACGATGTGGACGTTTACGAGCAGGCCCCCGAATTGCGCGAAGTTGGCGCGGGCCTGCAGATTTCACCGAATGGCAACCGTGTGCTGCATGAGCTGGGCGTGCTCGATGCCTTTCTGGCGCTGGCGTGCCAGGCCGAGGGCAAGGAAATCCGCCTGTGGAACACCGGCCAAACGTGGAAGATTCATGACCTTGGCGAAGAGTCGGTCGCGCGCTACGGTTTTCCGTATTGCACGGCGTATCGTCCGGATTTGCTGGCGGTGCTGGCCGAAGGCGTGCAGCGCATCAAGCCTGACGCGATTCACCTGAATGCGCGGTGTACCGGTTTTGCGCAGGATGCGCAGGGCGTGCGCCTGTTGTTCGACGGCGGCGAAGCGCGCGGTGATGGCCTGATCGGTGCCGATGGCGTGCATTCGCGCATTCGCCAGGGCCTGTTCGGCGATGACAAACCCGAATACACGGGGATGCTGTCATGGCGCGGCGTGATCCCCATGGAAAAGCTGCCGCAGCACATGCGCCGCCGCGTCGGCAGCAACTGGGTGGGGCCGGGCGGGCATGTGGTGCACTACCCGGTGCATCGCGGCGAGTACATGAACATGAACGGCATCATCGAAATCGACCACTGGGAAGATGAATCGTGGAGCGCGAAGGGCACGCACGAGGAATGTCACGCCTGCTTCGCGGGTTGGGGCCCCGATGTGCACGCCATGATCGACAACCTTGCCACGCCATTCAAATGGGCGCTGTTCAACCGCGAACCGCTCACCCGATGGAGCGTGGGGCGGGTGAGTCTCACGGGCGATGCCTGCCACTCGATGCTGCCGATGCTGGCGCAGGGCGGGGTGATGGCGCTGGAAGATGGCTATGTGCTGGCGCGCGCGCTGGAGGCCGCCGGTGATGACGTCGAGCAGGGCCTCAAGCGCTATGAGCAGGCGCGCCTTGAACGCACCACCAAGGTCGTGGTGGGCTCAGCGGAAAACGGCAAGCGCTTTCAGAGTCGCACGCTCGCCAATGCCGAGGAGGCGGAAGCTTATGTCAATCGCGAGTGGCAGCCGGAAAAAGTGCGCGCGCGCTATGACTGGCTGTTCACTTATGACGTGACGAGCGTGCCGCTATAACTGCACGCTTGTCCCAGTGAATCCCGGCGTACCGTCACCCGCGCCAGTCCGGGCAGTTTTCCGGCGAGCCTGCGCCAGATCCAGAGCGCCATGTTTTCCAGGCTGGTATTTTCCAAGTTATTGATTTCATTTAATAATTTGTGATCGAGCTGCTTGCGCACCGCCAGGCACGCACGTTCGACGTAGGCCAGATCGGCAACGAAACCATGCGGTGCGCGCGGGCTGCCGCGCAGCGCGACCTGACACTGAAACGAGTGGCCGTGAACGCCGCGATATTTGTGGCCACGTGGCGTGCCGGCAAAACGGTGCGCGGCGTCGAAGCCAAAGGCATAGGAAATTTCGACCTCGGGCGCCACTGCCGTTGCGGCGCTGGCCTTGCGTGGGGCGGGACGCTTTGTCACGGTATACCGATCAGTTTGTGGGTTTGCAAAGACAGGCGCCAGCGCGGATGCGCCTTGCAGTACTCGACCGCAAGCCGCGTGTTGTGGACGCGGCGCGGTCCATCCATAGGCTGCAGAAAAAAATGCGCAAAGGCGAGTTGTTCAAAGCGCTGAGGTTCGGCGCCCGGCTGCGGGAACACCAGCTTCAGTTCGTTGCCGCGTGTCTGTAGCAATGGTGCCCGTGCCTTGGGGCTGACGCAGATCCAGTCGATGCCGGTTGGCGGCTTCAACGTGCCATTGGTTTCGATGGCGATGCGAAAGCCTTTGGCATGCAGTGCGGCGATCAGCGGTTTGTCCAGCTGCAGCAGCGGCTCGCCACCGGTGCACACCACAAATCGCGTCGCCTTCTCGCGTTTGGGCCATTGCGCCAGCACGGCTTTCGCCAGCGCGGCGGGGGATCGGAATTTGCCGCCGCCGGGGCCGTCCACGCCGACACGCCCGCGTTCGCGCCTTCGCCCTGCAGCGTGTAGAAAGTCTATTTGACTGAATACATCGTGTGCGGCGTCAGCGCGTCGCCCGGCTTTTCTTGCGCT
>CADECM010000002.1:64204-103725 GCA_902825845.1 uncultured beta proteobacterium
TTTGACTGAATACATCGTGTGCGGCGTCAGCGCGTCGCCCGGCTTTTCTTGCGCTGTGGGATCGATGTGCGCGGCATGGATGCCAATCGTTGTGCCAGTTCACTGAGTTCGTCGAGCGCCTGAAATCGCTGACGTAATGTCATCGCCAGTGCCGCGCGCAATTGCACACGGCGGCTGCCCACCCATGTGGCGGCTTCCCACGAACGGTTAGAGCGTTCGCTAGCAGTCTTGCGCGTCACGGCGTTTCTCCTTGGCAATCTCGCGCAAGTGTTCAATGTCGTCGAGATCTTTGGGGCGGTTGGCCAGTTTCTTCATTTTGATCAGGGTAGGGATTGATACGAACCGTACCCGTAGTCCCGGCGCCAACTGCCCGCGAATTGCCGCCTTGTATTTCGCATCGAAATGTTGTAAGTATCATGCCTTCCACGAATCCCGAAGCGTAACCGCGCGATTGAATTTCGGCGCGCCCGGCTGCGAATCCACAAGATCCGCGACAAAATAGCCGTGGCGCTCGAACTGGCAGCGCTCCTGCGGCCTGGCGTCGCGCAGGGCGGGCTCAAGCTGCGCGGTGATCACCTTTATGGAATCGGGATTGAGATCGTCGAGAAAATCACGGTCGCCCGCGCCCGGATGCGGTGACTTGAACAGCCGGTCGTAAAGCCGCACTTCGGCGGCGTACGCATGCGCGACGCTGACCCAGTGAATGTTGCCTTTGACTTTGACCGTGTCCGCCCCCGGCGTGCCCGATTTGGTTTCGGGCAGGTATTCGCAGTGCACGGTGGTGACCTTGCCCGCCGCATCTTTGTCGCAGCCGATGCACTTGACCACATAGCCATAGCGCAGCCGTACGTTATTGCCGGGGAACAGCCTGAAGTAACCCTTGGGCGGTGTTTCCATGAAATCCTCGCGCTCGATCCACAACTCGCGCGTGAGCGGCACCACCCGCTTGCCGAGCTCGGGCTTTTGCGGATGATTCGGCGCGAAACAGTCTTCCTGCTGTCCGTCCGCGTAGTTGTCGATGACGAGTTTGACCGGGTCGAGCACGGCGATGCGGCGTTGCGCGACGTCGTTCAGGTTTTCGCGCATGCAGTCTTCCAGCACCGAAAAATCGATCCACGAGTCGGCCTTGGACACGCCGATGCGTTCGGCGAACACGCGAAAGCCCGCCGCGGTATAGCCGCGGCGCCGCGCGCCCACCAGCGTGGGCAGTCGCGGGTCGTCCCAGCCTTGCACATGTTTTTCGTTGACCAGTTGAATCAGCTTGCGCTTGGAGAGCACGGTATAGGTAAGATTCAGCCGCGCAAACTCGATTTGCTGGGGCAGCGGCTTGTCGAGCAGGCCGCCCTCGGCGAGTCGCAACAGCAGCCAGTCGTAGAACGGCCGCTGATCCTCGAACTCCAGCGTGCACAGGGAATGCGTGATGCGTTCCAGCGCGTCCTCGATCGGATGGGCGTAGGTATACATCGGGTACACGCACCACTTGTCCTGCGTGCGGTGGTGCGTGGCCTTACGGATGCGATAGATCGCCGGGTCGCGCAGATTGATATTGGGCGACGCCATGTCCACCTTCGCGCGCAGCACCATGCTGCCTTCGGTGTGTTTGCCCTCGCGCATTTCGGCGAAGCGTGCGAGCGACGCCTCGGGCGGGCGGTCGCGCCACGGGCTGGGCGTGCCGGGTTCGGTGAGCGTGCCGCGGTTGGTGCGCATCTGTTCGGCAGACTGTTCGTCGACATAGGCGTGACCGGCCTCGATCAGGTGCTGCGCCGCCTCGTACATGAAATCAAAGTAGTCACTGGCAAAAAAAATGTTCTCGCGCCAGTCAAATCCCAGCCATTGCACGGCACGGATGATGGCGTCGACGTACTCCTGTTCTTCCTTTTCAGGGTTGGTGTCGTCGAAGCGCATGTGGCACACGCCGCCGTAGTCATACGCGAGACCGAAATTCAGGCAGATCGACTTGGCATGCCCGAAATGCAGATAGCCATTCGGCTCCGGCGGAAACCGCGTGCGGATTTTTGCGCTGTCAGGCGGCGTGTTGGCGTGCGCCTTGGCCGGCCCCGGTTTGCCGCCCCAGCCGCGCGTCGCGTATTTGCCGCTCGCGAGATCGCCATCGATGATGTTGCGGATGAAGTTTGATGCCACCGGCGCTGCCGCCGGTTTGTTTTTTGCGCTCATGATGGGCGTATTTTAGCGCGCCGCGCCCGCGCGATGCGTATCGTCCGGCGAATCAGCGCCTGCCGAGGTAGCGTGTCGGCAGTACGTGCTCCATTGCGCGCCTGCCGTTGCGTGTCAAGCGATAGGCTTTGGCGCGCGGCCGGCTCGACACGGCGCGCAGCAGTTTGCCGCCGGCGTAGTGCAGCGCCGCGCCGTCGTCGGCGGCGAAGCCATCCATCGTTTTGCCGCTGGCGATGAAGCGGCGATAGGTAGGCCGGCGCAGCGGCTCGCTGTCGTAGTGCGGGCAGTTGCTGCCGGGCAGGAAGCCGAGGCAATCGAGTGCGGTCAGCGGCCCGGCGACGGAATCGGTGACGCCCTGTTCGAACCAGCAGATCGAGCCGGCGCTGGCGCCGCCCAGTACCACGCCGCGTTGCCACGCCTTGCGCAGGTGAACGTCGAGCCCCCAGTCGCGCCACACCGCGAGCAGGCTGCGGGTGTTGCCGCCGCCGACATAAATTGCATCGTGCTCGAGCACGAATGATTCAAGGTCGCGCGGCGTGCGCGCGAACAGCGGCAGGTGCGCGGGCCTGCATTCGAACCGGCTGAAGCCCGCGTAGAACCGCAGGCGGCCCGCCTCGGCATCGCCATGCGCGGTGCCGATGAAACACACGCGCGGATTTTTCTTGCGGGTCAGCGACAAGAAATATTGGATCAACAGCAGGTTGTCGAGATTTTCGGGCAGCGCGGCGCCGCCGATGGCGAGGATATGCGTGGACATGGCTTGCGGTTTCAAAAAACCGCATTGTAAGCGGCGCAGCGGGCGCGGCTTTAAAAACAAAACCCCGGATCACGTCCGGGGCTTGAATCAACCGAATCAGCCGTGTTTTTCTTTGCCGCCCAGCGGACAGGAACTGATGCCGAACAGGGTGTACAGCGGGCACCACCCCATCAGCGCGGTTCCCAGCGGGATCAGCCCGATTACGCCAAACCAGCGCACATTGCCTTCGCCCCACACCAGTAGCGCCAGCAGCGCAAGGCCCACGACGATACGTATCACTTTGTCGATACCGCCTACATTGGTGTTCATTTGCGTCTCCTGATTTGCTTGATTGCAAACCCAGTTTAGCGACGCCATCCGGTGCTGTATGTGACTTACGTTACACATAGTAAGTGTTTGTTTTATAACAATATTTTATTGTTCGGTGTGCCCCGGTACAGTGCTCTCAGCCTTCGCGCCTGATCCCTGCCTGCCGGATGACTTTGCCCCACTTGTCGACTTCCGCTTTCAGGAAGCGGCTGAACTCAGCCGGTGTGCTGCCGACAGGCTCTACGCCGAGGCGCACCATGCGTTCACGCAGTTCCTCCCGTTTGAGCGCGGGCATGATTTCCGCACTGAGGCGCTCGATCACCGCTTTGGGTGTGCCCGACGGCATCAGCCAGCCCACCCAGTTGCCACCGCTCACATTGATGCCGCTCTCGATGAGGGTCGGCATTTCCGGCGCTGCGGCCGCGCGTTTTTCCGCGGTGATGCCCAGTGCCCTGATCTGTCCGGCGCGCGCATAGGGCAGCAGGGTGGCGGCGGTGTCGACCATGATCGGTATCCTGCCGCCGAGCAGATCCTGCAATGCGGGCGCGGCGCCCTGGTACGGCACATGGTTCAAGCGGGCGCCTGTTGTAGACATCAGCAGTTCGGTCATCAGATGCGAGGCCGTGCCGACGCCGTCCGAGGCAAACCCCAGCGTTCCCGGTCTGGCCTTGGCGAGTGCCACGAGCGCCCCGATGTCTTTCGCGGCGAGTGCATTGCCCACACACACTATCAGCGGTGCGGTGGCAAGCAGCGACACGGCGTCGAAGCTGTTGACGGCGTGGTATGGCAGCCGCGCCACCAGCGTTTGATTGAACGCGTGCGCTGCGGTCACCGTGCCAATGGTGTAGCCGTCGGCGTTGGCCTTAGCCACGATGTCCATGCCAGTGATGCCGTTGGCGCCCTGACGATAATCGACCAGCAAGGTTTGACCCAGACCGTAGGCGATTTCCTGCGCCACGATGCGTGTCACCAGATCACCGAGATTGCCATTCGCATACGGCACGACCATGCGCAGCGCGCGCACGGGGTAGTTGCTCTGTGCCGCGGCGTGGGGAATCGACCCCCAAAGGCAAATCATAGGCGCAATGTAACTATTTGTTTTTAAACAAATTTTTTGAAAAACAGTATGTCTGCGCGCGGCGGAATTCATGGCTCGTCTTGAGATTGCGATCGGGTGGCGGGCTATTTTAAGCGTTGCCGCCACGCCCGGTGACGCGCATCCGCGCAGGGCCACGCCATTTTCGCGCCATATTTGCCCGTCACTTTTCCATAACCGCTTCCCTGCTGCCGCCTTTTTTGGTCCGTTAAATACAGGCAAGACCGGTCGGCCGGTCGCTTTCACGACAGGGGGAGTTCACGATGCAAATGCACAGGGGAAGTCGGTGTGTGGCGGCGCTGGTGGCCTTCGCGGCCATCGCGTTCATCTGCGCCTTGTGGCTGGCGCGCGGGGCGCACGCGCAAAACGAAGTTCGCATGAAACCACAGGAGGTGCAATCCGGCACGCTGTTGTTCAAGCCCGATGACGGGGGCGAAACCTTCGCCGTGGTGCGTCAGTCCACCGACGTGACCTTGCGTGTGTCTGGCCTGGTGGTGCGCGCCACCGTGCGCCAGACCTTCCACAACCCGCATGATCACTGGTACGAAGGCATCTACGTGTTTCCGCTACCGGAAAATGCCGCGGTGGATCACTTGAAAATGCGCGTCGGCGAACGCGAGGTACTGGGCGTGATCAAGGAGCGTGCGCAGGCCAAGGCCGCGTACGAGCAAGCCAAAGCCTCCGGCCAGCGTGCGGCGCTGCTGGAGCAGGAACGGCCCAATCTCTTCACCTCCAGCGTCGCCAACATCGGCCCGCACGAGGACATCACCGTCGAACTCGAATATCAGCAGACGCTGCGCTATGACAACGGCCGCTTCTCGCTGCGCTTCCCGACGGTGGTGATGCCGCGCTACATACCGGGCACGGTCAAAGTGGCAGGCGCGGCAGGCACGGGCTGGGCGGTTGCGACCGATTTGGTGACCGATGCCGCGCGCATCACGCCGCCGGTACCACTTACCGGCACCTTGGATGAACCTCTTAATCCGCTCAAGCTGCAGGTGTTGCTCGACGCGGGCGTGCCGCTGGCCGCGGTCGACAGTCCGTACCACAAGGTCAGCGTAACGGAGGTGGATGGGCAGCGCCGCGAAGTGCGGCTCGAAGGCGACACCTGGGCCACGCGCGATTTCGAACTCATCTGGACGCCGCTCGCCGCGCAACAGCCGCAAGCGGCATTCTTCACCGAACAGAAAGACGGCAAAACCTACGGCCTGCTGATGGTGATGCCGCCGGCGGCCAGCTCGGTGCGCGCGCTGCCGCGCGAAGTGATCTACATCATCGACACCTCGGGATCGATGGAAGGTGCCTCGATCGTGCAGGCACGTGAAGCGTTGCAGATGGCGGTGCAGCGTCTGGATGCGGGCGACACCTTTAACGTGATCGAATTCAATTCCTACGCCAAGGCGCTGTTCAACGACGCGCAGGCGGCGACGCGCGAGAACATCGACAGCGCCGTGCGCTGGGTGCGCCAGCTGCGCGCACGCGGCGGCACGGAAATGGCGACCGCGCTGACGCTGGCGCTGAACGGCCGCGAAAATCCCGATCGCGTGCGGCAGGTGATATTTCTGACCGACGGCTCAGTCGGCAACGAAGCGCAATTGTTCAAGCTGATCGCGGACCGGCTCGGCGATTCACGCCTGTTCACCGTCGGCATCGGTTCTGCGCCCAACAGTTACTTTATGAGCAAGGCGGCGCAGGCGGGGCGCGGCACGTTTACCTACATCGGCAAGATCGACGAAGTCAAAGAAAAGATGGCCACGCTGTTTGCCAAGCTGGAATCGCCGGTGTTGAAGGGCGTGCAGGTCGCCTGGCCGCAGGCGCAGGTCGAGGCGTGGCCGCAACGTGTGCCCGATCTTTATCTGGGCGAGCCGATTGTCATCAGCGCCGTGCTGGACCGGATGCAGGGCGAGGTCAAGCTCTCCGGAATGAACGGCGAGACGCAATGGCAGTCTGCGCTGCCGCTCGCCGCAGCGCATCCCGGCGCGGGCATGGGCGTGCTGTGGGCGCGCGAGAAAATCAGCGCGCTCACCGACAGCCTGCGCGAAGGCCGGTCCGAGGATGAGGTGCGGCCCGCGGTGGTGCAGGTGGCGCTGGCACATCACCTGGTATCGAAATACACCAGTCTGGTCGCCATCGATCCCATGCCGGTGCGGCGCACCAACGATCCGCTCAAGCGTACTGCGGTGCCGATGAATCTTCCCGACGGCACGGTGCAGGAGGCGATCTTCGGCGAGTTGCCGCAGGGCGCGACCGACGCGCGTTTCAACCTGATGCTGGGTCTGGTCTTGCTGCTGATGGCGGCCGTGATGTGGCGGATGCGCCGCCGCACGGTGCCGTGATGAGGGCGGCGCGCGATGACCGCTTTCGAACGGAAGCTATGGCACTGGGCGTTGAATGCGCGCTGCCGGCTGGATACGCGGCGCGGTGCGTTGCACGGCCCGGTAGCGCCTCGCGGCTCAGCGGCGCGTTGCTGCTTGTCTGCATTGCCGTCGGCCTGTGGCACTTCGGACAGGGGGTCTACATCCACGCCAAGGCAACACTGGCGCAATACCTGATTGCCGACGCGTGGCACAAAACGCTCGCCGGCCGGCGCGAGGTGAAGCCCTGGCCGTGGGCCGACACTTGGCCGGTGGCGCGCATCGACGCGCCCGCAGCAGGCGAACGGCTGTACGTGCTGGAAGGCGCCAATGGCCGCGCCATCGCCTTCGGACCGGGCCATGTGCACGGCACACCGCTGCCGGGGATGCCAGGCAACAGCGTGATTGGCGGCCATCGCGACACACACTTTGCGTTTCTGCGTACGCTCAAAATCGGCGACCCACTGAGCGTGCAGCGCGAGGATGGCGCGTGGCGTGGTTATCGCGTCGCCGGTGCGGCGGTGGTCGACAGAAGCGACGTGTACGTGACACGCAATAGCGGGCCGACGCGGCTCACGCTGGTGACGTGCTGGCCCTTCGATGCCTTGCGCGCGGGCGGCCCGGAGCGTTACGTGGTTACCGCCACGGCAGCGCCAAAGTAAATTTAATTGAATAAAAACAAATACTTATATAATTTCTCGCGCGTGCCGGTGCCGCGTTGCGGCGTGGCTGGGCATTACAGCGTGGGCGCCGCCGGGTGCAGCGACGGGCGCAATGGCCACCGGTAATACGTATAAATACGCGTGCGTTTGCGGCACAAAAAAGTACATGATCATAAACGCCCCTTTTCTGCTTTAATCGCGGATGTCGGGCGTTAAAACGAGATCGGGGTGTAAACGAAGGTACGCAATTAAACCAATACAGGAGCAGGCGATGAATCATCAATCTGCAGTGGCGGCAGCTTTGATCTTGACCGGTGCGGTGTCGGGCGCGATGGCGGCAGAAGGAAAATACCCCACGCGATCGATTCGTCTGATCGTCCCTTTCGCGCCCGGCGGGCCGAGCGATGTGCTGTCGCGGCTGGTGGGCATGAAGCTGGGCGAGGCGCTGGGGCAAACGCTGGTGGTCGACAATCGCGGCAGCGTAGGCGGTATCCTTGGTTTCGAAATCGCCGCGCAGGCACCGCCCGATGGTTACACCCTGTTGTTGTCGGCCAACAGCCTGCTCACTGTCAATCCGCATGTGTACAAGAAGCTTGCCTATGATCCGTTTCGCGATGTGCAACCGGTCACGCAACTCACCAGTGGCGGCAATGTGGTGGTGGTGCATCCCTCGGTCGCGGCGAAAAACATCAAGGAATTTGTTGCGCTCGCCAAGTCGCGTCCGGGCAAACTCAACTATGCCACCACCGGCACCGGCAATCTGCTGGGCATCGCGGCGTTCAAGGAGGCCGCGGGCATCGACATGGTGCCGATTGCCTACAAGGGCACCGGGCAGGCGGTGATCGATCTGGTGGCGGGACATGTGCAGTTTTTCTTCATGAGTCCGCTGGTGGCGATTACCAACGTCAAGGCGGGCAAGTTGCGCGCACTGGCGGTGACCTCGCTCACGCGCAACCCGGCGCTGCCGGACGTGCCGACGGTCGACGAATCGGGCGTGCCCAAGTTCGAGAACATCACCTGGCACAGCATACTGGCGCCTACCGGCACGCCCAAGGCGATCGTGACGCGGCTAAACAGCGAGCTGGTCAAAATTGTGCACCTGCCCGACATCAAGGCGCGTTTCCTGGGTCAGGGACTGACCCCGGTGGGTTCGACGCCGGAGCAGATGGGCAAGCTGGTGCGCGAAGAATCGGCGGAAGTAGCCAAGCTGGTCAAGCGTATTGGCTATCAGCCGCAGTAACACGGGCGGCCGCGGCGCGCCCGTACCGCGGCCGGCGATAACTACGTAAGTAATTATTTTTATTGAGTATTCCCCTATGATTTGATATCTCCCCAGTTCACCCGGAGGAGAATTCGATGAAGCCCTTCCCAGCCGTGGCATGCGTGGCAGCAGCCTGCGTGGTTTTGTCGAATTCATCCGGTGCGCAGTCGCCGGCCGGCGTGGACGCGTTGGCCAAAGACTACCCGTCGCGGCCGATTCGCTTCATCGTGCCGTATCCCCCCGGCGGCGGAACCGATATCGTGGCGCGCGAACTGGCGCCCTTTCTGATCGAAGCGCTGGGGCAGCAGGTGGTGGTCGACAATCGCGGCGGTGCCGCCGCCACCATCGGCCACGGCATTACGGCGAAATCCACGCCCGACGGCTACACCATGATGCTGGGGACGTCAGGTGGCCTGATCACCAGCCCGCTGTTCGGCGTGAAAACCGTCTACGACTCACAGCAGGATTTCGATCCCATCGGCATGCTGGCGGACATTCCGTTCATGGTGGTGGTGACGGCATCACTACCGGCGAAAAATATTCAGGAACTGATCGCTTTGTCCAAGACGCGTCCCAAGGGACTCAACTTTGCGTCTCCCGGCGCCGGCACGCCCAACCATCTGGCCGGCGAACTGCTGAAGCTTCGTTCGGGCATACGCTTCACGCATGTGCCGTATAAAGGCGGCGGTCCGGCAATTACCGATCTTATATCCGGGGAGATGCATTTCCTGTTCACCGGCATTCCGCAGGTGTTGCCGCACGTGCGGTCCGGGCGGCTGCGGCTCATCGCGAGCGGGCACCCGGTGCGCAGCAGTCTGGCGCCCGACGCGGCGCCGATCGCTGAAGTTTATCCGGGCTTCAACTCCTCCACCTGGTTCTGTCTGTTGTTTCCGGCGGGCACGCCCAAGCCCATCGTTGCCAAATTCAATGCGCAACTGACCCGTATCATGACCGCGACCGAATTCGGCAAGCGCCTGCAGTTGCAGGGCGCCGAGCCGGCGACCAGCACGCCGCAGCAGGTGAAAGACAAAATCAAAAGCGAAACCGAGCGCTGGCGCAAGGTCATTCAGGAAGCCGGTCTGGCGCAGGGCAAATAGCCCCCCACGCGTCGTTCTGGCGGAGCACGCTCCGGACCACAATCCGGGTGCCGGAAGCCAGTTTGTTACCGGATGCAATGCATCATTATTCAGCGCCTTCGGCGCGGCTTACAACCTGGATTCCGGCCTGCGCCGGAATGACGAGTGTGTAGGTGACGCACTTTCGCGGGGAGCCGCTTCAACAGCCCGCCTTCACCCCTTCCACCGCGATCGCGCGTTCGCGGATCAGGCGTTCCATGTCGTTGGCCATACCGATTTCCGCCAGCACGCTTGCGGCATCCGAACCGGGTCGGGCGGCAGGCCGGCCGACCGCGACCGGCGTGCCCGACAACTTCATGCCCGGCGCCGTGGTGGTGATCGGTCCAAACCCTTCGTGATCGCGGGTGACGGCGAGACCGCGTGACTGCACCAGCGGATCGGTCATCAATTCCACCAGACTGGGCACCACGCGGTGCGCGCCGATGCCGGCCCTGGTTAGTGTTGCGACCCAGGCCGCCACGCTCTGGCCGCGCATGCGTGATTCGAGTTCACGCTCCAACTCGGCGCCGCTTTTTGCGGCAAGCTCGGCCAGCGGCGCGCAGCGCGCAAGCTCGCCCTCGCGTGCTGCGAGGAAAAGCCAGCCGTCAGCGGCCTGATACATGCGATCGAGCGGTCCGCTACCGAGGCATTCCTGGCCATGGGGTTCGTTCCACACCTTGCCCGGGTAGTCCTGCAACAGTGCCGATTGCAGCATGGTGGCGGTGTAGGCGAGCGCGCTGTCCACGAATTGCCCCTGACCGGTGCGGCGGCGGTGCAACAGTGCCAGCGCCACGCCGTAGCAGGCCATCAGGCCGGTGCCGTAGTCGTTGGCGGCAAACGGCGCGGTGGCCGGCTTGGCCGAGCCGTAGCGCACCTGCATGCCCGATACCGCCTGACCGAGTTGCTCGTGACCGGGCCGGCCCGCGTACGGTCCGACGTGGCCAAAGGTGTTCATCGAGCCGTAGACGATATCCGGCCGGCGCGCACGTACCCGTTCATAGTCGATGCCGAGCCGTTCGGCGACGCCGACGCGGAAATTCTGCAGCACCACGTCGGCCTGATCCACCAGCTTCCAGAAGATGTCCAGGCCCGCCTGCGTTTTGAGATCGACCAGCACGCTGCGTTTGGCGCGATTGATGTCGTTATGACGCAGCACGGTGCGGGTGTGCGGACTGTCGATCTTGACCACGTCAGCGCCGAACTCGGCCATGGTGCGTCCGCAGGTCGGCCCGGCGAGCACGATGCACAGGTCCACCACCTTCACACCTTGCAGCGCCGCTCGCAAGGCTTCGCTGCCATCGGAGGACGCAGCAGCTTTGCGCGCAGCCAATTCCTGCAGAATTTCCGCGCGCTGCGCATCGGGCTGCGGCCGCGGCCTGCGCACCGTGCCCGGCGTGAGCGACAGACGCGTATTAATGCCGGGACCGCGAAAGCGCCCCAGCACGGGATCGTCGTAATCGGCAATGATTTTGGATTGCAGCGCCTGCGGGTGCTGCAGCCATTCGGCGCTGGAGTGGCAGATCACGCCTTCGGAACCGATCTCCGCCACGATGTCTTCCCATTCTTTGGCGGTGCGGGTGCGCATCACGTCGTCGAATTTCTGCGCCAGTTCCTGCGGCGGCAGCTTGGCGTCGCGCCACTGCTCCATGCCGATGGATTTGATGAACGCCTCGAAGCGCTTGTTGTTCGCCACATACATGAACCAGCGCCCGTCCTTGCATGGCAGTTGCCGGCTCCAGTTGAATTCGGCCTCGGGAACGGGCTGTCCGTTGACCAGCAGGCCGCGCGCGCCGACCACGCTGAAGGTGGCATCGAACAGCGGTATTTCCACGCGCTGGCCCACGCCCGAACGCGCGCGCGCGTTGAGCGCCATGGCCACGGTGACCGCACACAAAAAGGCGCCGTAGGCGGAACCATACGGGATCACCGTGTATACCGGCCGCTCGCCACTGGCGCGCCCGCCGCCGGACATGCGGTAGGCGCCGGTGGCCGCGCCCAGCACGCCTTCCCACGCCCGCACCTGCGCGCGTGGGTCGTCGCTGCCGAAGCCCGGCAGCGAGCAGTAGATCAGGCGCGGATTGACGTCAGCGGCAGTCATCGCCGCGGCCCCGAGGCCGAGGCGGTCCATCACGCCGGGACGGAAGTTTTCGATCACTACGTCGGCGCCCGCGATCAGTTGCTGCGCGGTGTCGCGATCCGCGTTCTGCTTCAGGTCGAGGACGATGCTGCGCTTGTTGCGGTTCCAGGTGGCGTTGGCCGGTGTATTCCAGCGCGGTCCACCCGGCGGGTCGACGCGAATCACGTCTGCGCCCTGATCGCCCAGCAGCATCGCTGCCATGGGGCCGGCCATGTACTGGCCGAAATCGATGACACGTATGCCTTCCAGTGCGCCGGGCATGATTGCCTCCTTTGCGTTGTCAGCCTGCCATGAGGTTTGAAGACGTCATTGGGTCATGACGTGAAAGCGCTGATCCTCGTCGCTGGCCATCTGATTGACCAGATTGATCTCCCACGTCAGATACGCGTTCATCGCTTCTTCCACGTTCTCGTTTTGCTCGCGCGCGCGCAGGCGAATGTCGTCCGGCGCGGTGGCCATGCGGGTGGCGCCCGTTTGCAGCGGCAATCCCGCCTTGCGCCATGCCGAGGTGCCGCCTTCGAGCGCCAGCACGGATTGGGATGTGGCGCTTTTCACATCGGCTGCGGCAAGCTTCGCCAAAACGCCATCTCCCGAGGTGAGCACGATCGCGTGCGTTGCGGGCACTTGCGGCAGCACGTCAGGCAGCCGCGCGCGCAAACCGTACCACGCGCCTGGAATGTGGCCTTCAAGATAATCGCGGCTCCAGTCGACATCGATCACCGTGACATCGCCCGCCTGCAGCCGCGCCTGCAACGCAGCCGCGCCGATACCTGCAACTTGCGCGTTGTCGAGGCCCGGCACGCGCGGCTGCCAGGGGCCGATTTCCTGCGTGCCTGCCGAGGGGTTCACGGTCATCGCGGCAGCGTCCCAGCCCATCTGTTTCATCCAGTGCGCCGTCATCACCGCGCGCACGCCGTCATCGTCCACCAGTACCACGCGCGCGCCCCAAGTGGCTGCGTGGCGGTCGGTTTCCTGTATCAGTTGGCCACCGGGGACGTTTTTCATTCCCGGCAGGTGGCCTGCGAGATAGGCCGATGGGTCGCGGACGTCGAGCACGTAGAGCGTGCGCGTGGTGGATTCGGCCTGCCACGCCGTGAGTGTCGCGGCATCGATGCGCGCAATGCCAAAGCGCTGCGCCACCCGATCGGCCGCCGCTTTGGCTGCCGCATGGCCGGCGGGTGAGACGGGCGGCGGCTTGGCGGTGACGCCTTTCAACACCTGATAGCCCGCCAGATGCCAGGCCTGCGTGCCGTTCTTCAGCGATACGACCTTGTTGGGCACGCCGGCGTTGATTAACGATTGCGCGCCGATGATGCTGCGCGTGCGCCCGCCGCAATTCACGATCACCATCGTCTTGGGCGAAGGCACCATATCGGCAAAGCGGTAGACCAGTTCCGCGCCCGGCACGCTGATTGCCGTCGGGATGCTGTTGGCGTGAAATTCCTCGAACGAACGGCTGTCGAACAGCGCAATGTCCGCCTTGGTGTCGATCAACCGTTTGAGTTCTTCGGCGGTGATCCACGGCGTGCCGGCCTCGTGTTCCACCACTTCGGCGAACGCCTTGCTCGGCACATGCACACCGCTGTAGACGGGATACCCGGCGGCCTCCCACGCGGCGACACCGCCCTCCAGCACGCTGACGTCGCTGTAGCCCAATGCCGCCATGCGTGCCGCGGCACGTTGCGCCAGCCCCTCGCCGTCGTCGCACCACACCACGCGCGCGTTGCGCCGCGGTACGCTGGCATCGACGATGATTTCCAGCCGGCTCAGCGGCACGCAGGCCGCCATCAGCAGGTGGCGTGCGTCGAATGGCACTTCTTCGCGCGCGTCCAGCAGCGCGATTTCCTTGCCGTCGTGCAAGGCAGCCTTCAGTGCCGCCGCGGTAATGGGTTTCAGCGCGCTACTCATGACGGCCACTCTGCGGAAGCTGCCGTATTGCGATGCTGTGCGTCTTGTTCATGATGTTGCCCTCACTCGCTGGTTGCAGAATGCGGCAGGTTAACGCCGCTTGCCGCGTGTCGCTGCATTTTGCCACAGTCGCATTCGTGCATGCCGTGTACCGCAACCTCCGGCCGTGCGTTAGACTGTGCCCGATTGCATAGCCCACCCGTCCAATTTCATGTCCCTTGCTGTCCTCCATAGCCGAGCACTGGCTGGCGTCAGCGCGCCGCCGGTGACGGTCGAAGTGCATCTGGCCAACGGCCTGCCGAGCTTTACCATTGTCGGCCTGCCCGAGGCGGAAGTGAAGGAGTCGAAGGATCGTGTGCGCGCGGCGCTGCAGAATGCACGCTTTGAGTTTCCGATGCGGCACATCACCGTCAATCTGGCACCGGCCGATCTGCCCAAGGAGTCGGGGCGCTTCGATCTGCCGATTGCACTGGGGATCCTCGCGGCGTCGGGGCAGATCCCCACGGACAAGCTCAATGAATACGAATTTGCCGGCGAACTCGCGCTGACGGGGGCGTTGCGTCCGGTGCGAGGCGCACTGGCGATGACGCTGGGGGCGATTGGCGATGGCCGCGCGTTTGTGCTGCCGATGGAAAATGCCGCCGAAGCGGCGCTGGTGGAAAATGCCACCGTCTATGCGGCGCCGGCGTTGCTGGCGGTGTGCGCGCATCTCGGCGGACAGGAAAAACTCGCGCCGTACCGCAGCGAACCGGCTGTGGCGCAGGCGAGTTACGCCGATCTGCTCGACGTCAAAGGGCAGGCGCACGCCAAGCGCGCGCTGGAGATTGCCGCCGCCGGCGGCCACAGTCTGTTGATGGTGGGCCCGCCGGGCACCGGCAAGACCATGCTCGCCTCGCGCCTGCCGGGCATCCTGCCGCCGATGACGCAGCAGGAGGCGCTCGAATCGGCGGCCATGCAAAGTCTGGGCAGCGCGGGCTTCGACATTTCAAAATGGAAACAACGCCCCTACCGCGCGCCACATCACACCGCATCGGCGGTGGCCCTGGTCGGTGGCGGCAGCAACCCGCGCCCCGGCGAAATCTCCATGGCAATGCACGGCGTGTTGTTTCTCGACGAACTGCCCGAGTTTCAGCGCGCAGTCCTGGAAGTGCTGCGCGAGCCGCTGGAATCGGGCCGCATCATCGTTTCGCGCGCGGCGCGGCAGGCGGAATTCCCGGCGCGCTTTCAGTTGGTGGCCGCGATGAATCCGTGCCCCTGTGGTTACCTGGGCCACCCCGGCGGCAAATGCCGCTGCACGCCGGATCAGGTGGCGCGCTACCGCTC
Organism: uncultured beta proteobacterium; assembly: GCA_902825845.1. GTDB lineage: Bacteria > Pseudomonadota > Gammaproteobacteria > Burkholderiales > SG8-41 > UBA5216. The sequence goes on from CADECM010000002.1 coordinate 79,302, forward strand.
GCGCATTTCGGGGCCGCTGCTGGATCGTATCGATCTGCAGATCGAAGTGCCGGCATTGCCGCAGGATGACCTCACGCGGCAGGCTGGTGGCGATGACTCACCCACCGTGCGTGCGCGCGCCACATTGGCGCGCGAGCGTGCCGAATCGCGGCAAGGCAAGAGCAACGCGCAATTGGGTACGCGTGAAATCGATGCGCATTGCAAACCCGATGACAAGGGTGAAGCGCTGCTGAAGCAGGCGATCAGCCGCATGGGGCTGTCCGCGCGTGCCTACCACCGCATTCTCAAGGTGGCACGCACCATCGCCGATCTCGCCGGCATCGAAAAAATCTCCGCCGCGCAGGTGGCGGAAGCGATTCAGTATCGGCGGTTTGAGCGGGGGTAGCCCACCCGCTGGATCGTCTTGCGTGGACGCTTGCACAGCGGGTGAAGCGCGCTTCGTGATGGCGGCAAGAAATTCAATTCAATAAAAATAATTCAATAAAAACAAATACTTACGAGAATGGAGCGTGTGTGACTGAGTGTCACGCCCGCATCGCGATTTATGGCGGATCCCCTCTGCCGTTCGGTGTCGCTGTGGTGTCCAACATGCCATTCGACTTTTCCGTCGAATGATTGATCCAGCGCAATAAGACTGATCGAAACCACGAGTAATCTGCTTATATGACGTGGTTTGATTGCTTCGTGCTGTAGCGATTCGCGCAAATGGGTCGTTGCAGATACGACGGACCATGAACCCACGGTTTCACTGTGAACTCACTTTCGTCAAGGAACGCGCCATGAAAAATGCAATTCCGAATGAAAGCCAAATTCAGACCTTTGTAGATGCCGGTTCGAGAAGTCTCAGGCATCACACGTTTGTGTCAGACAAGTTGAACAAGCACCGGGGGAAACACCCCAGTTCCGAGTTATTACTTCTGGGGGCAGGTCATGATGCTGGCACAAGCCCGGACACGGAAACGGGCGTTCATTTCCGGCTGAATCAAACTGGCAATATCTTCTATGCCACGACCAGCCCGGAATTGCAAAAAGATACCCGGGATCTGTTCAACAGCGTCACGGTTCTGTTTGCCGCAATGACCAAGGCACTGGCCGACAAGAAGAAGACACTTTTCGACTATGCTGCATGGACCTCGCTGATCTCCAAATCAGGCTACTTTATCGAAGTGCAGAAATTCGAGCAGAATATGGTTATCGAGAGCAGTTCTCTCACCATCGATACCCAGGTTGTTCAGCAGCTTCTGCCCGGCATTACGTCCGGCAATTCGATGGAAATTGCGAAGAGTGTACTGAGTGCAATTAACGGCACTTACAGCAGCAAAGCCGCGAATGACGAGAGCAAATCCGGGCACATCTTGTTTATTTGCGAGGAGCTTTTCGGAGCACCGTCGGTGACGGTCAGACTGTTCTTTGCCTCGAAAAAGTCGCATGAAAAAATCACCGCCTCGCCCTGCCACAAGACGACATCGACGACAATCGAGCAAGTGCAGCAGGCTGATACTTTCCTGTTTGTTTCGCCGGATACCATAGCCCAGTTCGCCGGAAGATTCGGTGAGCATCCGGAGTCCTACACCAAGTTGATTGAAAAGCTGTCGGGGCTTATTACCTGAAAGGGGCCAGGCTCCAATCCCATGTGCTGAAAGCCCTTGTCAAAGGTGCCCGAATCGCGCCAATGCAGATGCTCAAGTCGACGCGTGCCGCCCCGCCGCCTTCACAGCCCGAGTCAGCGCTGCTCCAACGCATGACAACAAACCACGCGGAAAACCAATTCGCTCAAACGCGCCGACCTCGACGAGTTCGCCGCAGGCTTCAATCCGCGCACCCGGCATGAGCGCAAGGCGACGTGGCGTGAGAAGAACGCGGCGGGTCGCTGGCGGTCTTTTTGACGGGCAACCTGTACGATCAAATTGCGAACCCGGCCCCGCGATCCCGGCATTCGGCATTACGCCCCCGCGTGCTTGTCCCCAAACCGCCGCTGAAATTCCTGCTGCGCAAGATCCAGCACGTTTAACCGTCCCGAATCTCCACCTAATTTGTTCGCCAGCATTCTGGCGCGGGGCAATGCCTGTTGCAGTGGCGTCTTGGCGGATGCGGGCAGTCCGCTTACGGCCTGCAACAGTGCGACTGCGGCCATGTAGCCGACAAATGGCTTTTCCGCTTCCGGGTTGTCCAGCCGTTGCGCCAGCCACTCCAGATAATTGACGTCCGGGAACATCTGCAGGATGGCGACCGCCGACAGGCGCTCACCCGCCGAATTCGAGCGCGCGAATTGATCCAGCAATGCGCGTGTGCCAGGCGCGTTGGACTTCATCTGCGAAAACACTGCTGTCATCCGCTGTGTTCTTTCGGCACTCGACGGCATGGTGCGGCGGATTCTTTCGTATTCCTCGATCAGGGCCATCATCGCCGATTGGGACGACGGATCGGCTGTTTCCGGAGATTTAACCGTGACCGCGGGTTCGGTGCCGCGGGATTCCGTCTGCAGGATGTCGCGAATGGCGCGCAGCAATCCGCCGCGTACATGTTCGGCGAAGGCGGCGCGTGTGGGATAGCTTTCGGTGAGCCCGAGTTTGGACAGGCGGTCGCGAAATTTGACCACTTCGGCAATCTGCGCGATCTCGCCTATGCTTGGCATGGCAATGGGCTCATCGCAAAAATAAAACATGATGCGCGGCAGGTGGCTGGTTTTGCGCTTGTCCACGGCACGCTGAAATTCCTCGATCGTCCCGCTGGGCGCGTTTTTTGTGGGCGTGCCGGCGCGTTTCCACATGACGCCGACAAAGATGTCATAGTCGACCGGAATCTGGCGATTGATCACATCCTGCGGCGCGCCAAGGTCCGGATACGCATGTGTTTCATAACGAACCAGCTCCAACGACAGGCGTTTTTCCGGGGTGAGGAAGGTCAGAACGTCGTTGATGTCCCGGATCAAACGCGCAAGCGCGTCCCGTTCGTCGCTGACATCGCCGGGCGACGCGACGAATACCTTGAGAATCCGCGGTGGGTCCTGATCTGGCACGGGTCAAGCATAGCATGCGCGCCGCAAGGGTCAATTTGCTGTAGGTCGCCGCGTCGCGGCCCACAGCCCGAAGCCGGTGACGACGACGCAGAATGCAACCCCGAGAATGACGCCACCGTAACTGCCGTAGTGGTCGAACATCCAGCCCGCCCACCATGGGCCCAATGCCGAACCCAAACCGAAGCCCAGGTCGAGCAGGCCAAGGATGGTGCCGAGGTTTCTGCCCGCGAAACGGTCCGACACGGCGGAGGCGTAGACTGGTGAAATGCCATTGAAGCCGAGGCCGTAGGTCAGCAGGTAGCCCGCCAGCAGTGCGATGCGCAGCGCGGCGGCTTCGGCCGGCACGAGTGTCGTCAGCCACAGCAGCAACAGTCCGATGAGGCTGATGCCGCAGATAATGACCACGCACGCCGAGCGCCCGATACGATCGGACAACGGCCCCCAGATCAGGCCGCCGCCGGCGCGCATGGCGCCGAGCAGCCCGAAGATCAACGACGCCAACGGCAGACTGTAGCCGATGTCCACCAGCATGCGTGTCTGGTGCACGACCAGAATCATATTGCACAGGCCGGTCATGGTGACGGCCAGCGCCAATAGCCAGAACGCCCGGGTGCGCAACGCTTCCATCACGGTTGCGCCAGTGCTGGCCGGGGCTTTCGCAGCCGGCGGCGCGCCGGCCGCTGGCGTCGGTCCGTCGGCCTCCAGGCCCTCCTGCTCGGCGGAATGGCGATGAAACAGCAGGTTGATCGGGATCAACACCACCATTGCGGCAAGGCCGAACCACCACATGGTTTCGCGCCACCCCAGGCGCACAATCAGTTCTGCACTCAGCGTGGCGATGCCGAGGGAGCCCAGGCCCACGCCGGCGAGCGATAGCGCGGCAGCGAGTCCCCGCCGCCGCGCGAACCAGCGCGGGACAATCGCCATGTGCGGAATAAAGCCGAGCGCGGCGTAGCTCAGCCCGAGCAGAATGCCGTAGGCGGCGGTCAGGCCGGCGAGGGAGTTGACCGTCGAGCACAACATCAGCCCGCTTCCCATGCATAGCGCGCCGATGGTAAACAGCACGCGCGCGCCCAGACGGTCGAACAGGTAACCGCTGAGGGCGGCAGTGCACGCGTAGACGATCATGGCGGCGGATACCACGCCGGCCGTGTCCGCGCGCGACCAGCCGGTCTCGTCAAGAATCGCGGAGTAGTAGACGCCGAAGGCGAAGCGAAAGCCGAGGGAAACGAACAGCGTGACGAACATCACCGCGACGATGACCCAGCCGTAGTAGATGCCGCGCCTGCCGAACCATGCGACCCACGAAGATGAATTCACTCGCTGTCCATGTCCCGGTCAGGCGCGCTGGCGGGCGCTGCAAGCGGACGCGCGCCGAATCACGTTGCGCGGAAATCTTCCGGCTGAAGTTCGATTGGCATGCCGTGGGGCGTGCGGTCGGCCGCACGGTCCCAGGCGTCATGGTAGCGTGACAATGTGTGCGCATCGGTCACGCGTTTTTCCGCGACTATCCGTTCCAGCGCGGCGAGCCAATGATGATAATAGGTATCCCCGGTATCAGGGTCCCCGCGGGCGCGCGCGCGCTCGATTTCTGCCGCGAGCATCGCCGCCCATTCCGGCCAGGTGAACAGTCCGCGATCGTACAGTGTGAGCGTCATGGCAAAGGCCTGGGCTTGCCACGGCTCGCGGAACACGGGCCCGCCGGCGTCGTGCGGAAAGCCGGGAACGGCTTGCGCTACTGCTGAAGTGCGGTCGGTCATGTCACGCATGTCACACCGGGTCGAGGTAGGACTCGAAAGCCTCGATCGAAACCGTGAGCGTGGCATCGCCCTCCGGTCCCCACAGCTCGCGCCCATCGAATATGACGGTATACAACCATTGCGCTTGTTCGCTGTCACCCTGCGCCGACGTGTCGGGGAATACATGGCAGCCCTGAATACGCTCGATCACGCCTGCGTGGCCGCGCACATAGCGCGGTAGCCGCGTGTGCGTTTGCGGGTGGATGTTTCTGGCGCGCACGTGATCGCCCACCTTGAATCGGGCGGGCGCATCGGCCGGCCGGTCAAAGGTGCCGCGGCGCATGACGCGCGGCACGTCCGCCAGCATGAACGGACCGCGCTTGAGCGGCGCGGCGGGGTGCAGCGCGTGTCCGCTGGCCAGTTCCGCGCCGTCGATCAGGCCATGGTCGAGCAGCATCTGCCGCATCGCGAAAAACCATTTCTCGTAGTAGGAAGCGCCGAGGTAAAACGGCGGCGGCAGCTGCTCGCGTGCGAAACGCTGCATATCGATGCTCCAGCCGTTGGCGGCCCCCATGGTGCGCGTCATCGCGAGCACGCGGGCTTCCCACGGCGCGTGAAACACCGGCTCGCCGCGCTCCGGCTTGACCGGGCCAAAGCCGTCCATTCCACCCATGTCGTGAACGCCGTCCATTACACCGCCTTCCCGGGCGGCTGGGCGAGGCCCGTGCCGACCATCGAATCGCGCGTGACCAGCGCGGCGAGTTGATCCTCGGTCCAGCCGTCGGTGCCCGCTGGACGCATCGGCACCACGAGGAATCGCGTTTCGGCGGTGGAGTCCCAGACGCGGATTTTGGTCGTGGCCGGCAGCGTGACGCCGAAGTCATGCAGCACGCCGCGCGGATCTTTCACGGTGCGCGAGCGGTACTGCGTCGACTTGTACCAAACGGGCGGCAAACCGAGCAGGTCCCACGGATAACATGAGCACAGGGTGCACACCACGATGTTGTGGGTGTCCGGCGTGTTCTCGACGGCAACGAGGTGCTCGCCGACGCGGCTATCATGTCCCAGCCCCGCGACGGCTTTCGAGCCATCCTCAAGCAGGGCCTTTCTGAAGCCCGCATCGATCCAGGCTTTTGCCACCACGCGCGCGCCGTTGTGCGGCCCGATGCGGGTCTCGCAGGCTTCGATGATCGCGTCGAGCGCCGCCGCTTCGACGTAACCCTTCTCGGTGAGGATGGTTTCAAGTGCCCGGACGCGCAACTGCATGTCGGACAACTCGGAGCCGCCGGCGTGGTCGCCGCCGTGGTCGTGATGGTGATCCGGATTAGCCATGGATGCTGAACCCTCCGTTACATAAACTGCAGGTTACTGTAACACGCGTTGCGGCGTTGGCCCAGTGTCGCCCGGCAGTTCCGCTGCAAAGTTCGGGAATGGATGAGGCGCTGCGATATACTTGGCGCACGGCACTTCTCATCGCAGACCTTACCGATCACCGTGAAACCCGTTACCCCGATGCGTGTCCAGGCTTCCCTCCGCGGCATTGCAGACATCCGTCGTTTCTTCAACATGACGTCAACGGCGTGAATGGCACACTGGCGGGGCTGATGCATGCTTGAGGTCTTCGGTCTGGGTTGTTCCCGCGGTGAACGCGTGCTGTTCCGCGGCGTGTCATTCAAGCTGGAGGCGCGCGGACTGTTGCATGTTGCGGGCGCCAACGGCAGCGGCAAGACCAGTTTGCTGCGCATCCTGTGCGGCCTGGGCGCGGCCGATGCGGGGGAAGTGCGTTGGCGCGGCGAACCCATTCGGGCCTTGCGCGAAAGCTATTGGCGCGAACTGGTCTACATGGGACACGCCAACGCCCTGAAGGACGATCTTTCCGCCACGGAAAATCTGTTGCTGGCCTGTGCGCTTGCGGGCCGTGCCGCAACGCCTGCCGCAGCCGCGCCGGCGCTCGATGCCTTTGGCCTTGCGGCCTGCGCACATCTGCCCGTGCGCGCCCTGTCGCAGGGGCAAAAGCGCCGCGCCACGCTGGCGCGTCTGGCGCTTTCCATGCAGGCGCCCTTGTGGATACTCGACGAGCCGCTGGCTGCGCTGGATGTTGCCGCTGTCCGCTATCTGGAGGATGTGCTGCTGGCCTATGCCGACGGCGGCGGCAGCGTGATTTTCACCACCCACCAGGACGCGGCAATCGGTTCGCGCGTGCCGCAGCGCGTCGACCTGGATGCCGCCGCATGTTAGGCACCGCAGGCGTCATGCGCAGCGTTATCGCGCGCGATCTGACGCTGGCGTGGCGGCGCAAGGCCGACGTGTTTGTGGCAGTGCTGTTTTTTGTGATTGTTGCGAGCCTGTTTCCATTGGGCATCGGACCGGAGCCGCAACTGCTGCGCGCGATCGGACCCGGCGTGGTGTGGGTGGCGGCATTGCTGGCTTCGATGCTGGCGTTGTCGCGCTTGTTTGCCGCGGACTATGCCGACGGCACCCTGGAACAGATGCTGCTGGCCGCCACGCCGCTGTCGATAATTGTGATTGCCAAGGTGATCGCGCACTGGATCGCGGCCAATATACCGCTGGTGCTGATCGGCCCGCTGTTGGGGCTGCAGTTCGGTTTGCCGGGCGACGCGCTGGCCGTGCTGGCGCTGGCGCTGGCGCTCGGTACCCCGAGTCTGAGCCTGATTGGTGCGATCGGTGCGGCGCTCACGCTCGGGCTGCGCGGCGGCGGCGTGCTGCTTGCGCTGCTGGTGTTGCCGCTGTATGCGCCGGTGCTGATCCTGGGTTCGCTGGCCGTGGAAGCCACCGCCGCGGGTCTTGCGGCGCAACCTTACCTGTTGCTGCTGGCTGCAATGTCGTTGGCGGCGCTGTCGCTGGCGCCGTGGGCCATCGCCGCAGCGTTGAGAATTTCTCACGAATAAACAATTACTTACGAAATGGCGCTGCGGTAGTAAGATTGCGCTTTTCGCAGCGACCAAATCTTAGTACCCTTTGCCCAATCAAGAACGCGCCATGTCGAGCGCCACACGAGAAGCCTTGCCGCAGGGCATTACCTGGTTCAAGTACGCCGCACCGCAGACGTTTTTCCCGCTGGCGGGCGCACTGGCGCCTTGGTTTGCGGCAATCGCGGTGGTGTTGTTCGTGGCAGGTCTATACATCGGCTTTTTTGTCGCACCCACTGACGCCCAACAGGGTGAGGCGTACCGCATCATTTTCATCCATGTGCCGGCGGCGTGGATGTCGATGTTGATCTATCTGGTGATGGCCTTTTGGGCCGGCGTGGGTCTTGCCTTCAATACACGCTTGTCGCACATGATGGCGAGCGCGCTGGCGCCCACCGGTGCGCTGTTTACGTTTCTCGCGCTGTGGACCGGCGCGCTGTGGGGCAAACCGACCTGGGGCACGTGGTGGGCGTGGGACGCGCGCATGACTTCGGAACTGCTGCTGCTGTTCCTGTATTTTGGCTTTATGGCATTGCAGGCGGCGATCGACGACCCGCGCCGCGCGGACAAGGCGGGTGCGGTATTGGCGTTGGTGGGCGTGATCAATATTCCGATCATTTATTTTTCGGTGAAATGGTGGAACACGCTGCATCAGGGCGCCTCGGTCAGCCTGAAGAGCGCGCCGACCATGGCCACCACCATGCTGACCGGCATGCTGGTAATGGTATTCGCGTGCTGGGCGTATGCCATAGCAGCGGCATTGTGGCGCGTGCGTTGTATCATTCTCGAGCGCGAACGGCGCAGTGACTGGGTGCGCGACTATCTGGGAGCAGGACGATGAACTGGGGCAGTGCGGCTGATTTTTTTGCGATGGGCGGCTACGGGCTGTATGTGTGGGGTTCCTATGCCGTGACCGCAGTGTGCATTGCGATTGAACTGGTGTCGCTGGCGCGCCGCCGCCGCGCCGCGGGCGGGCCATCATGAAGCCCCGTCATCGCCGTATTGTATTGATTGTTGCCGGAGTCGCCGGGCTGGGTATCGCGGCGTGGCTGGTGCTGTCAGCGTTTCAGCAGAATCTGGTTTTTTTCTTCACGCCCACGCAGGTGGCGGCCAACGAAGCGCCGAAAGGCCGCGCGTTTCGCGTCGGCGGCATGGTCGAGGTGGGCAGCGTCAAGCGCCAGCCGGATGGCGTTACCGTGCAATTCGTGGTGACTGACACCGCCAAGAGCATCCCGGTTGCCTACAAGGGCGTGCTGCCGGATCTGTTTCGCGAAGGCAAGGGCGTGGTGACACAGGGTCGGCTGGAGAACGGCCTGTTTGTGGCGAGCGAAGTCCTGGCCAAGCACGATGAAAACTACATGCCGCCCGAGGCCGCCGATGCCATGAAAAAGGGGCAGGCGATCAACGAGAAGGCCACGCACACCATCGTCAACCCGCCGCAAGGCAAATAGCGTTCTGAAAAAATTTGCGACGGTTCGAATTCAGGTCAAAACGCACAATTCCCTTATTCCAACCCTGACCCTCTGCCCTGCTGGTGGGCGAGAGAGTCGGTAAACTGCCAGGCAACTCATGGTCCCCGAACTCGGCCAATTCGCACTGATACTTGCATTGATACTCGCCGTGGCACAAGGCACGCTGCCGCTGATCGGGGCCGCGCGCGGCGTTGCGCCGTGGATGGGTCTGGCGCGGCCCGCGGCGCAGGGGCAGTTTGTGTTTGTTGCCATTGCCTTCGGCTGTCTCACCTATTCGTTCGTGAACAACGATTTCTCGGTGCTGTATGTGGCGTCGAATTCGAACACCACGTTGCCGCTGCAGTACCGCATTGCCGCCGTGTGGGGCGGACACGAAGGTTCATTGCTGCTGTGGGTGTTGATGCTGACGTTGTGGACCATGGCGGTCAGCGTGTTCAGCGACCGCCTGCCGGATGACATCGTCTCGCGCGTGCTGGGCGTGCTGGGCCTGATCAGCGTGGGCTTCCTGTGTTTTATGCTGTTCACCTCCAATCCGTTTGACCGTCTGCTGCCGGCGGCGATGGATGGACGCGATCTGAATCCCCTGCTGCAGGACCCGGGCATGGTGTTTCATCCGCCGATGCTTTACATGGGCTACGTCGGATTCTCGGTGGCGTTCGCCTTTGCCATTGCGGCCCTGCTGTCGGGGCGCCTCGACGCCACCTGGGCGCGCTGGTCGCGGCCGTGGACCACGCTGGCCTGGATGTTCCTGACGCTGGGCATCGCACTCGGCAGCTGGTGGGCGTATTACGAACTCGGCTGGGGCGGCTGGTGGTTCTGGGATCCGGTGGAAAACGCCTCCTTCATGCCATGGCTGATGGGCACGGCATTGATCCATTCGCTGGCGGTGACCGAAAAGCGCGGCGCCTTCAAGAGTTGGACCGTGTTGCTGGCGATCTTTGCGTTTGCATTGTCGCTGCTGGGGACGTTCCTCGTGCGCTCCGGCGTGATCACATCCGTGCATGCCTTTGCCACCGATCCGAAACGCGGCATTTTCATACTGGCTTTTCTGGTGATCGTCATCGGCGGCTCGCTGATCTTGTTTGCGTGGCGCGCCCATCGCGTGGGCCTGGGCGGGCGGTTTGACAGGGTGTCGCGCGAATCCTTCCTGCTGCTCAACAATGTGATGCTGGTGGTGGCCACGGGTTCCGTCCTGCTGGGCACCCTGTATCCGCTGTTTCTGGATGCACTGGGCCTGGGCAAAATCTCTGTCGGCCCGCCGTACTTCGATACCGTGTTCGTGGCATTGATGGCGCCGGCGCTGTTCCTGATGGGCGTGGGGCCGCTCGCGCGCTGGAAGCAGGCCAGCCTTCCCGAGCTTGCGACACGCCTGAAGTGGGCCTTTGCGGTGGCGGTGGTGGGCGCGTTGTTGCTGCCGTTGACGATGGGCAAATGGACACCACTGGCGACCTTCGGTTTTCTGCTGGCGCTGTGGATCGTGGCCAGCAGCGTCACCACGCTGTGGTCGCGCCTGAAGCAAACGCCCGCCGCCGGACTGGGCGCGAAACTGCGCACGCAGTCTCGCAGCTACTACGGCATGCTGCTGGCGCACGTCGGCGTCGCCGTGTTTGTGGTGGGTGTGACCATGGTCAAGAGTTATGAGGCAGAGAAAGACGTGCGCCTCGCCGTCGGTGAGGCCGTCGAACTCGGCGGCTACGCGTTTCGTCTTGACGCGCTGAACGAAGTGACCGGCCCCAACTACCGGGCGATGCGCGGTACCCTGACCGTCACCCGGGACGGGGCGGCGGTACGCACCATGTATCCGGAAAAACGCATCTACAACGTGCAAAAAAATGCCATGACCGAAGCCGCCATCGATACCGGCTTTACCCGCGACCTGTACGTGTCGCTGGGCGAGCCGGTCGGCAACAACGCGTGGCTGGTGCGTGTGCAGGTCAAGCCATTTGTAGACTGGATCTGGGGCGGCTGCGTGCTGATGGCGCTGGGCGGATTGCTGTCGGTGCTGGACCGGCGCTATCGCGTGGCGGTGCGCGCAAGGGCAGAAGCGGTGGCGGCGGCGGGCACCGCCGCGGCGGGTTAGTGCCATGAAACGTTGGCTGTGGCCGCTGGTCATTTTTCTGGTGCTGGCGGTGTTTCTGGGCGTGGGCCTCACCCTGAATCCGCGCGAAGTGCCGTCGCCGCTGATCGGCAAACCCGCGCCGCCGTTTCAGTTGCCGCAGCTGCACGATCCAGAAAAAACCTTCTCGCAAAAGGATATGGCAGGCAAGGTCTGGCTGCTGAACGTATGGGCCTCGTGGTGCGGGCCGTGCCGCGAAGAACATCCGATCTGGGTCGATCTGGCCAAAACCAATGTGGTGCCGATCTACGGCTTGAACTACAAGGACAAGCGCAGCGACAGCATGGCGTGGCTGCAACGCTACGGCGATCCGTATGTGCTTTCCGCGTCCGACCTCAAGGGCAGCATCGGCATCGACTACGGCGTGTACGGCGTGCCGGAAACCTACGTCATCGACAAGCAGGGCATCATTCGCTTTAAACAAATTGGCCCGGTCACGCCCGCCGTGCTGAAAGAGAAAATCCTGCCGCTTATCGCGAAGTTGAATGGAAATGCATAAATATATGATTTTATTGTATTTTTTTGTGTTCCCGTGCGCGCTATCGCATGCCGCCGGCGACGCCGCGCTGGAGCAACGCGTGCAGCGTGTGGCTGCCGAATTGCGGTGCCTCGTGTGCCAGAACCAGTCACTCGCGGATTCGCATGCCGAGCTTGCGGTCGATCTGAAAAACAAGGTGCGCGAACAACTCGAACGGGGCGCCAGCGAAAAAGACGTGCTCCAGTTCATGACCGAGCGCTATGGCGATTTTGTGCTGTACCGTCCGCCGCTCAAAACGACCACCCTGCTGCTGTGGTTCGGACCGGGCCTGCTGTTGTTGGCGGGGTTGGCAGCGTTGTTCCTGCGGCTGCGCCGGCGTAGCGCGGTCGCGGCCGAGCCGGTGCTGACGGCTGCGGAGCGCGCGCGTGCGGCAACGTTGCTGGATTCCAGCAGTGACCCGAATAGCCTGAATCATCACGGCGAGCCCAAAGCGCGATGACTTTGTTCTGGATACTCGCAGCGCTGCTGACGTTGGGAGCGTTGCTGTTTGTGCTGCCGCCCCTGCTCAGACGCAATCGCAACAGCGCCGCTGCGTCGAATGGCGCGCTCAACATCGCGGTGTACCGTGACCAGCTCGAAGAGCTGGAAATGGATCGCCGCGCCGGCACCCTGAATGAAGAACAATACGAGCGCGCACGGCAGGAGCTGGAGCGGCGCCTGCTGGAGGATGTTGCCGCGGAACCGGCAAGCGCCATGACGGGGCGCCCGGCCAGCCGCGTGCCGGCGATGGCGATGGGCGTGGCGGTGCCGCTGCTGGCGGTTGCGCTGTACTTCGCCGTCGGCAGTCCGCGCGCGCTGGCACCGGTCGCCCTGCCGCAAGATGCCAGCAAGGGCGTGACCCACGAGCAGATCGAAGCCATGGTGGCAAAGCTCGCCGAGCGCATGAAACAGAATCCCGGTGACGCCCAGGGCTGGAACATGCTGGCGAAATCGTATGCGGTGATGGGCCGCTTTGACGACGCGGTGGCGGCCTACGTCAAAGCCGCTGCGCTGTCACCACAGGATGCCAACGTACTGGCGGATTATGCCGATGCGCTGGCGATGGCGCGCGGCCAATCGCTGCAAGGCGAACCTGAAGCGCTGATCGCGCGCGCGCTGAAAATCGATCCCGATCACCTCAAGTCACTGGCGCTGGCGGGAACGGTGGCGTTCGACAAAAAGGACTACGGCGGCGCGCTCCGTCACTGGGAGAAGCTGGCGACGCTGGTGCCGCCGGACAGCGAGATGGCGCGCGGCGTGCAGGGGAGCATTGCCGAAGCGCGCACGCTCGCGGGCGGCGGTGTCAGTCCTGCGGACAAGGGCGCGCCTGCTGTAGCTGTTGCTGGTGGCGTGAGCGGCATGGTGACACTGGCACCGGCACTGGCCGCCAAGGCTGCGTCCGATGCTACCGTTTTCGTTTTCGCGCGTGCCGCCGAGGGTCCGCGCATGCCGCTCGCGATTGTGCGTCGAAAGGTCAGCGATCTGCCGCTGACCTTCAAGCTCGATGACAGCATGGCGATGTCGCCCGCGGCGCGGCTGTCGGGCACACCGCGGGTGATTGTCGGCGCGCGCATCTCGAAAAGCGGGGATGCCATGCCCAAGCCCGGCGATTTGCAGGGCGCGAGCAAGGCGGTAAACAACACCCAGCAAGACGTGAATGTGGTGATCGATACCGAGGTGCAGTAATGGATCCACAATTCTGGATACAGATTTTGTGAAAATTCAAGAACCTTGACGCAGATTTACACATAAAAATAATTCAATAAAATCAAATACTTAATAAAGGACCGCGATGGCCATTTTGCTTGATGAAACGCATGACGCCAAACGCACGAGCTGGGTTGCCGGCGCCAACCAGCATGCTGACTTTCCCGTGCAGAATCTGCCGCTGGGTGTGTTCAGCGTGCGTGGTGATACGCCGCGCGGCGGTATTGCCATAGGCGATGCAGTGTTCGATATCAAGGCTGCGTGTGAGGCGAAATTATTTTCCGGTGATGCCGACAAAGCGGCGCGTGCGGCAGGCGCATCGACGTTGAACGATCTGATGGTGCTGGGCGCGGGCCCGCGCGCGGCGTTGCGCAAGCAGGTATCGGCGCTGCTTGCCGAGGGCACCCCGGAATCGGCGCGTGCAATGCCGCTCGCAGCCAAGCTGCTGCACAAGGCGGCGGACTGCACGCTGCACCTGCCCGCGAAAATCGGCGCCTTCACCGATTTTTTTGCCGGCATCACCCATGCCGAAAACGGCGGCAAGCGGCGCGGGGCCAATCCGCCGCTGACGCCCAACTACAAGTATGTGCCGGTGGCCTATCACAGCCGCGCTTCCACCGTGCGCCCGAGTGGCGTGTCGGTGCGCCGCCCCAACGGCCAGCGCGTGGTGGACGGTGAACAGCTGCCGACCTTCGGCCCGTGCCTGAAAATGGATTTCGAACTGGAGCTGGGCATCTGGATCGGCCACGGCAACACCTGGGGCGATCCCATTCCCATGAGCAGGGCCAGTGAGCACATCTATGGCTACTGCATGCTCAACGACTGGTCGGCGCGTGACATCCAGCGCTGGGAATCGCAGCCGCTGGGGCCGTTTTTGTCGAAGAACTTCGGCACCACCATTTCGCCATGGATCATCACGCCGGAAGCGTTGGCGCCATTTCAGATTGCGCAGCCGCCCCGTCCGGACGGCGACCCCAAACCCCTGCCCTACCTGTGGGATGACAACGACCAGCGCGAAGGCCAGTTCGATCTCGACATTGAAGTGCTGATCCACACCGAGGGCATGCGCGCCAAAGGCGCGCCGCCGCAGCGTATTTCGGCAAGCAACACCAGGCACCTTTACTGGACGGTGGCGCAAATGGTGGCGCACCACACCTGTGGCGGCTGCAGTCTTGAAGCGGGCGACATCTTCGGTTCCGGCACCATCAGCGGCCCCACCCCGGAGAACTACGGCAGCATCGCCGAACTGTCGTTCGACGGTACGCGCGACATCACGCTGGCGTCCGGCGAAATCCGCCGCTGGGTGCAGGATGGCGACGATATTTATCTGCGCGCACACGGGCGGCGCGACGGCTACAGCATCGGTTTTGGGGATTGCTGCGCGCGGATGATGGCGGGCGGCCGCTAAAGCCGCGCCTTGTCCAATGCAGGCTTTGCCGCGTCCGCGGCGATGGTCCACCCGTGACCGCATTTCCTGCAGCGTACCGTCAGCCAGTCGTCGCGCTCCGCCGTGCCGGGCGCGGCGCAGCTTTGCACCTCAAGCGCGCCGTAGGTCTTGCATTTGCCGCACACCGCCTGTGATGCAAAATGTTCCGCGTGAAACAGCGTCTTGAAGTAGGCAGTTAGCGTCTTCTGGCACAACGCGATTCCCGCCACCATCAGCACCAGCATCGCCAGCGGCTTCACGCCGCCCTCGCGCCAGTGAAACTGGTCAAGGCACACGATGATTACGATCGCCGTCAAAAATGCCGTAACCAGACTCGCGTGCGCTTCGATAAGCTGACGTTCGTACCAGCGGCGAAAGCCGAGCTTGCGGATGCGCGTGGCGGCGGACATTGCGTTGGATGTGAGTGAGCGGCAGATACCCGCAGCGTAATCCTCCCGGCACCCCATGACAACTGCCGTTGCCGGGGTCATGGGCTATCGCGCATGTGGCGCTACAATGCGCGCGCACGCCTTTTGTGCCGGATTGGAATGATTTGTCCTCAGAATCCCGCTATCACCGTTTGCTGCCGGTATTGATCGCCGGTCTCGCCACCATCGGGCCGTTTTCCATCGACACCTATCTGCCGTCTTTTCCGGACATCGCGGCGGATTTGGGCGTGGCGGAGGTGGTCGTGCAGCAGACGCTCACCGCCTACCTGATTCCGTTCGCATTCATGATGCTGTTTCATGGCGCGTTGTCCGATGCATGCGGCCGGCGGCCGGTGATCCTGATCGGTATCGGCTGCTACGCCCTGGCATCCGTCGGCTGCGCGCTGGCGCCCAATATGCATGTGCTTCTGGTCTGCCGCGCGCTGCAGGGCCTGGTGGCGGGCGCCGGCACCTCGATCAGCCGCGCGCTGGTGCGCGATGCCTACCATGGGGTCGAGGCGCAGCGCATGATGTCGCGCGTGATGCTGATTTTCGCCATTGCTCCCGCCATTGCGCCGGTGATCGGCGGCTGGCTGCAGACCGCATTCGGCTGGCGCTCGAATTTCTGGTTCCTTGCCGCCTTCGGCGGACTGTTGTTTGTCACCTGCCTGCGCTACCTGCCGGAGACCCATCCGCCGCATGCGCGCCAGCCATTCTCGCCCCGGCCGCTGTTGCAGGCGTACCGGCATGTCGGATTCAGCGCGCGTTTTCTGCTGCTGGCCTGCGTCAGCGGGTTTGTGTTCGGGGGATTTTTTATTTATGTGCTGGCGGCGCCGGCGTTTATCTACCGCCACCTGGGCCTCGACGCACACAGCTTCGCGTGGCTGTTTGTGTCGGGCGTGATCGGCATGATGGGCGGTGCGTATCTGTCGGGCCGGCTCGCGGGCAAAATATCGCCGCATGCCACGGTGCGTCTCGGGTTTGCCGTCATGTTCGCGGGGGCGGTCTATAACAATCTGTTCCATCTCTTCTTCGCGCCGCAACTGCCGTGGTCCGTGCTGCACCAGGTGATCTACGCCACGGGCATGTCACTGGCGTTTCCCTCGCTGACCTTGATGCTGCTTGATTTGTTTCCGCGCAATCGCGGCATGGCGGCCTCCTTGCAGAGCTGCCTGCAGTCGCTGATCACCGCCTTCATCGCGGCCATTGCCGCGCCGCTATTCTCGGGCACCGCGGCGACGCTCGCGCTGGGTGCGATACTGTTCACCCTGGCGGGACTGATATTGTGGCTCGCGTACATCACCCTGCCGAAAGTCGAGGTGCAACCATGAGTGAACTCTCAAGCTGGCGCGAAGAAATGCAGGCGGCCTATCTTTACAAGGTGGTTGCGCAGGTGGAGGCGGGCACGCCGCGCGCGTCGCTGTTCGTCGAACTCGCGGGCGAAGCGGAAAAGCAGGCGGAAATTTGGGCGAGACTGGCGCGCGACGCGGGCCACGGGCTGCCGCCCCGATTCGTGCCGGACGCCCGCTCGCGGATCGTCGCCGGCCTGGTGCGGCGTTTTGGCGCCCGTCCCATGCGCACCGTGCTGTCGGCGATGAAAGTGCGCGGCATGTCCCTTTACGTCCATTCCACGCAAGGACACACCTCGCAGGCCCCGGGCAGCGAGATGGGCAAACGCCACCGCGGCATGGGCAGTGGCGGCAACCTGCGCGCGGCGGTGTTCGGCGTCAACGACGGATTGATCTCCAATGCCGGCCTCATCATGGGCGTTGCGGGCGCCACCAGCGCGGCGAACGACAACACGTTGATTTTGCTGTCCGGCGCGGCCGGTCTCATCGCCGGCGCGTTTTCCATGGCCGCGGGCGAATATGTATCGGTGCGTTCGCAGCGCGAAATGTTCGAATACCAGATTGGCCTGGAAAAAGAAGAGCTCGATCACTACCCGGAGGAGGAAGCCGAGGAACTCGCGCTGATCTATCAGGCGCGCGGTCTCTCGCGCGAGGAGTCGGTACGGCTCGCCACCCAACTCACCGCCGATCCCGAGCAGGCGCTGGATACGCTGGCGCGGGAGGAACTGGGCCTGAACCCCGAAGATCTTGGGTCACCCTGGGGCGCGGCGTTTTTTTCGTTTTGCGCGTTTGCGGTCGGTGCCGCGGTGCCGCTGCTGCCGTTCCTTTTCGCCAAGGGATCACACAGCATCGGGATTGCGATTGCGCTGACCGCCT
Organism: uncultured beta proteobacterium; assembly: GCA_902825845.1. Lineage (GTDB taxonomy): Bacteria > Pseudomonadota > Gammaproteobacteria > Burkholderiales > SG8-41 > UBA5216. The sequence continues at coordinate 96,881 of CADECM010000002.1, forward strand.
TGGCGCTGTTCGGCGTGGGCGCGACGTTGTCGTTGTTCACCGGCCGCAATGCGTGGCTCAGCGGCGCGCGCATGCTGGGCATCGGCTGCGCCGCGGGCGCGGTGACCTATGCGATCGGGAGACTGTTGGGCGTGACGCTGGCCTGAACGGGCGCCAGCCATCGCAACCGGGGCGGCGCGCTGTCAATCCCGCCAACGATCAGCGCATACCCTTGATGACAGCGGACCATTTGGCCGTGTCGCGACGCACGCGCTGCGCGAACTCCGACGGCGAATTGCCGACGACAGTGGCCCCCACCTTGGCGAGCGCCGCTTGCACCCCGGCATCCTGCAAGGCTTTCACCAGCCCGTCGTGCAGCAGGGTGATCACCGCGGCAGGGGTGCCGCCGGGGGCGACCACGGCGTACCAAGAATCGGCATCAAAGCCGGGTAGCCCGGACTCGGCAATCGTCGGTATGTCTGGCACTACGCCGGCACGCTTCAGGCCCGCCACAGCCAGTGCGCGCGCCTTGCCGGTTCTCACCATCGGCAGCAGCACGGAGACATTGGTGATCAGGATGTCGACTTCGCCGGACATCAGCCCGACCAGCGCCGGTGCCGCGCCTTTGTAGGGTACATGCAGCGTGCTAATGCGGGCTTCGGCTTTGAGCAACTCATTGGCCAGATGACCGGCGGTGCCGTTACCCGACGAGCCGAAGGTCAGTTTGCCCGGTTGCCGGCGTGCGAGTGCGATCAGTTCCTTGACCGAACGTGCAGGTACCGCGGGATGAACCGCGAGCATATTGGGCACGGTGACCAGTATGGTGATCGGCACGAAATCCTTTTCCGGATCGTAGGGCAGTTTCTGGTAGAGCGCGGCGTTGATGGTCTGTATGCCGGCGTGGGGCATCAGCAGCGTGTAACCGTCGGGCGCCGAGCGCGCGACGATTTCCGCGGCGATGTTGCCGCTGGCGCCGCCGCGATTTTCCACCACCACCTGTTGGCCGATGCGTTCGCTCAGCTTTTGCGTCACAACGCGGCCGACGATGTCCGCGCCGCCGCCCGCCGGAAACGGAATGATCCAGCGTATGGCTTTGTCCGGGTATGCCCCTGATGCCACGGTGGATAGCAGAAGACCGGCGACAAACGGGGTTGCGAAGCGGGCGCAGAGGGCGCCGGGCGTGCGCGGAAATTGCATGATGCCTCCTCGGTTGGTGTTATCGATTGCGGATGCCGCGATGCGCGCTATTCCTGTGCTATGCCCGCGGCGATCATCACGTCGCGCCACTTCTGAATGTCCGCTTTGATGAGGTCGGCGAATGCCTTCGGGGTGCCGGTCTCGACGACCACGCCGCGCGCGGCCAGTTTTTCGCCCATGTCGGCGCGTGTCACCAGGGCATTGACCTCGCGATTGAGAATTTCGACGGCACGCCGCGGCGTGCCGCGCGGCGCCACCATGCCGTACCAGGGGCCGGCCACGATATCCACGCCCGCTTCGCGCAGTGTGGGCATCTCCTGCGCGAAAGGCAGCCGCTTCACTGCCGCGACGCCCAGCGTGCGCACCTTGTTCGCGCGCACGATGGTCAGCGCGCCACTGATGTTGAACATGCCGAACTGCACTTCGCCGGTGAGCAGGGCGGTTACGGACGGACCGGTTCCCTTGTACGCGACATGCGTGAATTTGATGCCCTGCTGTTTGGCAAAATATTCATTGACCAGATGGCCGATGCCGCCGGTGCCGGGCGAGGAATAAAACAACGCGCCGGGCTTTTTGCGCGCGAGCGCGATGAATTCCTTCACCGATGTCACCGGCAGCGCCGGATGCGTGACCAGCACGAAGGGCACGGCGCCCACCTGCGCCACGCCGGCAAAATCGCGCACCGGATCGTACGGCAGTTTTTTCATGTAGGCTGCCGTGGTGGCGAGCGAAGAGGTGCAGAACAAAATGGTGTGTCCGTCCGGCTCGGCGCGGGCGACAATCTCGCTGCCCACCACGCTGGCCGCGCCCGCGCGGTTGTCGACGACGAATGACTGTCCCAGTTTCTCGGTCAGTCCAGGCGTCAACATGCGGGCGACGAGGTCGGAACCGCCGGGCGCAAAAGGTACCACGACGCGCACCGTGCGCGCGGGATAATTGACGGACGCTTCAGGCGCTGCCGCCAGCGACAGCGGCACGGCAAGCAGGTGTACGCACCAGGCGCACGCGAACCTGGCGGGCAAATGAGGCATGGTTTCCTCCGGGCTGAACAGGGCAAATCGAGATTGCCGGGCGGCGGCATTCTGATCTGATTCTACCGGTTGCAACTACCCCGGGCCACCAGCGCGGCGCATCCATCGCATTGCGCAGGCTCCAGCGTTTTATGCCCGTTCGGCGCGCCCAGGCGGCGCGTTACTTGCGATAATTTGGAAAGAACAATTGCTCGCCGTTGATCTTGTAGGCCGCGATGGTTTTCTGTCCCTCGGGCGATGTCAGCCAGTCTATGAATTGCATGCCCGGTTCCTTTTTGACATGCGGGTGCTTGTCCGGATTGATCAGCATCACGCCGTACTGATTGAACAGCCGCGGATCGCCCTCGACCAACAGGGTCAGTTCGCCGCGGTTTCGAAAATTGAGCCATGTCGCCCGATCCGACAAGGTGTAGCCCCCGGATGCCGCGGCCAAATTGAGCGCGGCGCCCATCCCCTGTCCGATTTCCTTGTACCAACTGCCGCGGGCCAGTGTAGGGTCGATGGCGGCGGTCTTCCAGTAACGCAGTTCCGCTGCATTGGTGCCGCTTTTGTCTCCGCGCGAGATAAAGGCGGCCTTTGCGCCGGCGATGGCCTTGAGCGCCGAAGCGACATCCTTGCCGCCGCCGATTCTTGCCGGATCGTTGCGGGGCCCGACCAGAACGAAGTCGTTGTACATGACTTCCCGCCGCTCGATGCCATGGCCGCCTTCCAGGAATTTCAGTTCGGCGACGCGATCATGCACAAACAACACGTCCGCATCGCCGCGCCGGCCCAGCGCCAGCGCTTGCCCTGTTCCCAGTGCCACCACACGCACGGCAATGCCGGTTTTCTTTTTGAATGCGGGCAGCAGTTCGCCGAACAGTCCCGAATCCTGGGTGGAGGTTGTCGACGCTACCGTGATAAACGGCTCCTGGGCCAACGCGGGCAGTGCAATCGCAAGGGCGAGCAGCAGCCGTGCAACAAAAGACATTTGTTTTTCCTTTCTGGGCGTGCCGGGTTGAGGTATGCGTGACAATGCCTATCCCGATGCCAGTTAAACTTTACACGAGGCGGCAATTGGGATGAAATATGCGTTTACATGCATACCAAGATTTCCATCCAGTTTGACAGTACCTGGCTGTGCGGACCCGACGTCCCGCGGGAGCGGGGCCGCGCGCTGTTGCAACTGCTGGCGGCGCTTGAGCGCACGCGTTCGTTGCGGGAGGCCGCGCAGAGCGCGGGCATGTCGTACCGCTTTGCCTGGGACACGCTGGCCGCGGGCAGCAGGCTGTTCGGCGCGCCGCTGGTCGACATGCAACGCGGGCGAGCGGCGCGTCTCAGTGCGCTTGGACACAAACTGTTGGCGATTGACGCGCACGTGCGTATTGCCCTGCGTGAACCGCTGGAGCGGCTGCGCGGTGAAGTAGCCGGCTTGCTTGCGGCGTCCGCGCCGCGACCCACGCCCCGGCTTTCGATCCACGCGAGCCACGATCTCGCCCTCACCCTGCTCAGGGACGTGTGTGCGCCGCAACTGGACCTGGATGTTGTTTTTTGCGGGGCGGATGACGCACTGGCCGCTCTGGCGCGGGGCGAATGTGATCTTGCCGGCTTTCACGTCGCGGATGCCCTGCCGCGCGCCGCCGCCGCCGCCGCGGCCGTGGGCCGGTGGCTGGACTCGCGCAAGCACGTGCTGATTCACTTCGCCACGCGGGAGCAGGGACTGATCGTCAGGGCAAATTCGCGCATTCGCGGCGTGCACGATCTTGCGCGGCCCGGTGTGCGCTTTGTCAATCGCCAGAACCCGGCAAGCGGTAGCGCCGACAGTGCACAGAACGTGGCCGCAGCGGTGGCCGGCAAGCGGGCCGATGCGGCTTTCGGACTGCGCGCCGACGCGGCGCGCTTAAAGTTGTCTTTCCTGCCCCTGGCGCTGGAACGTTACTTTATTGTTGCCGGCAGGCCGGTGCTCAAGTCCGAGGGATTTCTGGCACTGCTCGACATGCTGCGCAGTGCTGACTTTGCAGCGCAAGTCAAAAAGCTGCCGGGCTACGACGTCGCCAACGCGGGAACGCGGCAGGCGCTGGACGGCGCACTGACATGGGTCAAGCCGCAGCGCCACTGAACCCTGCTGTCATCCGGAGGCCAACGCCGCCGCGTGGTAAAATTCTCCATTCATTACAATAACTTGCCGTATTACGGCAGCATGCGTGGCCTAATCATGACAAACCAGCGCTTCACCCGGATCGAATCGGCTTTAAAGCAACGTATTCTGGTGCTCGATGGCGCCATGGGCACCATGATCCAGCGTTACAAGCTGGACGAACAGGCCTATCGCGGCGCGCGCTTTGCAGATTTTGCGCATGACGTCAAAGGCAATAACGAGTTGCTGGTGTTGACGCAGCCGCAGATCATTCAGGAAATCCACGAGCAATATCTGGCCGCCGGGTCGGACATCATCGAGACCAATACCTTCGGGGCGCAGCGTGTCGCGCAAGCCGACTACCACATGGAGTCGCTCGCGTACGAAATGAACGTCGCCTCGGCAAAACTGGCGCGGGCGGCATGCGCGAAGTTTTCCACGACTGGGAAGCCGCGATTTGCCGCAGGGGCTTTTGGCCCCACGCCCAAGACCGCTTCGATCTCGCCCGATGTCAACGATGCCGGCGCGCGCAATGTCACCTTTGATGAACTGGTCGAAGCATATCTGGATCAGGCGCGTGCACTGCACGAAGGCGGCGTGGACTTGTTCCTGGTCGAGACCATCTTCGATACCCTGAACGCCAAGGCGGCACTGTTTGCCATCGACCAGTTTTTCGAGGAAAGCGGGGAACACTACCCGATCATGATTTCAGGCACGGTCACCGATGCGTCCGGACGCATTCTTTCGGGCCAAACGGTGGAGGCGTTCTGGAATTCGGTACGCCACGCGCAGCCGATTACCATCGGCCTGAATTGCGCGCTGGGCGCGGCGCTGATGCGCCCGTATATTGCCGAGTTGTCGAAAATCTGCGATGCGCCGATCTGCGTGTATCCGAACGCGGGTTTGCCCAATCCGATGAGCGATACCGGCTTTGACGAGACGCCGGCCATCACCTCGGGTCTGCTGAAGGAGTTTGCCGAAGCCGGATTCGTCAATGTGGCGGGGGGCTGTTGCGGCACCACGCCGGACCACATTCGGGCCGTGGCGCAGGCGGTAAAGGACTTGACGCCGCGCGTTCCACCCGCTGCGGATCACAAACTGCGGTTGTCCGGGCTGGAGCCGGCCAACATCGACGAGACGTCACTGTTCGTCAATGTCGGCGAGCGCACCAACGTCACCGGCTCGCGTGCCTTCGCACGATTGATTCTCAACGAACAATACGATGAGGCGTTGGCCGTGGCACGCCAGCAGGTGGAAAACGGCGCGCAGGTGATCGACATCAACATGGACGAGGCGATGCTGGATTCCAAGGCCGCCATGCGGCGCTTCTTGAATCTGCTCGCGGGCGAGCCGGATATTTCGCGCGTGCCGGTAATGATTGACTCCTCGAAATGGGAGGTGATCGAAGCGGGCCTGAAGTGCGTGCAGGGCAAGGCGGTGGTCAACTCGATCAGCATGAAGGAAGGTGAGGCCGAGTTTCTGCGTCAGGCCAGACTGTGCAGACGTTACGGCGCGGCGGTGATTGTGATGGCTTTCGACGAACAGGGCCAGGCCGATACCTTTGCGCGCAAGACCGAAATCTGCAAGCGCGCCTACGACCTGCTGACGCAAAAAGTGGGTTTCCCGCCGGAAGACATCATCTTTGATCCCAATATTTTCGCGATCGCCACCGGCATCGAAGAGCACAACAACTACGCGGTGGATTTCATCGAGGCCACGCGCTGGATACGCCAGAACCTGCCGTATGCCAAGGTCAGCGGCGGGGTGTCGAACGTGAGCTTTTCGTTCCGCGGCAACGACCCGGCGCGCGAAGCGATTCACACGGTGTTCCTGTACCACGCGATCAAGGCGGGCATGACCATGGGCATCGTCAATGCCGGCATGGTCGGTGTTTATGACGATCTTGATCCGGAACTGCGCGAGCGGGTGGAGGATGTGGTGCTGAACCGCCGGCCGGATGCGACGGAACGCATGATTGAGTTTGCGGGCACTTTAAAGGCGGGCGACGCCAGGGAAGAGCAGACGCTGGCGTGGCGCGAAGAGGCGGTGGAAAAGCGCCTCGCCCATGCGCTGGTGCATGGCATCACGCAGTGGATCGTGGAAGACACCGAGACGATGCGCGCGCAGATCGCCGCAAGAGGCGGCCGTCCGATCGAAGTGATCGAGGGCCCGTTGATGGACGGCATGAACATCGTTGGCGATCTGTTTGGCGCCGGCAAGATGTTCTTGCCGCAGGTGGTGAAATCCGCGCGGGTGATGAAGCAGGCGGTGGCGCATCTGATTCCGTTCATCGAGGAAGAAAAGGCGCGCATGGCCAGCCAATCCGGCGAGGCCAGCAAGCCCAAGGGCAAGGTGGTGATCGCCACGGTCAAGGGCGATGTGCACGATATCGGCAAGAACATCGTCACCGTGGTGCTCCAGTGCAACAACTACGAAGTGGTCAACATGGGCGTGATGGTGCCGTGCCAGAAGATTCTGGACACCGCGCGCGCCGAAAAGGCGGACATGATCGGCCTGTCCGG
>CADECM010000002.1:103825-158834 GCA_902825845.1 uncultured beta proteobacterium
CACGCCGATTACGACAAGGTGCGCGCGCTGCATGCAGGCAAGAAGGGGCCGGAGCTGATTCCCATCGCTGAAGCGCGTGCCAACGCCTTCAAGACCGACTGGAGCAAGCACGTGCCGGTCGCGCCGGCGTTCCCCGGCATGAAGCTGCTGAAAAACTACGATCTCTCGGAGATCGCCGAGTACATCGACTGGGGGCCTTTTTTCCAGACGTGGGATCTGGCGGGTTCGTATCCGAAGATACTTGACGATGCCATTGTCGGGGCCGAGGCGAAAAAAGTGCTTGCCGATGCCCAGGCAATGCTCAAAAAAATCATCGGCGGCAAATGGCTGCAGGCGCATGGCGTGCTGGGGTTGTTTGCGGCGAACAGTATTCATCACGGCGAAGACATCGAGATTTACGGCGACGAAAAGCGCGCAACTCCCGTGATGACCTGGCACAATCTGCGTCAGCAGAATCGCAAGCCGACCGGCAATCCCAACTTGTGTCTGGGTGATTTTGTCGCGCCGAAAGATTCTGGTGTCAGGGATTACATCGGCGCATTCGCGGTGACCGCGGGTGTGGGCATCGAGAAGAAGCTGGCCGAGTTCGAGAAAAAACATGACGACTACAACGCCATCATGCTCAAAGCCCTGGCCGACCGGCTGGCCGAGGCTTTTGCAGAACTGCTGCACAAGCGCGTGCGGCGCGAGTTCTGGGGCTATGCCAAAGACGAGCATCTCGACAATGATGCGATGATCGCTGAAAAATATCGCGGCGTGCGTCCCGCGCCGGGATATCCCGCATGTCCGGACCACACCGAGAAAGGCGCGTTGTTCGAACTGCTCGACGCCAAACGCGCCGGCATCACGCTGACGGAAAGTTTTGCCATGTGGCCGGCGTCGTCGGTGAGCGGCTTTTATCTGGCGCACCGCCAAGCGCAGTATTTCGCGGTCGGCAAGATCGGCAAGGATCAGGCCGAAGATTACGCCAGGCGCAAGGGTATGCCGCTTGCCGAAGCCGAAACGTGGCTGGCGCCCGCCCTGGGCTATGAGCGCTGACCCGCGTTTCACGGATGCTGAGTGCGCGCAATTCGCGCGCGATGGTTACGCGATGGTGCGGGGTCTCGCGCCCGGTGCCACGGTGGCGCGCATGCGCGAAGTCGCCGCGGCGCATCTGGCCGAGGCGCGCCTGCCGGTGGAATTCGAAGCCGATACGCACTATCCCGGCGCGCCGGCGTCGCGCAATGCGCCGGGCGGGCGCACCGTGCGCCGGCTGCTGCAGGCGTATGCCCGCGATGCGGTGTTTCGCGCTTGGGCGCTGTCGCCGCTGATCGCGCCGCGGCTGACGCAATTGCTGGGTCCGCGGGCGATGCTGTCGCAGGCGCATCACAACTGCATCATGACCAAGAATCCGGCGTTCAGCAGCGTCACGCAATGGCATCGAGATATCCGCTACTGGGCTTTTGAGAAACCAGAACTGGTGTCGGTGTGGCTGGCGCTGGGTGAAGAACGGCTCGATAACGGCTGCCTGCTGCTGCTGCCGGGCACGCACCGCATGGAATTTTCAGAGCAGCGGCTGGATGACGCGCAATTTCTGCGCGCGGATCAGCCGGAAAGTCGCGCCCTGCTACAGACGCAAATCGCCGCGGAACTGCAGGCGGGAGATGTGCTGTTTTTTCATTGCCGGTTGTTTCATGCCGCAGGCAACAACCAGACCTCCGAGACCAAGTTTTCGGTAGTGCACACCTATCACGCGGCGGACAACCCGCCGCTGGCGGGTACCCGATCGGCGGCGTTGGCGGATGTGCCGCTACCGCAAGAATAATTATAAGTATCTGTTTTTAAACAGTTTATAGGCCGCCGTGGTCGCGCAGACAACGGCGAGCGCGCTGGGCAGCCGTTGTGCCGGCGACATCGGTTCCGTAACGCGATGGTGTTGCCGGAGCGGAGACCGCAACGCCTTTGCGCCGCTGGTGGCCGGTTACTCGACCCGGATATTCTCGGTCCGAATTACCGCCGGAAGGCGCTCAACTGCGTACTTGAAAAAGACGGCAAAGGTCAGCGGCGATGCCTTGCAGGGTATCGCGCCGTGAGCCGCGTGCCGCCAACAATTGCGACAGCAGGGCGGCGCTGGATTTATTGGAAAATTCCTTGTCATCCATGCCGTAGCGGTCGTGGCCGGGTTGGCCGGGCTGCGCGCGCGGGGCTGCCGAATGGGGCATTTTGAGCTTGTTTCCGGGTTTACGTGGAATATACTAAGTATCGGGATGTTTACCTGTAACCGGAAAGTCGACTGCAGCGAATAGTCTGTAAGCAAGCGTGCCAGGCGACCGACCACTACCGGTGAAGCAACGAGATAGGGTGAGACCTTATGGTGAGATGTAGATGAAAAACATCCTGGTGCTGTTTCCCAAGGACTGGGACCGCGAGGAACTCGATCAGCCCCGCTATCGTGGACGCTACGCCTTCCATTATGAGGGGTTTGATCTGTTCAGGTTCCCCGAGAATGCGCGGCTGATGACGTTCGATGTGCGCCGATACATCGACAAGCTGGTTAAAAAGTATCGCGGGCGCATCGACGGCGTGCTCAGCAACAACGAGCACTTCGGCGCGCTGATTGCGGCGGTAGTGGCGCAGCGCCTGGGCCTGCCCGGCACCGACCCCGCAGTGATTATCGCTGCGCAGCACAAATATTATGCACGCTGCCTGCAGCAGAAGATCGTGCCTGAGGCCACGCCCCGTTTTTCGGTGTTTCCGTATAAAGTGGCCTCTGCCGCGGCCACCGGCTTGCCGTTTCCGTTTTACGTCAAGCCGGTGAAGGCCACCTTTTCGGTGCTCGCACGCCGGGTGGATGACTTTGCACAGTTGCAGTCGCACCTGCGCTTTAACGCGCTGGAGACGCTGATCCTGCACAAGCTGGTGACGCCGTTCAACGATCTGATGACGCGCTATACGCCGTTTTCGATCGACGCGCATCACCTGATCGCCGAAGAAATTCTCGACGGCGTACAGGTCAACGTCGACGGCTTCATGCATAACGGCAAGATCACGCTTCTCGGCATCGTGGATGAGGTAATGTATCCCGGCACGCAGGCGTTTTTGCGATTCGAATATCCTTCGCGGCTGCCGCCGGATGTGCTGGCGCGCATGAAAGCGCTCACCGAGAAGCTCTTCAACGGCATCGATTACGGCTACGGCTTTTTCAATGTCGAACTCATTTACCAGCCGCAAACCGGCAGCATCCGTATTGTCGAAATCAATCCGCGCATGGCGTCACAGATTGTCAATCTCTATCGCCGGGTCGACGGCTACGATCCGTACGAACTGCTGATCAGCCTGGCACTGGGTGACGCGCCCGCGGTTACCTTCGGCGCCGGCGTTTTCGGCGCCGCGGCCAGCTTCGTGTTTCGCCGCTTCGACGGGCGCGAGGTGACGCGCGTGCCGGGGCAGGCGCAACTGGCTTCGGTGCGCGAGCGCTACCCTGACGCGCGTTTGATGCTCTATCTCAAACGCGGCGCGAGCCTGGCGCGTGAAATGAAATGGCTGGGCAGCTATCGCTATGCGGTGCTCAATCTGGGCGGCGCCAGCGCCGAGGACCTGCACCAGCGCTACGACGACATCAGGCGCTCGCTGGCGTTTGAATAGGCCTCACGCGGCACATTGCGTTGCCGCGCGAGCTATGCCCGGCCTGACCGCCCGGACAGCGACAATTCCCGCCACCACGTATGGCCGCATGCCCGGGTGCACGAGACGTGACGGGGTGGGCATAAATAATCATTTAAAAACAAATACTTATGAATATTACTCCGCAATATTCCATGGTGATATGCGCGTTGATGCTGACCGCGTCGAATGTCTTCATGACCTTCGCCTGGTACGGGCACCTCAAGCACCTCAACAGCAAACCGTGGTGGATCGCGGCGTTGATCAGTTGGGGCATCGCGTTGTTCGAATACCTGCTGCAAGTGCCGGCCAACCGCATCGGATATGGCCCGATGAATCTCGCGCAACTGAAAATCCTGCAGGAAGTCATCACCCTGGTGGTGTTTGTGGTGTTCGCCGTCGCTTACATGGGGCAGGAAATCCGCATCAACTATCTGTATGCGGCGCTGTGTCTGATGGGCGCGGTGTATTTCATCTTCAGCGCGTAATAAGAGCCAGTGAACAGTGAAGGTTGAACCGTAAGCAGCGGTGAAGCGGTTCTGACGCGGCCGTGCGCGTCTTTACGGTTCACGGTTCACGGTTCACTGCGGTATCCTATGGCCCATGCACATCCACATTCTTGGCATCTGTGGCACCTTCATGGGCGGCATTGCCGCCATCGCGCGCACGGCGGGGCACACGGTAACGGGCTGCGACGCCAACGTCTATCCGCCGATGAGCACGCAGCTTGAGGCGCAGGGCATCACGCTGATCGAGGGCTTTGCCGCCGATCAGGTGAAGCTCAATCCCGACTTGTTTGTCGCGGGCAATGTAGTGGCGCGCGGCAACCCGCTGATGGAGGCGATTCTCAACCGTGGTTTGCCGTATACCTCCGGGCCGCAGTGGCTGGCGGAAAACGTGCTGCGCGACAAATGGGTGCTGGCGGTGGCGGGCACCCACGGCAAGACCACCACCACCGCCATGCTGGCGTGGATGCTCGAGCACGGCGGACTGAATCCCGGCTTTCTGGTCGGTGGGGTGCCGGAGAATTTCGGCATCTCGGCGCGTCTTTCGGGTGCGCCGTTTTTTGTGATCGAAGCCGACGAATACGACACCGCGTTCTTCGACAAACGGTCCAAGTTCGTACACTACCGGCCGCGCACCGCGATACTCAACAACCTCGAATTCGACCACGCGGATATTTTTGCCGACCTCGCCGCCATTGAAACCCAGTTTCACCATCTGGTACGCACCGTGCCGGGCGAGGGCTTGATCGTCAGCAATGGCGGCGATGCGAATCTCGATCGCGTTCTGCAACGGGGCTGCTGGACGCCCGTCGAACGTTACGGTGTCAGCGCGGGCTGGCAGGCGGGAACGCGATATGCGGACGGCTTTGCGGTGGCGTTCAACGGCGCGTCCCAGGGCCGTGTGCATTGGGACTTGCTGGGCGAACACAATGTCGCCAATGCACTGGCGGCCATCGCCGCGGCGCGCCACGCGGGTGTGCCGTCCAAACTGGCGATCGAAGCACTGGCGACCTTCAAAAACGTCAAGCGCCGCATGGAAACCCGCGGTACGGCCAACGGCGTTACCGTGTATGACGATTTCGCACATCACCCTACCGCGATCGCCACCACCATTGCCGGCCTGCGCGCGAAGATAGGCAGGGCGCGATTGATCGCGGTGCTGGAGCCGCGCTCCAACACCATGAAGCAGGGCGCACTCAAGGACCAGCTGGCCGCCAGTCTGGCGCAGGCGGACCGGGTGTTTTGCTACAGCACGGGCCTTGGCTGGGATGCCGCGGCGGCGCTTGCGCCGCTGGGCGGGAAGGCCGCTGTGAGTGATCATTTCGATACCCTGCTCACGCAGCTTGCCGCCACTGTGCGCGCGGGGGACCATGTGCTGATCATGAGCAACGGCGGATTTGGCGGCATTCACGGCAAACTGCTGGCCCGGCTGGCGGACCCCGCGCACGCATGAATGACCAACGTGATCTGACCCTGATTATTCGTTCGCGATTTCCGATCGTGCTGATCGAAACGCACGAAGAGACGCGCGTGATGACCCTGCTCGAACAGGTGGCGCGGCTCGAAGGGCAGGGCCTGTTTGTGTGGTCGGCGGCGGACGGCCTGCAGCGCCGCGACAACCCGCTGGCCGCCGCGCCAGGCAGCTACAGCGTGAGCAGCGTGCAGCGCGGACCGTATGGCAAAGGGCCAATTGCCGACACGCTGGCGATTGGCGGCGCGCTCAAGCATATCTACGCCACCAACTTCAACGGCATGTATGTGCTGGTGGATGTGCACCCCTATCTCGAAGATCCGGTGCATCAGCGGCTGCTCAAAAGCATTGCGCAGGATTACGCGCGCGTGCCGCGCACGCTGGTGCTGGTGGCGCCGCGCCTGAACCTGCCGGAAGACTTGCTGCGCCTGGCGGCCCGTTTTGAACTCAAGCTGCCCGACACTGCGGCCATGCGCGAGCTGATCGACCGTGAAGCGCGTGAAGCCATTCGTTTCGGCGGCAATATCAGCGATGACCCCGAAGCAGTGACGCTGATCAGCCAGCATCTGGTGGGCCTGTGCATGGAGGACGCGCGTCGTCTGGTACGGCAATGCCTTACCGAAGATGGGCGAATCACCTTGCAGGATGTTTCGCGCGTGCTGAGGGCCAAGCAGGAAAAGCTCGGCGCCGGCGGCGCGGTGCAGATGGAACTCGGCGTGGCGCAGCTCGGTGATGTGGCGGGGCTTGCCAATCTCAAGCGCTGGCTGGCGCAGCGGCGCGCAGCCTTTGTCGGCGATGCGGCGGCGATGGGACTGGAGCCGCCCAAGGGCGTGTTGTTGCTCGGCGTGCAGGGCGGCGGCAAGAGCCTTGCCGCCAAGGCGGTGGCGGGGGCCTGGCACCTGCCGCTGTTGCGGCTGGATTTTGGATCACTATTCGACAAGTGGCTGGGCGAAACCGAACGCAAGCTGCGCGAAGCGCTGAAATTCGCCGACAGCATGGCGCCGTGCGTGCTGTGGATGGATGAAATCGAAAAAGGCATTGCGCCGGGCGGAGCGGCCGATGGCGGCGAATCGCGGCGCTTGCTCGGCACACTGCTGACATGGATGGCGGAGCGCACCAGCAAGGTATTCATGGTGGCCACCGCCAATGACATCGAACACCTGCCGCCGGAGTTGATACGCAAGGGCCGCTTCGACGAGGTATTTTTTGTCGATCTGCCGGATGGCGCAACGCGCATGGAAATCTTTCGTGTGCATTTGTCGCGCCGCAAACTCGATCCGGCGAAATTCGATCTGGCCAAATTGGCGGACGCGACAGATGGATTTTCGGGCGCAGAAATCGAACAGGCGATCGTGTCGGGTCTGTACGAGGCGCACGCCAGCGGCAGGCCGCTGAATACCGTGCACGTGCTGACCGAGTCCGTGCGCACGCGACCGCTGTCGGTGGTGATGGCTGAAAAAATCGCCTCGCTGCGCGCATGGGCCGCGGAACGCACGGTGCCGGCCAATTGAAGTAAATATAACCATCTGTTTATAAAGGATTAATTGTGAACATTCTTGACCGCGACACCCTCGGCGCCTTCTGCCGTCATACCCACGTTGAAATGGCCGGCGCGGCGGAGGGAGCGCTAGCGCGCCTGACATTTGGCCTGAAAGATATTTTCGATGTGGCCGGCCACAAGACGGGCTTCGGAAACCCGGACTGGCTACGCACCCACGACGCCGCCAAGGTGCATTCGGTGGTGGCGAAAAAACTCCTCGATGCGGGCGCCACGCTTGCCGGCAAAACGCATACCGAGGAAATGGCGTTCAGCCTCACCGGCGAAAACGCGCACTACGGCACGCCGAAGAATGTTGCCGCACCGGGGCGCGTGCCCGGTGGTTCCTCCAGCGGCTCGGCCGCGGCGGTGGCGGGCAAGTTGGTGGATTTTGCGATCGGCAGCGACACCGGCGGATCGGTGCGCGCGCCGGCGAGTTTCTGCGGCATTTACGGCATACGCCCCACGCACGGCCGCGTGTCGCTGGAAGGCGTATGTCCGCTGGCGCCGGGCTTCGACACCTGCGGCTGGTTCGCGCGTGACGCCGGGCTGCTCGCACGCGTGGGCGATGTGCTGCTCGGCGGCAAGGCCAATGCGCACGGCCGCGTGTTGCTGGCGCAGGATGCGTACGCGCTGGCCACGCCCGAGGCGCAGCAGGCCTTGCAGCCCGCGCTGGAACGCGTGACGCGCGTGATCGGCAAAGCGGAAGCGGTGACCGTGAGCGCTGAGGGTTTGAACGAATGGTTTGAAGTATTTCGCGTGCTTCAGTTCGCGGAAATCTGGGACACGCACCGCGAATGGGTGACGCGCGTCAAGCCGCATTTCGGCGTTGCCATCGGCAAACGCTTTGAAGCGGTGGCCAAGGTTAGCGCCGCTGAAGTCGCGCACATGACGCCGCAGCGCGAAGCCATCGCCGATCGCCTCGACAAACTGCTCGCCAATAACGCCATCCTGCTGCTGCCCAGCGTGCCCGACATCGCGCCGCCGTTGAACTGCCCGCACGATCAAACCACGGCGTTTCGCGAGCGCGCGATGGGTATGCTGTGCATTTCCGGCATCGGACGGTTGCCGCAGGTGAGTCTGCCGCTGGCAACGCTCAACGGTTGTCCGCTGGGATTATCGATTGCGGCGGCGCGGGGCAACGACGAGATGCTGCTCGACGTTGCACGGCGGATTGTCTGACGGGGACCATTCAAGCCGTGCCAGGCTTTGCGTATTGCATCGTCAATGTTTTTGCCGAGGCCACTGCCGCGCACCCGCGGCTCACCGGCAATCCACTGTGCGTGTTCGAAGACGCACGCGGCCTCGACACGCAAACCATGCAGGCCCTGGCGCAGCAGTTCAATCTATCGGAAACCGTGTTCGTGCTGCCTTCGGACAAGGCCACCGCGCGCATTCGCATTTTCACCACGGCGTTTGAAATGCCCTTTGCCGGACATCCCACACTGGGCTCCGCGCATGTGGTGCGCGCGCTCACCGGCGCGGGTGATCAGCTCACCCTCGAAACCAACGCCGGCGTCATTCCGGTGACGGCGCGCGGCGACGAATGGACGCTCACGGCCAATGCGCCTCTGACGCGCCCTTATGTTCGCTCCATGGCGGAACTGGCGCTGACGCTGGGCATTGATGCGGCCGATATCGCTGACACGCCGCTGTGGGTGTCGACCGGTAACGAACAGTTGATTGTGCCACTCGCCAGCGCGGACGCAGTGCGGCGTTGCCACCCCGACACTGCGCGCGTGGCGGCGGAAACGACTGTAAAAGATGCCAGCAAAATCCTGGTGTGGGCAGATGCCGGCGGCGACGCGGTGCTGGCGCGGTTTTATTTTGTACGGCATGGCGTGCTGGGTGAGGACTACGGCACCGGCAGCGCGGCGGCCAATCTGGGCGGCTGGCATCTGGCGCGGCAATCGGCACTGCCGATGCGGCGCGTGATCCATCAGGGCGAACCGATCGCGCGGCCGGCGAGGCTGCAGCTGAATGTGGATGCGCAGGGCGCGATACGCGTCGGCGGTTTGGTGATGACACTGGGCGCGGGCACAGTGACGCTGTGACCGCCGCACCCTATTTCAGCAGTACCAGCTTCTGGCCGGTCCACTGATAGGTCACGCGCTTTTTCACGCTCGGACAGCAGCGCGCATCCTTCGGGCCGAGGGTCATGGTGTCGATGAAAATACTGGAACCGCGCACGCTGACGTTCTCGATCTGCCCCGCAAGGTCGGTGGTGATGGTGCGGTAGCTCCTGCCCTGATCGATAAAAACCGACAGCTTGGGCCGCCACCATGTCGGCCCCAGAATGGTCCATTGCAATACGATATCCGGCCGGCCGTCGCCGTTCACATCGGCGATGACATGCTGCCCGGCCGATGCGCTGCCATCTTCAAGTTTTTGTGACTTTAAAAACTGCTCGATCACGGTCTTGGCGCCGGTGTCGTCGAGCGCGTGCGCGGCAGGCGCTACTGAAAAAAGCACCAACGATACAGCGAGGCATAACGCTGGAGAAACAATACGCATGACGGCTTGCCCTGGAAAATGGATGATAGCGGCTACTATGCGCTTTTTTGCGTCGAATTCAAGCGCACTACACCAGGCGGCGGGCAACGCACTAAAATAGCGCGCTGGGGACTAGGTTTAACCTTTCTGGAGAACACCATGTATAACGATCAGGTCGGCGTCAGCATCGATGGGCATATCGCAACGGTGGAGTTGCGCCGGCCACCGAACAACTTTCTGGACATGGAATTGATCGGTCATCTGGCGACGGCGCTGGAGGATCTCGACAACAACATCATGGTGCGCAGCATCGTGCTGGCTGCGGCGGGCAAGCATTTTTGCGCTGGCGCAAATCTGGTGAAGCGCGTCGACGACGAAGCCGCGGGCAGGAAGGTCGTGTCGCAGCCGCGCCATCTGTATCACGAAGCGCAGCGTCTGGTGCAGACCAAAAAGCCCATCGTCGCCGCGGTGCACGGCAGCGCCATCGGCGCCGGGCTGGGCCTTGCGCTGGTGGCGGACTTTCGCGTGACCTGCAAGGAAGCGCGGCTGGCCGCGAACTTCTGCGCGCTCGGCTATCATCCTGGTTTCGGCATGACGTTTACCCTGCCGCGGCTGATCGGCCATCAGAAGGCCAAGTGGTTGTGTCTCACCGGCAAACGCGTGCCGGGTGATGAGGCGGTTGCGATGGGCCTTGCCGACCGTCTGGTCGAGCAGGACAAGGTGCGCGAGGTGGCCACTGAAATGGCGATGGAACTGGCCAAGTCGGGACCACTGGCGGTGCAGTCCGCGCGCGAGACCTTGCATTGTGATCTGTTTGCCGGGTTCCGCGCGGCGACCGAGCGCGAAGCCTTCATGCAGAACATGCTGCGCGAGACCAACGATTTCCGCGAAGGCGTGAAAGCCGGATTCGATCGTCGCGAGCCGGTGTTTACCGGAACCTGATTGACTACGCCGACGCGACACGGCAAAACCGCTGTCGTCCTGCTGTCCGGCGGGCTGGATTCCGCCACCGTGCTGGCGATGGCGCGCGAGCAGGGCTACGTCTGCCATTGCCTGTCGATGGACTACGGCCAGCGCCACCGCGCCGAGCTTGACGCCGCGGCGCGTGTGGCCGAGGCGCTGGGCGCGGCGCATCATCGCGTGGTCAAGATCGACCTTGCCGGGTTCGGCGGCTCCGCGCTCACCGATGACAGCATCGCCGTGCCCACCGATGGCATCGCGCCGGGCATCCCGGTAACTTACGTTCCGGCACGTAACACCATTCTGCTGTCGTTCGCGCTGGCGAACGCCGAAGTCGCCGGCGCCAATGATATTTTTTTCGGCGCCAACGCGGTCGATTACTCGGGCTATCCCGACTGCCGCCCCGACTACGTCAAGGCGTACGAGGCCATGGCCAATCTTGCAACGCGCGCGGCGATTGAAGGTCAGCGGCTGACCGTGCATACGCCAATCATCGCCCTGTCCAAGGCCGACATCATTCGCACGGGCATTGCGCTGGGTGTCGATTACGCGCTGACAGTGTCGTGTTATCAGGCCACCACCGACGGGCTGGCCTGCGGCCAATGCGACGCGTGCCGGCTGCGCTGCGCGGGCTTTGAACAGGCCGCCGTCGCGGATCCGACACGATATAAAAAACTCAATAAAAACAAATAGTTATAGTATAATCTCCTGCGCATCATGGCGTTTACCATCCATCATCAAATCCTTGCCGCCGTGTTCGTGATCGCCGTCATCATGGGCGCGGTCGCCAACAAGACGCACTTTTGCACCATGGGCGCGGTGTCCGACTGGATCAACATCGGCGACACCGGCCGCATGCGTGCGTGGGTGCTGGCGATGGCGGTGGCGCTGCTCGGCGTGATCGCGCTCGAGGGCGCGGGCGCGATCAATCTCTACGGCGAAACCTTTCCGCCGTTTCGCAGCAGCAACTTTTCGTGGCCACGGCATGTGGCCGGTGGATTGATGTTCGGCATCGGCATGGTGCTCGCCAGCGGCTGCGGCAACAAGACCATGGTGCGCATCGGCAGCGGCAATCTCAAATCACTGGTCGTGCTGCTGGCGGGCATGGTGGCCTCGTACCTGATGCTGTGGTCGCCGCTGTATGAAAAAGCGTTTCTGCCGTGGATCCAGGCGGCGAGCATCAACCTTGCCCGGCACGGCATACCCACCCAGCATGCGGGCGACGTGGTCTCCGGATTGTTGCAGCAGGCGCCGTCAAAAACCAACAACATGGCGATCGCGCTGATGTTCGCCATGGGCCTGCTGATCTTTGTGTTCAGGTCGAAGGATTTTCGCGGGAGTTTCGACAACATTCTGGGCGGCACGGTGATCGGCCTGGCCATCGTGGCCGGCTGGTACCTGACCGGTGGCGCACCGGGGCAGGCGTGGAAGGACTACGCCGACATGGCCACCGACATTCCCAGCCGCGTGCAGGTGCAGTCCTACACCTTCGTCAGCCCCATGGGCGACACGCTGCATTATCTGCTCAACCCGACGCGAACTTCCCTTATCAACTTCGGCGTGGTGGCACTCGCCGGCGTGATCAGCGGCTCGTTTCTTTACGCCATTGCCACCCATAACTTTCGCATCGAATGGTTCGCTTCGGCCGGCGATTTTGTGAACCATGTCATCGGCGGCGCGTTGATGGGCGTGGGCGGCGTGCTGGCGATGGGCTGCACCGTGGGGCAGGCGATCACCGGCATGTCCACCCTCGCCATCGGCGCCATGTTGACATTTGTGGCCATAGTCGCGGGCGCCGTGGCGGCCATGAAATTTCAGTACTGGCGCATGCTGCGAGAAGCGTAGCGCATGCCCGCGCGCCAACGGGCTGCCGCGGTTGACCCACATACGCAGGGGCGGTAGAATTCGCCCCTTTTTGAGGGCGGTTAGCTCAGCCGGTAGAGCAGCGGACTTTTAATCCGTTGGTCGAGAGTTCGAATCTCTCACCGCCTACCAGTGTTATCAAGGGGTTGCTGTCTTTTGGCGGCAACCCCTTTGCATTTCGCGCGCTGGCGTTGCGGTCATTGGGCGGAAAATGTTGAATCTGATTCCGTTCGCCGCCGTGTTCTTTGCCGCAAGCCATTACCTCAGGCGCTGCCTCGACGGCCAGGGCGCGCACTGTGTTGATCTCTTGTGTCGGGGCGCGGCGGCCGTTATAGCGGCTTGGGCTTGAGCTTCATGCGGTGAATGAGATTCGCCCATTCTTCGATTTCTGCGCGCACGAACTTGCTGAACGCTTCGGGCGTGTCGCCGACCAGCGTTGAACCCTGGTCCGAAATCGCCTTGATCGTCGCGGGGTCCTTGAGCACGGCGGAAACCGACGTGAAAAACTGGCCGATGATGGCGTCGGGCACGGCCGCCGGCGCGTAAACCCCGGTCCAGCCGCTCTTGTCGTAGCCGGGCACGCCGGCTTCGTCGATCGTAGGCAGGTCCGGCAATGCCGGTGTGCGCTGTTTGGACGAGACGGCCACGCAGCGCATGCGCCCGGCCTTGATAAAGGGCGGGACGGACAGCAGCCCGAGGAAGGATACCTGCACTTCCCCGCTCATCAGTCCGATCGCGGCCGCGCCGGCGCCTTTGTACGGCACCTGCTTCATGTTGATCTTGGCCATGTAATTGAAGAGCTCGGTGGTCAGATGCAGATTGCTGCCGATGCCGGCGGACGAATACAGCACTTCCCCCGGACGCTTGCGCGCCAGATCCAGCAGCTGCTTCACGGTGGTCACGGGCATCGACGGGTGCAGGCACAGCACCAGCGGCGTGGTTGCCAGATTGGTGACAGGTTTGAAATCCTTGATCGCGTCAAAGGGCAGGTTGGTATACAGACTCGGCACGAAGGTGAAACTGGCCGAGGTCACCAGATAGGTGTAGCCGTCCGGCGGTGCCTTGGCTGCGAGCGCGACGCCCACAATGCCGCCCGCACTGGGGCGATTGTCCACCGTGACGCTGGTCCCCAGCGACGCTTGCAGCCGGGGCTGCAAGGCGCGCGCGATCAGATCAGTACCCCCACCAGGGGAATAGGGCACGATAAAACGGATGGCCTTTTCGGGATAGGCGCCGACGGCGGGGCGCAGCGGCGCGAAGGTTGCGATGAACGTGATGAACACCAATGCACAGGCGACGCGAAACATGGATGCTTCTCCTCCGATGTTGCCTCACTTGTCCGGTGTCCGGCAGTGGATGCCGGCATCTGCCAATCGCATTCATGGCGCATGAGGCTGCGTCAAAGTAGTGGATTTCTGTACGCGTCGCAATCTGTAAGATTACGTGGGCAGACCTACGCAGGCGCTGCCCTGGGCCGCAGCTATTCGCGTCGCGCAGGTTCGCAGCGGTTGCACCGTGATCAAACGGCTGCGGTCACCCGCGAATACGCATTGCACGCAGCGGCGATTTGCCGGTGCGTTGAATTACAGTCCACGCAGCTTCGAGGGGGAAAGTCCCGCGTCGCGCACCACCTTTGCCCACGTGGCGACTTCCGTCTTGATCGTCTGCGCCATTGCCTCCGGGGTGGTGCCCGCAGGGACGAGGTAGAACGCGGCGAGACGCTGGCGGATGTCGGGCAACGCGATCAATTTACGGATTTCCTGGTTGAGCCGCAGCACGGTCGCGGGCGGGGTGCGTGCCGGTGCGACGAGGCCGTACCAGCCTGTCACGTCGTAGCCGGGGAATCCACTTTCGGCAATCGTCGGTAGATCGGGCGTGGCGGGCCAGCGTTGGGCGCTGGTAACGGCAACCGCGCGCAGCCGTTTGGTATTTGCATGCGGGAGGGCGAGTCCCAGTGGCGCGAACATCAACTCGACTTCGCCGGTAACGAGGGCCGTGGCCGCCGGCGCGCCGCCCTTGTAGGCGACGTGCGTGATTTTCGTCCCAGTCATCGACTTGAACAGCTCGCCGGCAAGATGCAGCGTCCCGCCAACACCGGAACTGGCGTAGTTCAATTGCCCCGCCTTTTGTTTTGCCAGCGCCACGACGTCCCGGACCGTTTTCACCGGCAGCGAGGGATGCGCGACCAGGGTATATACGCCCGATGCGAGTATCGTCACGTAGCTGAAGTCCCGCGTGATGTCGTAGGGGACGTTGTCGTAAATGCCGGGGATGATGGTCGCGGAGGCGCTGATCATGGCCATGGTGTAGCCGTCCGGCGCTGCTGTGGCTGCGAGTTGGGTGCCGATGATGCTATTCGCGCCCGGCCGGTTGTCCACGGTCACGGGCACGCCCACATTCGCCGACAGCTTCTGCCCCACAATGCGCGCGATGGTATCGTTCGGGCCGCCCGCGGTGAAGCCGACGATGATCCGTATCGGCTTGCTGGGATACTCCTGGGACAGTGCCGGCGTTGCCAGCGTTGCGAGCAGCACACACGGCAGCGCCCGCTTTCGTTTTCCTGATGGAATCATCTGTATATCCATTCGATTCGGGTGGACAGGCCGGGCGGCGTCTATAGGATTCAAATCACGCCGCTCGCCGGCTGCTACGGGCATCGGGTTTTCAATCGCCCGTCTTTATCTCCCCGCAGCCTAACTTTCGCCCGGCGAACCGTCAATCGCGGGCTTTGCCCGCGCGCCATTCGCCGCATGAAAAGAATTTCGCCAAGCACACGCCAGGCTCCCAGGCATAGGCCATCGGTCGGATTGTCGCGGCCGTGCCGGCGGTGCACGCTATGCCTGTAGCCATTCCCGTTCATGATCAGCGTCCGGCCGCGTAACCCGGGCGTCAATGACAATTCCCGGCACCTGGTGGTTGCGCCGCCGGATGCCGCACTCAAAGGAGACAGCCGCAATGAGACTGTTCAGCACGAATACCGAGCGACATGTGTGGCGTATGTATTTAACCGCCTGCTTCGTCTTTATATCCACGTCCGGTTACGGAGCCGGCACGGACAAGGGAGCCACGCGTCCGGCGCGAGCGGTTGCCGGATTGGACAACCCATGCGCGGCCGACGGCATCTGCAATATCGGCGTGTGCAAGAGCGACCCGGACTGTCCGGCGTTCCCTAAAGTGGCACCAGTGCCGCTGCCCACCGCCGTCGTCAACACGACCTGCGGCGGCAAGGTCATTGTGCAGGCGACCGACTCTGCGCTCGGCGCCGCGGCAGCCAAAGTCGCGGCGCGCACGCCGAACTTCAACGTCGCGCAGAAGGTGAAGAACCCTGCCTTCTTCGATGCGCATCCGTCGGGTGCGCTCGCCACCGGTCACGCCGAGCTTAAGGGTTTCGGGGTCACGATGGTTCAGGGGAGCTGGCCCAAGGCGGTGGAGAACGCCTCGGGCGACCTCGACGACCCCACGCTGTTGTTCTTCAGGAAGGCGGACGGCAACCAGGACAACTGGGGGCTCATCGGGATGGGCTACAGCTTCCAATTTGCCACCGACAACCAGCCGTTTCCGACAAAGGTCCCGGGAATTCAGGGATCGATCTGGTGGATTCACGAGGCAGGATATCACCGCTCTCCCGGCGACGGCGGGTTCACCTGTGCGGTTTCCGCCGACGTGAAGTTCGGCCCTAGCCCTGACTCGGCTGGCTGTAACGGCATCGCCAGCGGGAATCTCAAGACCCGTGAATTCCACGCCGACCACAAGCATGGCCGCTACTGGGCGGCGCACGTGTGGTTTGAGCCCGGCACGCTGCGCCCGACGATCGCCCTCACCGATCCCTGGTGCCGGCAGAGCGCGGCAGCCCTCACGGTTCCCGCGTGCGGGTTCTTCAAGCGCGGCACCTGCACGCCCCCCGTGGTGGTGAAAGCCACCGTGACGTTGACCGGCACCCCGGGCGACACCGGCGTGTCGGGAAAGACCGGCAGTGTTTTCGTTACCGCCGGCGGCGACAGCGCAACGCACGCCATGTATGGCCTATCGTCGAAAGAACGTTCGGACGAAGCGTGCCTTGTGACGGTGCGCAAGGAGCACGTCAACGACTCGACCAACGATACCGACCAGACGCAGAACTTGTGTGGGCCCAACGGCGCCACCTCGTCCGAGATCAAGGCCGAATTCAGCGACTCGAGCGTGCACGGCGTGCGCGCCTTCGTCACGGGTGTGCGGGTGTGCATGAATAACGACAAGTCGCGTGTCAAAGGATTCAAGCTACGCGGCAGGAAGATCGACAATGCCGGCCAGTTGGTGGCACTGGCGGGCGGGGTGGCCGGCAGCGGCACGGCAGGCGGATCGGAGGTCACGACCCACGTCATCACCGAGCCGTACGCGGTGCGCACCAACTGCGATGAGAAGGGCGGCTGGATGTCGTGGGCCGAATGCCCGGCCGGCAAGGTCGCGACCGCCGCCAGGCTGCACTATGGATCCGGCTCGCAGCCGCGCAGCCTGGTGGGAATCGCCCTGCAGTGTCGATCCGTCACCACGCCATAGGGCGTTCATGCGGGACCGGGCCATCTCGGCGGTACGCGAAATAAAATTTGCTTTTGCGGACAGCGAAGATACCGCATTGTAGGCCGGTGGAACATAGAACGGGCTTTACCTGACTCGTAAAACAACACGTTAATGTCGAGACGTACGAATGCCAAACCAATGCGTCCCCTCCCTTGCGCGCAGTTTGCGCGGGGGAGGGTTAGGGAGGGGGCAAGCGGAGGAAGGAGTCAAATTGCGGCAGGTTCAACAGGCTTCGAAATTTCAGTGTCGTTGCCCTAAACGCATTCGGAACCGCACTTGCCGTCGATGCGACAGTGAAAGACCTCCACAGGTTTGCCCCCGGGGACAGTTAGGCAACCGCAGCTCAAGGCGCCGGACAAGCGGGCGTGTTGGTTCCATGCCCAAACAGGTCAGCCACAAAGCTCGCGAGGCATTCCGGATGGCGGAAATTGTGCAGCCGACCGCGCACACTGTGACTCGGATTGCCGAAACGCACGTGCGCGCCTTCATGGATTAACAAAAGCGCCTGCCGCTCGGGTCCGGCGATGCGCCAAAAATCCGGGCAGAGAAAAATCACGCGCACCCCCTCACAGGCGGAGGCGGACCGGTCGCGGCAGTGTGTATCACAATCCGCGAATGTCGTTGCCCCGGTTATACACCGATACCTCATGGCGCCGGAATAGAGATCGGCAATCGACTGCAAGCGCCCCGACAACCGATCCAATTCGGCCGCAAGCGCCTCGTTCAAGGTGGGTAACACGTCGCCCGTGAAACGGTTCTGAAAACCTCGGCCGCGCGCGGGCGGCAAGCCGAATCGTGCGGCAAACGCCTGTCCGACCGGATGGGCGGTGATGTCGATCCCGATCGTTGCAGAGGCCGATCCGGCGGCCGCAAGAATCGCTGCCGCTTGGGCCAATCCCGCGGCGTGCCCGTCAAGCGTCGTCAGGGTCGACGCCGGGTCGGCCGGCGCGCCGTTCACGTCCCCACGACAGTTGGTGCCGGCGACCGTCCGTTGAACCCGGGCAGCCACGCGTGCACCGTGCGCGCTTTGTTGCATCACATGCGTGAGCTCATGTGCCAATAACCGTTGCCCATCCGGGGTGCCGGGAGCATGGCGCTCGGTACCGAACACGACGTGCGACCCCACCGTGTATGCCAACGCACTGACCTCGCGAGCAGACTCCCGTGCCGCACGATCCGTGTGGATGCGAACATGACTCAAATCCTGTCCAAAGCGGGGTTCAAAAAAATCCCGCACCGATGGACTCAACGGTTCCCCTGGTGCGCGAAGCGCGGCGTCGACGGACGCCGGCGCATCACTGCCGACGGCCCCTTCCGCTTTCCGTGATACGGCCACCGATTCCGCTTTCTCACACGCCGGACAAGTGGCGCCGCCATCCGCGCAAGCCGCACATGGCGGCCGCGCCATCGGCGCCGGCATGCGCATGACCTGCTCGGCCACGCGATCGGCTTCCTGTTCATACGCATCGCCCGGCTGGCTGATGGCGAGCTTGGCTTGGAGATAGCGGGGCACACCGGCGGAGACGCCATGTCCGTGACCCATGACCGTGGCAGTATCAACCGCCAAGTGGGTGTCCGGCACGCCGCGCTTCTTTTCAAGCGGCCTGGTAGCTAATACGGCTCTCATGTTGCGTGTGTCACCAAGATGTTATCAATCACCCCGACAGGTAGCGCCGAGGTCTTAGATTATCCTGCAGGCGGAGAACGGTACCAACCACCACGTCGCTCCAATGCTGTAGGGCAGGAGTGAAGAATGCGGCGATCAAGGGCATGAATATAAGGGTTTTTTTGTCCAAAAGCGGTGGTGTGGATTTGAAACGCAAAATGCAACTCCGGGTGACTTCCAGGGGTAAGGCACATGGAGTCACGCATGAATATCGGCAAGATACTGTTAGCGCTACTGATGGTGTATCTGCCTTGAAGCATATGTACCCGGAGCGTGGATCGACATGGCGGCGAGCGTTACGTGGAATCGCTGATCTGTGCGGATCAATTTCGCGCGATGGTTTTTGCGCAATTGACCTACCGCGAGAGCCCGCGCGATATCGAGGTGTGCCTGTGGGCGCAAACTACCAAGCGCTACCACATGGGATCTCGCCACGACATCAAACGCTCGACGCCGGCCGATGACAACGGAACGCGAAATTCGCGCAATTACGCAGAGTTCGCCCAGCGCTTGAATGCGCAAGCGCGTACTCTGTATGCGCGCGACAGCTTTGGCATCGAGTTGCAGAACACATGCTACGTGCCGGATTCGACCACCATCGATCGGTGTCGGTCGCTGCTTCCGTGGGCATTATTTCGCATCGCCAAGTCGGCGGTGAAGATCCATACCTTGCTTAATTGGCACGGCAACAGCACCAGCTTCATTCACATCCCTGAAGGCAAACATTACTCCGGAATTCAGGGCGATACGATCAAGTTGTGTCATCGCCCGCGCCTCGGTGATGCGCGCCGCAATGGTAAGATCCTTTCTTTGATGGAAATTCAAATGTATTTCTTCTTCGACACCGAAACCACCGGCATCCCAAAGAACTACAAGGCCCCGGCCAGCGATTTGAAAAACTGGCCGCGGCTGGTGCAGCTGGCGTGGCTGGTGGCGGATGACGCCGGAAACGAAATTACCAGCGCCGAGCACATCGTGAAGCCGGTGGGCTACACCATACCGGCCGCGGCGTCGAAAGTACACGGCATTACCACCGAACACGCGTTGCGGGACGGGCTGGAGATCAGGCAGGTACTGGATCTTGCCGTGAAGGACATCAGCGCCGCATCTTTGCTGATCGCGCACAACGTCGCCTTCGACGAAAAAATTGTCGGTTGCGAACTGTTGCGCGCGGGTTATCCCAATCACGTGGAGGCCAAACCGCGCCGCTGCACCATGCAGTCGTCCACCGACTATTGCCGCATACCCGGTCCCTACGGCAACAAGTGGCCCACGCTGCAGGAACTCCACCGCAAATTGTTCAAGGAAGACTTCACCGGCGCGCATCGCGCGCTGGCCGATGTGCGGGCCTGCGCCCGCTGCTACTTCGAGTTAAGGCGCCTCAAGGTCATGACCTGACGGCGCCTTGGCCTTTGAACGGCACTTGACCTCAAGCTTTCTTGAGATTGCGCTCCCACAGATCGAATATCTTCGCCCACGATTGTTCGGACGCCGTCGGGTGATAGGACTGGCGCTCGGCGAAGCAATAGCCGTGCTGGGTGCCGGGCAGCACTTCAAGCGTGTGTCGGGTGCCGGCTTTCTTGAGCGCCTCCGACAGCGTGGGAATCACATGCGCGGGCACCGAGCCGTCGGTTTCGGCGAATCCGTAATACAGTTCGCCCTTGATCTGGTCCACCAGCAGGTGTGGCGAATCCGGCTTGTCGGTGACGATATTCACGCCATAAAGTGATGCTGCCGCCAGCATGCGCGTGGGAAATCGAGCCGACACGGTAGTGATGTAGCAGCCGCTCATGCAATGGCCGACACAGCCCACGGGCCCCGGTTTTACCTTGTCCTGCGCATCGAGCCAGGCAATTAAGCCGCCGGTGTCGTCAGCGACATCGGCATTGGTGAGGCTGTTCATCGAGGCTCTGATCACCGCGGACATCGCGTCATTGCGGCGCGGAATGTCGAAACGGCAGGTGCCCAGCCGGTAGTACATGTCGGGCAGCAGGCAGAAGTAGCCGTGTTTGGCGATGCGCCGTGCCATGTTGCATAATTCTTCGCGGAAGCCGGGCGCATCCATGTAGAAAATGATGCCGGGGTAGGCGCCCGGCGCGTCGGGACAGGCGGCGAATGACGGGCATTTGCCGTACTTGGTGGTCACCAGTACATTTTGTTCAATCAGTGCCATGGGGGTTGCTCCTTGGGGGAAAGAATGGGGGGCTGCGAAACGTGCCGATTATTGCAGACGGCACGCAGGACAGGCAAAGGTTACGTGCCGTAATCCCGCCGGCTGAACCCGCGGTTCATTCCGCCGTGAGGAGGTCATCGTCATGACTCACACAAACGCTTGACGCCGGAGGAAAGGGCGTCGACCTCGAGGCCAGTCTCGCAGAAGCGCCGCTTGTTGGATCGATACCTGCCACTTTGTTCGAAGTCGCCGTTGAATCTGAATCGACAGGCGACTTAAGGCGAAGGCGGATGTGCCCCTGATTTGGGTGACGCAGGGCGTGGGGATCAAGACATGCCGATGTATACACTGATGTCGACATCGTCAACAAATTCCGGTGCCAGGTACTTCTGCGCAAATTGCCGATACACACCCGACGTCAGGAAGAGATCGAAGAGATCGGCATCGATATGGTTGTCTTTTTTCATATGGTGCATGATGCGCACCGCATCGGACAATGTCTTGCCCTTCTTATAGGGTCGATCGGCGGCTGTAAGCGCCTCGAAAATGTCCGCGATCGCCATTACGCGAGCCTGCACACTCATGGCGTCGCGCGTCAGGCGCTTGGGATAGCCCGTGCCATCCATCTTTTCGTGATGTCCACCGGCGAGTTCAGGCACGCGTTTCAGATGCGAGGGGAATGGCAGCTCGGACAACATGACGATGGTCTGGACGATATGGTCGTTGATCACGTAACGCTCTTCATCGGTGAGCGTGCCTCGTGCAATTGACAGGTTATGCAGTTCTCCGCGGTTGTACTTGTAGGGCGGCACATTAAGCTTGAATCCCCAGGGGTTGTCGTTGGGTATGCGCTCCTGTTCGCGGCGTTCGATGAGATGTTCCGCCTTGTCGGCCAGCAAGGTCTCGGTCACGGGCAGCGGCAGCGCAGGGTAGTGAGCATTGCGCGCGGCCTCCTCCTGCGACACGCCGAGCCGGTCGTCGAGTGTGCGCAACCAGGTGCGCGCTGCAATGCGGTGTAATTTCTCGATTTTGTCCGGCGCCATGAATTCCCCACCCACATTGCATGCCGCGACGAAGGCGTACTCGTCGTCGAACTCTTGCCACAAAGCCTGTTTTTCAGCGCGCGCTTGCGCCGCGTCGGCGCCAGCCGCTATTTTTTTCAGGCATTCGATTTCGGCGTCCCGCTTCAGGACCTCAAAGCGCATGCGCACCAAATGGATGCGGTCGAAAATCGTTTCCAGTTTGGTCGCTTTGTCCACCACGTATTCCGGGGTGGTGACCTTGCCGCAATCGTGCAGCCATCCCGCGATGTGCAACGCCTCCCATTCTTCGCTGTTCAGCTGGAACGTGGCAAATGGGCCGTGTTGGGCGTCGCAGGCCGCTTGTGCGAGCATTTTTGTCAATTCCGGTACGCGCTGACAATGCCCGTAGGTGTAAGGTGATTTTGCGTCGATGGCGCGCGCAATCAGGCCGATCAACGAATCCAGCAGCCGCTTCTGCGCCAGCAGCAGGCGCTGATTGTCGATCGCGGCCGCACCCGAGCCGGCGAATGCCTCCATCAGCGCGACGCGTTCCGCCGACGGCGGCGCGGCGCTGCCGGGGAAGAACAGGCATAACACGCCGATGATGTTCCCAACGCGGTTCGGCAGCGGAACGGTCATCAACTGTACGGGTGCCGCGCCAAAAGGCGTATCCAGAAACTCGAACCCTGGCGTTCGCTGCGTACCCAGCGCGTGCATGCGTGAGATCGCCGATGGACGCAGCGCTTCCGTCACCGGGTTACCCGTGTCGTCGAGCGCCATTTCAGGCAGATGCAGTGCCGGGCCGGATTGCCATTGCTGGGCCGCGGGCCGCAGCCTGTGGTCATTTTCGTCGTAAAGGTATACCACAGCGCCGTGGCCCCCCGCTGCTTCAAGCGCCTCCTTGATTACGCGCGCCAGCAGCCGGTCAAAATCGCGCTCGTTGGCAAGGGCTGTGGAGATGTCCAGGAAGTTGCGCAGCGTAACCTTCATTCGGGTCATGGCATTGCCCAGATCCTGAATCTCGGTAATGCGAGTGTGTATTTCGACGTTCGACGAAAAATCGAAGCGCTGAATGGCTGACGCATCCCGGGTGAGCGCCTGCAGGTTGCGTGCAATGTGGCGCGATACCAGCCATGTCGTCGGCACGGCCAGCAGGATGACCAGCAACGTGACCCAGACACCCTTTTGCAGCTGGGCGTTGGCACGCGTCAACAATTCGTCGCGCGGTACCGCCACGATCAGGTGGTTGGCATTGGCGTCACGGGATAGTTGCGCCACTTTGACCAGCCAGTGGCGCCCGCCCGACTCGATCATGCGGCTCGCCAGGTATTTGGTGTGATCCGTTGCCGCCGTGGCCAGCACCGGCGGCAGGTCGGTTAGCGTGGCGGGACTTGCACTGTCAGCCGTCGCGGCACCGGACGAGCCGGAATAGCCAAGCACGTGACCGTCGCCGTTGACGATGGCCAGCAGCGATGACGGGCTCATGCGTGATCTCACGAGCGCCTGTGAGATGGTGGTCAGCCGCACATCCGCAGCGGCAACCGCCCTGCCATTGTCCGCACGGCGCGCGAAGGTGATCCCCACCTTTCCCGTGGTAAAAAAGGCGAACGGTTTGGTGTGTATCAATTCGGCGGTTTTTTGCGCTTCGATGTACCAAGGTCTGGTCCGCGGATCGAAATTAAAGTCGGGGCGCGTGGTGTCGGAGAGCGGGCGCAGCCGGGTGTCAAGTGTCAAAAATCGTTCGGCGCCGGCAGCTTCGATGTGCTGCAACAGGTAGCGCGCGTCACGGTTGGCGTTGACCGCAGCGCGGTCCGCGTCGTCACGCAGCGCCCGCAGCAGAAAAAAATCACCATTCGCATAGCCGGCATAAATAGCCGCCAGCGGCTGATGCCTGTCGAGTGCGCGCGCCATCGCGCGCAGCGTCGGCATGCGCGACTCGAAGTTGCTGGCTGCCATAATCGGAGCGGTGGACAGCCAGTCGACGACCATTTCCGCGGGCGCGCGTAACCGTGCGAGTTCGACAACGCTTTCGCGCTCCATGCGCTCGAACACTTCCTCTGCTCCGGTCAGCGCAATTTGTTTTTCCTGCAGGTAACTGTTCCAGCCGATCGCCGCGCTGGTTGCAAACACCAATAGCGAAAACAGCGTGGCAATATGGATGTAAAGCGGATGTTGCGCCCACAGGGCGGCGAGTTTGCCCAGCGGGCTGGTGCGGTCAGCCTTCATGATCACCTCACGCGGTAATGCGCGTATGCAGGCGAAGGGTCGAAGTCATTCGCCCCCTCGGGGCTATGCCATTGCGGCAACAGCTGCTTCAATGTAACTTATTGATTTTACGTGTTTTTTATCATCCCGCGGCTCGCCGCGGCTGTGCGATGTCGATGCGTCGAACAATTGTGCCGGCCGATCGCTAGCGCGCCAGCACAGCCTGGACGCGCGCAACGATGGTCTCAATGGTTACCGGTTTGACCAGGTAATCCGAAACGCCATGCTCCTGCAGCACGTGGCGCAATGCGAAATCACTTTCCGGAACGATAAGCAGCGTAGCCAGTCTTGACCATGCAAGTGCGCGACGCAGACGCCGCAGCACGTCGATGTTTCCGCCCGACGGTGACGCATCCAGATCGACGACGGCGAGCACGATGTTCTCGTTTTTCTCGACGATATCCCTTGCCGCTTCGGGAGAGTCGGTGGCATGGACATCGATCGCGATCTTTGCAAGTGCCGCCGAAATGGCGTCGCGTTCGTTACTGTTGATTTCGAACAGCAATATGCCAACGCCGGCGCGGATGGTGTCGCCCTCCGGCACCAGCGATGCCACGGCGCCGGCACGCAAGGGCCGTCCCAGCATGCGGGCAAGATCGCTCCAGAAACGCTGGCCGATCACACGCGCGGCTTCGCCGGCGGTGGTGTCGCCTGAAATCACGCGCATTGCCGCGCCGTGCGACAGGGAAGACAAAGGTCCCGTGGCCAGTTCGCGCAGTTTGGCCAGATTGTTGTGACCGCTCGCCAGCTGTTGGCCCAATTCCGGCGTCATTTCGACCACCTCGGTTACCGGTTGCCGTCCACGGTAACCCGCGCCCTTACAGGCTTCACATCCCACTGCCCGATACATTGGCCGCTCACCCATCACCTCGAAAAACAGGCGTTCGTCGGGTAGCAGCGGCTCGGTTACCGGCACCCGGCAAGCCATGCACAATTTGCGGAACAGGCGCTGGGCCACGATGCCCGCGATGGCATCGGCAAGAATCGAGGGCTGAATACCGAGGTCGATCAGGCGGGGGATCGCCGTCAGCGCATCGTTGGTGTGCAGCGTGGACAATACCAGGTGTCCGGTAAGTGCCGCCTGCATGGCGATCTCGGCGGTCTCCGCGTCGCGAATTTCACCGATAAGTATCACGTCCGGATCCTGACGCAGTATCGAGCGCAGCGCGCTGGCGAAGGTCAGGCCGGCTTTGGGATTGATTTCGACCTGCGAAATGCCCGGCACACGATACTCGACCGGATTTTCGACGGTGATAATGCTGACGCCGATGCGGTTGATTTCCGCCAGCATGGAATAAAGCGTGGAGGTTTTGCCGGAGCCGGTGGGACCGGTTACCAGTACCACGCCCGATGAATTCGCTGCCAGTTTGCGCAAAGACAGCTGCGCCGCTGTCGATAATCCCAGTCCGCTCAACCGATAGACGCGGCTCTGATCGAGAAAGCGGATCACCAGCCGCTCGCCGCGGCTCGCCGGCAGGACCGATAGTCTGAGGTCGAAGTCCCGGCGGCCGATCACTAGCGACATGCGGCCATCCTGCGGCATGAGATCGTTGGTGGGGTCCATGCCGCCCTGTGCCTTGAAATAACGTATCAGCGCCTCCAGCACCGGCCCTGGGATAAACGTCAGCCGGAGTAATATGCCGTCGACGCGTACGCGTACCAGCCCGCCGCCGGTAAACGGTTGCAGATGGATGTCCGACGCGCCTGCCTTGATCGACTCGATCAGCAGCGAACGCGCGAGGCGCACGATCGAATTTTCCTCGACGGGCCCCTGGCGCAGCGATTCTCCTTCTGTTGTCCACAGCAAGGTGCCGATGGTGGCCGCCTGATGTTCGGTTACGCGGGAGTAGGCGTTAACGATGGCTGCCTCGATCGCCTCCGGTGGCGCGACCAGAATTTTCAGCTTGCGGTCGGATACAAATTGCGCTCGCCGCAGTCCGTTCTCATCGAAAGGCGAGGCGCACGCGACCACCAGCGTGCCGGCTTCTTCAAACAACGGCAGTAACAGATGCTCGCTGGCGAGCCGCTCGGGTATCAGCAGAACGGAAAATGATTCCGTCGATTCCAGGTTGGTCGCGACCTCTAGCCCCATTTCCCTGGCAATGGCATGTGCGATCGCCCAGCCATCAACACCAGCCGCTGCCGCGAGCTGGTTCCAGGCTGCTTTCAAGTTCGTCGCCTGCGTCAGCGACTGCAGGGCCTTGTGACCGGGGAATGCCCGATTCACGATCATATACAGCGTCGAAATGGTCGTCATCTGAATTTCGCTTCGGGCAACGATTTGCCCGAATTCCGCAGTGCAGTTGTGATTCGGGAAGAATATCACCTCGTTACCGCAATATGTGACGGGCGGTGACGCATCGGCGAGATGTCTGCCCGGCGCGGCCTGCGGCCTTGCTTTTCGGGACTATTGCGGAGGCGCCGCTGCTGGTGGCGCATGCCAACCGGACACCGGCACGGTTTTGGGTTCTTCCGGATCCTGTTCGTAGTGCGGCGACATGATTTGCACGTTGTATTTGTTAAACACGTCCTGAATCGCGGCGTGCAGATCACTGGTGATTCTGGCGCGCGTGGCAGGTCTGGCGGCGGATACATAAACCACCAGTTTATAGGCCACATAAAAATCGGACAAAGCCGTCTGCACGACATAGGGGGCGGGCTCATGCGCAATTTCCGGTATGGCGGCTGCAGCCTCCAGCAGGATCGCGTGCACCTGCCGCCACGGCGTGTCGTAGCCGATGGTTACAGAGGTGTCGAGCACAAAGCCGTTGCCTTTGGTCACCCGCGAATAATTGCGGGTGACGTTGGCAAGCACCAGCGCATTGGGCAGCGACACTTCCTCGCCGTGGCCGGTGCGCAGCCTTGTTACAAACAAGCCCAATTCCGTGACCGTGCCTTCGCAATCCTGGATACGCACGTATTCGCCCAGCAGCAATGCACGCGTGTAGACCAGGATCATGCCGCTGGCCGCCTGTCCGACCAGTCCCGAGGCGCCGATGGAAACCATCAGCCCGAGGATGACCGACAGGCCTTTGAACGCCTCCGTTTGCGCGCCCGGCAAGTATGGGTATGCCATGGCCAGCGCAAACAGCCACAGTGCCGCATTCGTGATGCGCCGCGTTGCGGGCGCGGTGTGCGTGTCCAGCATGCCCAGTTTGAGTTGTCCCGAGTCGATGTGGCTGAAAAATTCGGTGGACAGCTGCGTGGCAATCCACGCCGCCAGAAAAATGGTGATCGAAATAAAGATGCCTGGAATTGCCCCTGCCGCTGCGATCAGTTTTTGTGTCAGCAAGCTTCCCAGCGATTGCGCGAGGCCTTCGCCGATTGCGCGCGTGTGCACGAATTGTTCCAGGCTGAAGGTGAGAAACACGAACACGACAAACAAGGACAGTATCCAGGCAAGCAACACACAGGATCGCGATGTTATGCCCAGAAGAAGGGCCGCCACTTTGGAACCCAATCCCGTGGCGGACAGTGTATTCAAGCGTTCCGTGAGGCGGGTGGTTACGCCCTGCCGCAGCACCTGAGAAAATTTCAGCAGCATCAACAGTGCGGCGGCCAGCGCGAACGCCGCGACGACGACCCTGAGCGCGGCGGTCGTCGTCGCGCGCGGGTCGCGGCTTTCGCGCGCTTCGGACCACGCTTTTTGCAGGGTGCGGGACGCGTTGTTCGCGAGTGCCTCGGGCGATTCTCCCGCCAGTTTGCGGGCGTCGCCGGCGGTCACCGTGAACATGGGTTGTCCGTCCAGTTCGACAAGCACGCCGTCTGTGGTGGATTTCACCGAGGTCCAGCCGTCCCCGGAGGTCTCGAAGGCAATTGCAATACGGTGGCGGGCGCCATCAGCGCGCTCGGCCGGTGTGAATGCGCCGAGCGTCGAGCGAAATACATGAATCGTGCGGTGGCCAATGATCAGCGGCGCTTCGTTGGCTGTCTCTGCGGAAATCGCGATGCCGTTCGCGTGAACCAACAGCGCCAACACAAAGAGGCGCGCCGCCATCAGTCTGTGATGCGTGCCCGCCGTGGGTCGTCCGCCGAGGAAAGCCTTCAATAACATCAGCAATTTTTCACCAGCCAAATGTCGGGATTATTCCGCCGTAGCACGCATGATCACGAACGCGGGTGTTCAAGGCTATACAGCCAGATTGAGCTACGAGAAATCATCAACCACACGACTAGTGGACAGGCGCAGATGCCGGCATTCCGTGCCGCTTGCCTGGTCTGCAGCTACAGGCAGGTTGGAGCTTAAGCCACGCAAGTGTTAACGCCATGCCGCCAGCGCGCAGGATGGCGATGTGCCGTTCGGATCAGCGGCACAAGGTACTAGCTGGCCAGCGCCACCTGCGGGTGCATGCCCTGCTTTTCCATCACCGACTGCAGCACTTCGTAGTAGTGCCAGCCGTTGATGCGGGTGCGGCCGAGGAATATCGTCGGGGTGCTGGTGATGCCGATGCGATGGGCCTGCTCTACCGCGTGCAGCGCGCGTTCCGCGTACTCGTGTTCCTGCAACGCGGTTTTCATTTCATGCTTGTCTAGGCCGATGCGGCCACCGGCTTCCACCAGCGTGTCGATGTCGCCGATGTCGCGTTCTTCGGTCCACATCAGTTCGTAGAGCGCTGTCTTGTAGGCGAAGTCGAGATCGAAGTCGCTGGCGAATTCCAGCGCTTCGAACGCATGAAAACTGTATTGGCGCTTTTCTGGGAAGCGGATGCGGTCGTACAGCTCCGGCGCCATTTCCTTCATCCATGCGTTGCGGCGCTCGGCCTTTGCCGCGGCTTCGGGCGAGGCGTCGCGCGCGCAGCCTTCCGGTGGTGTGTCAGGGTGCAGCCAGTGCGGACGCCACAGCGGCTTTACGTTGTATTCACGCGCGAGGCGGTCGATCTGATCCACGGCCAGATAGCTGTACGGGCAGACAAAGTCCGCAAATACGGCAACGCGAAACGGTTCGGTAGGTGCAGTCATGTTAAGCCTCCGCTCTTGATTAGCTGCCCGCTATGCTAACGCGTCCGCGACGCGTGCAGGGCGCATTTTCCGGACCCAAAAAATATTGATTGAAAACAGTAACTTATGTATAACGTATTGTCATATGGCACGCGCCATCGCCTCCGCGGCCGCGACGCCGAGACCGTCACCCTCGATGCCGCCCGCGAGCGCGTCTTCATCAAAGGTGAGAAACGCCACCGTCGCGCCAGCCTCGCCGGTGAGGATCGGTTCCACCGGCTTGTCGTCGCGCACGTAGCGAAAACCGGGTGCGCCGATTTCCTGGCCACCCATGAACACCGTACCTTCGAGCACCACCTCGTAGCGGCCAAACGCCGGCGCGGGCATCGACTGCGCAGCGTGCGCAGGGGTTCGCGTGACCACCGCAGCCGGTCCCATGCCGGGCGGCATCAAAAATTTGTAAGTGCCCTCTTCGACGCCGGGCAGCGGCTGCCATTCGCATTCGGCGGCGAGCGCCGCGTAGAGGCGGCCCTTCAGATTGATTTGCCGCCGCGCATCGTGGTTGGTCATCGCGATGATGCCGCCGGCGCGCGGATGCAGCACCAGCATGTCGTGGCTGTTGGAGACCGCGAACGGGCCGTACGGCATCTTGTGATCGGTGTAGTGGATTGACAGCGCTTCCAGGTGCTTGACGCCGCGCGGAAAATCCATCGCGCCCGACAGCAGCAACTGAAACTGCGAGGTGAGATGCATGTGCGCATACACCGACGGACAGTCGTCAAAGCGAAAACGCATCGCCTCCGGTCCGCCGTCTTCGCCGGAGAGCAGCAACTGGCAGGCGAACGTGATGCCCTCGGAACAGCTTTCCTTCCAGGGGGTGTTTGCCGAATCCACGATGTAGCAGCGTTGCATGTGAGGCACCGTCTCGTCAGGCCTTTCACTGAGCAGCCATTGTAGGCAAGCTGTGCGGCAGATGCAAAGCCGGAAAAATTCTTGTGCCGGGCGCGCCGGCCACAGTCGCGTTAACATGGCTGCTATTTCGTGCGCAGGTAATCCACATAGCAAGAATCCAGGAGCATCGAGGCAAATGTCAGCAAACACGGCAACAGCGTCCACGGCCATTCTGGCGCAATGGGCCGCCGCTTTCCGGCTGGAGCAGGCGCCCGCCGAGGTCATCGGGCGCATGAAGGCGCTGGTGCTGGATTTTCTGCGGGTGACCGCGGTGGGCGCACCGCTGCCGTGGAGCCGCTCGGCGCGGCAGGTCGCGCTGCAGCTGGGCGGCAAGGCGGAAAGCAGCCTGCTGCTGTGCGGCAGTCGCATCGACGCGGCGCGCGCGGCGTTTGTCAACGGCGCCTACGCACATGCCTGCGATCTGGACGACACGCACGTGGGCTCGATGCATCACGCCGGTGCGTCGATACTGCCGGCAGTGCTGGCGGTGGCGGAGCGCGAGGACTGCAGCGGGCGCGCCGCGCTGGAGGCGGCAATCATCGGTTACGAAGCGTCGCTGCGTATCGGATTGGCCACGCAGCCGGCGTTGTTTCAGCGCGGCTTCATGGCGACGCCAACCTGCGGCGCGATGGGCGCGGCGCTGGCGGTGGGCAAATTGCTGGGGTTCAATGCGACGGACATGGCGGGCGCGCTGGGCGCGGCCGGCGCCTATGCCGGGGGGCTCGCGCAGTTTTATCACTCGGGCGGTGTCACCAAGCGGCTGAACGGCGCGCGCGGCGCAGAGTCGGGCGTGATGGCGGCGCTGCTGACGCAGGCGGGTATCTGGGGTCCGCGCGATATTCTGGAAGGCGAAGCAGGATTCTTCCGCGCGTTTTCGGGCGATGCCAAACCGGAAAAACTCACCGGCGATCTGGGCAGGGGTTTTCGCCTGATGGAAGTCAGCACCAAGATCCACGCGGGCGCGGGGCGTTTGCAGGCCACGGTGGACGCCGGACTCGCGCTGAGTTTTGAGCACAAGCTAGCGCCGGCGCAAATCGCCGACTGTGAGGTGGGTATTCCGAAGGTGGTGCAGGGCCGGCTGACGCAGCTCGATCCCCCCGATTTGCAAAGCGCGCAGTTGTCGATCCCGTTCAGTCTGGCGATGGCGCTGGCGCTGGGCCGCACGCGCGGCGCGCAGGCGGCGCTGCGGCGCGAGGACTACGAAACGGCGCTGATGGATGCCGAGGTGCGCGCGCTGTCAAACCGCACGCGCTGCGTGCTGGATGCGGAAGTCGAGGCGGGCACCAACACCGAGGAAGTGCCCACGCGCGTCACCATCAAGCTGAAGGACGGCGCCACGCACGAGATGAAGATCGCGCACCCGCGCGGCAGCCCGCACCGGCGCATGAGCTGGGATGAGCTGTCGGCGTTGTTCCGCGACACGGTGGCGGACGCCATGCCCGCCGCCACCTTGACGCAGGTGCTGGACAAGGTGGCGGCGCTGGATCGGGATGCGAAACCGCGCGACATCATGCGTACCTACCTGGCCGCGCCGGGGTGGCTGGAAAAAAACTGATTTCGGGGGGAAATGATGGACAAGCAAATCGCCGTGCTGAGCACGGGCGCCATCGGCAGCAGCGTGGGTGCCGATCTTTCCAACGCGGGCTTCAAGGTATGCCTGGTCGATCAATGGCCGGCGCACGTGGAGGCGATGAAGGCCAATGGCCTGCACGTCACCATGCCCGATTCGGAACTGAAGACCAAAGTCGAGGCCTATCACCTGTGCGAGTTGTCATCGCTCAAACGCCAGTTCGACATCGTGTTGCTGACGGCGAAGTCGCACGACACGCGCTGGCTGTGCGAGTTCATCAAGCCGTACTTGAAGGATGACGGCATGATCGTCGGCATGCAAAACGGCATGAATAATGCCGACATTGTCGACATCATCGGCAAGCCGCGCGTGATGGGCTGCGTGCTGGAACTGTCGGCGGAAGTGTTTACACCGGGCAGGGTGCAGCGCAATACCGATCAGGCGCACACCTGGATCGGTCTTGGGGAACTCGACGGCACCGTGACGCCGCGCCTGACCGAACTCGAACGCCTGCTCAAGCACTCGGCCAGCATTTCGATCTCGGACAACATCGAGGGCGCGAAGTGGACCAAGCTGGTGAACAGCTCGATGATCCTCGCGCCCTTCGGTGCGATGGCGCTGCAGTCGTGGCAGGCGGTGGAGATTCCGGCGGTGGTCGATCTGTGCGCCAAGCTGGCGAGCGAAACGCTGCGCGTGGGCGCCGCGCACGGCTACAAGATCGAGGCGATCTTCGGCCTGAGTCCCGAGGAGTTCCTCGGGCCCGAGGAAAAAATCATCGACAAGCTGCTGTACACGATACTCGGCCACATGGGCAAGAAAGGTTCGCGTACCGCGCGCGGCGTGGTGTTTCAGGATTTCCTGAAAGGCCGCCGCACGGAAGCCAATCATCTGAACGGCCACATTGCGCGCAAGGGCCGCGAGAAGAACATTCCCACACCCGCCAACGATGCGATTGTCGAGTTGTGCCGGCGCATCGAGCGTGGTGAACTGAAACCCGACAGGTCGAATATCGACATCATCACCGGATTGATGGGTTGAACGGCGCCCATGAAAAATCGTTTTAAATCAATATCTTATGTAATTTCAATGGCGTGCCCGCTGGCGCTGTACAGCACGCATGCATCATGCGCCGAGTCCTACCCCGCGCGGCCGATACGGCTGGTGGTGCCGTACTTTCCCGGTGGCACGCCCGATCTGCAAGGCCGCTCGCTGGCGGAACAGTTGCGCGTGCGGCTTGGCCAGCCCATCGTCATCGACAATCGTCCGGGCGCCAACGGCAGCATCGGTGTGGGCATCGTCGCGCGCGCGCCGGCCGATGGTCATACGCTGCTGATTGCGCCGGTGGGCCCGTGGGTGGTCAACGCCTATCTCTACAAGCTCCCCTACGATTTGCGCAACGATCTCACACCGGTGATTCACGTGTCCTCGGTGCCGGCGATTCTTGCGGTGAGCCTGAATGTGCCGGTGCATTCGGTGAAGGAGTTGATCGCACTGGCGCGGCAGAAGCCCGGCGAACTCAATTACGCCTCCGCGGGCATTGGCGGCTTCGGGCACACGTCGGGGGCGTTGTTCTGCGTGATGACCGGCGTCAACATGACGCACGTGCCGCACAAGGGCGCCGTGGGCGTGCTGACCGATCTTGCCGGCGGTCATGTGCAGGTGTCGTTCAACGTGTCGTCGTCCACGTTGCCCTTTGTCAAAAGCGGCAAGGTGCGCGCACTTGCGGTGACCAGCAAGACACGCTCGGAATTCCTGCCCGATCTGCCCACCGTCGCGGAGACCGTGCCCGGCTATGAAAATCTGACCTGGAACGGCATCGGCGCGCCGGCGCGTACGCCGTCGGCGGTGATTGCGCGCCTCAATCGAGAAATTGGCGCCATTCTGAAATCGCCGGAAATGACCGAGGCCGCGCGCGTGCAGGCCTACAGCCTGGTGGGCGGCACGCCGGCACAGTTCGCCGCGCATTTGCGCGCCGAGCACGCGAAATTCGAAAAGCTGTTAAAGGAAGCGGGGATCAAACGTGCGGAATAAATGGACTATCGGCACGGCGGCGGCGGCGATGTTGTTGCCGTCATTGATGCTGGCGCCCACCTCGGCTGCCCAATCCTATCCGCAGCGCCCGGTGCGTCTGGTGGTGGCCGTGTCTGCGGGCGGCAGCACTGATGTCATGGCACGCCTCATCGGCGCCAGACTCGGTGCGCGCATCGGGCAGCAGGTGGTGATCGACAATCGTCCCGGCGGCAGCAGCATTATCGGTTCCGAAATCGTGGCCAAGGCGCCGCCTGACGGGCATACGCTGCAAATGGCATCGGGCTCGTTTGGCACGATCAGCAGTCTGTTCACCAAATTGCCGTTTGATGTGACCAGGGATTTTGCACCGGTGTGCCTGATCGCCACCTCGCCCTACGTGCTGGTGGTGCAGCCGTCGCTGCCGATCAAATCGGTGCCCGACCTCATCCGCTATGGCAAGGCCAATCCCGGCAAACTCAACTACGCCGGGTCCACGCCGGGATCGCTGCAGCGGCTGGCGGGCGAGTTATTAAAGCGCACGGCGGGCTTCGACATGACCTATGTGCCGTACAAGGGCACCGGACCGATGTTGCCGGATCTGTTGGGCGGGCGGCTGCAGGCGGCGTTCGACAACGTGCTGATTCTCACGCCATACATCCGCAGCAACACGTTGCGCGGTATTGGCGTCACCAGCGCGAAGCGCTCGGCGTTGTTTCCGGAGTTGCCGACGATTGCCGAAAACGGTGTGCCGGGCTTTCACGCCGTGGGCTGGTTCGGCATTTTGTCGACAGGCAAAACGCCACAGCCGGTGATCAACAAGCTGAATGGCGCGCTGATGGCGATTATGCAGGAACCCGATATACGTGAACGCCTGATCAAGCAGGGCGCGGAACCGCTGGGCGGCACGCCCGACGAACTGCGCCAGTACCTCGCGGCCGAAATTGCCAAGTGGGGCAAGGTGATTCGCGATGCGGGCATCAAGGTTGAGTAATATAACCTATTGATTTTAATCAATTATTTTTGATGGATTTCGCATGAGCCGTTTTGAGCGACTTTTCAATCCGCGCGGCGTGGCGATCGTCGGCGCCACCGAAGACACCATACGCGCCGGCGGACAGGCGCTGGAGGCGATCACCAGTCACGGCTACAGCGGCAACATTTTTCCGGTGAATCCGAACTACGACACGCTGATGAAGCTGCGCTGCTACAAGTCGCTGGCCGACATCGACCAGACGTGCGACGTGGCAGTTATCGCGATTCCCGCCAAACACGTACCCGGCATCATCGAGCAATGCGGTGCCAAAGGCATCCCGTTTGCGGTGGTGCTCGGCGGCGGCTTTCGCGAAGTGGGCGCCGACGGCATGGAAAACGAAAAGCGCATGCTGGCAGCTGCAAAAAAGGGCGGCGTGCGCATCATCGGACCCAACTGTCTGGGGCTGGTCAACATCCATCAGAATATATATACCGGCTTCGGCAGCATCACCAAACCGCCGCAATTGAAGCCGGGGCCGGTGTCGGCAGTGATCCAGAGCGGCGGTTTCGGCAACAGCGTGGTGATCCAGACCGGCGGCGCGCGCGTGGGCTTTCGCTACGTGGTGGCGAGCGGCAATGAAAGCGACATTCAGGCGCCCGAGCTGATCGATGCCTTCGTCGACGACCCCGAAACCCGGGTGATCCTGGCGTACCTTGAGGGTGTGGCCGATGGCCGTGCGCTGATGGCGGCGGCGCGGCGCGCGCTGGCGGCCGGCAAGCCGGTGATCATCCTCAAGGCCGGCAATACCACACAGGGCCTGAAGGCGGCGGCGTCGCACACGGCCAATCTCACCAGCAGCTACGATGTGTTTCGCGCGGCGTTCAGGCAATGCGGCATCATCGAGGTGCAGGATACGCACGAGGCCGGCGACTACGCGCAATGCTTTGCATCGGGCCGGCTCGCCAAGGGACGCAACGTGGTGGTGATGGGCGGCTCCGGCGGTTCAGCGGTGGGGTTTTCCGATGCCGCGGATGAAATGGGTCTGAAGCTGGTGCCGCTTTCCGACAAGACCATGGCCGTACTGCGCGAGTGTCTGCCCAACGTGGCCTCGCTGGAGAACCCGGTCGATTACGCCGCGGGCTTCATCAGCGACAAGAACATGCCGCGCTATCAGCGCGCGCTCGACGCCGTGCTCGCCGACCCCGACGTGCATCAAGTCGGCATGCTGTTCGCCACGACGACCGGACGCACCATGTTCAACGGCGTGCAGGGCGTAGTGGAGGCAATGAAACATACCGACAAACC
Organism: uncultured beta proteobacterium; assembly: GCA_902825845.1. Lineage (GTDB taxonomy): Bacteria > Pseudomonadota > Gammaproteobacteria > Burkholderiales > SG8-41 > UBA5216. The sequence continues at coordinate 139,728 of CADECM010000002.1, forward strand.
GATTCTGGCGTTCTGTTCGATTCCCTACGAAGCGGGACGGGAAGGCTTCGATCTCATCGCCGAACATGGCATTCCCATGCAGCCGTCGCCGCGCCGCGTCGCGTACGCGATGGGCAAGCTCGCGGACTATTACGACGTGCTGCAGCAGCGCGAGCGCATTTGCAATCCGCCGCAGCCAAAACCACGCGCGCTGCCGCCGCTGCCTGCAGGCGCTGCCACGCTGGATGAGGCCGAAAGCAAGAATGTGCTGCGCGCCTTCGGCGTGCCGGTCACCCGGGATGTGCTGGTGGCGCCGGGCGCGGCCGTGCCTGCAAGCGTAAAGTTTCCGGTCGCGGTCAAAATCGCCTCGCGCGATATTGCGCACAAATCCGACATCGGCGGCGTGCGTCTCAATGTGCCGGATACAACGCAACTCGAAAAGGCCATGTCCGAGGTGCTGGCCAATGCGAAGCGTGCAGTGCCCACGGCGAACATCGCCGGCACCATCGTGGCGGAAATGATCACCGACGGCTTGGAGACCATCGTCGGCGTGGTCAACGATGCCTGCTTCGGGCCAGTGGTGGCTTTTGGTCTGGGCGGTATCCTCGCCGAAACCATCCGCGACGTTACCTACCGCGTGGCACCCTTTGACAAGATCGAGGCGCTGTCGATGATCCGCGAAATCCGAGGCGCAAAATTGTTCGACGGTGTGCGCGGCCAGCCCGCGCGCGACGTGGACGCGCTGGCCAATCTGCTGGTGGCGGTGTCGGATATGGCGTGGCTCATGCGCGAGCGCGTGGCGGAGATGGACATCAATCCGGTGCTGGTGCGGCTGGCGGGCAAAGGCGTTATTGCCGCAGACGCGTTGGTGGTGTTGAAGTAGACGACAGGAGGTTCGCAAATGAACAGCGAAGGCATCGTGCTCTACGGCGTCGGCGACGTCGGCCCCATCCACGAACCTGTGGAGGCGTACAGCACACTCGCACGTTCGACGTTGGCCGCGGCCGATATTCGTTTCGGCCAGTGCGAGCGCGTGTATTCCGAACGCGGTGCGCTGCAATTGCATTCGGGCGGCGCACACAGCCGCGTGCATCCGCGTCTGGCTTCGGTATTCGACGACTGCGGTTTTGACGTGGTGTCGGTGGCGAGTAACCACGCGATGGATTGGGGCCCGGATGCGCTGCTCGACACCATCGCGTTGTTCGACAAAAAAGGCATCCGGACGGTGGGCGCCGGACGCAATCTGGCTGAAGCGCGGCGACCCGTGGTGATCGAAAAAAACGGCGTGCGGGTCGCGTTTCTTGCCTACTGCACGATACTCAACGAAGGCTATGCCGCCGGACCCGACAAGGCAGGCATCGCGCCGTTGCGCGCGCATACCTACTATCAATGCGTCGACTATCAGGCCGGGGTGCCGCCGAAGGTGGTCACGGTGCCGTACGAGGAAGACCTTGCGGCAATGGTGAGCGACATCGCCGCGGCCAAGGCGCAGGCCGACGCGGTGGTCGTCTCGCTGCATTGGGGCATACACTTCGTGCCGCGCCTGGTCGCGGACTACCAACCGGCAGCGGCGCAGGCGGCGTTTGCCGCGGGCGCTGACCTGATTCTGGGCCACCATGCGCATACGCCCAAGGCCATCGGCGTGCACGGCGGGAAAACCTGTTTTTACAGCCTGTCCAATTTCATCATGTCGTCCTCGGCCAAGAGCGCGGAGTCGGGCCGAGCCTTCGAGAAAAAATACGGCGTAAGACTGGATCCTGGCTACCCGCATCTGCCCTATGGCGAAGACGCCAAACGCAGCCTGATTGCCAAAGCGGTGATCGGCAGGGGCGGCGTGCAGAAAACCGCCTTCCTGCCGGTGCTGATTGACACGCAGTTGCGGCCCGAGGTGCTGAAGGGCGGCGATGCGCGGTTTGCGGATGCGCTGCGTTTTATGGAATGGGTATCGGAAGATTTCGATCACGAGTTCACGGCGGAAGGCGATGAAATTGTCGTCGCCTGACCAATCCTCCAACACAACAAGGTCATCATCATGCAACTTGAACTGAACGGCCGCAACGCCATCGTTGCCGGCGGCTCGCGCGGCATAGGCCGCTCGATCGCACTGGCCTTTGCGCGTGCCGGCGCCAATGTGTCGATCTGTGCCCGCGGCGAAGCCGCCCTGCGTGCCACTGCGGCGGAACTGAAGGATTGCGGCCACAAGGTGCATGCCGCCCCCTGCGACCTTGCCGATGGGCCGGCGGTGGCACAATACATCACCGCCGCGGCGCAGGCGCTCGGCGGAATCGACACGCTGGTCAACAACGCCTCCGGTTTTGGTCTCAGTGATGATGAGGCCGGCTGGTCGGCCAGCGTCAACGTCGACCTGCTGGCGCCGGTGCGCGCGTCACGCGCGGCACTGCCGTACCTGGAACGCTCGCAAGGGTCGATCATTCACATCTCGTCGATCTCCGGGCTGCAGCACAGCGCGCGTACCCCGCCGTACGGCGCGGTCAAGGCCGCGCTGATTCAGCTCACGCTGTCGCAGGCCGCGTCACTGGCGGCCAAACACATCCGCGTGAACTGCATTGCGCCCGGCTCCATCGAGTTTCCCGGCGGTTCGTGGGAACAGCGAAAGACCACCGCCCCCGAACTCTATAATGCCATCCTGCGCAGTATTCGCTTCGGCCGGCTGGGCACGCCTGAAGAAATCGCCAACGTTGCACTATTCCTTGCGAGCAGCGCGGCGAGCTGGGTTACCGGCCAGACCATTGCGGTGGATGGCGGGCAGATGCTGGGGTGAGCAGATGTGACCATGCCTGCGCTCACGACCGGTTTTGTGGCAAGGTGGATTGAAACATCGGTCGCCGGTAAAATGGCGGGGACGTCAGACGCAGGCCGGGCGCGACGGACGCCGAGCGGCGTTGAAATTTTTTGCTCGGGGCAATGCCGTCGCTGCCTTCCCGATCATCGAACTGGAGCACGTCAATATGAGCGATGAAGTCACTTCCCACGCGGCGTCGGACCCCGAGCCCGTGCCGCCGCGCGAGCCCGAGGCCATCGAATGCTGCGGTAGCGGTTGTGCCCCGTGCGTCTACGATGTGTATTGGGAGGCCGTGTCTGTGTATGAGGCGGAGCTCGAAGCGTGGCAGGCCCGTAACGGCAAGAAGGCCGCGAGCAACTGACCTGCCGGCTTGACCGCGCGCACGCTACGCGGTCAGGGACTCTCGCACTTTTGCAAAGATGTCCATATGCCGCTCGTGGTCGCCGGCAAAGCGCAACACCAGCGTACGCGCCCCTTCCTGCACGTAGCCGTTGATCCAGTCCGTTGCCGCTGCGGCGGTACCCGAGAAACAGGCTTGGCGTTTTTTCAGCAGGTCGGGCCGCTGGCCGTAGTAGGCTGACAGGAACTCGTTGATGCGGCTCTCGGCCTTGCCGGCGTTTTCATCGACGGCGAGGGTGAGGTAGATTGCCGGTTCCACTGCATTTGGCTGCCGTCCCGCTTCGCGCATGATGGCCTGTACCTGGCGCCACTGCTCGCCCCAGCGCTTGGCATCGGGGCCGGTAGGGAACCAGCCGTCAAAGTGCTTTCCCGCGCGCTCCAGTGCGGCGGGTACTGAACCGCCACCCCAGATCGGCGGCCCGCCTGCCTGATGTGGCGTGGGCCCGAGTACACCCTGTTCGACATGCCAGCGACCGTCCCAGTCGACGGGCTTGCCCGACCACAGTGCCTTGCACAGACGCATGCCTTCCATCAACGTGCCGACGCGCTTTTCGAACGGCACGCCGGCGGCGCGGAACTCGGCGCGGATGTTGGGGACATCGGTGGCAATGCCGACACCCAGAATCACGCGGCCCGAACTGACCTGATCCAGTGTGGCGACCTGATGCGCGAGCAGCACCGGGTTGCGCAAGGCCGGCAGCAGCACAGCGGTGCCCAGTTTGACGCGCCGGGTGCGCCCCGCGACGCCCGCCAGCAGCGTGATCGGCTCATGGCGCGGACGCGCGAGCAGGGAATCACCGACCCACACCGAGTCGTAATTGAGTTTCTCCGCGCGCTCTGCCAGCGCCAGCAGCGGCTCACCGCCGGGGCGGCCTTCCATGATGTTCTCGCGCGTGGGCAGCAGGTATCCGATGTGCAGGGCCATGATGTTCCGTCCTTTGTAGTTGCTTTGTCGGTCCCATTCCTGCGCAAGCACGAACAGCGCAGTGCCAGGGGCAGCATGTGGTGAAAGATGATCGAGAACGCGATTGAAGTCAACCGTCATTGCGATGCAAAAGCGCTCGCGTTACCGCGGATCGTTTCCGCATCGGCGGCAACGGCGCTACACTGTCCGCTTTCGCAACCCGCCGGAGTCCGTGATGTTTACCCGCATCGACCATGTGATGATCTGCGCAGCCGATCTGCAACAAGCGACCGAGCAGTACCGCAAGCTGGGATTTAACATGTTCGCGGGCGGCGCACATCCGGGCAAGGGCACGCACAACGCGATTGGGCTTAACAACGAAGACTATCTTGAACTGCTGGCGGTGCGTGATGCGGCCGAATACGCGGCGTCGGGAAAGCCCGGCACCTGGAATACCGGCCTCACGGACTTTGTCGCGGCGGGCGGCGGCATCCGTTTCATAGCGATCCAGAGCGACGACCTTGCCGCGGACGTGGCCGCGATGCGCGCGCGCGGTGTCGACGTCGGCGATGCGGCAGACGGCAGCCGCCGCACCCCGGCGGGACTGGAGCTGAAATGGAAATCGGCGCTGCTGGGCGCGAAAAACCCGCTGCCGCTGTTCTTTATTCAGCATGTGACACCGATGGCACAGCGCCGGCAGCAGATGCCGGTGAGCGGCAGTCATCCCAACGGTGTCTACACGCTGGAGCGCGCCTATATCGTCACGCGCGATGTCGAATCCACCGCCGCGCAGTACGCGAACGTGTTGGGTCTGCCGCAGCCGAAGACAGTCAAGGGCACGGTGATCATGTCAGACATGTCGGTGTTCCAGTTGGGCGAGCATGGACTCGGCGTGGTGCAGCCCTATGCTGACGGCCCTGCTGCTGACGCGCTGCAGCGCCGTGGCCCCGGTCCGTTCCAGGCGCTGTACCGCACCGCCAGCATGGCTGCGGCCGAACGCTGGATGCAGGCACAAGGCATGCCGCCGCTGCAAAAGGGTGTGCGCAACACCGGTGAAGTGGCAATGCTCGCCACGCCGGCCGAGGCCTGCGGGGCTTATATCGGGTTTGTCGGGCCGCAGTAGCGGCAATGCCGCGCCCGGCGGCGCGGCATTACCCGGCGAAGTCTCAGTAACCGCCCTTGTCTGGCGCGCCCACCGGCACCAGCGGTGTCCAGCCGGTCAGGCGGCCGACTTCAGCCTTGAAGAAACTCGCCATGCCGCCGCGGTCGGTGCCCAGCATCACCATCTGAAAGCCCTGGTCGAGAAAACGCTGGGTGAACTTGGAGCTGGCGGTGTGCACACCGGCGATCTTCTTGTGGCGTTTGCAGGCGTCGAGAATACGGTTGACGGTGGCCACATGCTTGGGATCATCGTTGTCCATGATCGGCGGCAGCCCCAGCGCCAGCGCGAGGTCGGTCGGTCCGATGTAGGCCGCATCCACGCCCGGCGTGGAGATGATTTCATCCATCTTCTCGATGCCTTCGGGCGTTTCAATCATCACCACACAGGCGACTTCGTCGTTGGCATGCTTCTGGTAATCGGGGCCGCCATAGAGCAGCACGCGGTTGGGGCCGTTGCTGCGCATGCCGGCCGGCGGATAGCGGCAGGCCGCCACCGCGCGCTCGGCTTCGGCGCGGTTGCTCACCATTGGCACGATCACGCCGTAGGCACCGGCATCGAGTACCTTCATGATCATCGACGGCTCGTTCCATGGCACGCGCACGAACGGCATGGTATTGGTGGTGGAAATCGCAGTGAGCATGTTCACCGCATCCGAATAGTCGATGCAGCCATGCTGCATGTCGACGCACAGCCAGTCGAAGCCGATGTGGGCCATCACCTCCGCCGGAAACGCGTGGGGAATCGACAGCCAGCCGCCTACCGCCGGCTTGCCCTCCCGCCACAGTTTTTTAACTCGATTGATACGCATGCGGTGTTCCTTTCAGTGTGGGCCCGTTGGTCTGTCAAACCATCAATTGTCCCGCCGGCTTCTGCAGGTATTCCTTCAAACCGTCCGCGGCCCAGCATGCCAGCATGCCGATGGTTTCGGTCGGCCCCACCGCGCCGTTCTGAGGGAACGCGCTGCCGCCGACCACAAACACGTTCGGCACGTCCCACGATTGCAGGTACTTGTTGACGACGCTGGTTGCAGGGTCTGCGCCCATCGCAGCGCCGCCCATGTTGTGCGTGCTTTGGTACGGCACGATGGTGTACTTGGTGTAAGGCTCGCGCACACTGTAGCTTGACGGATTCATCGCCTTGGCGATTTCCACGCATTTCTTGTTCATGAAATGCAGCATCTTTTGCTCGTTCTGATGCCAGTCGAAGGTCATGCGCAGCAGCGGCAGGCCGTTGGAATCACGATACGTGGGATCGAGATCGAGGTAATGCCCGCGATAGCTCTGGCACGAGCCGTGGATGCCGATGCTGAACGCGCGGCGATAGTTGTGTGCAACCGCTTTCTTCCATTCGCCGCCCCAGCGCGGCGTGCCGTGCGGCACCGGCTTGGACTTGATCGGCGTGGCGCCGGCGCTGGACACCGCGACATAGGCGCCGCCGACGAAGCCCAGATCGCTGCGGTCGAGTGCATCACCGTCCAAATCCGAAATGGAGGTGTTGACCATGCCGCCGCCAATGAACGGATTGAACTCCTTGTCGTCAAAGAATACCTCCACTCTGCCGCCGGTCTGGTAGGAATAATTGCGGCCCACCACCCCGGTGTTGGCAATCGGGTCATAGGGTTTGCCAATGCCCGAGAGCAGCAGCAGACGCGTGTTATTGAAGCAGTATGTCGCGAGAATCACGGTGCCTGCCGGCTGCTCGACCTCGCGCCCGCGCGCGTCGATGTAGGTGACGCCGGTCGCCTGCTTGCCGGTGGAATCGGTGTTGATCTTGATCACATTGCACAGCGGGCGCAGCTCGAAGTTTTCCTGCTTGATCAGTGACGGCATCACCGCCGTCAGCGGATTGGCCTTGGCGCCCTGCGAGCAGGCGTGGCTGCTGCAAAAACCGCCGCGCGCGCATTCGCCGAGGAAGTTCTTGTAGAGATTCATGTAATCGCGGGTCATCGCTGCCGCCGGCCCCTGGAACGGCGTGTAGCCCAGTTCGGTCGCGGCTTTGGCGAACAATTGTCCCTGCGGCGTTGGGCGCGTCGGCGGATTCGGATATTCGCGCGAACGCGGGCCTTCGTGAGGATTGCCGCCAGGCTGGATGTCACCGTTCAGGTTGCCGGCCTTGCCGCCGACACCGTAGATATGTTCGAACTGGTCGTAATACGGCTCGAATTCCTCGTAAGAGACACCCCAGTCCTGACTGGTGCAGTCGCCGGGGAAAAAGGTCTTGCCATGTTTCGCTTCAAGGTTGCTGCGAATTTCAAAGTCGTACGGCAGGAAGCGCCGCGCGTTGCAGCCCCAGTGCAGCGCCGTGCCGCCGACGATTTCGCCGGGTTTGAACGAACCCAGTTCGCGCATCGGCAGCGCGGTCTCGCGCAAATTGTTGCGAAAGGAGATCGTCTCGCGCGACAAGTTCTGGAAAATGTCGCTATGGCGATCGTATTTCAGTTCGTCGTGCACATAGGGCATGACGAAATCCTGCTGCGGCGTGGCCATGCGTCCGCGCTCCAGACACAGCACCTGATGGCCCGCCGCGGCGAGCTCCATGGAGATAATCGAACCGACAACGCCACTGCCGATTACCACTACTTCAACGGGATTGAGTTTCGTCGTCATGTTAGACCTTCTTGATCATGATGTGTTTGGGGAAGCCCTGTGCATCAACCTGCGCCTTGCCTTGCTGAATATCCAGAATGCTCACTGGCTCTGCGCGGTATATCTCGGGGTTGTCCAGATGCGCGCTGTAGGTGCCGGACGCGACGCCGGGGAAGCCGAGCAGTTTCCAGCCTACCTTGTCGTGATTGCCGCCATACATCGGGTCGGCAAAGAAACCTTCTTCGGTGTTGCGCCACAGAAGGTCGAAAAAGACTTTGCTCGACAGCGACGGCAGATCCACCTTGCCGTGTTCCAGCGTCTTCAGCACATCGTCCTGCTGTTCGCCGGAGAGGTTCTCGAATGTTTTGTCGTATTGTTTGCTGCAATAATCGTTGGTCTCGCGGATGCCGGCGCGATAAAGCTCTTGCGGCGTTAAACGCGACTGGTAGCCCTGCTGCGGCGTTCCCTCCATCCACGGCCCTGAGCGATAGTTGCGGCCATGCACGCCCCACACGCCGCTTAATTGGCGATCAATATAAACACTGACGCGGGCTTCCCTGCCTCCCGGCCCCAGATCGTCGGGCGGAATCAGGCGGTCGGCCGCCGCGTCAAGAAAGCGTACTTCCGGTTGCGTCAAATAAACGTAGGCATGTGGAATTGCGGAATCTGCCATTCTCGATTCTCCCAAAATATGGACACACTGGCGGCAGCCCGGGGCGCCGTGCTCGGCACCGGCTCCGCAGTCCGCGCATTATACCGGCCATCGATGCGGCTTGGCGTGCGTGTTCCCGATTCACGTGTGCCTTGCAAAGTCCACTTCGCGGGGCTACGAATCGGACTAGAATTCCGTGATTCACGCAAAGGAGAATGCCATGAGCTTGCGTCTGGGATTGACCACGGGCGGGGCCGACGGCCCCGCGTTGATTGCGCTGGTGCGCGAAGCGGAGCAGCTCGGTTTTGACTCGACCTGGAGCGGTGAATCGTATGGCGTGGATGCAGTGACGCGCCTCGCGTGGCTGGGCGGGCAAACCACGCGCATCAAGCTTGGCTCGTCGATCCTGCAAATTCCGGCACGTTCGCCCGCGCTCACGGCGATGACGGCGATCACACTGGATGCGCTGACCGGCGGGCGGTTTATTTTGGGACTTGGACCGTCGGGCCCGCAGGTGGTGGAGGGCTGGTACGGTGTTCCATACGGCAAACCGTTGACGCGCCTGCGCGAATACATTGCCATCGTGCGTCAGGTGCTGGCGCGCGAGGCGCCACTGACCTTTAACGGCGAGCACTACCAGATACCGTACAAGGGGCCAGGCTCAACCGGACTCGGCAAACCGTTGAAGTGCATCCAGCATGGCCGCCGCGACATGAAGATTTACACCGCGGCGGTGAGCCCCGCCGGGCTTGCGTGCGCGGGTGAGGTGGGCGACGGCGTGCTGCCCCTGTTCATGGACCCGGAACGCGATGATTTGATCAAGCCGCATGTCACCAAGGGCATGCAGCGCGCCGGGCGCGCGGTGGATTTCTCGCAATTCGACATCGCGCCCTTCGTGCCAGTGCATGTTGGCGACGATCTGACGGCATGCCGCCAGCCGGTGAAGGAGTGGCTTGCGCTGTACATCGGCGGCATGGGCGCGCGCGGCAAGAACTTCTACAACGATAATGCGGTGCGCATGGGTTATGCCGCCGAGGCGGCGAAGATTCAGGACCTCTATCTCGCCGGCAAAAAAACCGAGGCCGCCGCCGCCGTGCCGGACCGGCTGGTCGACGCCGTGGCGCTGGTGGGGCCGCCCGCGCGCATACGCGAACGGCTTCAGGTGTGGAAGGCGGCCGGCGAACGTGGCAGCGTCGGCACCATGATTTTGATGAAAACCGATATTGCGGGATTGCGGCTGGTGGCCGACGGCGTATTGGGTTGAGCGTGCTCAGATGAGCCGGTAGACGTCTTCCGTCGCGGCCACCCGGCCTTCCGTTTCGAGTTTGATCAGGTGGCTCTGGATCTGGTTTCGCGCCAGATGCCGCACGCCTTCCTTCACACTGGCGTAGAGGATGCCGGCCATCTGTTCCACGCTGCGCGGGCGCTCCCGCAGCAGTGACACGATCTGCTGTTCGCGTTGTTTGCGGTGCTGAATCAGGCCGTCGAGTTTTCCGCGCGGATTTTCCACCACCGGCCCCTGGCCCGGATAAATGACGGCCGGCTCGTAGCGCAGGAATTTTTCCATGGTCTGCAGATACAGCACGATCTCGCCCTCGCCAGGATTGACCACCGAGCTGCCGTTGCCCATGACATTGTCGCCGGTAAACAGCGCGCGGGTCTCGCGGATAAAAATAGCCATGCTGCCATAGGTGTGGCCGGGCGCATCGAGAAACTCGATGGTTAGATTGCCGAGGCTCAGCGTTTCGCCGTCGCGCACGGGCTGGATCACTCCAGCGCCCTGCATGCGCGCCTCGATCTCCGGTTTTTCCACCCACGACGCAATGATGGGTGCGCCGCCACACGCCTTCTGAATGGCGGGTGCATTTTCCCAGTGCGGCGTATGGCGGTGCGTGACGGCGATGCCCTTGAGCGGGGGCTTGCCGAGTTTTTCCCAGTAGCCAATGCGGGCCTGCGCTTCGCCGGGCCGGTTCCAGCCGGCGTCGACGAACAGACTGCCCTGTGTGCCGACGATCAGATAGGTGTTGGTGACACCGGTCGCATGTTGCAGGTCGGTGACGATGTTATGAATGCCAGGCGCAATTTCCATGCGGGACTCCTGATGCTGGCAAATTCCAGCGCGCCGATGAACGGCCTGCAGCCGTTGCGGCTGCAGGCCATCCGGGGCTTTGCGGTGCTACAGCTTATAGAGCTTTGCGGTGTTGTCGACCAGCACCTGCTTGCGCTCAGCGTCGGGAACGCCATCGAAACAGCGCGCGATTGACTTGCGGCTTTCCGGCCAGGTGGAGGTGCCCAGCGGAAAGTTCGTGCTCCACAGAATGCTGTTCAGGCCGATGTGCTGCCGGGTCTTCATGCCCGTGGTATCGAACCATCCCACCATATGGCAGTTGCGCTTGAACAGCTGGGACGGCGTCAGATCATAGCCTTCGGTGTTGATGCGCTGGCGTTCGAACTGATGGTCGGCGAGTTCCAGTTCGTACGCGCACCATGCGAGCGAGGTTTCCGAGAACACCACCTTGAGCTTGGGAAAGCGATGCAGGATCTGCGAATACAGGAAGTTGGCCACGATCAGCACCGAACTCACCGGGCGCGTAATCGCTTCCAGCGCGGCGGCCACTTCCGTGGTGAATCCCTGATACGGGGGAAACTGGATCTCGCGCGACGCGCCGGAGTGAAAGCACACCGGCACATCGAGTTCCTGACAGGCTGCCCAGATCGGATCGTAGACGGCTTCGTTGATGTGCGGCAATTTGCGCAGCATCATCGGCACCGATGGCATCACCACGCCGCGATGTCCCCTGCCTACCGCGCGGCGGATTTCCTTGGCGGCGGCTTCCGGTGGCGCCAGCGGTATGATGCACTGGGGCACGAAGCGCGGACTGACGGCGGCCCATTCATCGATCAGCCAGTCATTGTAGGCCTGGCTGCAGGCGAGTTCGAGTTCGGGGTCTTCAATGGTTCCGAACGCTTCTCCGGCACGTCCCGCCACGGTGGGGTAGAGCACGGAATAGTCGACGCCATCCACGTTCATCGCTGTGAGCCGCTCGCCCGGCACATAGGCGGCCTTGGGCACGTCCGCCCAGCGCTGAGGCTCCCGCGCGCGATCGGGCATGGCGGCACCGGCCAGGGCCACGCCCCGCATATCGGCCTTCTTCCCGTCGATCATCCAGCATTCCGTGCCATCCGCCTGTTTGGCGACGTGCGGAATGCGATCACCCCACTTTTCCTTCGACATGCGTTTGGTCCAGACCTCGGGGTGTTCCTGCACGTGGTCGTCGGCGCTGATGAATCCGTATTTGAGTTCCATGGTGTTGTCCGCTTACGAGGCTAGGTTGTAAAGGCGCATGGCATTGCCATACAGCAATTGATTGCGTTCGGCTTCCGGCACGCCTTGCAGCGTACGCTCTACAAACTGCCGCGACTCTGGGTAGGTGGAGGTGGAGTGCGGGAAATCCGATTCCCACATGATGTTGTCGATGCCCACAAGATGCCGCAATTCGATGCCGGCGCGCTCATACCAGAAATCGACATAGATCTGGCGTTTGAACAACTCGCTCGGCCGCGTGACGATGCCCTGTGTCCACAGGTGGCGGCGCTCCCATTCGTGGTCGCAGGCTTCGAGCACGTAATTCACCCAGCCCACGCCGGTTTCCGCGCACACCACTTTCAGCCGCGGGAATCGATCCAGCACGCCCGAGAAAATCAGATTGGGTATGAACTGCGCCTGAATGGAAAAATTACCCGACGGGCCGTAAGCCTGACCCTGATTGGGCGTGTAGCCACGCCAGCGCGGAATCGACAGCCGCAGGCCGGCGCCCGAATGCCAATGCAGCGGCGCGTTCAAATCCTGACACGCCGCCCACAGCGGATCCCACCACGGATCGTTGAAATGCTTGAAGCCTTCGCGCGTGCGGCTGGGCTCCGCCAACATGACGACACCGCGATGTCCGATCTTGACCGCGCGTTCGACTTCTTTCGCGGCCGCTTCCGCGCCGCTCAAGTACGGGATGAGCGCAAGGGGCACCAGGCGGTCGCTGACCTGACCCCACTCGGCAAGTCCGTCGTTGTAGGCGCGCACGCATTCCAGTTCAAACTCGGCGTCCCCTTGCAGCATGGTGCCGCTCTGGATCGGATCATTGGGAAACAGGATTTCGCCATCGACGCCATCGTGGTCCATCGCCTTGACGCGTTCCGCCGGATCGTAGACGCTCCTGGGCACTTCTTCCCAGCGCTGCGGAAACGTCCGGCGCAGCGGGTCGCCCATCGCGGTGGGGCAGTTCACCGTGCCGCGTTCGCCCACCACCTTGCCATTGACGAACCAGCGTTGAACCGGTTTGTCGGAAGCGCGGATCATGTGCGACTTGTCAGTGGTTTCGCGCAATTGCGGAATGGCGTCGCCCCATTTCGCCTTGGACATGCGTTTGGTCCAGTTGTCCTTGTCGAGTTGCGCGTGCGAATCGCAACTGATCAAACCGTGCTTGATCTTCATGGCGTTTTCTCCTTCGGCCGGGTGTGGAAAGACATATCAGCCGCCAATCCTCCTGAAAGTGCAGATGAATGCAGATGCGCGAGCTGGCGGGAGCGCTCGTGTCGGCAAGTCTTGCACCATCTCCAGTCGCCTGATGCAGAGATGGAACTGCGCGATTATGGTCCTCGATTGGAACAGAAGAAAATCAGCCAGCCGGGGACGGCGCGGTTGATTATATAGCGCGATCAGCGACGCGAAAACCAAAATGGAGCCGTGCAAAGGCAATGGTACTAAGGTGCCATATGTTGAACCATTTCATGCCGGCACGGGCTTAGCGCACGCTTGTGAGTGCTTCTTGCGTTGCCGCACGTACTTGTGCCCAAGGCTTAGGGTGCGACACGATACGAACTCAGGTGCTGCGCCGTGCCGTCGTGCGTCCACATGATTCGAGTGCAGGCGCCGTCGCGGCCGCTCCGTCCCGCGAACGTTCATTCCGCTTTCAGGCCCGCATCCTGAATGACCTTGCGCCACGCCGGCACTTCGCGCGCAAGCTGGCGCCGCAGGTCATCGGGTGTACCGGGCAGCGGCGTCGCGCCCAGCGCCAGCAAGCGTTCGCGCGTATCCGGTGTGCCGAGGATGGTCAGGATTTCCGCGTTGAGTCTGGCGATGATTTGCGGCGGCGTCTTCAGGGCCACATACATGCTGAACCAGCCGCTGGTGTCGAAGCCCGGGAAACCGGATTCGGCGATCGACGGGACATCCGGCAACAGCGGCGTGCGTTTGGCGGTCGTCACCGCGAGCGCGGCCAGTGCGCCGAGCTTCACGTGTTGTGTCAGTACCAGCACGTTGTCGAATGCGACCTGCAGGCGTCCGCCGAGCAGGTCCGGCATCATTGGACCGGTACCTTTGTAAGGAATAAAAACCATTTCAATCCCGGCCAGCCGCTTGAACATCTCGCCGGACAGGTGCTGTACTGCGCCCGGCGCAGATGCGCCCCATGAAATTTTTCCTGGACGCGGTTTGGCATAAGCGATCAGCGCCTGCACGTTCCTGACGCCCAGCGAGGGATGCGCAACCATGAGATAGGGCGTTGTCGCCACCAGCGCCAGCGGCTGCAGGTCGCGTTGCACGTTGAACGTCGAATTGCGGTAAAGATTGCCAACGATGCTGATCGACGAACCCGAAATCAGCAGCGTGTAGCCGTCGGGCTGCGACTTGGACACCAGTTCCGCGGCGATGATGCCGCTGACGCCCGGACGATTGTCGACTACCACCTGCTGGCCGAGGCGCTCGGACAGCTTGGCGCCGACGAGACGTCCCACCAGATCGGTGCTGCCGCCCGGCGCAAAGCCCACGATGAGACGGATTGGCCGTGCCGGGTAATTCTGCGCAGCGACCAACGCAGGCGTGATGCATAGCGAGACCGCGAGCGCCAAACCATGCCACCGCGCCAATGACGCCGGTGCCGCAACCGCGGCAGCGGCACGACGTGCGTATAAGGATAAGAAGGTCATCATAAAAAGTTGTTTAAAAACAGATGGTTACGAAATAGTCTGCCACGGCGAGCCATCCTTGCGCAAAATCGGCACGGTAACATTCTCGGACGCCAGCCGCGTCTGCACCGACAGGCTGTGGGTGCCGGCGCCGCCCATCACCACAATCACGATGTCTTCCGGCCTGTCGGCGATCGGCACGCGCGCGTCGGGATCGAAGTCGGCGTAAAGCTTGAGCAGCTTCTTGCTGAAGCTGGTCAGATTGCCGCGCGGAATGCTGCCGAATGGAATGCGCGCCTGTTCCCAGACAAAGCGTTTCACTTCGGCCTTGCTGTAGCCCCCATTGGCCAACAGGCGCGCGTGCTGCGGACACAGGATCAGCAGCGGCTGGCCCTCGCCGTTGGTGTTGCGGTTGCCCACATAGGCAATGGACGAGGCGATGGTGCGCAGCAAATCCTTTGCCGTCTGCGATCCCCCGTTGTCGTCGATCATCGCGGCCGGGCAGGCGGGGATCAGCGTTACCGTGCTGGTGTCGGCCGCGAACCCGCGTTCCACGTGCAGCGGTTGCCACGGGTTCTCGTCTTCGTTTTCCGCGATGCAGTGTTCGAAGCGCGCGATGTGTCCCTGCGTGTGGATATTGATCGAGCCCGGCGTGCCGCCGATGTTGATCAGGCACAACTGCAGCGCGCGGCCGATGGTGCTGGTGGCCTGCCAGCGGCTGCCGGTGTGGTTGTAGCCGTAGTTGAGATCGATTGCCTTCACCACCGGGCCGTTGACGATGGGCAGCGGCGACGTGTTGTGGGTGGAGGTCTGCACCGCGTCGAGATTAAATTTTGCATCGGCCACGCCCTTGACGCAGGCGATCAGCAGCGGCAGGTATTCCGGCCTGCAGCCCGCCATCACCGCGTTGGCGGCGATTTTTTGTACCGTCGCCTGACCATGTTTGGGCGCCAGCGTACCGATCACATCGTCGCGTCCATAACCCAGTTCGCGTTCGACATACGCGGTCATCGCCGCCACGCGCGCCTCGGTCGGCGGCACGATCGGCAGGCCGTCGGTGAGATCGTGTTCGAGAAACCACGCGTTGATCGCTTCCCACGAATCTTCGAGCTCGAGTATCGGTGCGTCGCTGATGCCGGCTTTGAGTGGCGCGTTCATGCGGCCCCCGTTCCGGCGCGCGCGGCCGGATGCGCGAAATTGACGTGCGTATGCGGCTCCTGCGGACCCATGCCGGTGAGTTGTTCGACCACGATCGGATAGGCCGCCGCCGCGAGTTCGCGCACTTCATCCGGCGTGAGGTCGTTCAGCGGATGCGGCGTCACCAGCAGCGGCAGCGCCGCCATCTGCAGATTTTTCGCCGCCAGATGGCCATGCGTGAGAAACGCCGTCGACACCACGGTCGATGTGGGTACGCCGCGTTTCTCAAGATACACCGAGTCGTGGATACACCACGACGTGCAGCCGCCTCAGTCGCCCCAGGCGTTGACCAGCGCCTGCACCTTGCCTTCGAGTTCATTGGCGATCAGCTTGCTGGAGGTGAAGTCCTTGCGCACCGTGTGCGTGGTCAGCCCGTTGAAATCCGCGCGCAGCTGTTCCTCGATGTATTGAATGAACAGCCCGGCATTGGGCTTGATGTTGTCGATAAAGCCGATGGATTTGCCGTTCAGTGTCTCCAGCCGCCGTGCCAGCGCGATGCGCTCGGCGGCGCGCTGCCCGACGGGATTGACGATACGGATCGTATTGGGTGCGTTCACAGTGATTCTCCCCGATTACTTCGGCAGTGGATCATAGTTGTCCGGCGCCGGTACTTCCAGCGCGCTGGTGATGCCGCATAACATGCTGTAGTAATTGATGACGGTAGTGAGTTCCACGATCCACTGCGGGCTGCGCCCTTTGCCCAGCGCATCGAAGGTCGGCTGATCGACGCGGTTGGTGCGCATCAGTTGCTCGGCGTAAGCCGCGACTTCGCGGTCGCCGGCGGGGAAACTCGCGGGCGCCGCGCGGTTGCGGATCAGCTCGATCACCGCATCCGGCACGCCGTTGCGGCGCGCGGCGTTGACCTGCGCACCCCACACGTACACGCCCTGGCGCTCGCGCGCCGCGATCAGAATGCCCACCGAGCGCACACGCGGTTCGACAATGGAGTTTTCGCGGAAATAATCGCCGACGCCGAACGCCGGCCACGCCATTTTCGGACTGTGCAGCAATACACTGGCCGGGCCACGCACCCCGCCAAAAACTTTGGTCACGTGATCGACCAGATCGTGATGTTCGGAAGGGACATCGGCTTTGGATGCGATGGCGGGGATGCGGGGCATGGCGGCGTACTCCTGTGGTGTTGTGAGCTCGGGGTGGATCATCGGCGCGTGTGGTGCCGGACGTCAAGCGCGCACGGTGCCCTTGCGTTATGCTTCGCCCACGGGCCCCGACGGTTTTGGGGCGGCTATGTCGCACATACCGGGAGTAGCGTATCCATGAGACTGTCCGTACTCGATCAATCCACCGCGTCACGCGGCAAGCCGCAGGATCTCGCCATTCGCGAAACGCTGGCGCTCGCCCGACACTGCGACGCGCTGGGTTACCACCGTTACTGGGTGTCGGAGCACCACAACTCCGGCAACATCGTCGGCACCGCGCCGGAAGTCCTGATGTCGGCGATCGCCGCCACCACCCCGCGCATTCGCGTCGGCAGTGCCGGCGTGATGCTGCCGCATTACTCCGCGTTCAAGGTGGCGGAACAGTTTCGCGTGCTGGAGGCAATTGCACCGGGGCGCATTGATCTCGGTCTCGGCCGCGCGCCGGGCTCGGACCGGCTGACCTCGCTCGCCATCAACCCCAATCCGCAGGACGTGCATGACCAGTTTCCGCAGCAGGTGCAGGAGCTGCGCTGCTGGGTGCGGGGCGAGCCGCTGCCCGACGGCCACCCGTTTGCGCGCGTGGTGGCGCACCCCACCGGCGCGACCGCACCGGAAATGTGGATGCTGGGCAGCTCCGACTACGGCGCGCAGCTGGGCGCGTATCTCGGCATGCCGTATGCGTTCGCGTATTTTTTCAGCTACGGCTATGACGTCGATCAGGCGCTGGCGCTGTATCGCAAAAGCTATCGGCCCAGCGAACGCCACCCCAAACCGCAGTGCACCATCTGCGTGTGGGCGCTCGCGGCAGACACCGAGGCGGAAGCGCTGTTTCAATTCAAGTCGCGCGAGCACGCCATGCTCGAGCGCGAAGTGGGCATACGGCGCCCGCTGATATCGCCCGAGGAGGCCGCCGCACACGAACTCTCGCCGCGTGAGCAGGCGTTCGTGGACAATCTGCGTCGCAATGCGGTGGTCGGCTCCGTTGAACAAGTGAAGGAAAAGCTCGATGCCCTGGCAAAGCGCCTCGATCTCGATGAACTGGTGGTGGTGACCTGGACCTACGATCCCGCGCCGCGCATGCGCTCGTATGAATTGCTGGCGCAGGCGTATGGCCTGCAGGCATCGCCAAAGGCATGAATGTCATGCCAAAAATATTCAGTAAAAACAAATACTTACGTTTTTTCGTTGTGCTGCTGCTGCCGGCCGCCGTGGGCGCCGCTGCGCCAGCGTCCGGCGCTGCGCCGGATGCGGCCGGCGATTATCCGAACCGCCCCATCCGCTACATCCTGCCCGGCGGTCCCGGCTCCAGTGCCGATCTCTTCAGCCGCATTCTCACCGCCAAGCTGAGCGACATCCTCGGCCAGCAGGTGGTGGTGGACAGCCGCCCCGGCGCGGGCGGCATGCTCGGCATCGACATCGCTTCCAAGGCCACGCCCGACGGCTACACCATTGCGCGCGGCAACCTGCCGGCATTGGCCATCGCGCCGCACGTCTACAAAAAAATGCCGTACGACGCGTTGAAGGATTTGCTGCCGGTATCACTCACCGATGTCAGCCACAACCTGCTGGTGGTGAACCTGTCGGTGCCGGCGCACAGCATGAAGGAACTGATCGCGCTGTTGAAGGCCAAGCCCGATCAACTGATCATGGCCTCGCCTGGCGTGGCCTCGGGCGGACATCTCGCGGGCCTGCTGTTCACCAGCATGGCCGGCGTGCGCGCGCTGCACGTGCCGTACAAGAGCGCGGGCCTGTCCATCCTCTCCGTCGTTGCCAACGAATCGCAGTGGACCTTCACCTCCATCGGCGCACCGCTGCCGCATGTACGCGCGGGACGCCTGCGGGCGTTGGCGGTGGGTGGTGAAAAGCGAGCCATCCCCTTCCCGGACGTGCCCACGGCGGCGGAAGCCGGCCTGCCCGGCTATTACTCGATGGGCTGGGCCGGCGTGGTGGTGCCCAAAGGCACGCCCAAGCCGATCATCGCCCGCCTCAACGCCGCCACCATCAAGGCACTGAACGCGCCGGATCTGCAAAAACAGTTTCTGACCCAGGGCGCCGAACCCTCGCCCGGCACGCCCGAAGCGTTCGCGCGCTTCATCCGCGCGGATTACGACCGCATCGCCAAGCTGGCGAAGGGTAAGCGTGATCCCAAGGCCGTCTGGCGCGCTGAGGCGTAGAGAGCGAGGATAGGTGTCCACGTAAAAGAAGGTGGACACCTATGACGGAGAAGTACACTGAGTCGGGCACGAAGCTGATCACCGGCCACAAGCGCGATGGCCGCTGCATCTACAGCAAACAGGGTAAGCGG
>CADECM010000003.1:0-74927 GCA_902825845.1 uncultured beta proteobacterium
GCAGGAGTTCTAAGGCTTTATCGGGAGATCGGTAAGCCGGCTCCCGTTTTACTCTGCGGTTATGAACTGGTGGCGGATGCGCAGTGCATCCAGCGCCATGGCGCCGGCCGCGCTGGTTACGCGCAAACAACAACAATTGTCAGGATTAACGATATGTCAGCCCTAGCAGCAATCGACAATTCGCGGCTACGCGATTTCGAGTTCAGCGATGATGACTTTGAACGGGTCAGAAAATTGATTTATTCGCTGGCTGGCATTTCCCTGTCCGCGGCGAAGCGTGACATGGTGTACAGCCGGCTCGCGCGCAGGCTGCGCCAGCGCGGGCTCGAAAGTTTCGAGGATTACCTCGACGTGGTGGACAGCGGCGACGCGGCGGAAATCGAAGCCTTTACCAACTCGCTGACCACCAACCTCACCGCGTTTTTCCGCGAGGGGCATCATTTTCCGATTTTTGCGGATCACCTGTTGCGCAATGGCGGCGGGCGGCCGCAAATGGTGTGGTGCTCCGCGTCGTCTACCGGCGAGGAGCCGTATTCCATCGCGATGACCGCGGTGGAGGCCTTCGGCAGCTTTGATCCGCCAGTGCGCATACTCGCCAGCGACGTGGATACCAATGTGCTGGCCACGGCTGAAGCGGGCGTTTATACCGAAGACCGCGTGGAGAAAATGGAACCGGAGCGCCTGAAGCGGTTCTTCAAACGCGGCAGCGGCGCCAACGCGGGCAAGGTGCGTGTGCGCGAGGAACTGCGCCGCCTGATCACCTTTCGCCGCATCAATCTGCTGGACGGCGGCTGGCCGGTGCGCGGGCCGCTTGATGTGATTTTCTGCCGCAACGTGATGATCTACTTCGACAAGCCCACGCAATTGTCGATCCTCGAACGCTATGCGCCGCTGTTGCAGGACGACGGCCTGTTGTTTGCGGGCCACTCGGAAAGTTTTCATAACGCGACGCATTTGTTCCGCTTGCGCGGCAAGACGGTGTACAGCCTGGCGCACGGGAGAAGCAAATGATCGCGTCCGCATCGCGGCAGGTGCTGGGCAGGAAGTCCGGTGTGCCCGACGAACTGGCAAGTTCTCCCGCGCCCGAGTGTTTTGCGCACAATCTGTATCACGATCGTACGCATGATATCGATGCCGCCAAGCTGCTGCCCGGCGAGTATTTTGTCTGCACGCGCAATATGCTGCTGGTGACGGTGTTGGGATCGTGCGTTGCCGCGTGCATACGTGATGTGCGGCTGGGCATCGGCGGCATGAATCACTTCATGCTGCCGGACAGCGATGCGGAACAGACCGAGGCCAATGGCGCGCGGTATGGCACGTATGCGATGGAGGTCTTGATCAACCATCTGCTTAAACTCGGCGCCCGCCGCGAAAACCTGGAAGCCAAGGTGTTCGGCGGCGGCAACGTACTGGCAGGCCTGACCCAGGCCAACGTCGGTCACAAAAATGCCGCGTTTGTGGTGAGCTTCCTGAAGGAAGAGAACATCCGCATCGCCGCACGCGATCTGGCGGATGTGCATCCGCGCAAGGTCTATTACTTTCCCGCGAACGGCAAAGTGCTGGTGAAGCGTCTGCGTACGGCAAACAACCAGACCGTGGCGGAGCGCGAAATCGAATACCGCAAACGCCTGACGGCGGTGCCCGATAGCGGAGAGATTGAACTATTCTCTTAAAAAATCATGCAAAATCATATACTTGCAAAAAATTCGCCCAGACAGCGCACGAAAGTGCTGATCGTCGACGACTCGGCGCTGATCCGCAGCCTGTTGACCGAAATCATTAACCGCCAGCCCGACATGGTGGCGGTGGGAGCGGCACCCGATCCGATAGCGGCACGCGAGATGATCCGCAATCTGAATCCGGACGTGCTGACGCTGGACGTGGAAATGCCGCGCATGGACGGCATCGAGTTTCTGGAGAAACTGATGCGCCTGCGGCCGATGCCGGTGGTCATGGTTTCTACCATGACGCAGGAAGGCGCCGAAACCACGCTGCGCGCGCTGGAACTGGGTGCGGTCGATTTTGTGGCCAAGCCCAAGCTCGACGTCAAACGCGGCATGGAGGCCGGCGCCGGCGAACTACTCGAAAAAATCCGTCTGGCGGCAGCCGCGCGCGTGCGCAAAGCCGCCGTGGGACCGCAGGCCGCAGCCGCAAGACCCATACAGCCGCTGGGTTCGCGCGCCGGCACCGAAAAACTCGTCATCATCGGCGCTTCCACCGGCGGCACCGAGGCGATCAAGGCGGTGTTGGTTCCGATGCCCCCGGATGCGCCGGGCATATTGATCACGCAGCACATGCCTGCCGGATTTACGCGCAGCTTTGCCGAGCGTCTCGACAGTCTGTGCAAGATCAAGGTCAAGGAAGCCGAAGACGGAGAGCGAGTGCTGCCGGGCCATGCCTACATCGCGCCGGGCGACCATCATTTGCTGGTGAAAAAAAGCGGCGCCAACTATGTGACGCAATTGTCGGACGCCGAGCCGGTGAACCGTCACCGGCCGTCGGTGGAAGTGCTGTTCAAATCCGCAGCGCAATGCGTGGGGGCCAACGCCATCGGCATCATGCTGACCGGCATGGGCAAGGACGGCGCCACCGCGATGATGGACATGAAGCGGGCGGGTTCCTACAACATCGCGCAGGACGAGGCTTCGTGCGTGGTGTTCGGCATGCCCAAGGAGGCGATTGCCGCCGGCGGTGTCGATGAAGTGCTGCCGCTCACCGGCATTGCCGGACGGGTGTTTGCGCTGCTGCGCGAAAGTGGCGCGGTGCGGCATCGCATCTGATGGATATTGGCGTGGCCACCGGACGCCAATGTTCACGCGAATGTTGGTCTAAGGTTTTGACTACGTCACGCCGATGTTACGTCAGTAAAGAATGTCAAAATCATGAGCCCAACTGTCATCATCGCAAATCGCAACCTCCGTGAGGGCAAGGCCGTCGCGGCGGCCTTGTCGTCTGCGTACAACGCGCGGCCGGTGACGGATGTCCAGGCGCTGCCGGCGCTGGTCGAGAATGCTGTCGCCGTGGTGCTCGATACCAATTTTTCAGAGGCGCAGGGCATCGATGTGCTGATGGATGTGCTGGGGCGCGCGCAAATTCCCGTATTGATGGTGACGCCGGACGATCAACCTGCCTGCGCGGTGGAGGCCATGCGCTGCGGGGCAGCGGGCTATCTTGTGAAGACGGTGTCGTACACCGAACTGCTGCCCACGGCGATACAGGATGCCATCCAGCGGCTGCGCTCAAACGACGCACTCAAGCGGGAATTGGCTGAATTGCGCAAACGCAATGCCGCGCTGGAAGCTGAAATCAAGGATGTCCGCATCAAGGCCAGTCTCGGAGTGACAGGCTCGCTTGTCGCGAACGGCGATGCGCAGGCGAGAATGGAAGAAATCATCGCGGAACGCATCAGAAGCGGCACGCTGCAACTGCCAGCCTATCCGGGCATCGCCATCAAGCTGCGGCAGTTGCTGCAGATGGATGTGGGCATTTCAGAGGTCGCGCAATTGCTGGCACAGGACGCGGCGGTGAGCGCGAAGTTGCTGCGTGTCGCCAATGCCGCCCAGTACGCCAACCTGCGGCCAGTGGAATTCGTGGAGGGAGCGGTCAGCCGCCTGGGGCTGGCGACAGCCTGCAATGTGGCGGAGATGGTTGCCAACCGCTCGCTCTACAGTTCGCGCAATGCCGCGTATCGCGGTGTTCTGGACGAGTTGTGGCTGCACAGCATTACCGTGGCGCATGCCAGCGTTGCCATAGCGCAGCGGGTGGGCAAGCCATCGGCGCAGAGCATGTTTTCAATGGGCTTGCTGCACGATAGCGGACGCCTGGCACTGAATCAGGCGATGGCCCAGGCCGACCCCGAGGGAAAATGTATAGAAGGGGAGGAAAATCGCAAAGCCTTTTTCCGTTTCCTGCGCAAATATAACGTCGGTTGCGGTGTGTCACTGATGCGGCGCTGGGGCTTTGACGACGAGTATCTGGATGTGGTGCGTTACAACTTCGACCTTAAGGGGATCGAAAAGCCCACGCGCACGATCATGATTGTGAATCTGGCGAATTTGATGGCGCGCGCGATGGGCTATGGTGTCCCGCTGGATTCACCGGATGAACTGGACAAATCGCCGGCCAAGGGATTTCTGTTTCCCGGTGACTCGGATCTGACACCGCTCGTCGACGAGGTGCGTGCAGCGGTGGAGCACACGCGCAAGATGCTGGCGTAGCGAGAAATAAACGGTGTAAAAACAATAGGTTAGTGGTTCGGTCGGCGCAGGGTCGCGGTTCGCTGCGATCACGTGCCGCCTTGCGTCAGATCGAATACACCGGATGCGTCAGGCCGTCCGCCAGGTGTTCCCGTGCCCACGCCACCGGTTCAACCGCATGATCCAGCAGCACGCTGGCCGCGCGCACGCGCTGCTTGCCCGCGTCCAGTGCCGGCGGTTCCACCCCGTGCGCGAGATCCAGCGCGGCCTCGTGCAGCATGCGCCGTGCCATTGCGATGCCCTTGTCGGTGGGCAGCAGGCGTTCGGCTTCGTGATTCTGAATCGGCCCCATGCTTTCCTGCAGCGACGCATCCTGCACCGAAAACCCGAAGATGCCGCTGTAGGCGCGTTTTTCGCGCTGTGCCACGCGGTCGACCAGGTAATCGTTGTCGCGATTGGCCTTGGGACGGAAGGAGCCGGGCACATCTTCGTATTCGACATGGATGCCCTTGCCGGCGGCCATGTGCGCGCGCTCGGTTTCGGACAACGGTTTTTTCGGATGAAAATTGATGCTCCATGCCCAGCAGTTGTGGTCGTCCACCGGCACCCACACATGGCCGCCCATCGCATGATCGCCAAACGGCGGGATCAGCGTGAACCACGGAAACAGGTATTGCGTGATACGCCAGTAGTACTGTCCGGGATCGCCGTTGCGGCGCCCAAACAGCGTCAGGCCGAAATCGGTTTTTTCGATGTTGAAGATCACGTTGCCGTCGGCCTTGATGTAGTCCAGCGCCTTGCAGCCCTTGTGCATGGGGTCGATATCGACCTCGTAACGATGCACGTACGACACATGCGCGGTATCGATGCCGCCTTCCATCGCCTGCAGATAGTTGCACTCCTGCAGGCGGCGCGACACGAAGCGGTGGCTGTCCGGCAGCAGACTCCATTCGACTTCCGGCGGCGCGGGTTTTTTGCCGGGAGGGCCCATGTAGGCCCACACCACGCCGCCGCGCTCAATGCAGGGATAGGCCTTGATGCCCATTTTCGAAGCCATTTGCGGCGCCGACGGCACATCCACGCAGCGGCCGTTGATGTCGAATTTAAGCCCGTGGTACGAGCAGCGGATGCCGCAGTCCTCGTTGCGCCCGTAGAACAGCGACACCCCGCGGTGCGAACAGAATTCGTCGATCAGCCCAACGCGGCCTTCGCTGTCGCGAAACGCCAGCAGCTTTTCGCCCATGATCTGCACGCGAACCTGCGCGCCGTCCGGTTGTTCTATTTCACTCGATTGCACCACCGGCACCCAGTAGCGCCGCATCAGATTGCCCATCGCTGTGCCCGGACCGGTGCGGATCAGGGTTTCGGCCATTTCCTTGTTCATGCGCTTGCTCCGTGAGGCGCGGAATGAAACACTTTACCAGACGGCACTGCAGGGTTCCTGTCCGCGCGCCGTGGCGCGACACCGTGTGCGCCGCCATTGTCGGTGTCGAGCGATCCAAGTTAAATAATTGTTTAAAAACAATAACTTATAAATAAAAACCCCACTGTGGCCGGTGCCTGTGGCGGTGGTCCGCTTGACAGTCCCAGCGTGCGGTTTGTCTCACCGTGCTCCCTTAAGTAAAGGCGTATCGCTGCCGATACACCTACTGCAGGCTCTCGGTCTTGCATTGCCGCGCAGTGTTTGGCGGTGCGGCCGGTGCGTGGGGATATCGTGCGGCGGGCCAGGCGGTTCAGAACAATAGAGAGAGAATTCAACATGCTAGTTGAAGATGTCAGTGTGATGGTCGTCGAGGACGACGCCTTTCAGCGTCGTATGCTGGTCAGGCTGCTCAACGACATGGGCGTCAAAAAAATCGATCAGGCGCCGGAAGGCCAGGCCGCGCTGAACATTCTGCTCGAGCGCATCGAGCCGGTCGATATTGTGATTTCCGATCTCGACATGCCGAACATGGATGGCATGGAGCTGATCCGCCATCTGGGCGAGCAGCAATCCGTGGGGTCGGTGATTCTGACCAGCGGGCTGGACGGAACCCTGATCAACTCGGTGGGAACCATGGCGCGCGCCTATGGCATCGATTTGCTGGGCGGCATCGAAAAGCCGGTCACGCAGTCCAATCTCGGGCGTCTGATCAAGCGTTTCCTGCTCGACGGCGCGTACAAGCAGGTGAACGATCCCACGCCGTTAATCCCGTTCGCGGAGATACGCCGCGGCATGCTGGCCTACGAATTCCACCCGTACTATCAGCCCAAGGTCGAGATTGCCAGCGGCAAGGTGGTCGGCGCGGAAGCGCTGGTGCGCTGGCTGCATCCGCAACACGGGGTCGTCGCGCCGGCGAAGTTCATTCCGCAGCTGGAGGAGGCCGGCCTGATCGACGACCTGACCTGGACCGTGCTGGCAGGGGCCGCCGGCCATTGTCTCAAATTGCGCGAACGCGGCTTTGACATGACCGTCGCCGTGAACCTGTCGCTGCGCTCGCTCACCAATACCGGCATTGCCGAGCGCATGGTCGGCATCCTGCGCAACGCCAATCTAGACCCGTCCCACATCGTGCTGGAGGTGACCGAGACCACGGCGATTTCCAATGTCGGCAAGGTGCTCGAAAATCTCGCGCGCCTGCGCATGAAGGGTTTCGGGCTGTCCATCGATGACTACGGCACGGGATACTCGTCGATGCAGCAACTGTCGCGCATTCCGTTTACCGAACTGAAGATCGACCGCGCGTTCGTGGCGGACGCCACGCGCCAGGAGCGGCTCAAGGTCATGGTTGGCGCCAGTCTCGACATGGCGCGCGAACTCGGATTGAAATCGGTGGCGGAAGGCGTGGAAAGCCGCTCTGACTGGGAGCTGCTGGCGAGTCTCAATTGCGATGTTGCGCAAGGCTACTTTATCGCCAAGCCCATGCCGTTCGAGAAACTGTGCGAGTGGGTGCCGAACTGGGTGCCGCCGGATCTGCGCTGAAGAGTATTCCTCGGTAGTTTGTATCCCCCTTTAGCGCCCGTTGCGGGCGCTCTTTTTTTGCGGCGCAAGCGCCGCCGCGGGCGATCAGGGCGAGGTCAGGCTGGCGCTTAACGCGGCGGAGATGGCGCTGACCATGTTGGGCAGGAACACCGCGAACAACACGATGCCGGTCAATGCGGTGAGCGGAAAGCCCACGCTGAACAGGTTGAGCTGGGGCGCGGCGCGGCTCATCACACCCAGCGTCAGGTTGATGACCAGCATGGTGGCCACCACCGGCAGCGACAGCTGCAGGCCGAACTGAAACATCCCGCTGCCCAGCGTCACCATCCGTTCCCAGCCGAGTCCGGCAAAGAACTGCGCGCTGACCGGCGCCAGTTCGAAACTGCGGGTGATCGAGGTGATGAGTATCAGGTGGCCGTCCAGCGCCAGAAACAACAGCGTGGCCAGCAGGTTGAGGAAGCTGCCCACCAGCGGCGTCTGGTTGGCGTTGACCGGATCGACGAACGACGCAAACGACAATCCCATTTGCAGGCCGATGACGTTGCCCGCAAGATCGATCGCCGCAAACACCACCTTGACGGCAAAACCCATCATCACGCCCAGCAGTGTCTGCTGAATCAGCAGCAGCGGCGCGGCGGCGGACACAATGCCCGGCAAGGGTTCGCCCGATGCCGGCGCGACAACGATGGCGATGGTCAGCGCGAGGCCGACTTTTACCCGTGCCGGAATCGCGCGGTGACTCAACACCGGTGCCGACATGAACAACGCCAGCAGCCGCACGAAGGGCCAGAAGATCGCCGACAGCCAGACATCGATCTGGCCAAGAGAGACGGACAACATGGAAAGGCTAGGTCAGGACGGTGCCGATGCCGGTCAATACGCGTTGCAGATAGTCGACGATCAGCGTCAGCATCCACGGACCCGCCGCGATCAGCACCAGAAACATCGTCAGCAACTTGGGCAGGAAGCTCAGGGTCATTTCATTGATCTGCGTCGCCGCCTGCAAAATGCTCACCGCGAGACCCACCACCAGTGCCGTAATCAGCAGCGGCGCGGACAGCAGCACCGTGATGTAGAGCGCCTGCTGGCCTATGGTAATAACCTGTTGCGCATTCATGTTGGGCTTTTCCCTTCGGCGGCGGGGCCATCCAGCATGGCAATCAATTGTTCGATGGAGAAGGGCTTGGCAAGCACGCCGTCAAATCCCGCGCTCTGCAGCTTGCCGTCGGCCGTGCTCATCGCGGTGTAGGCATAGATGCGCAGGTGCTTGAGCAATGCGTCGGCGCGTATGCGGCGGCAGACTTCGAAGCCGGACATATCCGGCATGCTCAGGTCGAGCAGCACCACATCGAAATGCGCCACGGCGAGCTTGTCCAGCGCGGATTCGCCGTCGGCGGCGATGTCCACGTCCCAGCCCTGTTGCCGCAGCAGTGTGGCCGGCATGCGGCGGTTGGTGGGGTGATCGTCGACGATCAGTATGCGCAGCGACTTGGTCATGGAGGACTCCTGTCAGGTTCCGAAACTGGACACCAGCGAACCGGCCAGCAAATGCCAGCCGTCGGCGAGCACGAACAACATCAGCTTGAACGGCAGCGAAATCAGCACCGGTGACAGCATCATCATACCCATTGACATTAACACGCTGGCCACCACCAGATCGATGATCAGAAACGGTATGAACACCATGAAGCCGATCTGAAACGCGGTCTTCAGCTCACTGGTGACAAATGCCGGGATCACCACGCGCATCGGCAGATCGCTGGCGGCAGCGACCGGTCCCTGGCGCGACAGTTTGCTGAACAGGGCCAGGTCATTTTCGCGCGTCTGCCGCAGCATAAAGCCTTTCAGGTGCGGTTCGGCGATGGTAATGGCTTGATTGAATGTGATTTTTTGTTCGGACAAGGGCAGGTAGGCTTCGCCGTAGATCTTGTCGAGCACGGGTGACATGACGCTGAGCGTCAGAAACAGCGACAGGCCGATCAGCACCTGGTTGGGCGGCGACGCCTGCGTTCCCAGCGCCTGCCGCAGCAGCGACAGCACGATGATGATGCGCGTGAAACTGGTCATCAGCAGCAGTGCCGCCGGCAGAAAGGTGAGCGCCGTAAGCGATACCAGGGTCTGCACCGGCACGGAATAGACCTGGCCGCCGCCAGTCGCCGGCCGCGCGGTAACGTCGAGCGCCGCCTGTGCCAGTGCCGGCAATGGCAATAACGCGAGGGCGATCAGCGCAACCGGCAGCGCCACAGTGCGCAGTGAAATACCTGAAGAGGATTTAGACATGTTTGCTTCCGGCTTTGTGCAACAGGGCGGCAAATCCACCGGGCAGGCGCAGCGCCGGCGCATCCGGCAATTCGCCCCTGGGCAGCGTGTGCAGTGTCTGGATGGCCGTGGCGGTCACCCCAAGCACCAGCCATTGATCGCCTGCCTGCACGATCAATACGCGTTCACGCGCGCCTACAGATAATGCGGCGACGTGCCGTAATAAAGGTGACTGCGACTGTGACGGCACGCCGAGGCGCCGTGCCAGCCACGCCAGCGCGAACACCAGGCCGATCACCGCGGCCAGGCCGAACAGCATCTGGCCAAAGCCCGCGGCGGGGACCGCCGCGGATTGTGCCTGCGCGGACGGGGCGAACATGCACCACGGCAGCCACACCGCTGCCATTGCCTTGCGTGTGCGCATCATCGCTGCAACCGGCGCACGCGCTCGGCGGGGGTCACGATATCCGTGATGCGGATGCCGTATTTTTCGTTGACCACCACCACTTCGCCCTGCGCGATGAGGCAGCCGTTGACCATCAGGTCCATCGGTTCGCCGGCGAGGCCGTCGAGTTCGATCACGGTGCCCTGTGCCATCGACAGCACCTGCCGGATGGGCACGCGGGTGCGGCCCAGTTCGACGGTGAGCTGCACCGGTATGTCCAGTATGAGGTCGATGTCATGGCGCGCGCCGTCGGACTGCCGGCCGCCCGCAAACTGTTCGAATACCGGCTGCTTGGCGGCTGCCTGCATGGGCTGCTTGGCGGCAGCCTGCTCGGCAAGGGCTTCGGCCCAGGGATCGGCTTCGGCGGTCTCGGGTGCATCGCTTGTCGCGGTTGCGGCAGTGTCTTCGGGGGCCAGCGTGGTGTCTTCGTCCATGATCAGTTGCTCACTGTTTGTTCGTTGTCGTCAGTCGACAATATGCGCTCGACCATCAGCGCATAGCGTCCGTTGGAGGTTCCAAAGCGGCATTCCAGGATGGGCACGCCTTCGACTTCGGCGCGTATTACCTGCGGCACGTCGACCGGGAGCACATCCCCGGCCTTGAGCTTCATCAATTGCGCGAGCGGCGCGCGCAGGTGGGCCAGCGGCGCGGTCAGCTGCACCTCGGCCTGCTGTACGTTATGGGTGAGTTGGCGTATCCAGCGGTCGCCGGGTCCGGTGTCGCCCGCGGGCCGCGGGTTGGCCAGCGCGTCGCGCAGCGGTTCCAGCGCCGCGTACGGCAGACAGATGTGTATGGCGCCCTTCACGTTGCCGATTTCAACGTTGAAGGTCGACGCCACCACCAGATCGCTGGCGGTCAGGATATTGACGAACTGCGAATGCATTTCAGAACGCAGGTAGTCGAACTTCATGGCATGCACGGGTTCCCACGCGCGTTCGTATTCCGCGGTGATGATGTCGAGCAGGCGCTTGATGATGCGCTGTTCGACCGGCGTGAAATCGCGTCCCTCGATGCGCATGTGATAGCGGCCGTCGCCGCCGAACAGGTGGTCCACCGCGGTGAACACCAGGGCGGGTTCCAGCACGATCAGGCCCATGCCCGTCAGCGTCGACAGGTTGATCACGTTCAGATTGGTCGGGGTGATCAGATTGCCGAGGAATTCGCCGTACTTTTCAATGCGCGGCGGCTGCGGATCGATCTCCGGATTACGCCGCAGCAGATTGCTGATTTCTCCACGTATCGCGCGCGCAAAGCGGTCGTTGATGATATCCAGCGTCGGCATGCGCCCGCGGATGGTGCGCGGCGGGTTGGTCAGATCGCACGCGCGCACGCCATGCGGATCGTCCGCGGGTTCCGGCGCGAGCCCGGCGTCGTCGGCCGCGCCGTTGATCAGGGCGTCGACTTCGCTTTGCGACAGAATGTCGTTCGGTGCGGTCATGAAACGTGCCGGTGTTACTGGATGACGAAGGCGGAGAAATGCATGTTGAGCAGCCCCTTGCGCTGCGCTTCGTCGAGCGACTGTCTGGCGTCGTCGATAATCTCTTCGGTGAGTTTTTGCTTGCCTTCGAGGCTGGTGAGTTCCGCCACCGTTTTCGACGACAGGCGCAGCAGCACGCGGCTGCGCACGGCCGGCAGATTGGCCTTGATGGCCTCGGAAATCTCGTTGGTTTCGGTGGCGTAGACGACGCCCACCTGCAGGTAGTTTTCACTGCCCGTCAGATTGACCACGAACGGCTCCAGTGGCAGGAACACCGGCACGGTCTTCTTCGGCGCTTCCTGCGCTTTCTGCGTGCCTTTTCCGCGCTGGGCGAAGTACCAGGCCGCGCCGCCGCCGCCGCTCGCCAGGATCAGGGCGCTGGCCACAATAATTATCAATTTCCCCTTTTTCTTGGGGGGTGCCGCTTCTTTCGCGTTGGACATGGAACGCCTCCGTGGTGAGTGGGAATGGGCTGAATTATGGGAGCCGGACCCTGTGCGCCATGTCCCGATCAGAAGGCGAAAAGCCGCGCAATTCGCCACGCGCTGGCCGTGGTGAGCGGCAGTGATTATTTGTTAAGTATCTGTTTTTATTGTATTTTTACTAGAGCAGCATGATGAGCGGCATGCCGGTGCGGCGTGCGCCCGCAAACTGACTAGAGCCGGTTATGAATTTCCGTGAAATCGAAAATCGTCTCCCGCATCCCAATCCGTCTCCCGAAGGGAGAAAGGTTTTTAACCCCTCTCCCTACGGGAAAGGGGGGGTGAGGGAATACGAATATGCATAAGTAATTGATTTTTAATGACATTTATGAAGTTCATTCCAGGCGCTAGGCGTAGGTGTCGATGGCGCCGTTGCCCGAGGCGCGCGCGCGCGCCGGTGGTGTGTTGTCGGCGGCGGGTGTGACTGCTTGCCCTGTCGCAGCCCCGCGCCGAGGGGTTTCGAACGGTAACCGCGAGTGCTGCGATTGCTGTGCATGGGCGCCGACCGATGTCTGGCCGAGCTGGATACCGCTTTGCGCCAGTTGATCGCGCAGTTCGTCGAGTGCGGACTGGATCGCGGCATTGGCATCCGGATGCGTCACCATGAAAGCAATGTCCGCCCGTTGATCGGTGACCACGATGCGCACGTCGATGGGGCCGAATTCGGCGGGATTCAGTTGCAGCGTGGCGGAAGACGTGCCTTCCTTGACCAACAGCTTCACGTTGCCGGCAAATGCGGGCTGCCATTCCGGCGACTGCACATGGGGTGCGAGGGTGAACTGGGACGCCGCGCGTTCGCCGCCCGTTGCAAATGCCGTGGGCACGCCGGCGGCGACAGTGGCAAAGTCGCCGATGCGATCCGGCGCTTCCTGAAACGCGCCGTCGCGCGACGGTGTGCTGCCGCCCTCGGCGGCGCGGAGCGCGGCAATGGCCGTTGCCGGAATGTCGCTTTCGCCGAGCGCCGGTTGCAGTTCCAGCACGCGTCCGACGTCGGCGTAGGCTTGTGCGGTTGCCGGCCGCGCAATGCCTTCTCCCGTGCTGCCTGCATTGCGTGACGCGGCAGGCCGCTTGCTGCCTTCGCCATCCGGGGTGGTTCCGGGCGCGGCCGACGGCGCTTCTCTCGATAGGGCGGCACGCGGGTTTGCGCTGGCGATAGCCGCCGCATTGGCGGCCGGGACCAACGACAAGTCGCGCGCCGGCGGGGTCTGACTGAGCGTCGCCGTCCCAGTTGTCGCGGGCGTCTTGAAATCACCCGTTGCCGCGGGCAACGCGACTTTCGCCGCGGCAGCGCCGCCGGCATTGTCGTTGTCGGATGGTGTGTGGGATTCGACGCTTGACGGCGCAGGCAGCACTGCTGTTGCATCGTCGCGCGCAGCTTGCGCCGGCGCACCGGTTATTGCGGCCGCAAAGTCGCCTGCGTCCGGCGCATCCATCGCAACGGGCGTCGCCGCGACATCTGCCGCGGTCTGCACGCCATCCGCGCCGGACAGTCCCGCCGCGGATTCGAATGGCGCTGCGCGCGCTGCTTCGTCAAGCGGCTGGGCGGGTGGCGGCGCGGGCGGCATCAGGTGGGGCATCTGCAACTGCCCCAGCAGTGCGGCGATCAGGGCAGCGTCGGGTTGTGTTATCGCAGCGTCTGTGTCCTGTTGAGCGGGGTCGCGTGTGGCCGCCGCGGACAGATCGGGCAGGGCCTCGCCGCTGTCGGCGCCGCCGGTTACCGGCGTTATCGCGCCCGCTTGCGGGACCAGGCTTCCCATCAATTGCGCAAACGCGCCGGTGTCGCCCGTGACGGCGGCAATGGCGCCGCCCGCGGCAGTGCCGGCGGCGGCGGGTGTCTGGCTGATGACGTTCAGAAAATTATTCATGTCGGTCGTGGCTTCGCAAGCGGCGCGCGCTGCGCGCCGCGAATTCATCGGATTGTTTTTGTTCCAGACGTTTCAGGCGCGCCTGCGCGGCCGCCGCACGGCGGTCGCGCAGCAATTCCATCGCCTTGAGCCGCTGCAGCGTGGCAAACCAGTTGTGCTGGCTTTGCTCCACAGCAACACCGGCCTGGTCGACGTCGTTTTTCTGGCTTTGAATCGCGTGCCCCAGTTTGCCGAGGAAGCGATGGTAATTGCCCAGCGCGTCTGTCTCCAGGCGCGTCAGGCCGCGCAGGCGGTTGGCGTATTCGCCGCGAAAACTGTCGAGCGTGGCATAGGTCGCTTCCGAGGTGCGCAATCGATTGCGCGCCTTGCCCAGTGCCTGTTCCGACGCCTGATGCCGGTCGGCGGCGCTGGCGATGGCCAGTTCGAGCGCCGAAGGGTTCCTGGCGTTACTCATTGAGCGCCCAGTTCCGCCAGGCGTTTGCGTGCCGCCGTGGCATCGCTGCGTTCATTCATGCCCTGGCGCAGGAATTTCTCGATTTGCGGATACGCGGCGATGGCCTGATCGAGTTGCGGATCGCTGCCGGCGGCGTAGGCGCCTACCGTGATCAGATCGCGCGAGCGCTGATAGCGGGAATACAGTTGCTTGACGCGTATTGCCGCCGCCATGTGCGCTTCGCTGCTGATGCCGTGCATCACGCGGCTGATCGATTGTTCGATGTCGATGGCCGGATAGTGACCCTGTTCGGCCAGCGCGCGCGACAGCACAAAGTGGCCGTCGAGAATCGCGCGCGCGCTGTCGGCGATCGGGTCCTGCTGGTCGTCACCCTCGGTCAGAACCGTATAAAAGGCGGTGATCGAGCCGCCGCCGGCCTTGGCATTGCCCGCGCGTTCCACCAGCGAAGGCAGGCGCGCGAACACGGACGGCGGATAACCTTTGGTGGCGGGCGGCTCGCCGATGGCGAGCGCGATTTCGCGCAGTGCCATCGCATAGCGCGTCAGCGAGTCCATGATCAGCAGCACATGTTTGCCCTGATCGCGGAAATATTCCGCGATGGCACACGAATACAGCGCGCCCTGGATGCGCGCCAGCGGCGAAATGTCGGCAGGGGCGGCAACCACGGCGGCTCGCGCGAGGCCTTCCGTGCCGAGAATCTGATCCACGAATTCCTTCACCTCGCGGCCGCGTTCGCCGATCAGCCCGACCACCACCACATCGGCCTTGGTGTTGCGCGCCATCATGCCCAGCAGCACGCTTTTGCCGACGCCGGATCCGGCAAACAGGCCCAGCCGCTGGCCACGGCCCACCGTGAGCAGGGCATCGATCGCGCGCACGCCAACGTCCAGCGGCAATTGCACCGGATCGCGCTGCATCGGATTGCGCGGGCGACCCAGCAGCGGGCGCGTGTCGGCAAAGCCCAGTTCACCGAGTCCGTCGAGCGGGCGTCCGCCGGCATCCACCACGCGGCCGAGCAATTGCTCGCCGACCGGCAGATGGCGGGTTTGATCTTCGCTGCGCCGCCACGGATGGCGCGGCGCGGACCACGCGGGCGTAACCCGCGGCGGTTCCAGCGCCATGACCCTGGCGCCGGGGCGCATGCCGTGGGTTTCGCCCGACGGCATCAGCAGCAGTGCATTGCGATCG
This sequence comes from uncultured beta proteobacterium, assembly GCA_902825845.1. Taxonomy (GTDB): domain Bacteria; phylum Pseudomonadota; class Gammaproteobacteria; order Burkholderiales; family SG8-41; genus UBA5216. Next base: position 15,329 of record CADECM010000003.1, read on the forward strand.
AAGCCGACGACTTCGGCTTCGACAAAGCGGCCGTCTTCCTGTTCGATGCGCGTCATCGCGCCAATGGGCAGACGCGGGCCGCTGGCCTCCAGCACCATGCCATTGGCGCGCGACAGGCGCCCGCTGGCGAGGCAGGTCTGCGTGTTGGCGATAAAGGCCATGCAGTCGTCGAGGTGACGTTCCAGTTGCGGAATCAGGGTAGGTGCGCTCATGCGGCCGCCTCGTTGTGCGCACCAAGGGCTTCCAGCACGCGTGCGACGCGCGTGGATAGCGTGGCGTCAATATCGCCGCATGAGGAGGTGATGCGGCAGCCCCCGCGTTCAATCTCGTCCGACCCCGCCACCGTGCAATTCGATGGATTGCCACTGGTGCTCATGCTGTCGCGCAGCAGCGCTGCATCGGCGCCATTGACGATGACGCGCACGCGTTCGGCACCGTCCGGCAGCAGGGTCAGCGCCTCGCGTACCACGTCGAGCAGATTGTCGGGACAATGGCGGATTTCGCGCTGCATGATTTTTTGGGCAATGGCTGCCGCCAGTGCCACGGTCTTGCGCGCCAGCGTGTCGCCGAGGGCCTGCAGCGCTGCCTCGGCGGCCTCAGCAACGGCATGGATCTGTGCGGCCTCGGCCTGCGCATGTGCCTGTCCTTCGGCGTAGCCGGCCTGTCTGCCCGCCAGAATGCCGGCCTGCTTGCCCTGCTCGAAGCCGGCCGCGTAGGCGCGGCGTTGTATGGCTTCAGGCGACGGGGGCTGGGCGCGGCGTTCCTGGGGCTGCGCGGTGTGCAGCGCGCCCGGATTCCAGCGTTCCCACGCCGGGGTCTTGCCCGCGGAAGCGCGCTCGTTAGACGAAACTGTCGCCACCGCCGCCTCCCAGTACGATCTGGCCGTCGTCGGCCAGCGTGCGCGCGACTTTCAGCATTTCCTTTTGCGCGGCTTCCACTTCGGACAGCCGCACCGGGCCCATCGACGACAGGTCGTCGCGCAGCGTGTCCGCGGCGCGCGACGACATGTTCTTGAGGATTTTTTCGCGCAGCGCTTCGTCCGCGCCCTTGAGCGCGACCACCAGCGTCTCGGACTGCACGTCGCGCATGATGAGCTGGATGCCCTTGTCGTCCACCTCCATCAGGTTTTCGAACAGGAACATCTCGTCGACGATCTGCTGGCTCAACTTTTCGTCGCTGGTCTTGATGGCTTCGATGATCGCGGTATCCACGCCATCGCCCAGAAAGTTCAAAATTTCCGCGGCGGCGCGCGTGCCGCCGAGGGATTTTTTCTTGCCCTCTTTGCCGGACAGCAGCTTGGACAGCACTTCGTTCAGTTCGCGCAGCGCCACCGGCTGAATGCCGTCAAGCGTGGCGATGCGCAGCGTGGCATCGGTACGCAGGCGTTCGGGCAGACGTTTCAGCACGTCGGCCGCGGTGTCGCGCTCCAGATGCACCAGGATCGAGGCGATGATCTGCGGATGCTCGTTCTGGATCAGTTCGGACACCATCTCGGCATCCATCCAGTTCAGCGTGTCGATGCCCTGATCGCCCTTGTCCTTGACGATGTGCGACAGCAGAAAACCGGCCTTGTCCTCGCCCAGCGCGCGGGTGATGACATTGCGGATATAGTCGTCATTGCCCTGGCCGAATGCGGTGAAATTCACGGCTTCCGTTTCGTAGTCATTGAGCACCTGATCGATTTGCTCCTTGCTCACATTGCGCAGCTTTGCCATGGCGCCGCCCAGGGCGCGGACCTCCTTCGGATCGAGTTGCTTGAATACCTCGGCCGCGAGTTCTTCGCCGAGGCTGAACAGCAGGATGGCACTATTGGTGAGTCCGTCGGCGCTCATTCTTTGGCTACCCAGGTGCGGATGACGTTGGCGACAATTTTCGGATCGGTCTGTGTGACCTGACGCGGCGCGTCCAGTTGCGGTTTGGCGGCAGCGCCATCGGCGACGGGTTGGCCGTTCTGGTCGATTGCGAGCGGGGCATCACCCGCCGTGGCATTGCCCGCGCCGTCCGCCGGCGGCTGCGGCACCGTGGAAACCTGCCGTACCAGCGGACGAATGATGCCGAACAGCGCATAGAGCACCAGCAGCAGCGCGCCGAGTACCTTGCCACCATCCTTGGCGAGTGCAAGGTATTCGGGATTGCGCCACACCGGCACCGCGGGCGGCGGCGGCAGCTCATCGGTGCTGAACGCGGCATTGGCGACGTTGAGCGAATCGCCGCGATCCTTGGTGAAACCCATCGCTTCGCGCGTCAGGGCATTGATCTGTTCCATCTGTTCCCTGCTCAGCGCGGTGATTTTCGCCTTGCCGTCGGCACCCACCGTGCGGCGATGATTGACCACCACCGCCGCCGACAAGCGCCGTATGGCGCCGGTGGGGTTCTTCTGGTGGCGAATGGTCTTGTCGACTTCGTAATTGACGACGCTTTCCTTCTTGCCGCTCACGGCGCCCGGCGTGGTCTGGCCGGCGGCCGCGCCCGGCTGGTTGGACGGGGCGCCGGGCACGCCATGTGCCTGTGCGGCACCGCCATTGGTATTTTCATTAATGGACTGGCTGCGTATGGCGGCCTGATCCGGCGCCGGATTGGGTTTGTAGATTTCGGCGGTGGATTCCTGCACCGAGAAATCGATGTCCGCGGTGACCCGGGCGCGCACATTGCCGGGGCCGACGATGGGTTCAAGAATATCGATGATGCGCTTGTTGAAGCGTTCTTCGAGCGTGCGCTGATAGCTCAGTTGCTGCGGGTCGAGGCCGATGCCGTCGCTCTGGGTGGACAGCAGATTGCCCGACTGATCGAGCACGCTGACGTTTTTCGGATTGAGTTCCGGCACGCTGGACGCGACCAGATGCACGATGCCGGCGACTTGCGCGCGGTCGAGCGGGCGCCCGGGATGCAGCGACACCAGCACCGATGCGGTGGGCTTTTGCTGGTCGCGCAGGAACACCGAGGACTTCGGTATTGCCAGGTGCACCCGCGCGGACTGCACCGACGCGACCGTCTGTATGGAGCGTGCCAGTTCGCCTTCGAGCCCGCGCTGATAGTTGATCTGTTCCTGAAACTGGGTGGCGCCGAGCTTTTGCGACTCCAGCAGTTCAAAGCCGACGATCGAACCCTTGGGCAGGCCTTGCGAGGCCAGACGCAGCCGCGTGTCGTGCACCACGTCGGACGGCACCAGTACCGCGCCGCCGCCTTCCTGAAACTTGTACGGCACGTTCATCTGGGTGAGGGCGGCAAGCACGGCGCCGCCGTCCCGATCCGACAGATTAGTGTAGAGAATCCTGTAGTCCGGCGTGCGGCCCCACAGCAGGGCGCCCACCACCAGCGCGATCAAGGCGGCCGCGCCGAAAATGGCGCCGGCCTTGTTGCGGGCGGGTAACTGGACGAAATTGCTTACGACGTTTTGAGCGACGGCAGCCATGGTAGCGGTTACTCGTGGGATGAATTACGTGTCGCATTTTGCCGCTTCCCCGGCCCCGGAAAGGCGGGAATAAGCGCGGTTTCCGGGCCTATATCCGCGGCCTTCCGGGGGCGCGCCGCTGCTAGTATGGGCGCCTGTTTCAGATTCAGGAGAGCGAATCGTGGACCCGATATCAAGTGCAGTGCCGGTAACCTTAACCCGTGGCATCGGCGGTGCAGGACCAATCAGCGCCAGAAAAACCGACTTTACCCGGGCATTGAATCAGGCGTTGGAGCAGGTGAGCGCGAAGCAGATCGAATCGGGGAGCCTCGCCCAGCGGTTTCAGCTCGGTGACAGCAGCGTGAGCCTCGAAAAAACGATGATTGCGGGGCAGACCGCCAATATTTCCTTTCAGGCGCTGGTTCAGGTGCGTAACCGCGTGGTGGCGGCGTATCAGGACATCATGAATATGCAGGTGTAGCCGCCCCAACCTGGTGTCCTGAGTCAGAAATTCGTAGCTGAATGCTTTTGCCTGTTTGCCGATACTTTGTCGCGCTCCTCGCCGGGTGCCCAACCCTGTCTCGTCGCGCTTCGCGTCTCGTCAAACAGGCAAAAGAATTCGGAGAGTCCACCTTTCTGCCCTAAAATTGTTCTACGATTTTCTGACTCAGGACACTAGAAACGGCAGTTGGGCGGGGTGGAGCGTGCTCGCCCAACCGGTAGAGCATGAAGCACTGAAAATGTGCCAGCTCATCAATACGTTGATTGCGAGGCCAGCGGTCCACTGCCGTTTCCAGGTTCAACCCTCGATGCCGCGCGAACGCGCCAGCCGCGCGCGCTCCAGCCGCAGGATGTAGCGCTGCAACAGGGTTCCCGCGCCGCCGGGTAACTTCAGAAACTGGCAACCGACCCATAACCGGTGCTTGCTGGTGCGGGGCGGTTCAAAAACGCGTACCACCAGTGCGTCACAGTTGACCACGCCGGTTTCTGGCAGGTCGATGCGGCACCCTTTAATCACCGAACCTTCTTCCGCCGGCCATAATCCCGGGTCGGCGGCAATGCCCATGCCTTTGACGCTGAGGTCGGCAACCCGCAGCACGATTTCGCGATTTTTCAGTTCCGGATGCGGAAAGCGGCAATTGACCGCTTCATTGATCGGTGTGTCGATGCGATAGGCTTCGCGCCGCTGGATCCGCACCAGACTCTCCGGCAGTGCGATCTGCATCGCGGGCTGGCCCTCGAAGCTGACCGGTGCCGCGCGCCCGCTGTCAAAGCGGATGCGGATGCGCCGTACTTCCGTTTCCAGCGTCAGCGCGTGTGCGGCGAGCACTTTGGCGCGGTCACGCGGATCCTGGCAGGCGTCGAGGGTCACGGTGCCGGCGCCATTGTCGACATCCAGCACGGTGGTCAGCGTGCAGTCGCGCCCATCGCCGTAACGAACGGTCAGCAGCGAGCGTTGCGCCATTGCGGCGCGCAGTTCGCCCGCGATTTCCGCCGGTGAAGAAATGCGAAACTGATTGTCGTCGTCCCAGACATCGGCTGCCGCGGCACTGTTCATGATGGATTACCCTGGTTGATCGCGGGTGGCGCCGGGGTTTCGAGGCGCCGCACCCAGGCAAGAATTTCAGCGATGGCCAGATACAGGGATTCCGGAATCTGTTCATCGAGATCGATACGCATCAGCAGTTGCACCAGATCGGCGGACTGATGTACATAGACGCCGGCTTCCGCCGCGCGGCGGATGATTTCTTCGGCGATGGCGCCGTTGCCCTTGGCCACCACTTTCGGCGCGTACATGCCTTCGTGGTAGCTGAGCGCAATCGCCTGCGGGCGTTGCGGATTCATGGCGTGTCACCGGCGATCAAAATCGGTTTGACATCCAGATCGTGCGCCGCCAGCGCCTGGGCCAGTGCCGAGCGGCCCTCGCGCAGGACATCCTTTGCCGCGCCTTCTCCCCGCAGTTGCAGGTGCAGGGCGCGCCCGCTGAGGGCGACATCGGCGACCACCGGTCCCAGCGCGGGCGTGTCGAGCGCGAGGCGCACGCGCCAGGCGCGAGGCGCCTCGCCGGCGGCTTGCGTTTCCGGTTCGCCGCTGATCACGATTTCGGCTGCCTGTTCCGGCCACAGATTGCCGCGCCACACGATGCATTGCTGCTCGAAGGTATTGAGTTGCTGGCGCACCAGCGGTTCAAGCTGCGGGTGGATCGCAGGTTCGCGCTGCAGGCGGCTGGCGTCGCGTGCATCACCTGTCGGCGCCCGTGGCTGGTCGTTAACCTGTGCCTGCGGTTCTTCATGCAGTTGTGCCAGCGCGACGCGCCCGTCCACCCAGCCGCGCAAGTGCGATTCGTAGAACAGGCCTGACGTGCGGACCGCGTGTTGCAGGTCGCGCGCGAGGTGCAGCGGCGAAGCGGTTTCCTGGCTCAAAGGATGGGCCTGGAAACTGTCAGTAACTATATGATTTAAAACAGTTTTTCGTATTCCATCAATGAGCGTTGCGGAGGCGCTTAATTTGACCTGCGCCGATGCCGCGGGCGCTGCGGACGTCCCGGTTGCTCCAGGCGCTGCGTCCGGGTCCAGGCCGATTTGCAGCAGTGTGCCGGGGGCCGACGCGGTGGCAAGTCGCAGTGTCACGCGTGTGTTGAGCAGTTCCAGCACGCTCACGCCGTCGGCGCGCGTTTCCAGCACGCGCGCGGTCAGGGTGCCGTTGCTGCGCAGAATGTCGGCAAACACCTGCCGCTCGCGTGCGTTGCCCCCCATGCTGCCCAGCAGATCGGCGAGCGCGACCCGGGTAACCGGTAGTACCGGCGTGACGGGCGCGACCGACGTCGCCGCCTGTGCGGGCGGGGTGCGCACTGGCAGTGGTTGCACTAGCACCGTGAGTCTCCGTCCTTCACCGTAACGCGGCGTGCGTTAGTGCCGGTAGGCGTGTTGCACGCGGCGCCCGGTGGCGCGGCCGTGCAGATAGCCTTCCAGTTTCATCAGGCGCGGCTCCACCAGATTGCGGATTTGTGCGTCGTCGGCAAGCACGCGATGAATGATGGCCATGCGGCGTTTGTTGCCGCTATCACTGATGGGCGCCTTCTTGCTGAGCGCGCTCACCTGGTTGATGAAGCGCGCGCATTCCATTTCCGCGGCGATCAGGCCGTCCCAGTCCGCCACTTGCGCGGCCGCCAGCATTCTGCCGCTCGCCTTGGCGATGGCTTCGTAGCAGTCGAGTACCGCCTCTTCCGGCAGCGCGTCAGGTCTTGTGGGGGTCGATGGCATTCCAGGCATCCTTAAGTTCGGTGAGCAGGCGCGAGACTTCGTTGACGGCGCCCAGGTCGTTCTTGAGACTGGCAAACAACAGCCGGCGTCCCATGTAGTCGTACAGTGCGTGCAGGTTGGCGGCAAGGTCGCCGCCGTTGTCCACCAGCGAGGCCTTCAGACCCTCGTCGATGATTTGTATGGCCTTGGAGATGGCGCTGCCGCGTGTCGCGATGTCCTTGGCCATCATGCTCTGGCGCGCTCGCGCCAGGGCCAGCAACGCCCCGTCGAACAGCATTGCGATCAAACGGTGAGGGTGTGCTGAGTTCACGCCTGTCTCGAGTCCGACGTTGGCGTACGCGCGCACCGCCGTTGCACTGGAAAATCCGCCCATAATGGCTTGTCCCGGTTGTTCATCTGATTGATTTATCGGCCGGAATGGCGGTTTATTGAGGTCAATTGAGACGTTAAAAACACGTGGCTTGGGGTCGCCTGCCGGCCTGGCCAGGCGCTTAATTGCTGTTGGTCGAGGACAGTTGAGAGGTCAAGAACGCGTTGGTTGAGTTCATGCGCGACAACAGCGTGTCGAGTGCCGAAAACTGCGCGCGATAGCGCGTTTCGATCGCCGACATGCGCGCTTCCATGCGTGCCTGCTGGTCGGCGAGGCGCTTCATCGCGCTCTGGATGCCGTCGGTGCGCGCCGTGATCGCGCCGTCGCTGGCGAGCGCGGTATCCAGCGTGCTGGTGAGCGTTTGCGCAAATTCACCGATCATGGCGCTGGCCGCCACCGGATCGGCGCCCATGGCCGCTTCGTACTTCGCGTTGTTGACCGTCAACGTGCCATTGCTGCCGATGGACACGCCGAGCGAGGACAGGGTGCGGTAGGTGTCGCCGACCGCGCCATAGTTGTCGGTGACCGTGCGCCGCAGTTGCGTGAGCACGCCGCGGATCGACGATTCGCCGTTGAGCGGGCCGCCGCTGCGGCTCGCTGCGTCGTAGCTCGACTGGCTTTTGAGTGTGCCGCTGGAGCTGTTATAGGATTTGACCAGTTCGTCCAGCGCGCTGCGCATTTTGCTCAGATCGCGCGACACGCTGACGTTGGTGTCGCCCGCGCCAATGAGTTTGAACGAGACGCCGCCGATGGCGTCGGAAACATCGTTGGAGGCGCGCGTCATCGGCAGGCCGTCGACGGTAAACGCGGCGTCGCTGCCGGCGCGCGCCTGCGTCATATTGCGTCCGGCGCCGGCCGTGGCCGCGGGATCAAAGGCGAGTTGCGACAGGCCCGCGGCGTCGGTGTGGTTGCCGTCGTCGTCGGTGGCCAGTATGCGCATGCCCTGTGCCGCACCGGTATCGTTGGCGCCCAGCACCAGGCGAAAACCGGTGCCGTCGTTGACCACCGAGGCGGTGACGCCCGCATCGGCATTGTTGATGGCGTCACGTACGCCGTTGAGCGTGGCGTTGGCCGGAATGGTGATGTTCACCGCGGCAATGGCGGCGTTGGGTGTAAACGTGGCGCCGTCAAAACTGCCGCGGTCGATGGCGAGGGTGCCGCCGCCGACAACCGTGTCGGCGGTGGCGAAAGCGCCGCTGTAAATGCGATGCGCCTGAGCCAGCGATTGCACGCTCAGGCTGAAATTGGCGGGCGTGGTGCCCGCCAGCGCCGTGGCCGTGGCCACCGAAGTTGCGCTGGAGTTGACCGTGGCCGGTATGCTTGACATGGCGTCGGCGAGCGCCCGGCTTGCCGTTTGCAAGCCGGATAACGTGCCTTTGGCGGTACCGAAAGCCGACAGATTGGCCTGATACTGCGCATTCTTCGCGGTCAGGGATTGCAGCGGTATGCGTTCGACCGCCATCAAACCGGAAACCAGGGAATTGACGTCAATGCTGCTGCCGAGACCGGCCAGGGGATTCATGTCGGGTTACCTCATTGTGGTGCTGCCAAATGCAAAGTGCGGCGGCGAAGGATGTCTTCGCCGCCGCCCGCGCCAACGTTTGCCAACGTTCGCCAACGCGTTCCATCATGCCGCGGATTAACGCAGCAGCGACAACACTTGCTGCGGCAGCTGGTTGGCTTGCGTCAGCATCGCCATGCCGGCTTGTTGCAGGATCTGCGCGCGGGACAGGTTCGCCGTTTCCGTCGCAAAGTCCGCGTCGGTGATGCGGCCCTTGGCGGCGGTCTGGTTCTCGACCGACACTTGCAGGTTGCTGATGACCGACTCAAAGCGGTTCTGATACGCGCCGTAGTTGGCACGCTCCTGCGCAATCGTCGTCAACGCGGTGTCGATGTCGTCCATCGCGGTCGCGGCATTGGTGGCGTCGGTGATGTCACCGCCGGTCACCGCGGCCACGTCGGCGTCGCCTGACATGTCGGTGGTGGTGATGTCGATGGTGTCGGCGGAGCCCGCGCCCACCTGGAAGGTCAGCGTGCCGGCATCGGCACCGAGGATCGCCTGGCCGTTGAACTTGGTGTCGGTCAGCACGCGGGTGATTTCCGTGGCGAGCTGCTGGTATTCCGCGTCAAGGTTCAGACGGTCGTCGTCGCTGTTGGTGGCGTTGGCCGATTGCACCGCGAGTTCACGCATGCGCTGCATGGAGTCGGTGACTTTGCCGAGCACGCCTTCCGCCGTGGCGGAGAGCGAGATCGCGTCGTTGGCGTTGCGGATGCCGACGTTCATGCCCTTGATCTGGGCGTTCATGCGCTCGGCGATCGCCAGACCGGCGGCGTCGTCTTTCGCGCTGTTGACGCGCAGGCCCGAGGACAGACGCTGCATGGAGGTGCCGAGCGAACCCTGGGTCATGCCCACGTTACGTTGGGCATTCAGGGAATACAGATTGGTGTTTACTGACAGTGCCATGATTAAATCTCCTGTGGTGTTGGTAAGCTGCGATTAAGAAACTGAATTCTTTCCCGGCTTGTTTCCGGACGGGGCATTTGCCACCGATAGCTGCTTATCGGACCTTGCAAATCAAAACTTTAGAGTGCCTAACGAAATGCACGCCAACGCAAGGGATTCATTTCGTTAGGTACTCCCGGGCGCCCCGGCCAATTGAGTGACGTGAATCACCCGATGCCGAAGTCTATCGGCGCGATTTGCCGGCCAATGGAGGAGCACCGGCGGAAAATCCCCGCAATCTGTCGGATGCGGTGCAGGCACGGCTCCGAACATCATTGTAAGTATATGATTTTATTGAGTAAAATTTGTAGGTCTTTTTCCTACACGCGCCGCGGACGGCGGCCTACGCATTTCGCAGACCTTGTCGGATTCAAGAAAAACGGCTGTGCGCCGATCATGGCCCCACGACAAACGGCCCGCACCCGGGCAACACTGATGGGGATAAACATGGATACGTTGCTGGAAGAGATTCGCGAAACCAATCTGTCTTATCTGATGCTGGCGCAGAGCATGATCCGCAAGGACCGCGCGCAGGCGTTGTACCGCCTGGGCATCAGCGGCGACGTCGCCGACGTGATCGACGCGCTGACGCCGGGCCAGCTGGTCAAGGCCGCGGGTTCGAACATGCTGATGTGCCGCTTCCGTTTCGACGACAAGATGGTATGGAATCTGATCACCAGCCACGGCGCCGATGTGCAGGCCAAGCGCACGCACGCGGGTATTCTGATGTCGGGCAACCTGGCGGAGGTGATCTAAATGGTACGCACCAAGAGCATCGAAGCCGAAGGCCGGGAAATCGAACGCGCCGCGGCGCTGGTCAAGCTGGGCGCGCGCCTGCAACTGCTGGAAGCGGAAACCAAGCTGTCGCGCGAACGTCTGCTGCGCCTGTACAAGGAAGTGCACAAGAAATCGCCGCCCAAGGGCATGCTGCCGTTTTCCACCGACTGGTTCATGAGCTGGCAACCGAACACCCACGCCTCGATGTTCCTCAATATTTACGAGTACCTCACCAAGGCGTCCGATCTGGACGACGTGGACGCGCTGGTGAAGAGCTATCAGTTGTACCAGGAACAACTCAAGGTGCTGGATCTGCCGGAAGTGCTGTCGATTACCCGCGCCTGGCGCCTGGTGAAGTTTGTCGACTCGGGCATGCTCACGCTCAAACCCTGCACCAAGTGCGAGGGCTTGTTCGTGGTGCATACGCTGGACCTGCACGAACATTTCGTGTGCGGCCTGTGCCATATGCCGGCGCGTGCCGGCAAGAGCGCCCACGCGCTGGCAAGCGCCGCCGCCGAAGCGGCGAACTAGCCGCGCCGGTTTGTCGTGTAGCCCCATGTGTGGCGCCGGCCCGTGAACGCGGGACCGGTGCCGCGGGTGATGGCGGCAATGCGGCGAATAGAGCGGTTTATCGGCCTCGATTCGAGGCTTTCAGACTCAAGAGGCCGCGCCACTTGCCGTAAAGAAGGGCATTGGCGCCAGTCCATGGCTATTGCATGCAAAACGACCGTCAAAGCTGGGATTAGAACGGCGAATCAAGAAAGGACGACAAGTGCTTGTCATCGTGGGATATCTGGTGGTGTGCGGTTCGGTGTTCGGCGGCTATGCGCTTGCCGGCGGTCATCTGGCCGCGCTGTTTCAGCCGCTTGAGCTGCTGATGATTGGCGGTGCCGGTCTTGGCGCGTTCATCGTCGGCAATTCGCCCAAAATTCTCAAGGCAACGCTGGCGGCGCTGCCCTCCGTCTTGAAAGGCTCCAAGTACACCAAGGCGCGCTACATGGAGTTGCTGACCATGCTCTATGCAATTCTGACCAAGGTGCGCAAGGAAGGCCTGGTGTCAGTTGAAAAGGACATCGACAAGCCGGAAGACAGTCCGCTGTTTTCCGCTTATCCCGAGCTGCTGTCGGATCACCACCTGATTGAATTCGTTACCGACTACCTGCGCTTGATGGTCAGCGGCAATCTGAATGCCCACGAAATTTCAGATCTGATGGACGCGGAAATGGAAGCGCATCACCACGAAGGCGGTATTCCCGCTTCGGTGGTCGCCAAAACCGCGGACGGCTTGCCGGCTTTTGGTATCGTGGCGGCGGTGATGGGCGTGGTGCATACCATGGGTTCGGTGGGCCGGCCGCCGGCCGAACTGGGTGAGATGATTGCGCACGCGCTGGTCGGCACCTTCCTTGGCATTTTGCTGGCATACGGTTTCGTCGCTCCGCTGGCGAGCGTACTGGAACAAAAGTTGGCGGAGGCGAGCAAGGAATTCGAATGCGTCAAGGTTACGTTGCTGGCTTCGCTGAATGGCTATGCGCCGTCGCTGGCGGTGGAATTCGGCCGCAAGGTGCTGTACTCGACCGAGCGTCCAGGCTTCACCGAACTCGAAGAACACGTCAAGCAGTCCAAATCGAAATAAGGCGCGGCGGCCATGGCAGCGGCAAAAGGCAAGGGTGACAAGGCGCCCATCATTATCAAGAAGGTCAAGAAGGGCGGCCACGGCGGACATCATGGCGGCGCATGGAAAATTGCGTATGCCGACTTCGTGACCGCGATGATGGCGTTCTTTTTGCTGATGTGGCTGCTGGGGTCGACCACCAAGGGCGATCTGAACGGCATCTCAGACTATTTCCAGACCCCGCTGAAAGTGGCGCTGTCGGGCGGCTCCGGCGCGGGCGATGCCACCTCCATCATCAAGGGCGGCGGCAACGATCTGACCAAGGTCACCGGCCAGGTGCGCAACGGCTCGGAACCGGAAAAACGCTCGATGATGAAAGCCGCCAAGGCGGAAATCGAGCGCAACGAGCGCGTGCAACTGGAAAAGCTCAAGCAGAAGGTGGAGTCGATGCTCGCGGGTAACCGCAAGATCGAGGCCTTCAAATCCCAGATCAGGCTGGACATTACCAACGAAGGCTTGCGCATCCAGATCGTCGATGACCAGAATCGCCCGATGTTCGATATCGGCAGTTCGAATTTGAAAGACTATACGCGCGAGATTCTGCAGGAAATCGGCAAGGTGCTCGCCGAGGGCGAGCAAAAACTGTCGCTCGCCGGACATACCGATGCCACCCCGTATGCGGGCGGCGAGAAAGGGTACAGCAACTGGGAGCTTTCCGCGGAACGCGCCAACGCGTCGCGCCGCCAGTTGATGCTCGCGGGTATCGATGAAGGCAAAATTGTGCGCGTGGTGGGGCTCGCCTCGTCGGTGCAACTGAACAAGGAGGATCCCAGGGATCCGTCCAATCGACGTATCAGCATCGTGGTGCTCAACCGCAAGGCCGAGCAAGCGCTGAAGCGCGACGGCAACACACTGGATGTCACCTCGGCCGCGGACCTGGACGGTGTCACTTCGCCGGCGCCCAACCCGGCATCTGCGCCGGCGCCCGCCGCGGCTGCGCCTTCCGCTACCGCGGATCGTAAATAGTTGTTTAAAATCAATAAGTTATAAATAATCAATCGATGCGCCGAAAAGGCGCCTGATACAGCCAAACGCGCCGCCCGTCGGCGCACTGCAGTATCTGCTGCGGCCGCAGTGCCGGCGCCGCGAATTCCAGACTTGCCAGCCAGGCGCCGCGGGGCAATTCGCGTGCCGCTTTCTCGGTGGCGCGCGGCATGCTCTCCGGGCGCTGAAACAGATACACCAGATCGAACGCCGACCAGTCGGCGGCCCAGATGTCGGCGCGCCGCACGCGCGCGAAGCGGCAGCGCAGCGCGCACACCATACGCAGTGGCCAGCTCCACTCGATGCCCTCGATACACGCGTCGGGATACTCACGGTGCAGTTCGCGCAAGCCGTCGCCGATGCCGCAGCCGGCATCGATGACGCGTGCGCGGGCCGGCAAGGGCGCCAGCGCCGCCAGCCCGCGCAGTGCTCCGGACGGGGTGGGAAACAAGGGCGCGTCGCGCCAGGCGTTGATGGGATACAACAGCAACAGCAGCGCCAGTGGCGCCAGCCATGTCCACGCCGGCACGCTGCCCGCCACGCCGCTGGCGAACAGGGACAGCGGAAATCCCGCAACAATGAATACGCGCCGCCACGGCGTGCTACCCCACAGGCACAGCGGCACGCCGAGCGCGCTCGCCGCCAGCAGTGAAAGCCAGGGCGCAACGCCCGCGGCCGCAAGAGCGGCAAAGGCAAGCCAGGCGATGCCCCAGGCGAGGAGGGCGGGCAACGGCCATTTCATGGCAGGCGCAGTCCCGCGCGTGCCCGGATGCAAAAGAAACCTGGATGAACCATAAGGCGCGACGCGCGCAAAAAAGGCGCATCTTAGCCCAATGGGTGGCGTGCGGATATCAGCGGCCCTGCCGCCGGAGAGCCGCGCCCGGGGTGTCGGGCAGCCCGCCAGACTTGACCTGACCGGCTGCCAGGCGAGGCGTGTGCGCTGAGCGGCCGAGTCGCCGACGCGCCGCGGGGCTACTGCGCCTGAATTGAGGTCAGCACGTCGGCGTAGCGCGCGTAGAGATCAAGCGTTGCCGGGCTGAGTGTCAACGTAATCATGCGCGCGTCCTTGCCATGCGCGTCAGCCAGGATTGCGCCGAAACGCCGCAGCATGGCAAGGCGGCGGCTTACGGTTGCAAACGATGCGCTGACTTCCAGATACAGTTGTTTGAGCAACAGCCGATCTCCCCGTTCCTGATGCAGACCGACGACGTGGACAATGTCGAAGTCCACGCGCGTACGCAGGAAGGCGAGGTGGGCTCTTTCGAACGCACGGATCTGCGCCAGACTGGCAAAAATTTTCATCGGAAATGTTGGATCGTGTGGTTTGGGTTCTCATTGCAGGTATCGGCAGATTCGGGTCATTCTTGATGGTCAAAGCCATGCCCATTTTTCAATATCAATTTGATGATGATTTTTTGTTGATAGGGCCGGCGCATTCAGGCAATACTCACGCCGTCGGCACGCCTGTGATCATTTTCAATAACGCCAAGATCGCGGGTCGTCAAAGCGTGCGTTTACGCGGTTGACACGCCATTTTTGGATAATTCCGGTGCCCCCCGTACGGGCGCTGGGTCACACAGATCGCAACTTGCCAGAAGCCAAACCATCGGGCGCGCCGCTGCTGCGCCTGCTTTTTGTCGATAACGCGCAGACCGACTACACGCTGCTGGCGCGGTATATCGAGGTCGGCGGCTACCGGCTGCAGTCGGCGCGCGTGGAGACAGCGGCGCAGATGCGCGACGCCCTGTCCGGCGGCGGCTGGGACGCGGTCATCTCCGAGCTTGATCTGCCCGGATTTCCCCTCGCCGACGTGCTTCAGGTGTTGCGTGATGGCGACTTTGATACGCCGTTCATCGTCGTCACCGGCACCGGGGATGAAGACGCGGCCGCGGATGCGCTGGTCGCCGGGGCTGACGACTACGTTTCCAAGTCGCGGCTGGCGCGCTTGGTGCCGGCGCTCAGGCGCGTCATGGCGACTGCCGCCGCAAAAGGGCGCGAGCGGACGGAGCATGCCCGGCTGCGCCTGTTGCAGTCGCATCTCGATCACGTCGACGATGTGCGGGCGATCGCCCGCGATGTGCACGATAACTTTGGCGAACTGATGGCGGAACTCGCCCCCGGCTTGGGCTGGTTTGCCGAACACGCCGCCGATGATGCCGCGCGGGCGCAAGTGCACGGCATGCAACAGGCGCTGGAGCGCGCGCGCGCGCGGGCGGAGCGCAGTGTGCGCGCGTTGCGGCCACCGTTGTTCGAACTGGGCATGGCGCGCGCCTTGCAGTCGCTGGCGCAGAGTATCCTGCCGCGGCATGGCATTGCCTTCGAGTGCGTGTCGCGCCCGGCTCTGGTCGCGCTCGACGATGCCTCGTTTTTCGCGATGTATCGCGTGTGTCAGGCGTCGCTGCTGATGTTCGCCCGCCGCGGGCGCACCCGATCCCTGCGCATCGCGGTGTTGGCGCAGGCAGACACGGTCACGCTGGAAGTCGCTGATGATGGCGCGGATCGCGGCGACCATGGTTTTTCCAGCGCCGCGTCGCGTGATCTGCGTGATTTGCGCGAGGTGGCGGGCGCACTCGGTGGTGTGCTGGAAATCAGCAGCGGCCCGAGCCATGGCACCCGCGTCATCCTGTCGTTGCCGCTGGCCGCGGGACCCTGAACGCGCGCTACCGCCGACTCCCGCGGCTGCACGCCAGCGTGCCGCCAAAAACATGATTAAATCACGCCATCATCACGGGGGAGGCGGGTCATGAGAGTATTTCCCAGTATCGAAGACATGCGCGAGCACGCGCGGCGCAGGGTGCCAAAACCGTTCTTCGATTATGCCGACGCGGGGTCGTACTCGCAGCAGACGCTGCGCGCCAATCGCGCGGATCTGGAGCGCATCCTGCTACGCCAGCGGGTGATGGTCGACGTGGATCGGCGCGATACCCGCGCCGCGATCCTCGGCGAGGCGGTGCCGGTGCCGCTGGCGCTGGGCCCGATCGGTCTCGGCGGCATGATGCATGGCGACGGCGAGATTCACGCCTGCCGCGCGGCGCAGGCCGCCGGCATTCCGTACACGCTCTCCACCATGTCGATCAACGCCATCGAGGACGTGGCGGAAGCGGTCGACAAACCGTTCTGGTTCCAGCTCTATGTGATGCGCGACCGCGGCTTCATGCGCGAACTGCTGCAGCGCGCGCAGGCGGCCAGGTGCAGCGCGCTGATGCTCACGGTCGATTTGCAGGTGCTGGGCCAGCGCCATTGCGACGTGCGCAATGGCCTGACCGTGCCGCCGCGTATGAGCGTGCGCAATGTCATCGATATCTTGAGCAAGCCGGCGTGGGCATGGTCGATCCTCAACGGCAGGCGCAAGACGTTCGGCAACCTCGCCGGCCACGTCAAGGGCATGGACGGTGTCGCCTCGCTGTCGCAGTGGATCAGCAACCAGTTCGATCCGAGTCTGTCATGGAAGGACATAGACTGGATTCGCAGCCTGTGGCCGGGCAAGTTGATCCTCAAGGGCATCCTCGATGCCGACGATGCGCGGCTGGCGGTGAAGGCCGGCGCCACCGCGATCAGTGTGTCGAATCACGGCGGCCGGCAGCTGGACGGCGCGCCGTCGGCGATTTCCGCGCTGCCACGCGTGGTGCAGGCCGTGGGGTCTGATATCGAGGTGCTGTTCGACAGCGGCGTGCGCACCGGCGCCGACATTCTGCGGGCACTGGCGCTGGGCGCCCGCGCCTGCATTATCGGCCGCGCGTATATCTACGGACTGGGTGCGGGCGGCGAGGCGGGCGTGGCGCGCGCCATCGAGATTCTGCAAAAAGAACTCGACGTCACCATGGCGCTGTGCGGCGTGCAGACCATCGGCGAAGTCGATCGCCGCGTGCTGGCGGGCGGTATCGAACACGGTTGATTAAAAACTGTTTAAAAACAAATAGTTAAATTATTATTGCGGTGCGGAGGCATGTTCTTGCTAGCCCACTAACGTCGCTTGCTGCAAGTGCCGGCGGCGCAATGTGCGGCGTGCCTTTGTTGCGCGCGTAACGCCCACGGGCAAATCGCGCCTTTTCGGGTGCTGTTCCGTCTTTAGGCTGCACGGCCAGCGGCCTAAAGTCTGCGGTGTCAAATGCCGATAAGCAGACGTTGCGATCCCGTCGCGCCCCGGCCGTGCGGCGAATCCATGAACACCGCCTGAATTCCCCGCTTTCTCCCCGGCTTGCTGCCCTCAAGTGCCATGAATAATGGCATCTCTCACAGAGGCAGTTTATGGCCGACGATTCGGATCAGGAAAAAACCCTACCAGCAACGCCCAAGCGGCTAGCCGATACCCGCGAGGAGGGGCGTACCGCACGCTCGCCGGAACTCGCCGGGGCACTGGTATTGCTGTTTATCTCGGGCGCGGTTTGGCTCGGCGGTCCGGCGTGGATTGCGCAGTGGCGCCAATTTGTGCGGGCAGGCCTGCGCATGGGCCAGCGCGAAGCAATGGATGTGGCGCAGCCGACGCTGCGTCTGGCGGAATTGGCGTGGGATGCATTGATCCTGTTTGCGCCGGTTGCGGGCATCGCTGCCGTGGCAGGCATCGGCGGCACGCTGGCGGTGGGCGGCTGGCTGTTCAGCCCCAACGCGTTGCAACTCAAATTCGAGCGCATGAATCCGATGTCGTTTTTCGGGCGCGTGTTTTCGCTGGCGGGGCTGGGTGAGCTGGGCAAAACCATCCTCAAGGCGCTGTTGATCGGCGCCGCGGGCGCATGGGCCGCGTGGCACTTCAAGGAGACCAGCGCCGGACTGGCAGTGACCGCCCTGCCGCAAGCGCTGAGCGCCACCGGCCACATGCTGCTGACGACGTTTTTGGCGCTGGTGTTGGCGATGGTGGTGATTGCCTCGATTGATGTGCCGTTCCAGTTGTGGCGCTTTCATTCCGGACTGCGCATGAGTGCCGAGGAAGTGCACCGCGAACACAAGGAAGCCGAGGGCAATCCGCAGGTGAAGGGCCGCATCCGCCAGTTGCAGCGCGAGCTGGCCAAGCGCCGCATGATGCAGGAAGTGCCCAAGGCCGACGTGATTGTCACCAACCCGACGCACTACGCGGTGGCGCTGGTGTATCGGGAAGGCAAAATGAATGCCCCGCGCATTGTCGCCAAGGGTGTCGATCAGGTGGCACAGGCGATTCGTGAACTCGGCGCCCTGCATAAGGTGCCGGTGCTGGAAGCGCCGCCGCTGGCGCGTGCCCTGTACGCGCATGGCGAAATCGACGCCGAGATTCCCACCGAATTGTACGGGGTGGTGGCGCAGGTGCTGGCGTGGGTGTTCCAGCTGCGCCGTCATCTGCAGGGCGAAGCCGAATTGCCGGCGATGCCGGATTCCCTGGATGTTCCCGCCGGCCTTGATCCGGCAGCCAAAGGAGTTGCCGCATGAATGCGCTAGCCGCCCGTATGGGCATATCCATGCCGCGTCTGAAGCCGCTGGCGGTGCCGGTGGTGATGGTCCTGATCCTGGCGATGATGATCCTGCCGCTGCCAACGCTGCTGCTTGACATGCTGTTCACCTTCAACATCGCGGTGGGCATGCTGGTATTGCTGGTGACAGTCTATACCGTAAAGCCCCTCGACTTTGCGTCGTTTCCCACGGTGCTGCTGCTGACCACGCTGATGCGCCTGTCGCTGAACGTGGCCTCCACCCGCGCGGTGCTGATGAACGGCCACAAGGGGCCGGACGCCGCGGGCAAGGTGATTGAATCCTTCGGCCATTTTGTGGTTGGCGGCAATTTCGCGGTGGGTCTGGTGGTGTTCATCGTGCTGGTGGTGATCAACTTCGTGGTGATCACCAAGGGCGCGGGGCGCATCGCCGAGGTCAGCGCGCGCTTTACCCTGGACGCCATGCCCGGCAAGCAAATGGCGATCGACGCCGATCTGAACGCGGGCCTCATCGGCGAGGCCGATGCGCGCAAGCGCCGTGCCGAGGTGACGCAGGAAGCGGAATTCTACGGTTCGATGGACGGCGCCTCGAAATTCGTGCGCGGCGATGCCATTGCCGGCATCCTGATCCTGGTGATCAATATCATCGGCGGCATGGCCATCGGGCTGATCATGCACGACTTGCCGGCAGCTCAGGCGGCCAACAACTATGTGCTGCTGGCGATCGGCGACGGTCTGGTGGCGCAGATTCCGGCGCTGGTGATTTCGACCGCCGCGGCGCTCATCGTCACCCGCGTGGGCAAGGACGAAGACGTGGGCGAGCAGCTGACCAATCAACTGTTCTCCACCCCGAATGCGCTGACGATTACGGCCGGCATTCTGTTGACGCTGGGCGTGGTGCCGGGCATGCCGCACCTGCCGTTTCTGCTGCTGGGTGCCGGCTGCGGCGGGCTCGGCTGGTACCTGCGCAAGACGGTTGCAGCGGCGAAAACCGCGCCGCCCGCGGAAGAGGCACCCAAGGCCGCCGAAAATCAGGAAGCCACCTGGGACGACATCGTGCCCGTGGACATGCTGGCGCTGGAGGTGGGTTATCGCCTGATCTCGCTGGTGGATGCACGCCAGGATGGCGACCTGCTCAAGCGTATTCGCGCCATTCGCAAGCGCTTCGCGCAGGATGCCGGCTTCCTGCCCGCGCAAATCCACATTCGCGACAATCTCGAACTGAAACCCAATGGCTACCGCATCCTGCTCAAGGGCGTGGCGGTGGGCGAGGGCGAATCCGTGCAGGGCATGTTCCTCGCCATCGATCCCGGCCAGGCGAGCGTTGCGCTGCCCGGCACCAGGACCAAGGACCCCGCGTTCGGCCTGCCCGCGGTGTGGATCGAAGCCGGCATGCGCGAACAGGCGCAATTGAGCGGCTACACCGTGGTGGATGCCAGTACCGTGGTCGCCACGCACATCAATCAATTGCTGCAAACGCACGCCGCGACACTGCTTGGGCGTCAGGAAGTGCAAAGCCTGCTCGATCATTTCGGCAAACAGGCCGGCAAGCTGATCGAGGACCTGGTGCCCAAACTGATCCCGGTGGCGACGCTGCAAAAAGTGTTGCAGAACCTGCTCGAAGAGGGCGTCGGCATTCGCGACCTGCGCACCATCCTTGAATCCCTCGCCGAACACGCGGCGCGCACACAGGATGCGGCCGAACTCACCGCGCGCGTGCGCGTGGCGCTGGGTGCCGCCATTACGCAGCAGCAATTCGGCAACAACAGTGAATTGCCGGTGATGGTATTCGACCCCGAACTGGAGAAGCTGCTGGCGCAGGCCGCGAGCGGCAACACCTTCGCGCTGGAGCCCGGCCTTGCCGACACGCTGACACGGGAAGTGCAGCAGGCGGTGGAGGCGCAGGAACGGCGCGGTGAACCGGCGGTGCTGCTGGCCGCGGACACCCTGCGTCCCGCGCTGGCGCGGCTGCTGCGCCGCGCGCTGCCGCAATTGCGCATTCTTGCGCACAGCGAAATTCCCGATAACCGAGCCATACGCGTAACCACGTTAGTTGGAGCCCAAGCATGAAACCCAAACGATTTGTCGCGGCGAATGCCCGCACCGCTTTACGGCAGGTCAGAGCAGAACTTGGCCTGGATGCCGTGATTCTTTCCAATCGCGCCACCGCGGAAGGCGCCGAAATTGTCGCCGTGGCCATGAGCGACATCGGCGCACTGGCGGAACCGGCAGCCCCGGTTGCTCCCGTGGCGGCTCCCGTGGCGCAAGCCCCCGCGGCGGCACCGCTGTCGCCGGCTGCGCCCGCCGCCGTGCCGCAGGTGCTGCGCACGCGACGCAGTGTGGCGCCCGAAATGCCCAGGACCAGTGCGGCCGCTTTCGACGCGCCCGGCGCGCGCACGCAGGAGGCGTCGCTGCTGGCGGAAATTCGCGCCATGAAAACCATGTTGTCCGAACAGGTGGCCAGTTTCAGCTGGAGCGAAACCCTGCGCCATCGGCCGCTGCGCGGGCGCATGCTGCGTGCCATGCTCGATTCGGGTTTCAGCTCGCTGCTCGCGCGCAGCGTGATCGATCGCCTGCCCGACGACTACGGCGCCGATGCCGCGCACGACTGGATCACCAAGGTGCTGGCGCGCAATCTGCTGACCTCGGCCGCCGGCGACATCACCGATCGCGGCGGCGTGTATGCGCTGGTGGGGCCGACCGGCGTGGGCAAGACCACCACCACCGCCAAGCTCGCCGCGCGCTGCGTGATGAAGCACGGCCCGTCGCGCCTGGGTCTGGTGATGACCGACGATTACCGTATCGGCGCGCAGGATCAGTTGCGCATTTATGGCCGTCTGCTTGGCGTGCCGGTGTACGTGGCACAGACACCGGACGATCTGCAGCAGGCGCTGGCCGCGATGGCCGACAAGCACCTGGTGCTGGTGGACACCGTGGGCATGGGCCAGCGCGACAGCCGCGTCGAGGCGCAGCACGAATTGCTGATCAATTCCGGCGTCGAGCGCCTGCTGTTGCTCAATGCCACGGCCCAGGCCGAAACGCTCGAACAGGTGGCGCAGGCCTACGCCACGCACAACAATCGCGCGGTGCCGCTGGCCGGCGCCATCCTCACCAAGCTCGACGAGAGCGCGCGGCCGGGGTGCGCGCTGGACGTGATCATCCGCCGCCGCCTGGAACTGCACTTTTGCACGTCGGGGCAACGCGTGCCCGAGGATCTGGAGCTGGCCAATCCGGCCGCGCTCGCGCGGCAGTCTTTGCTGCGTGCCATGAATCCGGGCGATGACCCGGTATTCGCACTCGACGACACTGAGGCGAGCCTGTTCATGACCAGCGCGGCACCGCCGCTGGAGATGCGTACATGATGCGTCCGGCACTCGATCAGGCGCGCGGCCTGCGCCGCATGATGCGGCGGGCCGGCGCGCGCGTACTGCCGGTATTCGGCACGCGTGAACGCCTGCCGGCCATTGTGAATCTGGCGAGCGCGCTGTCGCGCGCGGGCCAGCAGGTGCTGGTGCTGGATGCCTCGCGCGGCGAGATCGCGCCGGCGTTCGGACTGAGCGCGCGCTACGAGCTGAAACACGTGCTGGAAGGCGAGGTGTCGCTCGGGCGGGCGGTGCTCGGCACCGGTGACGGCGTGCAGGTGCTGCCGGCGGCGCGTGGCATGCGCCTGTTGCGCGAGGCGCACGTCAGCGGCATGGACTTCTTTGAGTCACTGGCGCACAAGGCCGCGCCACTGGACCTGATCATGGTGAACTGCGAACCCGACGATCCGGCGGCACGGCTGCTGCCCGCCCACGGCGAGGCGCTGCTGGTGCTGTCGCGCGGACCCAACGTGATCGTCGAAGGCGCCGCTTGCCTGAAAGCGCTGGCGATGCAGCAGGCGGCGGCGCGATTTCGCGTGCTGCTGATGCGTTCCGGGTTCGATGAGGCGCGACTTACGGTCAACGCCCTGGCGCGGCTTGCCGGGGACAAGTTCGACGTCGAATTGTCATTCGGCGGCAATGCGCCGCCCCACCGCAGCCTGTGGGAGGCGGCGCGCGTGCGGCGCACGCTGTTCGAGATCGATCCGGCAGGGCCGGTGGCGCGCGCATTTCACAATGCGGCGGCTGGCATTGCGGACTGGGATCTGGCGGAGCTGGCGGCATTGCCGGCGGCGCCGGATGCGGCGCCGCCCTTGCGGGCTGTTTCAAAACTTCATTAGGAAAGCAACCATCATGTATACCGAAAACGGGACGCTGGATCGCAATCAGTGCATCGAAAAATTCGCGCCGATGGTCAAGCGCATTGCGCACCATCTGATGGCACGGCTGCCGGCCAGCGTGCAACTTTCCGACATGGTGCAGGCGGGCCTGATCGGACTGGTGGACGCGGCCGGGCGCTATGAAAACAGCCAGGGCGTGCAGTTCGAAACCTACGCCGCGCAACGCATTCGCGGCGCCATGCTGGACGAACTGCGTTCGCACGACTGGGTGCCGCGCGGCGTGCGCAAGGCGCAGCGCAGGATTGACGATGCGCAATCCAAGCTCGAGCAGAAGCTCGGGCGCCCGCCGCTGGAGACGGAAGTCGCGCAACACCTGAAAATTCCGCTGGAGGAATATCGCGACATGCTGAATGACACCTACGCCTTTCAGCTGGTCCACGTGGACGATTTCGAACACAATGGCGAGGATGCGGATTTCCTCGACCGCAACTGTCCCGCCGACCATGAGGACCCGTTTGCCAAGCTGTCCGATGCGCGATTCCGGGCTGCACTGGTGAGCGCCATCGAACTGCTGCCCGAGCGTGAAAAGTTGCTGATGGGCTTGTACTACGAAAAGGAACTGAACTTCAGGGAGATCGCCGACGTACTGGGTGTGACCGAGTCCCGCGTGTGTCAGCTGCACAGCCAGGCGGTGACGCGACTGCGCGGCAAGCTGAAGGACTGGAAGGCGCAGCGTAACCGCTGATCGCCCGGCTGTGCGCGCGCCAACCGCTGAGGCGCGCATCACCCGCATGCGGCGCGGGATGCCATCGCAAAACGGCGGGCATGTTGCTTGCGTGCGCAGCGGCGGCGAAGCCGGATCAGGGTCTCATTCGCAGACGATTTCCCCGATTTGCCGCTGTATCGTCTCCACCGCTTCGCGCTGTGCCAGCAGCGCTTCGACGCAGTCGCGATCGAGCTGATGGCCTGCCCATTTGCGCAGCGTCTCGAAGGCCTGGTCGTTGCTCCAGGCATCCTTGTACGGCCGCCGGCTGGTGAGCGCGTCGAACACGTCGGCGACGGCGACGATGCGCGCTTCCAGCGGAATGTCCGCGCCGGCCTTGCCTTCGGGATAGCCGCGGCCGTTGACGGCTTCGTGATGGTACAGGGCAATATTGCGCAGCATGTCCAGGTGCTCGACGTTGTCGAGGCCAAAGTTCTCGATCAGGTTCATGATGATTTCCTGGCCGCGCAGCGGGTGGGTGCGCATGACCCGCAATTCGTCTTCGGTCAGTCTGCCCGGTTTGAGCAGGATATGGTCGGGAATGGCGATCTTGCCGATGTCGTGCAGCGGCGAGAACATGAAAATGTGCTCGATATAGTCGTCGTCAAGATGATATTTATCCGCCAATGCCAGGGCAATCAGCCGGCTGTAACGCGACATGCGATCCAGGTGGCTGCCGGTTTCGGGATCGCGGTGGTGCGTGATGTGTCCGGTGGTCTTGAGGGCGGCGCTCAAGGTGCGGATGCTGGACAGTTCATTGACCACCATCATCGAAATCAGATGCCCATACAAATCGAGGTGGCGCAGCACGGTGTCGCTGAACACGTCCTTCTGATGCGAATTGAAGAACAGAAAGCCGATGAATTCGCCGTTATTGAACATCGGCATGGTGTAACTGGCAGAGTAGCCCTCGCGGCCGAGGCGGCGGCTGTATTCGTGGCTGCCGGACTGGGTGGTGAACATGCTGTTGATCACCCGCGGGTTGCCGCGCTTGAGAATCTCGACCAGTGATGGGGCGTTGTCGATGATCGACTGGTAGTGTTCCAGGGACTCGTGGCCGCTGCCGCTGTGCAGATAGGTTTTCAGTACCCGCGTTTCGGGATCGTACAGCGTCAGCGCGACACGCGCGATAAACGGCAGTTCCTGCTGCACGGTCCGGTGTGTCGCCACCAGCTTTTCCCGCAACGGCGCATTGCGGTTCAAAAAATCGAGATTGTCGGAATGATCAAAGCGCTGATCGTCGGCCATGGCGAGCCTGCGGGAAAATGCAACGGATGGGCTGCCGGGACGAGCGCCGGCGTTCAATCAGGGTGCGGGCCATGCGGTGCGGCCGGTCAGGCCGCCAGATCGCGTTCGTGCCAGTCGGAAATCCACTCGGCGAGTCGACCGCCCGGCATGGGTTTGCCGATGAAATCGCCCTGCGCCAGATCGCAACCCGCCTTGCGCAGAAAATTCCAGTCCGCCCGGTCTTCCACGCCCTCGGCCACCGCGGTTATCTTCAGTTGCCGCGCCAGGCCCAGGCTGGCATCGAAAATGGCCTTGGTCGACGAATTGTTCCACGCGCCGTGCACGAAGCCGCCATCGATTTTCAGTTCGTTGAACGGCACGTCGCGCAGTTGCACCAGCGATGAATGGCCGGTGCCGAAATCGTCGATGGACAAGCCGAAGCCTTTCAGGCGCAGGCGTGTCAGTATGTCGAGCGACGCGATGGGATCCTTCATCAGCGTGCTTTCGGTGATTTCGAGCACCACCGTGGACACCGCCACGCCCGCTTCGGCGGCCAGGCCCGCGATGATGTCCGGGAAACTGATGTCGGAGAGGCTCAGCATGGATATGTTGATCGCCAGGCGCAAATCGAGTCCGCTGTTGTGCCATTGACGGGATTGGCGCAGCGCGCCGTTCAGCACGGCATGCGTCAGTGCCTCGATCAGCCCGGCCGACTCGGCCAGCCGGATAAACCGCTCCGGCGGCACCAGGCCATGCCTCGGATGCTGCCAGCGCACCAGCGTCTCGACGCCGATCACCTTGCCGCTGGCCAGCTCGACCTTGGGCTGATAATGGTTGACCAGCTGCCCGCCGGCGATGGCGAGTTCCAGGTCGGCGGCGACGTAGCTATGCGCCTCGGCGTTGTCACGGCGTTGCGCGGTGGCGGCGAGACTGTTGGCAAGAATTTTTTGCAATTGCGCCGGCGTGGCGGGTTTTTTCAGCGCGCCCAGCACGTTGAGATTGCGGCCTTGCGCCAGTTTTTCGGCCGTTTGCAGGATGCGCTGGTCTTCGCCGCTGATCAGCACCAGCCCGCCCTTGTAGTTGCTTTGCACCAGATAGCGCACAAATTCCACGCCATCCATGTCGGGCATCTGCAGATCGCAGAATACCAGGTCGAATGCGCCTGACGCGGCTTCCAGAACGAGGATGGCGTCGCGCGCGGAAACGCACGCCGATACTTCGCCGTAACCGAGGCTGTTCAACTGGCGCACGAACCATTTGCATACAAAGGGATCGTCATCCACCACCAGTACGGTTATTGCGTTTGCGCCCGCTGCATCGGCCATCGTTACGCCCTCAATCCCGGTGTCGAGTCAGGCGCTATCATGCCACAAGATGCAGCGCGGCTTGCGAGCCGCGCGAATGTGGAGAGCGCCCGGGGCCGGTTACATCCGGCAGGCTGCTACGCGCCGAGTAAACCGTTGGCGCGGTAAAGGGTATTCGTGGATGGGCCGCCGCGCAGTACCTGCAGGCGGTTGTCGCAGGCATTGCGATGGATCGCGAGCAGTCTCGCATTGGCGGCATTCAGATGCCGCGCGCGGGCAACGAGGGCGCGCAATGCCGGATCCTGGCGCGCGGCCAGTATGCCGCGTCCCCGCGGGTCCAATTGATCCAGCAACACTTGTTTCTGTGTTGCAATGGCCTCCAGCGCGTCCGCTTGCGGGCGCGCCAGTATGTGCTGCTCGCGCTCCAGCAGCGCGATGAATGCGGTGATCGCCGCGTGCGGCGCGTTGTCCGCCGTTGCCGCCGGATGCCGCGCGGGGTGCCGCGGATCAGGCATTGCCCGGGTGTGACTTGATGCCCGACAACTCGCGTATGCTTTGGATCACCTTGTCGGCTACGGCGTCAGGATTGACGTGATAACTGCCGTCACGAATGGCGGCCTTGATCTGATCGACACGCGCGGCATCAAATCCGGGCTCGCTGCTCAACCTGGATTCCAGCTGGTGCAGCTGGCTGGACAACTCGGACAGGCGAATGGCCTGGTCCGCAGTCCCCGCCGCAGGCGCTCCAGACTTGCCCGGAGCGCTGGCGGCGTTCGTCAGCGGCGTATCTATCCTATATAAGTTGTTGATAATCTTCATAAAAATCTCCTTGGCGCCCTTGGGGTATGTAGCGGGAGTGAATCTTGCAATCGGGTACCTTTATCGCATATCTGCTGATACGGCAACAACCGCCGAAACTTTAGGGTTGGATTTCACAGCCGAATTTCCACCAGTTTGCCGCTCCGCGCGACGCCGGTCATGGTGCGGCCTGAGTCGGCCTTTACCCGTATTGTCTGGCCCTCCGCGGCGGCGCTGAGCGCCTTGCCGTAACTGGTAACCGAGAAGCCGGCGCCGGACGCTACCAGTTTTACCATTTCCCCGGTGGTAATGACCGGACGCGTGCGCAGATGTTCGCGGCGCAACGGCTGTCCCGCGGCCAGCGTGCGCGCCATGATGGTGTCGCCAAGGGTCGCCAGGTCGCTAATCACGCCGGGCGGCTGGCGGGTCAATTCGATTTCCTGCACTTCCAGAGCGTCATTGGCCGGCACTTCGCCCGCCGGCAGCTGGCGGGTGGCGACCAAGGCCGGGCCAAAGACTTTGACTTCGACCGGAACCAGTACGCTCCAGCCGGGCGCGCCCGCGCCGTTGTCCTGACAGCGCACGCCGATCAGGCTGCGGCCCCACAGCCGAGCGCCGGCGGGCAAAAAAGGAACCATTTGCGCGCAGGGGGCCAGCCGCAAGTGGCTGCCCAGGGCGCCGACCGTGACTTCCACACGGCCCGGCAGGCCGGTGGTTTCGGCATCCAGATACAGCTTGAGCATTTGTGACGGGTCCGCGGACGGCGCCGTAGCCTGTGCACGGGCATCGGTAATAAACCACATGGCCAGCGTCATCAACACGACAAAGCGACATTTCACGTTTGGCTCCCCAGGGCATCTGCAAGTGGCCGCCAGAATAATCCGCTACGCGCGAGACGGTCGCCGGAAAAGCCGCCGGAAACAAGCCTTATTCGAGCCATGGACCCCGCGCGGGCTGCGGATAATCCGGACCGTGGCACATAACAGGAAAAGCATTAAATCAAGCGATGACAGGCCGAATTGAACACTACCTGCGTTTCCATGGCGAAGCACTGCAATTGCGCGCGCAACGCCAGCAAATGCTGTCCGCCAACATTGCGAACGCCGATACCCCCGGCTACAAGGCGGTGGACTTCGATTTTGCCCGAGCCTTGCGCGAGAGCCTCGGTGGCACGCGTGTCACCCAGCGCACGACCTCTGCCGGTCATCTGGTGGCGCGATCCGCCTCCGCCGACTCGCCCGCGCCTTCCGAGAGCGATGCGGTTCAGCCTTCCCAGGACGGCAACACTGTCGACATGGACAAGGAACGCGCACGCATTGCCGACAACGCGGTTCGCTATGAAGCAACGCTTAAATTCATTAACGGCCAAATTCGCACACTCTTGAGTGCCATTCAGGGGCAATAATCATGTCGCTTACCCAAATCTTCGATATCGCGGGTTCTGCCGTGTCGGCCCAAAGCCAGCGGCTGAACACCGTCGCCAGCAATCTCGCCAACGCGGACACCGTGGCCGCACCTGGTGCGCAGCCGTATCGCGCCCGGCAAGTGGTGTTCCAGAGCACGCCGGTCGCCGCGGGCGCGGCGCAGGGCGTGCGCGTGGCCGAGGTCACTGAAGATACTTCCGCGGCGACGCGTGTCTACGATCCGCGCCACCCGTACGCGGACAACGAGGGCTACGTCAACAAGTCGAATGTGAACGTGGTGGAGGAAATGGTCAACATGATTGCCGCCTCGCGTTCCTACCAGAACAACATCGAAACCATGAATACCGCCAAAAGCCTGTTACTGAAAACCCTGCAACTGGGCTCGTAATCCGCCGCCAACCTTTCCCGCCACTGACCCTGTTTCTTAACGTCAAAGGACATTTTCACCATGACAACCGTACAACCCACGACTGCAGCCGCCGCGGCCACGCCGTCCGTCGGCGCCAAGACCGCCCAGAACATGAACGAAGCGCAGGACCGCTTTCTTACCCTGCTGGTCAGCCAGATGAAGAATCAGGATCCGCTGAATCCCATGGACAACGCGCAGGTCACCACGCAAATGGCGCAGATCAGCACCGTTACCGGCATTGGCCAGTTGAACGACACCATTGCCGGTTTTCTCGGCAAGCTGACCGGCATGGAGTCGCTGCAGGGTGCGTCGCTGGCGGGGCGTCAGGTTCTGGTGTCCGGCAATGCGATCGATCTGGCCGGCGGCGCGGCGGCAGGCGGCTATGAATTGATCGGCCCGGCCGACAGCGTCACCGTCAGCGTGATGGACGGCGCCGGTCGCAAAATCTATCAGGACAACCGCGGTGCCCAGTCGTCCGGCGTGCACAGCTTTGCCTGGAACGGACTGACCACCACCGGTGAAAAAGCGGCCGATGGGCGCTACACATTCAAGATCGAGGCGTCATCGACGGGCGCTGCGGTGCCCGCCACGACGCTGGCGTACGGACGGGTCAACGGCGTCACCCCCGCGAGTTCGGGTCTGCAACTGGACCTGGGCCCGCTCGGCGTGCGCGCGTATAGCGATGTTAAACAGGTTCAATAGAAAGGAATCATCATGGGTTATGCAACAGGATTAAGCGGTATTGCGTCGGCTTCCAAGAAGATCGACATCACCAGCAACAACATCGCCAATGCGCAAACGGTCGGCTACAAGGCCGGGCAGCTGTATTTTGCACAGGTGCTGGCCAGTTCCCAGTCCGCGGCGGGATCCGGCGGCACGTCATTTGGCGCCGGCAGCCCGCGCGTGCTGCCGCAGTTCTCGCAGGGCACCATTAATTCGACCGGCAATCCGCTGGACCTGGCAATCAACGGCGACGGCTTTTACCGATTGAAGGAAGGTGAGTCGACGACCTACACCCGCGACGGCCAGTTCGTGCTCGACGCCGAAGGCTATGTGACGTCCGTTTCGGGCGCGCGGCTGCAGGGTTTCGCCGTGGATTCGAACGGCACGGTCGCCACCGCGCTGCCGGTTGACCTGCAGGTGAGCAACGCGAGTATCGCCGCCAAGCCCACCACGCTGTCCAAACTCAACGTCAACCTCGACGCGCGCAGCGCGCTGGGCGTGTCGGCCACCTTTGATGCCACCGATCCCAACACCTATCAGAGTGCCACCTCGATACCGGTGCACGATATTCTGGGCGGCGAGCATGTGGTTTCGCTGTATTTCGTCAAGACCACGGCCACGCAATGGGACGTGTTCGCGGGCGCGGACGGTGTGATGGTGGGCACCACGCCCGTGACCTCACTGGCATTCAATCCCGACGGTTCACTGGATACCACCACCACGCCGCAGCCGGCGTCTTTGACTCTGCCATTTACCACGCCGCTGACCTTCGACCTGAACATGACCGGTACCACGGCGCTGAGCAAATCCTTTGGCATTATCAACGCCACCGATGACGGCCGTGCCAGCGGCAACCTGACCGGTTACAGCGTGGACAGCGATGGATTTCTCATCGGCGCGTTTTCCAACGGCATGTCCAGCAAACTGGGGCAGGTCGCGTTGGCAACGTTCAACAACATGCAGGGCCTGCGGCCGCTGGGCTCCAATGCGTTTGCGGAAACCTCCGAATCGGGCGTGGCCAAAGTGGGGCAGCCCAATACCGGCTCTGCCGGCGCCATCCAGTCGGGTTCGCTGGAAATGTCGAACATCGATCTCACCAATGAACTGGTGCGCATGATCGAAGCGCAACGCATTTTCCAGGCCAATGCGCAATCCATCAAGGCGCAGGACGAGATGCTGCAGACGGTGACCAACCTCTAAGCGTCATTACATAACCGCATCCGATCGGACAGGCAGCCATGGACCGACTGATTTTCACCGCCATGACCGGCGCCAAACAGGCGCAGCAGCGTCAGGACACCGTCGCGCAGAACATCGCCAACGTGTCCACTGATGGCTATCGTGCCGCGATGCACGCGGCGCGCGCCGTGCCGGTCGAGGGCAACGGCCAGCGGACGCGTACGTTTGTGCAGGAAACGACCACCGGCGCGGATTTCTCGCCGGGCGTGATGCAGCGCACGGGACGCGTGCTGGATGTGGCGATGGAAGGCAACGCATGGCTTACCGTGCAGGGACGCGACGGGCGGGAAGCGTATACGCGCGCCGGGTCGTTGCGCGTCGATCCCAACGGGGCACTGCTCGGGCCGGGTGGCAATCCGGTGATGGGCGAGGGCGGGCCGATTGCCATACCGCCCGACAGCACGATCAGCATTGCGCCCGACGGCACAGTTTCCGCAATCCCCGACAGTGGCACGCAAAGCGCCGTGGTCATCGCCGGCAAGATCAAGCTGGTGACGCTGGATACGAAGCAGGCCCAGCGCGGCGACGACGGATTGTTCCGGCTGGCCGGCGGTCAGCCGGCGCCCGCGGACGAGCGCGCCCGGCTTGCCTCGGGGGCGCTGGAAGGCTCCAACGTCAATCCGGCGGAAGCGATGGTCAGCATGATCGCGGTGGCACGCCACTTTGAAATGCAAATGAAATTGTTGAGCACAGCCGAAAACAATGCCCGTTCCGCGGCACAGTTGTTGTCTATAAATAATTGATTTTATTGAAGTTTTAGGAGAACGCTCATGATGCGATCACTGTGGATAGCGAAGACCGGGCTGGATGCACAGCAGACCCAGCTGGATGTGGTGTCCAACAATCTGGCCAATGTCAGCACCAATGGCTACAAACGCTCGCGCGCGGTATTCGAGGATCTGCTGTATCAGACGCTGCGGCCGGCCGGCGCACAAAGTTCGCAGCAAACCCAGGTGCCGGAAGGCCTGCAGATCGGCACCGGCGTACGTCCTGTTGCCACCGCGCGTTTGCATACGCAGGGCAATCTGCAGCAGACGGCCAACCAGCTGGATCTGGCGGTGAGCGGCGCGGGTTTTCTGCAGATACAAATGCCCGACGGCACCACGGCATACACGCGTGACGGTTCGCTGCATCTCGATGCGCAAGGGCAGCTGGTCAATTCCAACGGCTATCCACTGTCGCCGGCGATCACCATTCCGGCCAATGCCCAGAGCATCACGGTGGCGCCTGACGGCACCATCTCGGTGACGCAGCAGGGAACCGCCACGCCGGTGCAGGTGGGTACCGTGCAGCTGGCGAATTTCATCAATCCGGCCGGCTTGAGCGCGCTCGGGCAAAACGTCTATGGCGAAACCGCCGCCAGCGGCACCGCGACCACCGGCACACCGGGCACCAATGGCCTGGGCACGGTCAATCAGGGCTTTGTCGAAACCTCCAACGTCAACGTGGTGGAGGAAATGGTCAGCATGATCCAGACGCAGCGCGCCTATGAAATCAATTCCAAGGCGATCATGGCATCCGACCAGATGCTGCAGAAGCTGACGCAACTGTAACGCACGGAGACGCAACAACATGAAACGCATTTTCCTGCTGGTGTGCATGAGTGCCTGTTTTGGCGGCTGCGCCATGAACAAGGTGCAGATCGCCGAACCCACCACCCTGCGCCCGCAGGCGCCCGTCGCGGCGCCGGCCGGCAACGGCAGCATTTTCCAGACCGCGAGTTTCCGCCCGCTGTTTGAAGATCGCCGCGCGCGCTTTCCGGGTGACACGCTGGTGATCCTGATCAATGAAAAAACCAGCGCGACCAACGCCACCTCCAACAGCAACAG
The DNA here is from genome assembly GCA_902825845.1 of uncultured beta proteobacterium. Classification (GTDB taxonomy): domain Bacteria; phylum Pseudomonadota; class Gammaproteobacteria; order Burkholderiales; family SG8-41; genus UBA5216. The sequence continues at coordinate 47,602 of CADECM010000003.1, forward strand.
TCGCAGCGCCAGCACCAAGGTCGGCGTGCCGGCGATACCGCTGCTGCCTGCCAGCCTGTTGGCGAAAACCAGTGTATCTGCCGGCGCCGACAGCAAATCGGAAGACAAGGATTCGGCGAAAAACGATCACGTCTTTACCGGCACCATTGCCGTCACGGTGACGCAGGTACTCGCCAACGGCAATCTGATGGTGTCGGGCGAGAAACAGGTCGGCGTCAACGGCGAAACCGACAAACTGCGCTTCTCGGGCGTGATCAACCCCGCGACCATCCAGCCGGGCAATACCGTGTCCTCGACGCAGGTGGCCGATGCACGCATCGAAACCGTGTCGCGCTCGAACATCGATGGCGCCAAAGTGGCGGGTTTCCTCGCGCGCTTTTTCATGTCGTTCAATCCTTTCCGGTAGCCGCACATGAATCCGTTGACTTTTGTTCGTTATCTGACACTCGGTCTCATGCTGATGGTCGCTGGTGTGCGTGCCGTGCCGGCGCATGCGGAACGGATCAAGGATCTCGCCTCGCTGCAGGGCGTGCGCCAGAATCAATTGTTCGGTTATGGCATCGTCGTCGGCCTTGACGGCAGTGGCGACCAGACCACGCAGACGCCGTTTACCGTGCAAAGCATGACCAACATGCTGGCGCAGCTCGGCATCACGCTGCCGCCCGGCGTGAATCCGCAACTCAAGAACGTGGCCGCGGTGATGGTGACGGCATCGCTGCCGGCGTTTGCCAAGCCGGGGCAGCAACTTGACATCACCGTGTCCTCGATGGGCAATGCCAAGAGCCTGCGCGGCGGCACGCTGCTGCTCACGCCACTTAAAGGCGCCGACGGGCAGATCTATGCGATGGCGCAGGGCAATGTGGTGATCGTCGGCGCTGGCGCCTCGTCCGGCGGCAGCAAGACGCAGGTCAATCAGCTGAACTCCGGACGCATTCCCAATGGCGCCACCGTGGAGCGCGTGGTGGCATCGCCGTTTGCCAGCGGTGACAAGGTCATGCTGGAACTGGCCACCACGGATTTCGGCACCGCGCAAAGCGTGGCGGAAGCCATCAACAAAAAATTCGGTGCCGGTATTGCCAATCCGCTCGACGGCCGGGTGATTGAGGTGCAGGCGCCAATGAGTCCCTCGGAACGGGTGGCGTTCGTATCGGAACTGGAAAGCCTGCGCGTCGATGTGGCCGGGGCGCCGGCCAAGGTCATTGTTAACGCACGCACCGGTTCGATCGTGATGAACCGCGCGGTGGCACTGGAACCGTGTGCGGTAGCCCATGGGAACCTGTCTGTCACGATCAGCGCGGATACCGCGGTCAGCCAGCCGAATGCGCTGGCGGGCGGTCAAACCGCGGTCACCAAGAAGGCCGACATTCAAATCAAGCAGGAAAACAATGCGCTGATGATGCTGGAAGGCGGGGTCAAACTCGCCGAAGTGGTGAAAGCCCTTAACGCGTTGGGCGCGTCGCCACAGGATTTGCTGGCAATACTGCAGGCGATGAAGGCGTCGGGCGCGCTGCGCGCAGAACTGGAGGTGATCTGATGATGCAGGCTGCAAACACACCCGGACTGGCCATCGATGCGCAGTCCTTGTCGGCGCTGAAGCGAACCGCCAAGGAGGCGCCGCAGCAGGCCACGCGCCAGGCGGCAAAGCAATTCGAAGCGTTGTTCATGAACATGCTGCTGAAACACATGCGCGAAACGCTGCCCGGTAGCGATCCCCTGTCTTCAGAAGCGAGCAAAACCTACACTGGCATGCTCGATCAGCAGATGTCGCAGAAAATGGCCGACAAAGGACTGGGTCTGGCCGACCTCATCGTCAAGCATCTGGAACGCAGCCGCGGCGGCGGCGCCAATGCCGCGCGTTCCGGGCACGCGGGCGGCGTTGCCGCTGCCGCGCCGACTGGTGGAAACGCCAGGGATTTCGTGTCGCGCATGCGCAACCATGCCGAAGAGGCCGCGCGTTCGCTGGGTGTGCCGGCGCACTTTATCGTGGGCCAGGCCGCGCTTGAAACCGGCTGGGGCCGGCACGAGATCAAGGGCGCGGACGGCACCAATTCGCGCAATCTGTTCGGCATCAAGGCGGGCGGCAACTGGACCGGCAAGACAGTGGATGTGATGACCACCGAATACATCAACGGTGTGCCGCGCAAGATCGTCGACAAATTCCGTGCATACAACTCTTATGCCGAATCGTTTCGCGATTACGCCAATCTGATTGGCCGTAATGCGCGCTATTCAGCTGCAGCTCAGGCGGGCGCGGACGCCAACCAGTTCGCGCGCGGTCTGGCCCGGGGCGGCTACGCCACCGATCCCCGCTATGCGGAAAAGCTGGCGCAAGTGATCCAGCAGGCGGGACAGTTACAGTCGCCCACGAACCAGGCGTAGCCGGTGCGCTAAAGTTTTTCCGGATCGCGTCCGATACATCAGAACACGAGAGGAGTATTTACGGTCATGGCTGGTTCACTGCTAAGTGTGGCATTAAGTGGCATTCAGGCTGCGCAGGCAGGCTTGGACACGACCAGCCATAACATCGCCAACGTCAATACCCCGGGTTACAGCCGGCAGAAGGTTGTCCAGTCCGCACAGAATTCCGTGCTGTTCGGCCCTGGTTATGTGGGATCGGGCGTCAAGCTGGACGCGATCTCGCGCTCCTACAACGATCTGCTGGCGGGGCAACTGCGGGCGGCGGAGTCCCAGGCCGCGCGTTCGTCGGTGTATGCCGGGAATGTCGCGCAGCTGAACGCCGTTCTGGGCGATCCCAACGGCAGCGTGGCGACAGCCTTGTCAGGTTTTTTTGCGTCGGTTCAAGGTGTTACCGCCAATCCGGGTGACGTGGCCTTGCGCCAGTCGGTGTACGCCAATGCACAGTCGGTGGTACAGCGGTTCCAGGGCATGGAGCGCAGCCTGGCCGAGCAACGCCAGCAAATCAATCAGCGCGCCGAGGTGCTGGTTTCCGATTTGAACAGCCGCACGCAGGCGATCGCGGACTTGAGCGCGCGCATCGTCAATGCCACGGGTGCCGGACGCAGCCCCAACGATTTGCTGGACCAGCGCGATGCCATGCTGGGCGAACTGAATAAACTGGTGCGCATCACCGTCACCAGCGAAGCCGACGGCGCGGTCAATGTCTACCTTAACAACGGGCAGCCGCTGATCAATCACAGCGTCGTGCAGCAGCTCGCGATGACGGACAATCCGCAAATGCAGGACGCGCCGGTGCTGGGCGTGCGCACTGGCAGCAGCGTCATGCCGCTGTCCGAGAACGGCGATGTCGGCGGCGAAATCGGCGGCCTGCTGGCCGCGCGCGACGAGGCGTTGTATTCGGTGGAAGCGTCCATGGGGCGGCTTGCGCGCGTGTTTTCGCAATCGCTGAATGACCGCAATCATCTGGGGCTGGATCTTGCGGGCAATGCCGGCGGCGACTTTTTCGCGATGGATCCGCCGCAGGCCATTCCCGCCACGGGTAATAGCGGTGCCGCGACAGTGGCGGCATCCGTGGCGGATGCGGGGGCATTGAAGGCAAGCGACTATCGGGTTCAAGTCACGGCCTCGGGCTACACCGTGACACGGCTGTCCGACAAGCAACAGCAATCGTTTGCCGGCGCGCCCATCGCCATCGACGGCCTGCAATTCGACGTCACGGGCAGCACCGCCGTGGGCGACAGCTACACCATTCGTTCCGTCAGCGGCGCCGTCGCCAGCATGCGGCTTGCGCTGCCGGACGCCAATGCCATAGCCACGGCGTCGCCGTTGCGCATTGACCCGGCGGCAACCAACAGCGGAACCGCGACCACGACGGTGACGGTGGATGCGAACGATCCGGCGCTGCTGGACCCGGCACAACTGACGTTTGACGGCAGCGGCAATGTTGCCGTCACCACCAGTGCGGGCACCACGGTGCTGCCGTATACGCAGGGCTCGTCGATCTCGATGAACGGTTGGAGCGTGACGGTGCGTGGCGCGCCGGCGGCTGGCGATACCTTTCAGATCGGCGCCAACACCCTGACCGACGGCGACAACCGCAACGCCCTTTCCATGGCGGGACTGGAGACCACCAATATCCTGCCGGGCATGACCTACAGCGGCGCTTACTCGGCGCTGGTCGTTGACATCGGCACCCGCGGCCGGGACGCACAAGCCACGAGCGCGGCCAACGACGGTCTCGCCGCCTCACTGAAAACCACGCGCGAGTCGTTCAGCGGCGTCAATCTGGATGAGGAAGCGATCAACCTGATGCGTTATCAGCAGGCCTATCAGGCGGCCGGACGCATGCTGGGTGTCGCGAATGCGATGTTTGATTCGATACTATCCATCATGTAATTGAGATTCCTATGCGCATCAGCACTACAGCCACCTTTTTGAATGCTTCCAGCGCGCTGAACAGCCGTCAGGGCGAACTCGCCAGGCTATCGGCGCAGATTTCCAGCGGCAAGCGCATCATTACGCCGGCGGACGATCCCGCCGGCGCGGCGCGCGTCATCGAGCTTGAAAGCGCGCGTGCGCGCAACGACCAGATCGGCGTCAACCAGCGTTCGGCCGCCAACACGCTGTCACAAGCGGAGTCATTGCTGGGCAACGTCAGCGACACCTACAGCGATATCCGCGAATTACTGGTGCAGGCGGGCAATCCGGCGTTGTCCGACGGCGATCGCAAGAGTCTGGCCGCGGAATTGGCGGGACGGCGCGAAGCGCTGTACGGCCTGTCCACCAGCCGCGATGGCGACGGGCAGCCGCTGTTTGGCGGGCGCGTGGTGCAGGTGGGATCATCGCGTGATCTGGATGTCACGCTCAACAACACCCTGTTGTTCGGACAGGTGCGCAACGGCAACGGCATTTTCTTTGCCAACGAGGCGCCGGCGAACAGCGGCGGCGCGGCAATCAGCGCGGGGACGGTGGTGGACGCGCCGGCACTCGATGGCGGCAGCTACGATATCGTGATCCATGATAACGCGGGCACGCTGACCTATGACATCGTGAACGCATCCAGCAGCGCGGTGGTGTCGAGCGGCAATGCCTTTACCGCCGGCGGCCAGATCAGCGTCGCCGGCATGGGCGTGAAAATTTCGGGCACGCCCGCCGACGGCGACACGTTTCATCTGACGCCGTCAACGTCGCGCCCGATCTTTGATGCGCTGGACGAACTGACGCAGGCGTTGCATGCCCCGGTGACCGACGACGCGTCGCGCGCGCGGCTGGCGGCGAACGTTGCCAAGGGACTCGCGCAAGTCGACCTCGCCACCGAAACCGCGCTGCTGACGCGCGCGGGCACCGGGGCGGCGCTCAAGGAACTGGATACACTGCAGGCGGTGGCCGCGACGCAGGACGAGCAATTGCAGATTCAGCTGGCGGGAATCCAGGATCTTGACTACAACCTGGCGGCGACGGAGTTGTCGCAGCGGCAGCTCGTATTGAGCGCGGCGCAAAAGGCCTATTCGAAGACGCTCGGCAATTCGCTGTTCGATTATATGTAAGTTTTACGACTTGGGCGTGTCCAGCAGCTGATGCCTGATCGCGTAGTGGGCGAGCTCTACATTTCCGGATAACTGCATTTTTTCGAGAATGCGCGCGCGGTACACACTGACCGTTTTGGGCGACAGCGCGAGCGTATCGGCAATGTCCGACAGTTTCCTGCCGCCCGCGATCAGTTTGAGCACCTGAAACTCGCGGTCTGACAATTGTTGATGCGGGAGTTCGGGTGCCTCGCCGGCCACCGCTTCAGCCAGCGCCTGCGATACTTCCGCGCTGATGAACTTCCTGCCCGCGGCCACCAGCCGCACGGCATCGACCAGTTTGTCCGGCGCGCTGGTCTTGTTGATGTAGCCGGCGGCGCCCGCGCGCAGCGCGCGCACCGCGTATTGTTCTTCCGGGTAAATGCTCAGCACGATCGCGGGCATGCGCGGCCATTCCTTCTTGAGTTGCGCCACGGTCTCGATGCCATTCTTGCCGGGCATTTCGATGTCGATCAGCAGTACGTCGCACGTCGTATCGCGCAGCCGCTGCCGCAGTTCGCCGGCATGCGACGCTTCAATCAATATGCTGATATCACCGGCCTCGGACAGGATCTGCGCCAGTCCCTTGCGCACGATGGCGTGGTCGTCGCATACCGCTACCCGGATCATGCCGCGCTCCCGGCATCGCCAGCCAACGGCAGTGACAGCATCACGCTGGTGCCGCGTCCCTGCGCGCTGTTGATTTCGATCCAGCCGTTCAGCGCGGCCGCGCGTTCGCGCATGCCGAGCAGTCCGTAGGAGCCCGACTTGGACTGGCTGTCCGCCGCGAGACCCACGCCGTCATCCGTGATTTCCAGCGTGATATTCGATGGGTCCGCAAATAATTCGATGTTCACCGATTGGGCCCGCGCGTGTTTTGCAATATTGGTCAGCGCCTCCTGACAAAAGCGAAAAAGCGCACTTAACAGGGCGTCTGAAACCGTTATCGTCTCGCGATTGCTGACAAAATGGCAAGGGATGCCGTGGCGCCGGGAAAAATCCTGCGCCTGCCATTCCAGCGCCGCGACCACGCCCAGTTCCAGCATCGGCGGGCGCAGTTCCCGCAGAATGCGCTGCACGCTGCCGCGCGCCTGTTCCAGCAGGGCCTGCATATTGTGCAGCCGTTCCAGAACCCTGTCGCCGGTGGCATGGTTTTGCAGCCATGCGAGATCGAAGGTGAGGCCGGTCAGCAGGCCGCCGATGTCGTCGTGTATTTCGCGCGCGATGGCCTTGCGTTCGCTCTCTTTCACCTCTTCCAGATGCGCGGACAGCTGGCGCAGGCGCAATTGCGCGGCGCGTTCCTGGCGGCGCGATTCGGCCGCGGCGAGACTGCGCTTGAGGGCCGGCACCAGCCGCGGCAGCCGCGACTTCAGGATGTAGTCGTCAGCGCCCGCGATCATGGCTTCCACCGCGATGTCTTCGCCGATCGCGCCGGACACGATGATGAATGGTGCATCCAGCCCTGTCTCCTTGAGCACCTGCAGCGCCGCAGTGGATGAAAACTCGGGCAGATTATGATCGGAAATGACCACGTCCCATGGCCCCTGGGCCAGCGCGTCACGCAGACCGGTTTCGGTTTCGACGCGCACGGCGTCCACCGCGTAACCGGCGACGCGCAGCAGGCGCAGCAACAGGTTGTAGTCGGTGGGCGAGTCTTCAACGAATAGGGCGCGCAGTGGCATGGAGTTATTATTATTGTTTAAAATCATATACTTATATATTTATTGATTGAATATCAAGCTCGCAATATGGCGTTGGAAATGCCTTTTTATCGGTGGATGTCACTTCACTATTACTGAAATAATCTGGTAGGAGTCGTGGTTCGGGCGGCTTCAATGGTGGCTCAGACTGACGTTGACAAATCGTTTGCAAATGGTAGCACGCGTTACCTTTAATACAATGACACAGGACTATTCCAATGAAATGGCATCCCAAACTGGCCGGTGCGATCCGCGCGAAATGGCGATATCGCTTTGATGGCGGGGCGGTTTCGCGTCGCGCTGCGTGTTTGAGACGATGCGTTGCGCATGCCGATGTGCCGGAATCGCCGTCGCGCCGGGCTGTGATGCATCGGCTGGCAGGCATGTAACCCATCTTCGGGGGTTCTTTGATCCGGATGGCGCCGATGCGTGCCCGCCGCCGCGCGCCTTGAGTCCGGGTATTCTCGTGCGTTTGCCGCCGCCGGACCGCATCACGTTTCTGGGATAGCCGCTAGAGCCTGATATGAACTTCCGTGAAATCGAAAATCGTCTCCTTCATCCCAACGCTTCTCCCGAAGGGAGAAGGGCTTTTCACCCCTCGCCCTCCGGGAGAGCGGCGGGGGTGAGGGAAAATGAATCCCCATAAGTAATTGATTTTAAATAATATTTATGAGGTTCATTACAAGCTCTAGATTGCGGCGTTGCCGCCGGTCTGGGCGTTGATGTAGTCCACCAGACGCGCGTGTTCGCGCTCAAATTCGGGCACGCATTTTTGTATCGCGATCATCGTGCCTTTGCGTGCGGCCTGTTCAAGGCGTTCGGCCGCTTCGGAGAAAAGCGTGGCGCCAATCATGCGGCTCGCGCCCTTGACGCGGTGTGACCAGCGTACGATGGCGCTGATGTCGCCGTCGGCGATGGCGCCGCGCAATGCATCGCTGTCGTTGCGATTGGCTTCGATAAAATCACGCAAAATTTCACGGCGTTCGGACTCGTCGCCGCCGGTGAATTGCGCCAGCGCGGTCGGATCCAGTACCTCGTTTTCACTCACCGGCGGCAGGCTTTCCGGCGCTTCGTCCAGTTTGGCAGGCTGCGGCTGACCGGCTGGCGCCTCGCCAATCCAGCGGTCGAATTTGCTCTTGAGTCCCGGCAGCGTGATGGGCTTGGGCAGATAGTCGTCCATGCCGGCGTCCAGACACAGCTGCGCGTCGCTTGCCAGCGCATTGGCCGTACAGGCGATGATCGGCACCGGATTTTTCTCGCCCACGGATTTCTCAAGCGCGCGAATTTCCCGCGACATCTGGTAGCCGTCCATGCGCGGCATCTGGCAATCGGTGAGCACCAGCGCGTAGCTTTCCGTCCGCCATTTTTCCAGACCCTCGATGCCGTCGCTTGCCACGTCGGACAGATAGCCGAGCAGACTGATCTGGCGTTTGAGCAGCTTCAGATTGACCGGATGATCTTCGACAATCAGGATGCGCGGCGCGTGTTCCGAAGGCGCGGGCGCATTCAGGTTGGGTTCCGCGGCGCTCAGGCGTTCCAGCCGCGGTATCTGGCGCGGTGATACCACACTGGCATCGGTCATCGGCAGGCGCAGCAGCACCTCGACGGTGGTGCCTTCGTTGACGACGCTGCGCATGACGATGTGGCCGTCCATCATTTCGGCGAGCCGGCGGCAGATGGCGAGTCCCAGACCGCTGCCGCCATACTTGCGCGTGGTTTCAGCGTCTCCCTGCACGAACGGCTGGAATAGCCGCGATTGCTGGTCGGGCGTGACGCCGATGCCGGTGTCGGTAACGCGAATTCTGACCAACTCCTTGTCCTGATCGCGGCCGGCGGAATCGATATGCAGCGAAACCTTGCCGCGCGCGGTGAATTTGATCGCGTTGGACAGCAGATTATTGAGGATTTGCGATACGCGCAAGCCATCGGCTACGTGCGCCGGCGCCAGGGCGGGGTCGACATAGCATTCCAGTACCAGGCGCTTGCGCGAGGCCAGTTCGAGATAGATCGTGGTCGAACGGCTGGCGAGATTGGACAGTGACGCGGGTTCGGGGCGTATTTCAAGCTGGCCCGCTTCGATTTTCGAAAAATCGAGAAGATCGTCGACCAGCCGCAGCAGCGAAACCGAGGATTCGCGAATGAGCCCAAGTGCTTCGCGCTGCTCGGTATCCAGATCGCTCAGGTCGAGCAATTCCAGCATGCCGAGCACACCGTTCATCGGGGTGCGGATTTCATGGCTCATCATGGCCAGAAAACCGCTTTTCGCCTTGTTGGCGGCATCGGCGGCATCCTTGGCTTGCGCCAGCGCCACCGCCAGCTGCTGTTGCTGCGATACATCGGCAAAGGAGAATAGCGCGTCGGGCGTGTCCCGGCTGATTTTCTTGGCGGCGACCAGCGCCCAGAAGCGTTCGCCGCCGGCGCGGAAAAATTCGAACTCCGATTTGAAAATCTCGTCACGTGACCAGGCGTCCATTGCCCGCTCCGTGACCGAGGACCAGTCGGCATCGCTGCCGTACAGTGCGCGGACCGGTTTGCCCGCAAGTCCGCCGCGCGCCACGCCGAACATTTGTTCCATGGCGGGATTGCAGCGTTGAATGACGTCATCGGACACCACAGCCAGCGCCGACGGCGCGGATTCGAATACGGTCTGGCTCTGTTCCAGCGCATGGCGCAAGGATGCTTCCATCAATTTGCGTTCGGTGACATCACGGCCGATGCCGCGATAGCCGAGAAAGCGGCCGTAGTCGTCGAACACGGGCCGGCCGCTGACCGAGAAGTTGCGCTGGCCGGTGGGAAACTGCACGGCGTATTCGAATCCATAAAAGGGCTTGTGCGCTTCCAGCGTCGCACGGTGCGCGATCCAGTGCGCGGCATTGCCATCGTAATCCACCGCCAGTTCCCAGCGGTATTTGCCCACCAGCAGGGAATAGTCGGTTTCGGTATCGGCGTAGCAATGGGCAACGGTGAATTTCAGATCGGCATCCTGCTCCCAGTACCAGTCGGAGGACAGCTGAATCAGCATGCGGAAGCGATTTTCGGATTCGCGGGTGCGCCGCTCTGCCGCGCGACGTTCGGTGGCATCGCGCAGGACGCCGATGGTGCCGATGATGCTGTTTGCGGCATCGAGCAGCGGCGCCTTGTTCACTTCCACCCAGCGCACGGCGCCGCAGCATTCTTCCTCGTATTGATAGATGCGGGGGGCGCGCGTGTTGATCACTTCGTGATCTTCAGCCTGACGTTGCTCCGCGTGCGTGGCGGGCGACAGGTCAAAATCGGTTCTGCCGCTGGCATCGAACGTGTAGCGGCGCTGAAACGCGGCGTTGGTGGCCACGAAGTGCCCGTTCTTGTCTTTAATCCACGCGACGTCGGGCACGGCGTCGAGCATGCCGCGTTGCGCCGGGGTGAGCGCAAGGGCGCGGCGGCGTGTCCGGGGTGCCGCAGGTCTTGCGCCTCGGCTTGCTGTGGTCGCTGGCGGCTTCTTGGTTGTGCGGGCACGACTCATTTTGTTTATCCCTTTGCGTGCCATTCTAGGCAGTCGATCCCCGCGCAATCATTTGGTCTGAGGTGGTTTTACCTCTGAATTCGGACAACTGGCAGCTATCGTAGCGCAATGGCGCGACCGTAATGCACAACCACGCGGTAGAAGGGTGCAACTCCACCTTGACAAAGTATATCGCAAGTATCTTTTTTGATGGAATTACGATTCATGGTGCGTGAATTAATGCGCGCATTCATGGGCGTTTTCCGGTGTGCCACGCCACGGGCTTGAATTATCCGTGTCCGGGCGAGGGTGATTGTGGCATCGATGCCCGCCAGCCGGATTCACGTGGCGCGGATGCTACACGCTGGCGCTGTGGCAATGGTGCAACGCCGCTGGCGTGGCGCCGCGTCTACACCAGACTGCGGCTGATCAGCTCCGATTTCAGATAGGCGTAATACACCGGTGCCGCTATCACGCCCGGCAGGCCGAACGCTGCTTCCATCACCACCATGGCCAGCAGCAATTCCCATGCGGAAGCGTCGATCTGTGCGCCGACGATGCGCGCGTTGACGAAATACTCCAGCTTGTGAATGATCACGAGAAACCCCAGCGAGCCGATGGCCGCCGGCAACGAGTAGCTCAGGCTGATCACCACGATAATGGTGTTGGATATCAAATTGCCCAGCACCGGCACAAGTCCCGCCAGAAACGTGATCAATATCATGGTTTTGACCAGCGGCAAATGCACACCGAACAGCGGCAGCACCGCGATGAGATACAGCGCCGTGAGCGCAGTGTTCAAAAGCGAGATGCGTACCTGTGCAAACACCACGCGCCGGAATGCGTCCGCCAGCCGCGCCGTGCATTGCGTCAGCGCGCGTGCCAGCGGCCCCGGCAACCGTCCCGGTATCGCTTCCCGCAATGCAATCAGTGCGCCGATCACCATGCCGATCAGCGCGTAGACCAGGCCGCGGCCCACTTCGCCGCCAAGGGTCCTGACCTCCTTGGCGTGTTCGCGCAGCCAGGCGACCAATTGATCCTTCAGATCCGAGGCGTTTGCCGGGATCCAGTCGCCCGCGGACGCGGGCAGCGTTTCGCGCGCCTTTTCGAGAATCTCCGCCATTTTTTCGAGCAGGACCGGGAGGCTGCCGGAATCGCTGCGCAGAAACAGCACAGCGCCCGCGATGGCGCCGCCGATCGTGAGGATCAGCAGCGTGAGCAGCACAGTCAGCACCACAAGCTTGGCGCGGCCGCGCTGGTCCGCCCCGAACAGGCGCGGCGCAAGCATATGCACCAGTTCGTGCACCAGCAGCCCCGCGAACAGCGCGGGCAGCAAATGCAGCCAGATGACCAACGGCAAGGCGATGGCCATAGCGATCACCGCGGCGATTTCCACGCGGCTTGACGCAATGGCGGGGGAAGCGCCGGGCATGGTTCCGCTTACGCGGCAGCAGTCGCTCGCCGTCTGGCGTTGCGCGGCGCGGGCCGGGCCGCCGGCCCCAGTGCATTCATGAACAGATCCACCAGCCGCTCGGCGTCATGGTCGACCGCATGGTCATCGGGGTCGAGCACGCGGTTGCTGATCAATCCGTCGAGCAGCGCGCGCAAACCGATCGCGGCCTGACGGGTATCGAGCGCGTTCGGCAACTGCCCTTTCGCGACGGCTGCCTGCAGGCCTTCGTCGATGTGGCGCAGGCAATTGGCGCGCATCTCGTTGATGCGCCGCCACACCGGTTTCATCTCGTCGACGTGCTCGCACTTGTGAAATACAATGTGAAACACGCGCCGCGCCTGCGGATCTTCCGCCGTCCAGCGCAGGATGCCGATCATCATGGTGCGTATGCTGGCGAGCGGGTCGGCAGCCGCGCGATGGTCGGCTTTACACACCGGCGATTCCATCGGCATGGTGACGCGCGCGAACATGTTGCAAAACAGATCGGCCTTGTCCGCGAAATGCCAGTAGATCGCGCCACGCGTGACGCCTGCCGCATGGGCAATGTCCGCGAGCGAGGTCCGCGTCACGCCGTGTTCGCTGAAAACGCGTTCCGCGACATCGAGTATGCGATGCCGGGTTTCCAGCGCCTCGTCTTTGGTGCGTCTGACCACGAAGGATTTTCCGATGGGTGCGAAATTCGAATTGGCCATAAGGCCTGAATGGTCAAGTGTACCACGCTTCGACTTTACATACATACACGTTTGTATGTAACATGTGCGTCACTGGCGGCGATCAACCGTCGCGCTGTGCTTCCCGTTACAGGCCTCTGACATCATGATGTCTCCCGGAATCAATCGATCCATGCGTTTTCCCGCGTTGCTGTCGATCGCGGCATTGTCCGCCGCCTTGGCGGGGTGCGACAAACCCGCGGGCGGACCGCCCGGCGGTGCCATGCCGCCGGCGCCGGTGTCGGTGATCACGGTGGCGCAGCGTGACGTGCCGGTGCGTTACGAGTATGTGGCGCAGACCGCGGGCTATCGCGAGGTTGAGGTGCGCGCGCGCGTGACGGGCATTCTGCAAAAGCGCTTGTACCGCGAAGGTACGGCGGTAAAGGCAGGGCAGGCGCTGTTTGCCATCGATCCCGCGCCGTTTCGGGTGGCGCTTGCCCGCGCCGAGGCCGATCTGGCGGGGGCTGAAGTGCGGTTGGCGCAGGCGCGGCGCGAGGTGGCGCGCCTCAAACCCGTGCTCGAAGCGCGCGCCATCAGCCAGAAGGAACTGGATGATTCCCTGTCGGCGGAACAACTGGCGGCGGCTGACGCGCAGAGCGCGCGCGCGCGCGTCAACGAGGCAAGGCTCAATCTGTCATACACCCGGGTCGATTCGCCGATCGCGGGCATTGCGGGACGCACCGCGGTGTCCGAAGGGGCGCTGGTGTCGGGGCCGAATGTGTTATTGACGAGCGTGACACAAACCGATCCGATGTATGTGAACTTCGGCATTTCCGATCGCGAACACCTCGCGTTGCGGCGCGACGTGGATTTGGGGCGGCTCAAGTTGCCCGCCGGGCGCAAATTTCAGGCACGCATCAAACTATCGGATGGCAGCCTGTACGATGGTGTCGGGGCGCTCGACTTTACCGATGTGCGCGTTAACACGCAGACCGGCACCAGTGAGTCGCGCGCAGAATTTTCCAATAAAAACAATATCTTACGATCTGGCGCATTTGTGCGCATCATACGGGATGGGGCACTGCGTCCGGATGCCATCGTGGTGCCCCAACGCGCGGTGCTGGAAAGTCCCAAGGGCAAGTTCGTATATGTCGTAGGCCCCGACAACAAGGCGGAAGTGCGTCCGGTGGAAGCCGGGGATTGGACGGCGGACGGCTGGATCATCAACAGTGGTCTGAAAGCGGGCGAGCGCGTGATCACGGACGGGGTGATGAAAATCGGTCCCGGCGCGCCGGTGCAGGTGGTGGCGCCCGCAGCCGGTCCGCAGCAACCTGGCGTCACCCCCGCCATGCCCAAAGTGCCGGCGGACAATAAGAAAAGCGCACCCACAACATGATTTCGCGCTTTTTCATCGACCGCCCGATTTTCGCCGCGGTACTGTCGATATTCATCGTCATCGCGGGTCTGGCCGCGATACGCATTCTGCCCATTGCGCAGTATCCCGAAATCGCACCGCCGGTGGTGACGGTACGCGCGATTTATCCCGGCGCCTCTGCGCAAGTGCTGGAACAGACCGTGGCCGCGCCGCTGGAGAATCAGATCAACGGCGTCGAGCACATGCTCTATATGAACTCGACCTCCACCGCGCAGGGCGTGGTGGAAATTCGCATCACCTTCGACATCGGCGCGAATGTCGACACCGCGGCATTGAACGTCAACAATCGCGTCAAGCAGGTCGAGCCGCGGCTGCCGCTGGAAGTGCGGCGGCTGGGCGTGACGGTTGAGAAAGGTTCGTCATCGTTCCTGCAGGTGCTGGCGTTTACCTCGCCCGACGGCAGTCGCGACGATTTGTTCATCTCGAACTACGTCACGCTTAATGTGCTGGACTCACTCAAGCGCATCCCCGGCACCACCAACGTGCAGATCTTCGGTGCCAAGGATTACGCCATGCGCATCTGGATGCGTCCGGACCGCATGGCGCAGTTGCATGTCACGTCCAATGACCTGATTCGCGCGATCAACGAACAGAACGCGCAGTTTGCCGCGGGCAAAATCGGCCAGTCGCCTTCGGGTGGCCCGCAGGAGCTGGTTTACACCATTACCACCAAGGGGCGCCTCTCCGAACCGTCCGAATTCGAGAACATCGTGGTGCGCGCCAATGGCGACGGCTCGGTGCTGCGCCTGAAGGACGTGGCGCGCGTGGAACTGGGCGCGAAGGATTACGAGTTCATCGGCCGCGTCAACGGCAAGACGGCGACGCTGGTGGGCATTTTCCTGCAGCCCAACGCCAATGCGCTGGAGACCGCGGATCGCGTGAAAGCGGAAATGACGCGGCTGGCCAACGCGTATCCGAAAGGCTTGCAGCACCATGTGGTGTACGACACCACGCGCTTTGTCAAAGTGTCGATCCGCGAAGTGGTCATCACGCTGGCCGAGGCCATGGCGCTGGTGTTCCTGGTGGTGTTCCTGTTCCTGCAGAACTGGCGCGCGACGTTGATTCCGTTCGCGGCGGTGCCGGTGTCGCTGATCGGCACCTTCGCCGGGCTGACGCTGCTCGGCTATTCGATCAACACGCTGACCTTGTTCGGCATGGTGCTCGCGATCGGCATTGTGGTGGACGACGCCATCGTGGTGCTGGAAAACGTCGAACGCATCATGCATGAACAGCATCTTGAAGCGCGCGAGGCCGCGATCAAGGCCATGCACGAGGTGACCAGTCCGATCATCGCCATCGTGCTGACGCTGTGCGCAGTATTTGTGCCGATTGCGTTTCTGGGCGGCCTGACAGGCGAACTGTATCGGCAGTTCGCCGTGACCATCTCGATTGCGGTGGTGATTTCGGGACTGGTGGCGCTGACGCTGACGCCGAGCCTGTGCGTGCTGATCCTGAAGCGTTCGCCGCACGAGCCAGGGCGGTTTTTTCGCTGGTTCAACGCATGGTTCCACCGCGTCACCGGGCACTATGTCGATGGCGTGACGTGGATGCTGCGGCGCGGGTTCGTGGGCGCGATCCTGTTCATCGGCATGGTGGCGATCACGGTCGGTCTGTGGCGCAGCACGCCCGGATCGCTGGTGCCCGACGAGGACCAGGGTTACTACATTGCGGCGGTGTTCCTGCCGGACGGCGCGACGCTGGAGCGCACCGACAAGGTGGTGAATCAGGTGGTCGAAGCGATCAAGTCCAATCCGGCCAATGAAAATGCCGTGGCGTTCACCGGACTGGATTTTCTGGGCGGTGGCTTCCGCAACAGCGCGGCGACAATTTTTGTCACACAAAAGCACTGGGATGAACGCAAGGTTGCCACACCGCAGCTGGTGGGCGAGTTTTTCATGAAGACCGGGCATATCAAGGAGGCCTTGATCCTCGGCTTCGCGCCGCCGCCGATTTTTGGCTTGGGCAATGCGGGCGGTTTCGAGTTCTACCTGCAGAACCGCGGCGAAGGCGGCGCGCCTCGCCTGTTCGAGGTGACGCAGCAGCTCCTGGCCGCGGTGCAGAAGGACGGTTCGTTCGCCTTCGTCAACACGCTGTGGCGCGCCAACGTGCCACAGCTCTATGTGGATGCCGACCGCGAAAAGGCGAAGACCGCGGGCGTGTCGCTGGATGAACTGTACGGCACGCTGGCGACGACGCTGGGCACCTACTACGTCAACGACTTCAACAAGTATGGCCGCACCTGGCAGGTGCTGATGTCGGCGGAACCGGCTTTCCGCAAGCGCCCGGAAGACATCGGTGCCATGTTTGTGCGCTCGGATCAGGGGAAGATGGTGTCGCTGGGTTCGTTGGCAACGGTGCAGTATTCGTCGGGTCCGGATTCAATGGAGCGGTTTAACAATCTGCCCGCGGTGAAGATTTTTGGATCGGCGCTGCCGGGCATCAGCTCGGGTCAGGCCATCGAACGCATGGAAAAAATCGCGCGCGAAACATTGCCGCCGGAATTTACCTTTGACTGGGGTGGCGCCTCGTTTCAGGAAAAACGTTCCGGCGGCACCTCGGTGATCGCGCTGGGGCTGGCCGCGCTGATGGTGTTTCTGATTCTTGCCGCACAGTACGACAAATGGTCATTGCCGCTGGCGGTGCTGCTGGCGCTTCCCTTTGGCACCTTCGGCGCGCTGGCGGCGATTTACATCAATAATCTGCTGTCGTCATTTGCCGGTACCGCGCGCCTGAGCAACGACGTGTATTTTCAGATCGGTCTGGTCACGCTGCTGGGGCTGGCTGCCAAAAACGCGATCCTGATCGTCGAGTATGCGGTGCTGAAAAAGCACGAGGGCTTTTCCACTGCGGCAGCGGCCATCGAAGCGGCACGCCTGCGCTTCCGGCCGATCTTGATGACCTCGCTCGCGTTCATCCTTGGCGTGACGCCGTTGGCGTTTTCCACGGGCGCCGGCGCAGGTGCACGGCACTCGGCGGGCACGGGAGTGATGGGCGGCATGCTGGCGGCAACGTTTCTGGCGATCTTTTTCATCCCGTGGTTTTACCAGTTGATCGTGGATCGAAAACTGTCCGATCCGCGCTCGACGCGGGACATCGAGGACGAAGTTGAACATCATCGTCAACATGCCGCGGCGTCGACGCATTATCCCGGTGTGCGGGAGACTCGTGATGAATCATAAGTATCTGTTTTTATTATGTTTTTTATTGATGCTGGGTGGATGCTCGGTGTGGCCTGCCTATCAGCAGCCGAAATCGGAATTGCCCGCGGCGTGGCAGGGTGCGTCGGCACAGACGCTGCCGCTCGGTGAGCGCTGGTGGACGCTGTTTGACGATAAATCGCTGGATGCGCTGGTCGCCGAAGCGTTCGAGCACAACCGTGATCTGGCGCTGGCTGCCGCGCGCGTGGGCGAGGCGCGGGCGCTGTCGCGGGTGGCGGATTCGCAGTTGTTTCCATCGGTTGACGCTACCGCACAGCGCGATCGCACGCGCGCATCGGAAGTGGCGCCGATACCGATACCGGCAAGCGCACTCGAGCGCAACAGTTATCGCGCGCAGCTGAACGTGTCCTATGAGCTGGATCTGTGGGGGCGTCTGCGCGGCGCGGGGAATGCGGCACGCGCGGAACTGCTGGCCACCGAAGCGGCGCGTGACACAGTGCGCGTCGCGCTGGCTGCGGACGTGGTGCGCGCCTATTTCACGTTGCTGGCGCTGGACGAGCAGATCGCCGCGACACGGCGCGCGCTGTCGCTGCGCGAGGACAATCTCAAGTTACAGCGGGTTCGCCACAAGGCGGGCCTGATTGGCGATTATCAATTGCGCCAACTGGAGGCCGAGTTGGCGGCGGCGCAGGCGCAATTGCCCGCGCTGCAGCGTGACAGGACGGCGCAGGAACTGGCGTTTGCCGTGCTGCTGGGGCGCAGCCCGCGCGCCATCAGCGAATCCAGTGTGGCCCTGGCCGGGGACGGCAACGTGGCGCCGCCGCCGCTCGCACCGGAAGGACTGCCCTCCGATTTGCTGTTGCGCCGTCCCGACATCGTTCAGGCGGAGCAGCGCCTGATTGCGCAGCATGCGCGAATTGCCGTTGCGCGCGCGGCGCTGTTTCCGCGCATTTCCCTCACTGGTTATCTGGGCAGCGAAAGCCGCGCATTGGGCGATTTGTTCACTGGGCCGTCGCTGATCTGGCAGTTGGCCGCAGGCGTGGCGCAGCCGATTTTCCAGGCGGGCCGTTTGCAGGGCGAGATCGAGGCGGTCAAGGCGCGTGAGAAGCAGGCCCTGGCGCAGTATCAAAAAGCCGTGCAAGAGGCGTTTCGTGAAGTGCAGCAGGCGCTGTCGGCTCAGACGCGCGCGCGCGAAGTGTTCGAGGCCGAAAACGCGCGTGCCGACGCGCTAAAGGACACCTTGCGCCTGGCGCGGATTCGTTACGACAACGGGCTGGTGAGCCAGCTTGAAGTGATCGATGCCGAACGCAACCTGCTCGCGGCAGACCTGAATCGCGTGGATGCGCTGCGTGCGCGGCGCGTGGCGGTGGCCGATCTGGTGCGCGCTTTGGGTGGTGGCTGGCGCGCGAAGTAGCCGCGCTTATTTCGGTGATTACTTCGGCGGATGTTTGCGCACGCCGGCCTCGTTGACTTCGATGCCCCAGCCTGGCCGCGTCGGCAGCACGAACTCGCCGTTTTCAATGACCGGCGGCACATCCACCAGTTCGTCGCGCCATGGCACCGCGTCGACGTCCGTCTCCATGATGCGAAAGTTGGGCACCGCCGCGCAGAAATGTGCGGAGATCATGCTCGACATGTGGCCGTAGAAATTATGCGGTGCGACGTTCATTTCGTAGACGTCGGCCATGGCGGCAATTTTCAGGGACTCCATGTAACCGTTCCAGATCACATCGATGATCGGCACGTCCATTGCATACTGCTCGAAAAAGGGCTTGAAGTCGCGCCGCTCGCACAAGGTTTCGCACGAGGCGATCGGCGTTGAGGTGCTGCGGCGGATCAATGCCAGCGACGCCGGATCATGCGTGTCCATTTCCAGCCAGGTCATGCCGATCGGCTCCACCGCCTTGGCGATGCGCATATAGCCTTCGGTTTTGTAGTTGAAATTCAGATCCATCATGATGCCCAGCGACGGTCCGCCGCCTTCGCGGAACGCATTGGCGGTTTTGAACGCGCCAGCGACAATGTCGTTGTTCCAGTTCAGTTCCGGGTAGCCCTTGCTCGCGCCGAAGCCGGGGCGGTACGCCGCCAGCGTCTTGCCATCGTGCAGCATGACGTTCGTCTTGCAGGCGCCGAAACCGCGGCGTTTGACTTCCTCGGCGAGCCGCGACAGATCGTCATAGCTCGCCACCCGCGGCACACCCAGCAGTTCCGGATAGCGCGCACGATAGCTGCCGCAGTGCGACCAGTAGCAGGGAATACGTTTGCGCACTGCGCCGCCGAACAGATCGTACACCGGCACGCCGAGCGCCTTGCCCTTGATGTCGAGCAGCGCGTTCTCGATGGCCGCCACCGCCTGGCGATTGATGCCACCGCGCGACTGCACGGTGTGGGTGCGCAGATGGGCGTTGATCAGCTCGACGTCGCAGGGGTTTTTGCCGATCACCACCGACGACAGCGCAGTGATTACATCGCTCAAGCCGCCGCTGCCGAAACTCTCGTTGAATTCCGACCAGCCGACGAGACCTTCGTCGGTCATCACCTTTAAAAAGGAGAAGGTGCGCCAGCCGGCGTCGGCGCGCAGGGTTTCGATGCGGGTGACTTTCATGGTGTGCTCCGTGGGTTGGCGGGAGGGGGGGGGCGCTATTGCGGACGATAGTCGTCGGGCGCGCCTGGCGGGATCGGCGGATGCTGCTTCAGACTCTGCTGGAATTCCTGTATCAGCACGCGCAGCGGACGGCGCACCCAGCCCTGCTGAAGGTTGACGTCGGTTTCTTCCTTCGGATCCTGCTTCAGGTTGAACAACCAGGGCGTTTCCAGATGCAGCACGCCGGTATTGGGCTCGGCTTCCCACAGCATGTGCATTTTCCAGTCGCGCCACTTGGCGGCGCGCAATTCGTCCTTGATGTAATAGACGAAGCCCTCGCGCGCAGACTTGGCGGACTTGCCGAAAAAGAAGTCGCTTTGGTCGACGCCGTCGACAGGCCGGTCGTCCGGCACCCTGGCGCCGGCGATGCGGGCAAGCGTGGTGTAGACATCGACAATGTGCACGATCTCGTCCGATACGACACCGGCGGGCACCTGTCCTGGCCAGCGCATCATGAACGGCACGCGCAAGGCGCCTTCCATCGCCGTGTGATAGGTGCCGATCCACGGGCCCGCGGTGCCGCGCCAGGGGCGGCGGAACTCCGGGCCGTTGTCGCTGGCGAAAATGAACACCGTGTTGTCGCGCAGGCCCGCGCCGTCGATAAAGTCGATCATCTGTCCCACGCGAAAATCCATTTCGACCATCGAATCGGCGAATTCGCCGGCGCCGGTGCGCCCGTCAAAATCGCGATGCGGTAGGGTCGGGAAGTGCAGGTGGGTGAGCGGTACATACGCGAAAAATGGCTTGTTCGCCTTGTGCTGGCGCGACATGAAGTCGATGCTGCGCTCGATGAGCTGCGAATCGATCTTGCGGCGGAATTCCAGGTCGTAGACCGCGATTTCCCTTGCGGCTTCACCGCGCCGGCCTTCCATGACGTAAGGCAGCGGCACCACTGACGGGTCGAACCCCGGCGTGCTGGTAAACATGCTCTCGTTGGTGGTGCGCGGGATGCCGTACCATTCGTCAAAGCCGCGCTCGTGCGGGTAGCGCCCGGGCCGATCGCCCAGATGCCATTTGCCGTGGATGGCCGTGGCGTAGCCCGCGCCGGACAGCAACTGGCCAAGCGTGATTTCCCACGGCACGATGCCTTGCGGCAGACCGGCGGGCACCGACTGCAGGGCACCCGTGCGCAGCGGATGGCGGCCGGTCATCAGCGCGGAGCGTGTCGGCACGCAGTCGGACTCGACATTGAAGTTGGTGAGCCGCATGCCCTCGGCGGCCAGTACGTCGATACGCGGCGTGGGCGCGCCGCGCAGCACGCCGCCACCGTAACAGCCGAGTTCTCCCCAGCCAAGGTTGTCGGCCAATATCAATACGATGTTCGGGCGCGTGGATGGCATGGAATTTTTTTGGGGTTGAAGAAGAACGGCTAGTATAGCAACTCGCGCATGACGGATGCGGTTCTGGGGTGACGACGGCGTTCGCCACAACCGACATTGCGACGAACGGTTTTTCATCTGCGTTAATCTGCGTTAATCTGTGGCCAAACGCTTTTGACCTTGCGAGCTCATAATGAACAAAAAACGCCCCAACATCCTCCTGATCACCTCCGACCAACAGCGTGCCGACTGCAACGGCTTCGAAAACAGGCATATCAAAACCCCGCACATCGACCGGCTGGCGCGCGAGGGCACGCGTTTTTCGGCGTGCATCACGCCCAATCTGGTGTGCCAGCCGTCGCGCGCGTCGATCCTCACCGGCATGCTGCCGCTGACGCACGGCGTGTGGGACAACGGCGTCGATCTCGATCCGCGCGTGGGCGACAGCGGTTTCGCGGGCACGCTGGGGAAGGCGGGCTACCAGACCGGCTTCATTGGCAAGGCGCATTTTTCGACCAAGTCCACGTTCGCGCCCACCGGTACGCCCGAGTGCAACAAGAGTCAGGCGCAGTATGGGCCCGGCTGGTTCGGGCCGTATATGGGATTCCAGCATTGCGAGCTGGTCGCGTTGGGCCATTTGCATCGCGCGCGGCCGCTGGAGGAGCCTGCGGTGGGGCATTACGAACGCTGGCTGGTGTCGCGCGGCGGCGGCGAAGGCATCGCGTTATGGGCTGCGGAGACGCGCCCCGGCACCGGCGCGGCGCAAACGTGGTATTCGGCGCTGCCCGCGGCATGGCATTCCAGCACATGGGTGGCGGATCGCGCGATTCGATGGATCGGCGATGCGGCGGCCCGCAACGGCGCCGAGGGCGACCAGCCGTTTTGCGCCTGGGTGTCGTTTCCCGACCCGCATCACGCGTTCGATTGTCCGGAACCGTGGAGCCTGATGTACGACCCGAAGGACATGGTGTTGCCCAAATATCGCACGCGCGATCTCGAGCGGCGGCCGTGGTGGCACAAGGCGTCGCTCGAAGGCAAGCCGCAACTCGACGATCCGGTTATGCTCAAGTTCCGCGCCG
Organism: uncultured beta proteobacterium; assembly: GCA_902825845.1. Classification (GTDB taxonomy): domain Bacteria; phylum Pseudomonadota; class Gammaproteobacteria; order Burkholderiales; family SG8-41; genus UBA5216. Next base: position 70,004 of record CADECM010000003.1, read on the forward strand.
AGGGCTCGCGCGTGCCGGATCAGTCGGACGCGCAACTGGCGGAAATGACGGCCAACTACTACGGCATGATTTCGCAGATCGACCACAACGTCGGCCGCATCCTGAGCGCGCTGGAGGCCGCGGGCGTGGCGGACAACACGCTGGTGATTTACACCACCGATCACGGCGAGTTGCTCGGCAATCACGGCTTGTATCTCAAAGGGCCGACGCCGTATGAGGACCTGTTGCGCGTGACGATGGTGGCGCGCGGACCGCGGGTGGCGAGCCGCCAACTGGTGGTGGAGCCGGTGTCGACGCTGGATCTGGCGGCTACATTTTACGACTATGCGGGCGTGGCAAAGCCGGGCGACATTCAAAGCCGCAGCCTGGCAAAGCTGCTGGGCGGCGGCGCCGATACCCGCGACGCCGCTTACAGCGAATGGCATTTGCATCCTTCCCGTTGCGGCGTCGCGCTGAAGCTGCGCACCGTGCGCATGCGCGATTTCAAATGCACCTTCGAGCTGGCGTCGGGCGCGGGCGAACTCTACGACCTGAAAAATGATCCAGCCGAAATGCATAATCTGTATGATGACGCCGGCTACGCGGGCGTGCGCAAGCAGTTGCATGATTTGATGCTTGCACGGCCGGGCGCAATCGCGGCGCCGTTGGCGGAGCCGATCGGGATGGCGTGACACCGCGAAAGCGGTATTTTTCGGGAGTGGGTGATGCTTCGTAAGTATATGTTTTTAATGAATATTTTTATTGGCGTTGGCGCGGTGTTACCGGCGGTTGCGCAAACCTTTCCCAGCAAATCAATACGCTTTCTGGTGGGCTTTGCACCGGGCGGCTCGACCGATATTGTTGCGCGCATGATCGCGCAGGAGATGTCCAAATCCATCGGTCAACAGGTGGTGGTGGATAACCGGCCCGGCGCGGGCGGCAATATTGCGGCCGAGATTGCCACCAAGGCGCCGCCCGACGGCCACACGATTTTTGCCTGCACCACCGGCGTATTCGCGATACAGCCATTCCTGTATTCCAAACTGCCGTACGATCCGGAGAAGGGCTTCGCCCACATCACGCAGACCGGATCGCTGCCGTACATCGTGGTGACACACCCCTCATTGCCGGCGAAGAACATCCGCGAGTTCATCGCGGTCGCCAAAACGCGCCCCGGAGAAATCAACTATGCCTCTTCGGGGGTCGGCACGGCGTCGCATTTGTCGGCGGCGTATTTCGCGACCGTGGCGGGCCTGAAACTGGTGCATGTACCGTACAAGGGCAGCGGTCAGATCATGGGCGATCTCATCGGCGGACAGGTCGTGATGCTGTTCGACCAGCCGGTGAGTTCGATGCCGCATGTGAAGGCAGGCAAGCTGCGCGTGCTCGGCATCAGCAGCGGCAAACGCTTTGTCACGATGCAGGACATTCCCACCGTCGCCGAGCAGGGTGTGCCCGGGTTCGAGGCGATTTCCTGGGCCGGTGCCTGCGCGCCCGGCGGCACGCCGAAGCCGGTCGTGGACAGGCTTTACAGCGAAATCGCCAAAGTGCTGAAGCTGCCCGACATCCGCAATCGTCTGCTGCGCGATGGTATCGAGCCGGTCGGCAGCACGCCCGAGCAGTTCATGGCACACACCAAACGTGAGGCGGTGAAGTGGGGCAAGGTGGTAAAAGACAGCGGTGCGCGCATCGATTGATGTCGCAGGAATTCCAGGGAGAACACGATGGCCAATGCACTGCTGCGAGACAGTTTGCTCGTTTCCAATCTCGAAATCGTGCCGGGACGCCGCGTGCGCACGCATCTGGGCCTGGTGCAGGGCAGCACGGTGCGTTCCAAGCACGTGGGGCGCGATTTGCTGGCCGGACTCAAGAATATCGTCGGCGGAGAGTTGAAAGGCTACACTGAACTGATGCAGGAAGCGCGAGAGGAAGCCACGCAGCGCATGATGGCGCAGGCCACCTCGATAGGTGCCAACGCGGTGTTGAACGTGCGCTATCAGGCGACGTCGATCACCATGGGCGCGGCGGAAATTCTGGCTTACGGCACCGCGGTGGTGCTGGAGTAGCCGCTATGGAATCGATCCAGTGGTTGATATTTCTGGCGCTGCTCGCGCTCGGCTATTTTGTCGGGCGCTGGAACGAACGTGCGCACTTCAAGTCGATACGCGAGCGTGAAGCGAAGTACGCGAAGGTGCTGGCGTTTGCCGTGCGCTATCCGCCGGACGTGGTGACACCGCAGGAATGCCGGCTGGTGAGCGGTTCGGTAGTGATCAGTTCGGACTATTTCAAGCAGTGTGTCGCGGGACTGCGCACGCTGGGCGGCGGACGCCTGTCGTCGTACGAATCACTGCTCGACCGCGCGCGGCGCGAGGCGACGTTGCGCATGAAGGAACAGGCGCAGCGCTTTGGCAGTACGCTGATCGTCAACGTCAAGGTCGAGACCACCACGGTGTCGGGCGGCGCGCGCAAGGGCCTGCCGGCGATGGAGGTGATGGCCTACGGCACGGCGTTGAAGTCCGCGGCGCCGCGAGCACCCGCGCCGTAGGTCATGCAGTACGAAAACCGGCAACCCGACGAAACGGTCAATTACAGTTCGGAACATCCGCTCAGGGAATTTGCGTGGCTGGTGTTCGGATTGCTCGGTGTGGTCGCCATCGCGGCGGCGCTGATCGGCTTCTTTGCCGGCGAGATCGCGTCACGCCTGCCGTTTTCCGTGGAAAAAGATTACGCCCGCCGCATTTCGCAACACTGGCAGGACAAGCCGCGCGACGTGGCCGCGGAGGAAGCGCGCGCCGCTTTGCGTGCCATCGCCGCGAAGTTGGCGCCCGTGATGCAGCTGCCGCCGGGCATGGAAATTCAGGTGCACTACGCGCCGGACGCCGTTGCCAACGCCTTTGCCACCCTCGGTGGCAATGTGGTGTTCTATCGCGGACTGATCGAGAAATTTGACAGCGAGGATGCCGTGGCGATGGTGCTGGCGCATGAGATGGCGCATGCCAAGCTGCGCCATCCCGCGGCGAGCCTGGGGCGCGGCATCGCTGTGGGGCTGACGCTGTCGCTGATATCCGTGGGTTTGGGCGAGGGCGCCGCCGGCAGCGCGCTGCAGACTGCCGGCGTGTTGCCGCTGCTGAGTTACAGCCGCCGTCAGGAAAGCGCAGCCGATGCCGAGGCCATGGCCGCGCTGGCAGCGGTGTATGGCCATGTCGGCGGCGCGCGCGATATTTTCGATGTTTTCGCCAGACTCCAGCCGTCGTCCACGCAGGTCACCATCCTGCGCAGCCATCCACTGACCGCGGAACGTATGGCATCCATCGAGCGGACAGCGGCGCAGCGCGGCTGGAAACTGGATGGCGCGCGCCGTCCGTTGCCGCCGGCGCTGGCGCGGCTCAAAAGAGCAAGGCAGGACAAGCCGTAAATGAACGTGCAGGCGGTGGGCTGCGCCTGTTCGGTGATAATGACAGCAGTACTTTCAAACAGGGAGAGCATGGTGAATTCACTACGATCTGTACTACTGATTTGCGGCGCGATAGTGGCGGGGAGTGCCTGCGCGCAGGCACCGATTACCCTGAAATCCATGGGGTCGTTCCATATCGGCGGGCGCGAGGTCACGATCACCGGCAAGCCGGTGAAAGAAGTGACGTTCACGCCCGGTGGCGTGCCGGCGAAGGTGGACCCGAACGGCGTATATCAGGTCGAGCAGATGTACGTGCAGTATTTCATCCCGCAGAATGCGCGGGGCGCGCTTCCCCTGCTGATGTGGCATGGCGGCGGTTTGACCGGCGTCACCTATGAGACCACGCCCGACGGGCGCGAAGGCTGGCTGAACTACTTTCTGCGCAAAGGCTGGGCGGTTTACAACTCCGATGCGGTCGAGCGCGGGCGGTCCGGCTGGGCGATGTATCCCGATGTGTTCACGAGCGAGCCGCTGTTCCTGACCAAGGAAAATCCGTTCGAACGGTTTCGCATTGGCGCCGGCAAAGGCTCCTACAACAAGGATGTATCGAAAATGAAGTTAAAGCCCGGAAGCCAGTTTCCGGCCGAGGGCTACGACAATTTCACCAAGCAAGGGGTGCCGCGCTGGACCACGACTGACGACGCCATCATTCGCGCATACATCGAACTCGTCGACAAAGTGTGTCCATGTGTGGTGCTGATTCACTCGCAATCCGGCTCGTTCGGGCAGAAAGTCGCCCAGGCGCGTCCCGACAAGGTAAAGGCGCTGGTGCTGGTGGAGCCGGCAGGCACGGGTGATCCCAAGCTGGCCGGCAATCTCAGGAACATTCCCATACTGGCGGTGTACGGCGACTACATCGAAGAAGATCCGCGCTGGCCCACCATCCGTGGCAATGAACTGAAGTTTCTGGAGCAGGTAAAGGCTGCCGGCGGCCGTTACGACGTGATTGATCTGCCGAAGATCGGCATCAAAGGCAACTCTCACATGATAATGATGGACAAAAACAGCGATCAGATCGCTGGTCTGATACAGGATTGGCTCGCCAGGCAGGGGCTCTATAAATAACGCGTGCGGCACGCAGGCGAAACCATGAAGGCTGGATACTCGCCGTCTCGCGGCGACCGCAATGTCATGCTGTCGAGAGCTTGATGCCGTGACCCGGCCGCCGTTAACCCTGCGAAATATTCGCGGCACCGCGATCAAGGTGCCGATGACTTACGTCCTCGGCACCAGCGCGCAAGCCGTGCGCGAGGCACCATTGTTGCTGGTCGATGTGGAAACGGAACAGGGCGTTACCGGGCACGCCTACCAGTTCTGCTACACGCCGGCGGCAGCGGGCGCGATACAGCGGTTTCTAGACGATGCGCTGAGCGCCGTCAAGGGACTCAGCGCCGATCCGGCCGACGTGTGGCGCGTGCTGTACAAACGTTACACCCTGATCGGCGTGCAGGGCATTGTACGCATGGCGATGGCGATGATTGATGTGGCCTG
>CADECM010000003.1:75027-144658 GCA_902825845.1 uncultured beta proteobacterium
GAAGCCTTGGTCAAGCGCTACCGCATGTGATAAAACGGTTTGCCATTTCAAGGAGGAGAACAGGAATGAAAGTGTACGATGTGGTGGTGGTAGGCAAAGGCAATGCCGCGCTGTGCGCGGCGCTGTCGGCGCGCGACAAGGGTGCTACCGTAGCGATGCTGGAAGCAGCAGCCGTGGACGAGTCGGGCGGCAATAGCCGCTTCGCGGGCGGGGTGATGCGATTTGCCTATAGCAAGGTCGAGGAATTGCAGCAGATCACTGAAATTCCGGAGGACGAAGCCAAAAACACCGACTGGGACAGCAATACCATCGACGAGTTTTACGACGATCTGTACCGCGTCACCGCATTTCGCACCGATCCGAATCTGAGCGAAGCGCTGATCACCCAAAGTCACGCCGGCATGGTGTGGCTGCGCAGCCAGGGCGCGTCATTCGTGCCGAATTATGGCGCGCAGTCGGCCATCGTCAACGGTAAGCGCAAGTTTTTCGGCCGTTTTCCCCTGACCGTGAATGGCGGCGGCGCGGGGCTGGTGGAAGATCTGACCAAGACCGCGGGTAAAAAAGGCATCGAGATTTTTTACGAAACGCGCGCGATCTCGCTGATTTACGATGGGGTGAAGGTCCAGGGTGTGCGCGCCAAGCAAAAGGGCGTGCCAGTCGAGTTCGGCGCCAAGGCGGTGGTGCTTGCCTGCGGCGGCTTTGAAGCCAATCCCGAATGGCGCACGCGCTACCTGGGGCCGGGCTGGGAGCTGGCGAAAGTGCGCGGCACGCGTCACAACCTGGGCGAGGGCCTGAAGATGGCGCTGGAGATCGGCGCCTGTCCGTACGGCAACTGGTCGGGACGGCATGCGGTGTCGTGGGAACGCCATGCGCCGGAATTTGGCATCGTTGAAAAATCGCATGACCCGTATCGCCATAGCTATCCGCTGTCGATCATGATCAATGCCGAGGGCAAGCGTTTCGTCGATGAAGGGCAGGATTTTTACAACTACACCTATGCCAAATACGGGGCCGAGGTGCTGCGCCAGAGCGGGCAGTATGCCTATCAGGTGTTCGATGCGAAGACCAAGCCGCTGCTGAAAAAGGAGTACAGCGGCCGCGAGGTGACCAGGTTCACGGGGAACACGCTGGAAGAACTGGCGGCCAAGCTGGAGGGCGTGGATGGCCAGCAGTTTCTCAAGACCGTGCGCGAATACAATGCCGCGGTGAAAACCGACGTGCCCTTCAGCCATGCGGTGCGCGACGGGCGCTGCACCGTGGGCATCGAACCGGTGAAGTCGAACTGGGCGAATGTGCTGGATACGCCGCCATTCGAGGCCTATGGCGTGACCTGCGGCATCACCTTTACCTTCGGCGGCCTGCGCATTGATCACGAAACCGGGCAGGTGCTGGACCTTGGTTATCAGGGGATTCCGGGACTGTACGCGGCAGGTGAAATGGTCGGCGGCATTTTCTACTTCAACTATCCGGCGGGCACCGGACTGGTGTCGGGCACGGTGTTCGGGCGTATCGCGGGCAATGGTGCGGGGGATGCGGTAAAGCGCTGATGATCGTGCGACGTGAGGTGTGCGTCGCAACACCGGGGTCGCGGCGCAGTTGCACACCGTTGGCTGGTGAGGTTGGTATTGGACGCGGTACTCACCCGCAATGAAACCGCGCCTTACGTTACACGCGTCATAGAGAATCAAACACTACGGAAAATTGCCATGAATCAAGCAACACCACCCAGCGACAAACTGGATGCCGACGAACCCGACACCATGCGCCTGACCGAGGCCGATGCGCGCGCCATCGGCGAAACCGCGGTGCAGCGCATCGGGTATGGCGCGGAAGATGCGCGTATTGTTGTCGATCAGTTGATCGACAACATGCTGTGCGGCTACAAGTTTGCCGGACTGCCGCGTATTCTCGCGATGGCGGGTGATAAAAAACTCAAGCAAGGCCGCACACCCATCAAAGTGGTCAAGGAAACGCCGGTATCCGCGCTGATGGATGGCGGCAATAACGTCGGCTATGTGGCGTGCTATCACGCCGCGCACAAGGCGCTGGAAAAGGCCAGGGCACATGGCATCGCCTGCGTTGGCGTCTACAACAGCTATTACAGCGGCCGCAACGCGTATTTTGTCGAGCAGATCGTGAAGCAGGGCTATGTGGCGATGCACTCGGCCAGCGCGCAGCCGCACGTGGTGCCGCCCGGCGCGACCCAGCCCGCGCTGGGCACCAATCCGATCTGCTTTGGTTTTCCATCGGAAGAAGGGCCGATAACCTTCGACATCGGCACCGCGTCGCTGATGTGGGGCGACATCATGCTGCACGCCCATCTTGGCGAACCGTTGCCTGAAGGCGTGGGCATCGATGCCCAGGGCAATCCCACGCGCGATGCCGCGGCGGCGCTCAAGGGCGGGGTGACGCCGTTCGGCGGCAAGGATTATGTCTACAAGGGCTACGGCCTGAGCTTTGCAATTCAGGCACTCGGCCTGCTGGCAGGCTCGTTTATCGCGCAAGGCGCGGTGCGTGACTATGGCTTTTTGTTCTGGGCGGTGAATCCGGACATCATGCTCCCCGGCAATGATTTCAAACAGCGCATGTCGCAGTACGTGCGAGAGATGAAAGCGCTGCCCAAACAGGCCGGCGTAAAGGAGATCCGCATCCCGTCAGAGCGGGCCAACAAGGAGCGCGAACGCCGCCGTGTCGAAGGTATCGTGGTCAAGCGCAAGGTGATCGAGTCGCTGAAGGCGCTCTGATGGATGCCGATGCGGGCGACCTCAAGGTTAAGGTCAACCGTTTTTTGACTCAGATTTACGCAGATAAGATCAGGTGCGACACTCAGGATTTGCACGGTTTAATCTGCGTTCATCTGCGTAAATCTGCGTTGAACGAACTTGATCTTCCTCGATGGACCACGGATAAATGACACAAACCGACCAACCCGAAATCTACGTCAGCACCGACGTCGAAACCGACGGGCCGATACCCGGTCCGCACTCCATGCTGTCGATGGGCTGCGCGGCGTATCTGCCGGACAAGACGCTGGTGAGTACCTTCAGCGTCAATCTCGAAACACTGCCCGGCGCCACCGGCCATCCGCGTACCATGGCGTGGTGGGAAACACAACAGGAAGCCTGGGCGGCGCACCGCCAGAATTGTGTGCCGCCGGAAAAAGGCATGGCTGAATGTGTGGCGTGGCTCAACGCGCTGCCTGGTCTGCCGGTGTTTGTGGGTATACCGGTGACCTTCGACTTCCTGTTCGTGCAGTGGTATCTGTTCAAGTTCACCCACAGCAGTCCGTTCCGGCATTCCGGCATCGATCTGCGCACGCTGGGCATGGCGCTCACCAATTCCAACTGGCAGAGTACGACCAAGGAGCGTCTGCCGCGGCGCTGGTGGGATCCGCTGCCGCATACGCACGTGGCGCTGGATGATGCGCTGGAGCAGGGCGCGGTTTTTTGCAACATGCTGGCGGAACTGAAGCAGATGCATAAAAAGCTGGGTACCCGGTGAGCGGATGGCATGTCTTTGTAGGTATATGTTTTTAAACAATAATTTATGAAAATATTGGTAATGGGTTCAGGCGGCGTGGGCGGCCTGTTTGGCGGGCGTCTGGCGCACAGCGGCTGCGACGTCACCTTTGTCGCGCGCGGCGCGCATCTGGCGGCGATGCGCGAACACGGTTTGCTGCTGGAGAGTGAGGCGCACGGCGATACGCTGCTGAATCCCGTCAAGGTCACTGACGATCCCTTGTCCGCAGGCACGCCCGATCTGATCCTGTTCGCGGTCAAGCTATGGGATACCGAAGCGGTGGCGCGCTCGCTGCAGCCCATCGTCGGCCCGGATACCGCGGTGCTGTCGCTGCAGAATGGCGTGGTTAAGGATGACATTCTGCGCGGCGTATTCGGCGAAAAAGCGCTGATGGGCGGCGTAGCCTATGTCGGCACGCATATCGCGCGCCCCGGTGTGATCCATCAGGTCGGCCCGCTGCAGCGGCTGGTGTTCGGCGAATATGATGGCGGCCGATCCGCGCGCGCCGAGGGGTTGCTGGCAGCCCTGCTCCGAGCCGGCATACAGGCCGAATTGTCGGCTGACGTGCGTGTTGCCATTTGGGAGAAGTACGCGTTTCTGGTCGGCTTGTCGGGTGCCACGGCCAGCATGCGCAGCACCATCGGTCCGGTGCGCGAGCATCCGCAGACGCGCGCTTTTTTGCACGATCTGATGCGGGAGGCGGTGGCCGTGGGGCGCGCGTTGGGCGTCGCGCTCCCCGAAAACTATGCCGACGAGCGCTTGAAATTTGCCGACAGCGTGCCGGCGACCATGGATTCCTCGCTGCACCACGATCTGCGAAACGGCAATCGGCTGGAAGTTGAATGGCTTGCGGGCGGCGTGGTGCAACTGGGCCGCAAGGCGGGCGTGCCCACGCCCTGCAATCGCGCGGTGTGGGATGTGCTGGCGCTGCATGCGAATGGACGCCGAGCCGCGTAAGCACGCGACTTAGGCCGCGATCAATGCACGCGGCGGCCAGCGCGAATCAGCCGCCGCCTTTTCTGCGCTGATTCGCGATGACCAGCGCAATGCCGCCGAGGATGGCCGTGGATGCCAATATCAGGCGCAGACTTAACGGTTCGCCGAGAAACAGGATGCCGCCAGCCGCGGCTATCGCCGGCACACTGAGTTGCACGGTGGCGGCGGCGGTGGATTTCAGCGCAGGCAGGGCGCTGTACCAGATCGCATAGCCCAGTCCGGAAGCGAGTGCGCCGGATGCGATGGCATATCCAAATCCCGCTGCATCGAACGTGGCTGCGTGCAGGTTCAGCACGCTCAGGGCAAGCGCTATCGGTACCGTGCGCAAAAAATTGCCCGCGGTGACGCGTGTTGGATCGCCGGCGCCCTTACCGCGCAGCGAATAGACACCCCAGGCCATGCCGGCGCCGATCATGAGCAGCGCCCCCGTTAGCGGCGGCGCGGACACGCCCGGCAGCAGCAGGCCGATCAGGCCCGCGAGTGCCATCGCCAGACCCGCCAGTTGCAGCCCGTGCAGCCGTTCGCCGCTCCACATGCCGTAGCCGATCATGGTTGCCTGCACCGCGCCGAAAAGCAGGAGCGCGCCTGTGCCGGCCGACAGGCTCACGTAGGCAAACGAAAATGCCGCGGCATAGGCAAACAATGCCAGTGCCGATAACCAGTTGCCATGGCCTGCCGCCGAGGCGCGCGTCAGGCGCACCACCAGCCACAGCATCAGTGCACCCGATGCAAGGCGCACCGTGATGAAGCTCGCGGGGTCGATGCTGGTGTGCTTGAGCGCGACGCGGCACAGCAGCGAATTTCCGGCGAAGGCAATCATCGCCAGCGTCGTCAGGACAATGATACGTGCTGGGGTCATGTTGAGTGTCCCGGCCACACGCGTGCGGCCTGGCGCGTTTGCCGGTCGTCGGTGTGGCACGGGCAATTGTGCCACGTGATTTGACCCTGCGCGCAATGACACCGATACTACGGTGCAACAAAAATCGTTGAAAAGACCATGAGAGGAACCGGTATGGATGTTCCCGTGAAGGATGGTGTACCCGGTGCTGCCGCAATGGCCATCGCGGTTCTGGTGATGATGCCGTGCGCGCTGCACGCGCAATCCTGGCCGGTGCGTCCGATACGCTACATCGTGCCGTTTCCGCCGGGCGGCGGCACGGACGTTTCGGCGCGCGCGTTGGGTTCGTCGATTTCGGCTGCGCTGGGGCAGCAGGTGGTGATCGAAAATCGCTCGGGCGCCGGCGGGCTGATCGGTTCGGAGGTGGCGGCCAAGTCGCCGCCCGACGGCTACACCCTGCTGCAGGCGACCGTGGCGCAGGTGTCCATTGCCCCGCATCTGGGGCTGAAACTTGCCTTCGATCCGCCGAAGGATCTGGCGCCGGTAACGCTCACCGGCGATATTTTCAACGTGCTGGTGGTGCACCCGGCGTTGCCGGTGCGTTCGGTGGCCGATTTGGTGGCACTGGCGAAAAAGCGTCCGGGCAGTCTGAATTTTGCGTCGTCCGGCGTTGGCGTGCCCGATCATCTGGCCGGCGAGTTGTTCCAGATCGTCACCGGCACGAAAATGGTTCATGTGCCGTACAAAGGCGGTCCACTGGCGATGGTGGATCTGGTGTCCGGCAATGTGCAACTGATGTTTTCCACCGTGGCATCGGGGATCGGCATGGTGCGTGCGCAAAAATTGCGCCCGCTGGCCATCACCAACAGCTTGCGGTTTTCCGGCTTGCCGGATTTGCCGACGATCGCGCAGGCCGGCTTGCCGGGCTGCGAAGTCAACAACTGGACCGGCGTGTTCGTGCCGGCAGCGACGCCACGGGCCATCGTGACGCGCCTGAACGGTGTATTGGTGAAGGCTGCGGCCGTGCCCGAAACGAAGTCACTGTTGCTGCAATCCGGCATTGGCGCCCGAACCAACACGCCCGAACAGTTTGCGCAATTCGTGCAGGCAGAGTCGGCCAAGTGGCAAAAGGTGATCCGCGATGCGAAGGTGACGGCGCGCTGAACGTACTCACGGCGTCTTGAAGGCGTGATAACTCCGGCCCATGATCCATCAATCCTGTGCCGGCGCGATGAAACCGGTCGTGCGCCGAAGCACCAGAGATATTTTATAAACTATTGATTTTAAACAATTTATTTTCTTGGGGGCGATGCCGATATGAGCGCCGAAAACACAGCATCCAACGCCATCGGCGCCTGGCGCCCGTCGCGCGAGGTGGAGATGATCGTGGGCACGCCAGCCGGCGGCGGACAGGACCGGCCTGCGCGCATGTTGATACGGATACTCGCCGACGCCGGCATCGTGGATGTGCCGATGAAGGTTACCAACATCGGCGGCAAGGGCGGCGGCAATGCGTGGGATGCATTGCGCGCCCGCGGGGCAGACGGGCATGTGTTGTCGATCAGCGCGCCGCCATTGGTGAACAACCGCATCCTGGGTGTGAGCGATTTCGATTACGAGGTGTGTCCGCCGCTGGCGAATCTCTATACCGAGTACCTGGCGTTTATCGTGCGTACGGATTCGCCGCTCAATGATGCGAAGGCGTTGCTGGCACAGTTGAAGGCGAACCCGGCCGCGCTGACGGTGGCGTTGGCCACCGCCGTGGGCAGCACCAATCATCTGGCAATGGGCAAGATCGTGCAGCATCTGGGCGGCGATCCGCGGCAACTGCAGTTGCGCGTGTTCGAGTCGGCGCTGCACGCGGTTGACGATGTGGTGGCGGGCAACGCGCCACTGGGCGTGATCTCGGCGGTGAGTACGCGCAAGGCGCTGGCGGAGGGCACAGTGCGGCTGCTTGCGGTGTCATCGCCCGAGCGCATGGCCGGCGAATTTGCGGCCGCGCCCACATGGCATGAACTGGCCGTGCCGTGCGTCATGGGCCAGTGGCGTGGCGTGCTGGGCACGCCGGGCATCACTGCCGCGCAGACCGCGTACTGGCAACAGGCGCTCGCCGCAGCGGTCAACCAACCGGCGTGGAAGGCGGAGCTTGCCGCGAACAGCTGGTCGGATCAATTTCTGACCGGCGCGCCGCTGCGCGCTTTTCTCGATGGCGAACGCGCGCTGACGGCGGAATTGTTGCGTGTGTTGGGACTGCTCAAAGCGGCGTGACGCCGCAGCGGACGCGCTGGATTTTGGTGTAGCATCAATGCGATAACACCAACACCGTGAATCGCCTGCAATCGCAATCGCGAGCCACGGGACTTGCCCCGACAATCCGAACGACACGTTGCAACGACGGAGCTGGAAATGAATAAACCTGTTGAAAATCAATCTGTTACAAATATACCACTGTGGATCAACAACAAGCCGGCAGCAGCCCGCAGCACGCGCACGGGCGATATCACCAATCCGGCCACCGGTACGATTACCGCGCGCGTGCCGCTGTGCAATGAGGCGGATATCGACACCGCGGTAGCGGCCGCAAAGGCGGCGTTTCCGGCGTGGCGCGACACGCCGCCGCTGCGCCGCGCGCGCATCCTGATGAAGTATCGTGAATTGATCGACGCGCATCGCGACGAGCTCGCTGCACTGGTGACGGCCGAGCATGGCAAGACGCTGGCGGATGCCGGCGGGTCGGTGCAGCGCGGACTCGAGGTGGTGGAGTTCGCGATGGGCATCCCGCATCTGATCAAGGGCGAGCACAGCGAGGAAGTCGGCACCGGTGTCGATTGTCATTCGCTGCGGCAGCCGATCGGCGTGTGTGCGGGCATCACGCCGTTCAATTTTCCGGCGATGGTGCCGCTGTGGATGTATCCGGTGGCGATTGCCTGCGGCAACACGTTTGTGTTGAAGCCGTCGGAGAAGGTGCCGTCGACAGCCATGCGACTCGCGGAATTGTTCAAGGAAGCCGGCCTGCCCGATGGCGTGTTCAACGTGGTTCATGGCGACAAGCAGGCGGTGGATGCAATCCTGAACCACGCGGACATCAAGGCCATTTCGTTCGTGGGCTCAACGCCCATCGCGAAGTACATCTACGAAACCTGCGCCAGGAGCGGCAAGCGCGTGCAGGCGCTGGGCGGCGCGAAGAACCACGCGGTGGTGCTCCCGGACATGAACAGCGATGCGGATATCGACTTTGTTGCCGATTCGCTGATCGGCGCGGGCTACGGTTCGGCGGGCGAGCGCTGCATGGCGATTTCGGCGGTGGTGGCGGTGGGCGACATCGGTGACAAGATCGTGGCCAAAATCCGGGAAAAAGGCGCGGCACTGAAAATCGGTGCCGGTACCAGCAAGATCGACGGCAAGGAACCGGACATGGGGCCGCTGGTGACGCAGGCGCATCGCGACAAGGTGGCGGGCTACATCGACAAGGGTGTCGCCGAAGGCGCGACGCTGGCGCTCGATGGACGCACGTTCAAGTCAAAAGAGGGCTACTTTCTGGGCGCCTCACTGTTCGATCACGTGAAGCCGGAGATGAGCATCTACCGCGATGAAATCTTCGGCCCGGTGCTGTCGGTGGTGCGGGTGAAGACGCTGGACGAGGCGATCGCGCTGATCAATGCCAATCCCTATGCCAATGGCACGGCGGTGTTCACGCGTTCCGGCGGCGCGGCACGCAAGTTCGAGCGCGAAATCGAAGTCGGCATGGTCGGCATCAATGTGCCGATTCCGGTGCCGGTGGCGTTCTTCTCGTTCGGTGGCTGGCGCTCGTCGCTGTTCGGCGATACTCATGTGCACGGCATGGAAGGCGTGCGCTTCTACACTCGCGGCAAAGTGGTGTCCACACGCTGGCCGGATGCCAATGCGGTGCCGACCGGGTTTAATATGCCGACGCTGGGGTGACACGGCCAGCGTAATAGGGAACCCGATGCCGCGGCTGACCGGTTGGCGCTTGCGCCGCGTGGCGTCAACAGGTGTCAAGAAAAGGTCAATGCGGGCGGCTTCCCGTGTGCAACCGGGTGCGCCGCACGCAGGGTGTACGGCGCCTGCGCTTGCGTGGGTTTATCGGCGCCGCTTTTATCTTGCTTTGGCCTGATTAACCCGCTACCATAAATCTTCGCTGCGGTCCGCGATCGCGTCTTCTTTGAAGTATAAAAACAAGTGCCTATTTGAGCAGGTCGCCGCCAAGCCCGTGCCGCTCCCCTGGCGTCAACGGTTCTTTGTTCGAAAATCTTTGGAGGAAGCAATGCCAGACAAGAATATTGCAGTACCAACAGATACCCAAAGCGACACCACGCGCCGGAAGTTTCTGACCGGTGCGGCGGCCATGTCCGCGGTCGCGCTGGCGGCCTGTGGCAAGACCGAAACGCCGAAACCTGCGGCAACGTCGGCGGCAACGCCGGCGGCTCCGGCGGCCATCGTCAAGCCATCGACCGTGGTAATCAAGATGCAAGGCTCCTGGGGCGCCAAGGACATCTTCAATGAGATGGCCGAGGAGTATGTGAAGCGCGTCAATGAAATGTCGGAAGGGCGCCTGCGCATCGATTATCTGGTGGCCGGTTCCGTGGTAAAGCCGTTTGAAGTCATGGATGCGGTAAATAAAGGCGTGCTGGACGCCGGGCACTCGGTGCCGGTGTATTGGTATGGTAAGAGCAAGGTGGCGTCACTGTTCGGCTCCGGCCCGATCAACGGCTGCGACGCGCAGCAGACGCTGGCGTGGATTTACCGTGGTGGCGGTCTCGAGCTGTATCAGGAACTGCTGAAAAAGCTCAACCTCGATGTGGTCGGTTATTTCGCGATGCCGATGCCCACCCAGCCGCTGGGCTGGTTCAAGAATCCGGTGAAATCCGCTGCAGACATCAAGGGCCTGAAATACCGCACGGTGGGGCTGGCGGCCGACCTGATGCAGGAAATGGGCGCGAAAGTGACGCAGTTGCCCGGTGGCGAAATTATCCCTGCGCTGGAAAAAGGCGTAATCGACGCATTCGAGTTTAACAACCCGACCTCCGACATGCGTTTTGGCGCCCAGGACGTGATCAAGAATTACATGATGGGCAGTTTCCATCAGGCGATGGAGTTTTTTGAGATTATATTCAACCGCAAGAAGTTTGACGCCTTGCCCAAGGATTTGCAGGCGATCCTGCGCATTGGGGTCGAGGCGGCCAGTTCGGCCAACTTCTGGACCGCAATGAAGAACTACTCCGACGACCTGGAAACCCTGCGCACCAAGTTCAAGGTCAATGTGCTGCGCACCCCGAAATCGGTCTTCGAGGATCAGCTCAAGGCATGGGACGTACTGACCAAGAAGTTGTCGGACGAAGATCCATTCTTCAAGAAGGTGGTCGATTCGCAGCGGGAATGGGCGAAGAAGGTGGCCTACTACTGGTTCGTCAACGATGCCGAGTACCGGATGGGTTACGAACACGTTTTCAAAGAGAAGATCCCGTCCTGATACAAGCGGGCCCGTAGTCACGGGATTTGCGATGCTATGGGGCGGTACCTGACAGGTGCCGCCCCTTATTTTTTGGGGGGCTACGCGAACGATGAATCGCTTCATTTATGGCGTCGACCAACTGAGCAAATCGGTGGGCCATGCGTTCGCGTGGTGCATCGTGACGCTGACTCTGGGCACATGCTACGAGGTGTTCGTGCGCTACGCGCTCAATAATCCCACCAGTTGGGCGTTTGACCTGAGCTATCTGATGTATGGCGCCGTGTTCTATATGGCGGGTGCCTATACCCTGTCGCGCGGCGGCCACGTGCGAGCCGATATGTTTTACCGGCTGTGGAAGCCACGCACGCAAGCCGGCGTGGAGCTGGTGTTGATCATGCTTTTTTTCTTTCCCGGCGTGCTGGCGCTGGTCTACGCCGGCTGGAGTTATGGCTACGAATCCATGCGCATCCACGAAGTCAGCGTAAACAGCCCGGCAGGAGTGCCGATCTGGCCGCTGAAAATGATGATTCCTTTCGGTGCCGGGCTGCTGGCGTTGCAGGGCGTCGCCGAATTTCTGCGCTGTGTTCAATGCATCAAACAGGGTCATTGGGAGCCGCGTTTGCACGATGTGCAGGAGTTGGCCGATCAGATACTGGAAGAAGTCGCCAGGCAGCCGAAAGCCAAGGAATAATGCCATGAGTGATCCCGTTATCGCGCTGGCCATGCTGGGCATACTGGTCGCCACCATCATGATCGGATTCCCGGTCGCGTTCACGCTGATGGCGCTGGGCGTGGGATTTGGCTATTACGCCTACTTTCAGCCCGCTCAGGCTTTTTTCGACAACAGAGTGTTTTACCTGCTGACTCAGAACACCTTTACGGTGCTCAACAACGATGCGCTGGTGTCGATTCCGTTGTTTCTGCTGATGGGCTATTTGATCGAACGCGCCAACATACTCGACAATCTGTTTCGCAGTCTGCAGATTGCCACGCGGCATGTGCCCGGCTCGCTGGCCGTGGCAACCCTTGCCACCTGTGCGCTGTTCGCGACGGCAACCGGCATCGTCGGCGCGGTAGTGACGCTGATGGGGCTGCTGGCAATGCCGCAGATGGTCAAGGCCGGTTACGATAACCGGCTTGCGTCCGGCGTGATCTGCGCCGGCGGCTGTCTCGGGATACTGATTCCGCCGTCGATCATGTTGATCGTGTACGCCGCGCAGGCGGGCATATCCGTGGTGAAGCTTTACGCTGCGGCGTTCTTTCCGGGATTTTTGCTGGCGGGCCTGTATATCGTGTATGTGATTGTAATCGCCATCGTGAAGCCCAGCCTCGCGCCGCCGCTGAAAGAGAAAACAACTTACACCCTGGCGGAAGTGTCCAGGTTGCTGATGATCTCGTTTTTCCCGCTGGCGCTGCTGATTATATCGGTGCTGGGGGCGATCATGTTCGGTCTGGCGACGCCGACCGAAGCCGCGGCAGTGGGCGCGCTGGGCGGATTTCTGCTGGCCCTGGCTTATCGCTCGCTGACCTGGGAACGGCTTCGCGAAGCGGTGTTTCTGACCGCGCGCACCTCGGCAATGGTGTGCTGGCTGTTCGTGGGTTCGGCGACATTTGCCTCCATCTTCAGCTATCTCGGGGGCGAAGGCATCATCAAGGATTTCGTGCTCGGCATGGACCTGAACGCAATCACTTTCCTGATTGCCTCGCAGTTCATCATTTTCCTGTTGGGCTGGCCGCTGGAATGGACCGAGATCATCATTATTTTTGTGCCGATCTTCCTGCCGCTGCTGCCGCACTTCAACATCGATCCGATTTTGTTCGGCGTGCTGGTGGCGCTGAATCTGCAGACGGCGTTCTTGTCGCCGCCGATGGCCATGTCGGCGTATTACCTGAAGGGCGTGTCGCCGCCATCGCTGCTGTTGACGCAGATCTTCCGCGGTTGCATGCCGTTTCTCTACATTGTGCTGCTGTGCATGCTGCTGATCTATGTGTTCCCGGGCGTTGCGTTGTGGCTGCCCGGCAGGATGTACGGATAGACGCGGCCCATGGAACCGGAAAACCTGAACCAGCTGTCTGCACTCGATGCCGCGAGCGCCATACGGGAGGGAGCCATCAGCGCGGAGCAGTTGATGGCTGCGTGTCTGGCGCGCGTGCGCGAGGTGGATGGCCAGGTGCAGGCGTGGGCGTATCTGGATGCCGATCACGCCCTGCAGCGTGCGCGCGCACGGGATGACTTGCGCAAGGAGGGCGTGCCGACCGGGCCGCTGCACGGGGTGCCGGTGGGCATCAAGGACATCATCGATACCGCGGACATGCCGACCGAGGACGGCACTGTGTTGCACGCGGGACGAACGCCCGCGGCGGATGCGTCGCTGGTCAGCACGCTGCGTGCGGCCGGCGCCGTGATCATGGGAAAAACGGTAACCACGGAACTGGCTACCTATGCGCCGGGCAAAACCCGCAATCCGCACAACCCCGAGCACACGCCGGGCGGCTCTTCCAGCGGGTCGGCCGCAGTGGTTGCCGCGGGCATGGCACCGCTGGCGGTCGGCACGCAAACCAACGGCTCGGTGATCCGTCCCGCCGCGTACTGCGGCGTCTATGGATTCAAGCCGTCATATGGCTTGATTTCGCGTGGTGGCGTGCTCAGGCAGTCACGGTCGCTGGATCAGATCGGCGTTTTCGGCAGGACCCTGGACGATGTGGCCCTGTTGGCTGAACTGCTGATCGGCGGCGATGCGGCGGACCCCGATACCGCGCCGCGGGCGCGTATGCCGCTGTGGGAAACGGCGCGCCAGGCGCCGCCGCTGACACCGAGTATTGCATTCATCAAGACGCCGGTGTGGGATCGCGCGGAGCGTGAAACGCACGAGGCCTTTGCCGAAGCGGTGGCCCATCTGGGCGATCGTGCCGAAGAACTTGAGTTGCCGGTATCGGCCGCGCAGGCCTGGGAATGGCACCGCATCGTGATGCAGGCGGAGATGGCGGCCAATTTTGATGCCGAATGGGAGCGTGGCCGAGAGCGCCTGTCGGATTCCCTGCGTGAGCAACTGGCGCGAGGCCGCGCCATTTCGGCACTCGATTACCAGAAGGCTTTGGCGCGCATGTCCCTGGTGAACGAGGCATTGGGCGAAATCTACGCCAGCTACGATGCGATACTGACGCCTGCCGCGACCGGCACCGCGCCGCGGGGGCTGGATTCGACGGGGGATCCCGCTTTCTGCACGCTGTGGACGTACTGCGGCATGCCCGCGCTCAATCTGCCGCTGATGCGCGGTGCCAATGGCCTGCCGCTGGGCGTGCAACTGGTGGGGCCGCGCATGGGCGATGCGCGTTTGTTGCGCACGGCACGCTGGCTGATCGGCGCGCTGGCTGAAATATAATTGGAACCTGGACTGGAGTTTCCAACATGGGCATGAAATATCTGGCCGCGGCAATTGCGGTGGGTCTTTTCCTGGTGTTCAACGTGGCCATCGCCTGGAAGTTGAAGCAGGTATCGCTGTCGATTGTGATTCTGATCGGGCTTGTACTGATGGCGGCAGACCTCTATCAGTCGCTGAAAGCCAGGGTCGATTGACGCGCCGTCCGGTTGTGATCATGGAGCATCGGGCATGCTTCGATCTGCGGGAACCGTGTCCAGCCCGCGTATTGCTGCAAACGACGCGGGAGCTGCGCGCGAGCGAGGGCCGCATGCCCGGCGTTGTATTTGGTACGTGCTGTCCTCATCGCCGCGCCATCCGCTGAATATACCTATAGAAGGTCCGTAAACGTGAATCCTCCAAAAAAGCCGCGGGTGGTGGTCACACGCGAAGTTTTCGATGACGCAATTGATTACCTGAGCACGCATTGCGAAGTCCACGCCAATCAGGTTGATGCGCCCTACTCGCCGGAGGCACTGGCTGCCGCGCTTGCGAACGCGCAGGGACTGATGTGCGCGCTGACCGATAAGGTCGATGCGGCGCTGCTCGCAAGCTGTCCGCAATTGCAGGCAGTGGCGAATATCGCGGTCGGCTACAACAACATCGATGTACCGGCGTGCACCGCGCGCGGCATTCAGGTGACCAATACGCCGGGCGTGCTGGACGACAGCACCGCCGATCTCGCTTTTGCGCTGATGCTGGCCACGGCGCGGCGCATTACGGAAGTCGAATCGTATATACGCCAGGGCGCGTGGACCGGCTGGAAGCTCAAGCAATGGCTGGGCGTGGACGTGCACCACGCCACGCTGGGTATCGTCGGCATGGGGCGTATCGGACAGGCGATCGCGAAGCGCGCGCAGGGCTTTGACATGAGAGTGATCTACCACAATCGCAAGCGTGTCGCTCCCGACATCGAGCAACGCCTCAGTGCCGCCTTTGTGAGCCTGGGGGATCTGCTGGCGCAATCGGACTTCATCATCCTGCAGGTACCCTATGCGCCGGAAACGCACCATCTCATCGGCGCGGCCGAACTGGCGATGATGAAGCCCGGCGCCATACTGGTGAATTCAACGCGCGGCGGCGTGGTCGACGACAAGGCGCTGGTCGAGGCGCTGAAGAAGGGTGTAATACGCGGTGCGGGACTCGACGTGTACGAGGGTGAACCCAAGCTGGATGCAGGCTTTCTGTCGTTGAAGAATGTGGTGCTGGTGCCGCACATCGGCAGTTCGACCGAGGCCACGCGCCGCGCGATGGCGATGACGGCGGCGCGCAACCTGGTTGCGGCGTTGTCAGGGGAAAGGCCACCCAATCTGGTGAATGGCGAGGTGCTTGCGTTACGCTGAGCGGCGTTTGTCACGGGCGCCCGCCACGGGCCATGTTGCGCCGCAAGGCGACGTGACATTGTGCCTTCGGAGTGCGCAGTTGCCGCGATACCATGCGCCAACTTAACTTGAATAAGCGCAGCCAATGGAAATCCGCCAGGTGCAAATGGGTGCCGCCACTGACGCCGTTGCCCTGGCGCCGCTGGCGCAGATCGCGCCGCAGCTGGTATTTGTATTCGGTTCGGCGCACCGGTTAACCGAACCGCATCTGGGCGCACAACTGCGCGCTTGCGTGGGCGAGACCGCACACTTGGTGGGATGCAGTACTTCGGGTGAAATTACCGATCAAGGTGTCGTTGACGACAACCTCGTGGTAACGGCCGTGCACTTTGCCGAACCCGCGTTTCGTGTTGTAAGCATTGCCTATGGTGGCATGACAGACTCGGCCGGCGCGGGGCAGCGTCTGGCGCGACAGCTCGCAGGACATGGCTTGCGTTCGATCCTGGTGCTGGGTCAGGGTGTCAACATCAACGGCAGCGCGTTGGTGGCCGGCATTGCGCAGGTTGCCGGCGATGCGGTCACGGTCAGCGGCGGACTCGCGGGTGACGGCGGATTGTTCCAGCACACCTGGACGCTGTGCGATGGTGTGGTCAGCGACAGGCAAGTGGTGGGCATCGGCTTTTACGGCGACGCCATTCAACTGACATTCGGTTCGTTTGGCGGGTGGCAGCCGTTTGGCGTCACGCGTCTGGTGACGCGTGCGCGAGCCAACATTCTGTACGAGCTTGACGGCGAACCCGCACTCGAAATCTACCGGCGCTATTTGGGTGATTACGCCAGCGATTTGCCGGCATCGGGTTTGCTGTTTCCGTTCGCAATGATCGGACCGGACCGCGGCGAAACGGGGCTGATTCGTACCATCCTCGGTATCGATGAAACCGCTGGAAGCCTGACGCTCGCGGGAGACATTGTCGAAGGCGGATACCTGCGCCTGATGACCGCCAGCACTGATGCCCTGGTGGATGGTGCCGAGGCGGCGGCCGGCGCGGCGCGTCCCGCAACCCGTGCCGATGACGCTTGTCTTGCGTTGCTGGTCAGTTGTGTGGGCCGCAAACTGGTGATGGGCGGGCGCGTCGAGGAGGAAGTGGAAGCGGTCAAGGCGGTGCTCGGCGACAACACGGTGGTGACGGGCTTTTATTCCAACGGCGAGATCAGTCCCTACGCGGGCGCCGCGCCGTGCCAGTTGCATAACCAGACCATGGCCATCACATGCATCCGCGAGTGAGCCCTGCCGGATCCATGCACAAGCTGTTGGCGCGGCAACTGCGGCGCAAGGCCGGGATTGCGAGCGACGCCGAACTGGCCGGCGCGTTTGCCGGGTTCGCGGCGGCCGCCGACGATCGATCGGCGGCGGCGCGTCTCGCGCAGGCGCTGCCCGCATTGCTGACCGAGGTGGAGAATACGTATCACCAGTTCGACCGCGATCTGGAACTGCGCAGGCGCAGTCTGGAAGTCAGCTCGCAAGAGTTGTTGCATCTGAACAATCAGTTGCGGGCCGAGGCGGCGAGCCGGCAGCGTGCGCTGGATTCACTGCGCGAAGCGGCCAACCGCCTGTTGCGCGGCGCCGGCCTGCCCGTTCTCAGGGAGGATGCGCCCAATCTTGAAGCGCTGTCGAGCCTGATGGCGCAGCTTGCACGCGAGCGCGAAGCCACGCAGCATGAGCTCGCGCTCAGTGAAGAACGTCTGGTGCTGGCATTGAACGTCACTGGCAGCGTGGCCTGGGACTGGGATATCACGCGCAACAAGCTGGTGGTGATTTCGAGTGGCGATGAGGTGCTGGGCTTCCCGCGGCAGCGCATCGAGCAGGATCCGCCGCGCATCGGCAGGCTGATGGATCGCGCCGACGGCATGCGGTTTCGCGACACGCTGGTGGAGCACTTGCGCGGACATTCTCCCGAATTCCGCTGCGGTGTATGGATGACGCTGCGCAAGCGCGTGCGGTGCTACATGGAGCTGCACGGAAAAGTGGTGGCGCGCGACGCCGCCGGACGCGCAACGCGCATGGCCGGCATCATGCATGACCTGACCGCCAACAAGAAAACCGAAGATGCCTTGCGCCAGAGCGAAGCGCGTTTTCGCAGCCTGACCGAACTGTCGTCCGATTGGTATTGGGAGCAGGACGACCAGTTCCGGTTTATCACCACGCGGGGCGAGAGCGACGCGCGTGCCGGCATCATCGCTGACGAGTACAACCAGCGCACGTGGTGGGATCTTGCGCATACCTGTCCAGTGGGATTTACCTGGGACGAGTACCGTGCGCTGCTGGCACGGCGCGAAGCGTTTCGCGATCTGGTGCTGCGCCGCGAGATGCCCGGCGAAGCCCCCCGTTTTGCCTGTATTGCCGGTGCGCCGATCTTCAGCGTGCGCGGCAAATTCATGGGTTATCGCGGCGTGGCCCGCGACGTGACCGAACGCGTGCGCGGGGAAGCGGCACTGCGTGAGTCGCAGGTTGCGGCCGAAGAGGCCACGCGGGCGAAGTCGCAGTTTCTGGCCAACATGAGCCACGAAATTCGCACGCCGATGAACGGCGTGCTGGGGATGACGGAACTGCTGCTGGGCACGCCGCTGAATGCCCGGCAACGCCAGTTTGCGGAGACCGCCCGCCGTTCCGGCGAAGCGCTGCTCGCCCTGATAAATGACATCCTCGACTTTTCAAAAATCGAAGCCGGCAAGATGGCGATCGAGCAGGTCGAATTCGTGTTGCGCGATGTGCTGGACGATGTGACGCAGATATTGGCCGAAAGTGCCGCGGCCAAAGGCATCGAGTTGGTGTGCCGTCTGCCGCCGGCGGTGCCCCATGCCGTTATCGGCGATCCCAGCCGTCTGCGGCAGATTCTGATCAATCTGATCGGCAATGCGATCAAGTTTACCGAGCGCGGGGACGTGGTGACCGACGTGCGCGTTGACGATACCGGGGCAGGGTCACCGATGCTGCATTTTGCCGTGCGCGACACGGGCATCGGCATTGCGCGCGAGGCGCAGGCAACCATATTTCAGGCCTTCAATCAGGCAGACGGATCCACCACGCGTCACTATGGCGGCACCGGTCTGGGCCTGGCCATCTGCCGTCAACTGGTGGGCCTGATGGGCGGTGAGATCGCGCTTGACAGCGAGCCGGGCAGTGGCAGCACATTTCAATTTTCGGTGCCGTTACGTTATGCGACACCGGGCGCCGCGCAGCAGGCGTTGCCACCACAGGCCGACCGGTTGCGGGGAAAACGCCTGCTGGTGGTGGATGACAATGCGGCCTTTCTCGACGCGGTGCGCGACATGGCCGAGAGCGGCTTTGGCATGCGTTGCAGCGTCGCTGCCAGCGGCGTAAGCGCACTGCGCATGGCGCGCGAAGCGGTCGCGCAAGGCGACGCGTTTGCAGCGGCGCTGCTGGATGCAGGCATGCCCGGTCTTGGCGGCATCGCTCTGGGCGAAGCGATCGGCGCCGATGACGCGCTGGCGACCCTGAGGCTGGTGCTCGCGGCGCCGCTGGACCGCGCCGCGGACGCGGATCAGGCGCGGGCGGCGGGCTTTGTCGCTGCGCTGACCAAGCCCCTGCGCCGCAATGAACTGCTGCGTGCACTGCTGCTCGCCCTGGGAACGGCACCCTGCGATGTGTCGCAGGCGATGGCGGCCGCAAAACGCGCGCCCAAACCGCCGGCGGGCGCGCTGCGCGGGCGCATTCTGGTGGCGGAAGACTACCCGGTGAACCAGCAGGTGATCCGCGCCGTGCTGGAAACCCTGGGCTGCTCAGTGACCATGGTCAACAACGGCCGCGAGGCGGTTCAAGCGCTGCAGCGGGCGCCCTTTGATCTGGTGCTCATGGATTGCCAGATGCCGGAGATGGACGGCTACATGGCGACGCGGGCGATACGCGCGCTGGAACTGGACGGCGGCGGCGCGCGCCGTACACCGATTGTGGCGCTGACCGCGCATGCCACGCAGGCGGATCGCGAACGCTGTCTGAATGCCGGCATGGACAGCTATGTCAGCAAGCCGTTTACGCAAGCGGTGCTGTTGCGTGAACTGCAGTGTTGGCTGCCGCAGGCGGGCGGCGGGGACGAATTACACGCCGAGGCGCCTGCCGCAATGGATACGCAGCGGCTGGATTTCCGCGCACTGAACGAACTGCGTCTTTTGGAAAGCGACGCGCAGGGGACCCAGCTGAGGGGCTTCGTGGACACTTATCTGGTGCATACCGCGGCGCAACTGGGCCGGATAAGCGCGGCGATTGACGCCGTGGATCTGGCGGAAGTCGCGCAGCAGGCGCATCAGCTCAAATCAGGCAGTCTCACCATCGGTGCCATGCGCGTGGGCAAGCTTGCGCATGCGCTGGAACAGGAAAGCCTTGGCGGGCGCGCGGCGCGTTGCCAGGCGCTGCTGGCGGAAATCGACAAGGAGTTTGCGCTGGCGGAGAAATTGCTGCGGGCGCAGACCGGGTCCGCGCGCGCTGCTGCTTGATCACCGCGATCCGCGGGGGCGGCGCGCCGATTCTGCTGTAACATCCCGGCTTTCCGTGACTTGCGCGCCGTCCGGCGCGCGCCACCCAAGCGAGTGTGTGTATGGATCTGGGATTTATCGGCCTGGGCGTGATGGGACGCCCGATGGCAATGCATTTGATGAAACACGGGCATGCGATGGGCGTCTACGCGCGCCGCAGTGAATCCACGGCGCCGCTGGTCGCGGCGGGCGCCACGCGCCATGCGTCACCGGCCGCGTTGGCGGCGCGGTGTGATGTCATCTTCACCATGGTGACAAATTCGCACGATGTGGAGCAGGTGGTGCTTGGCAGCGACGGGTTGATACATGGCATGCGCCCCGGCAGCGTTCTGGTGGACATGGAAACGATATCGCCGGCCGTGGCGCGCCATGTCGCGGCGGAACTCGCACCAAAGGGTGTGGAGATGCTGGATGCGCCGGTGTCCGGCGGACCGGCGGGCGCCGAACAAGCGACGCTTGCCATCATGGCCGGCGGCAAACCCGAGGTTTTCGAGCGCATCAAGCCGCTGTTCGCCTGCATGGGCAAGACCATCGTGCGCGTGGGCGACAGCGGCGCCGGACAAATCACCAAGGCCTGCAATCAGCTCCTGTTGCTGGTGACCGCGCAGGGCGCGGCGGAAGCGCTGGCGCTCGCCGCGCGTTGTGGCGTTGACAGTACAACCGTGCGCGAGGTGATGATGGGCGGCATTGCATCGAGCCGCGTGCTCGACGTGTTCGGCAAGCGCATGATCGAACGCAATTTCGCCAACGGTATCGATACCCGTCTTTACCACAAGGATCTCGCCATCGCGCTTGGACTGGCGCATGAGCATGGCGCAGCGGCGCCCGCGGCATCGGTGGCCATGCAGCACATCAACGCCGCGATCGGGCGCGGCGAGGGATCGAGCGATCTCGCGGTGTTGATAGAGGTGCTCGAAAGCATGAGTCGGAAATAACCGTAATTTATTGTTTTTATTGAATATTTTTAATTATGAGTTTCACCCAGCCTGAGCCTGCGAGGGCACGCCTGCATCGCAGCGAACTGGCGGTGCCGGGGTCCACGCCGGCGCTGTTCGCCAAGGCGGCGCGCTCGGCCGCCGATGTGGTGTTTCTGGATCTGGAAGACGCCGTTGCCGCCGGCGACAAAGATACGGCACGTGCCAACGTGATCGAGGGCATCAACACCGTTGACTGGGGCAGCAAGGGCGTGAGTGTGCGCATCAACGGCGCTGACACCCACTACATGTATCGCGACGTGGTCGACATTGTCGAGAACTGTCCGCGCCTGGACATGATCATGATGCCGAAGGTCGGCGTGCCCGCGGATATCTACGCGCTCGACATGCTGGTGACGCAGATCGAACAGGCGAAAGGACGCAGCAAACGCATCGGCTTTGTCGCGCTGATCGAGACCGCGCTCGGGCTGGCCCAGGTGGAGGCGATTGCGCAGTCGTCACGGCGGCTGGAAGCGATGTATTTCGGCGCCGGTGATCTTGCGGCGTCACTGCGCATGCGCACTACCTCGATCGGCGGCATGCATCCCGAGCACGGCGTCCTCAGTGACGCGAATGCGGCGGGCGGGCGCGTCTATATGCAAACCGATCCCTGGCACGCCGCGCAACAGCGGCTGGTGGTGGCCTGCCGCGCTTACGGCTTGCGCCCGCTCGATGGCGCATTCGGCGATATCCGGGATGCCGATGGTTTCCTGGCCGCCACCCGGCGTGCCGCGGCGATGGGGTTCGCGGGACGCATGGCGATTCATCCGTCGCAAATTGCGCCCTCGAATGACGCCTTCAGTCCCGGCGCCAAAGAAGTCGCTGATGCGCGGCGCGTGCTGGCGGCGATGGATGAAGCCGCGCGCGAGCAGCGTGGCGCGGTGCAGATCGACGGCCGTCTGATCGACATGGCCAATCTGCGCATGGCGCAGAACATCGTGTGGATGGCGGACGCCATCGCGGCCGCGCAGTAGCCGCGCCCGCCGCTGCGCGGATACCGACTGTCCCTGTCCGTTTTCGCGCCGCAGCGTATTTTGCCGGCCATGCAGGGGGATCAGCGTGTAACGAAGGCCGGTGCTTTATCTGCGTCGAAAACGGGGCTACACTGTTTGCCGCAGTCGTTTCGCGGCAGTTTCTCGACAGGCCAACGCCAGGGGGCAGCGATGAAAACAGTGAAACAGTTGTTGCAGGCGAAGGGTGGTACGGTGCATGCCGTTGCCGCCGATGCCAGTGTGCTGGAGGCCATCAAGTTGATGGCGGCAAAGGGCATTGGCGCGCTGGTGGTGCTCGATGCGGGACGGATGGCCGGCGTGGTGTCGGAACGCGACTATGCGCGCAAGGTGATTTTGCTGGGCCGTTCATCGCAGGATACCGCAGTGCGCGAGATCATGACGGACGAGGTGGTCACCGTCAGGCCGGAGCAGACGGTGGAGGAATGCATGGCGCTAATGACTGAACGGCGCATACGGCATCTGCCGGTGGTCGATGGCGGCAAGCTGGCCGGTGTGGTTTCGATTGGCGATCTGGTGAAAGAGGTAATTGCTGATCGTGAGGAGACCATCAAGCAGCTGGAGTCCTACATCCACCAATAGCCGCGGAATGAGCGGGTCCCGCGCCTGTCGGCGGACAGGCCAAGGCTCTTTGTACGTCGGGATGCAACCGGAAAGGATTTTGAATGAAGTTTGGCGCAATCATTATTGGCGATGAAATTTTGTCGGGCAAGCGGCAGGACAAGCACATGGCGAAACTGATCGAAGCCCTGTCGTCGCGCGGTCTGGAACTGGCGTGGTCGCAATACGTGGGCGACGATCCGTCCCTGCTGACTGACACCATCCGGCGCGTGCTGACGCTGCAGGATGTGGTGTTCAGCTTCGGCGGCATCGGTGCGACGCCCGACGACCACACGCGGCAGTGCGCGGCGGACGCGGCGGGGGTGGGCCTCAAGCTGCATCCCGATGCCGAGGCCGAAATTCGGGCGCGCTTCGTGGACGATCCCAAGGGCGTCACCCCGCAGCGTCTGGAAATGGGCACATATCCGATCGGCTCGAACATTATTCCCAATCCCTACAATCGCATTCCCGGGTTCAACTACCGCAATATTTATTTTGTGCCCGGATTTCCGCAGATGGCGTGGCCGATGGTCGACTGGGTGCTGGACACGCACTACAAGCATCTGTTCGACGCCGGCCGCATCGGCGAAGCGGCGATCATCGTGCGCGAAGCGGGCGAAAGTTTGCTGATCGATCTGATGAAGGCGGTGCAGGGCAAGTATCCACCGCTGAAAATCTTCAGCCTGCCGCGGGTGCAGCCGGAGCGGTCTATTGAACTGGGCGCGCGCGGCGATCCCGGCCTGGTGGCAGCGGGGATCGCGGAACTCAAGCACGGCGTGACGGCGATGAATTGTCCGTGGACGGACGCGCCAAAATTCGGCGTGTAGTGTAACGATAAACGCCCCTCGGCTTGCGCCGCGGGGCGTTGTCAACTATCGATCGAAAGCCTTACTTTTTCGCTTTTTTCGCAACCGGCGCGGCGCGCTTGGCGGCGGCCTCGAGGTTGCTCCTGGCGGTCTCGTTAAACTGCTTGGCAGCCTTGGACAGATTCTCGTAGGCGGCACTGCCGCCGGCGATGGCTGTCTTCAACGCCGAGATTCCCGCTTCCGAACCCGCCGGCGCACTTTCCGCGAACTTGTCGAGGGCAACCACGAACTGGCGGTTGAAACCGGCCATTTGTTCCTCGATCAGCTTGCCGAATTCCGCCTGCGTTTCGCTGGTGACTTCGTAGATGCTTTTCACATAGTCGGCGGCTTTCTCGAACGCCGGCTGGGTAACGCTATCCTTGACTTCAGCGAACTGTTGCAGGTCTTTCACCGTAGACAGCGTCTTGACGCTTTCCACGCTGTCGCTGAGGACGTCTTTCGCCGCTTTTAACTGGATTTCGAGCAGGCGTTCCGCGCCACCAAGGGCGACGCCGGCAAAACGGGTGGCAGCTTCCAGATTGGCTTTGTTCAGTGCCGCGAACTGCTCTTGCGCTGGGTGCATTTAATAATCTCCTTTAAAAACAATGGTTTATTAAAAACCCATGGATGAGACAGTAGGGTTTTCGGTAAATTTGCTGCATCGCACAATTCTCATTATAAGGGCCAAGAATGCAATGTCAAGGGGTTTGACCACTTTTTTTGTGCACAGCAGCATTCCTGTGCATTTTGGGGTATTTTGACTTCGCCCGGGGTTGTGGATAGCATCCAAAACACCCTTTTAATCAGAACGTTCGGTCATGCGCCCTGCGCACTTGGCGGCGTTCTGGCCCACCCGCCAAAGGCAACGTGGAGTTTTCCGAAGCAGCGGACCATCCGACGCCCGCACTCAGCATTGGCCGCGCGCCCGACGGCGGGCCGGCGGTAACGGTTACGGGCGCCTGGAATTTGCGCGCGATTCAGCCGGTGGCGGGCGTTCTGCGCGACCAGCTTGCCGCCCAGGCGCGTGGCACACGGGATGCGCATTGGGATCTATCGGGTGTCACCCGCATGGACCACGCCGGGGCCCTCATGCTGTGGCGCGCCTGGGGCAGGCGGCGCGCAATGCACCTGCGTCTGAAAGCAGAGCACGAAAATCTGTTCACTCATTTGCAGGCCGACACGCCGGTGCCGCCCGCGGCCGTGCCGTGGCGCTGGATGGCGCCGATGCTGGCGGCGACACGCCCATTGATGACGCTGGGCGCGCACATCGAGGATGTGATCGCCCTGCTGGGCCAGGTGAGCCTGGCGTTGCTGGAGGTGCTGCGCCATCCATCGCGCATGCCGTGGCGGGAAATATCCGCCAATGTGTATCGCACCGGCGCGCAGGCCATGGGCATTACGGCATTGGTTGGATTTCTGATCGGCGTGGTGTTGTCGTATTTGTCGGCCCAGCAATTGAAGTCGTTTGGCGCCGGGATCTTTATCGTCAACCTGCTGGGGATTTCGATCATCCGCGAGCTGGGGCCGGTACTGGCGGCAATCCTGGTGGCGGGCCGTTCCGGCTCTGCAATGACCGCGCAGCTCGGCGTGATGCGCGTGACCGACGAGATCGATGCGATGTCGGTCATGGGCATACCGTACGTCCTGCGGCTGGTGCTGCCGCGCATTGTGGCGCTGGCGATATCGCTGCCGTTGATTGTGTTGTGGACCAACGCCATCGCGCTGGTCGGCGGCATGGTTTCCGCGCGTTATGAGCTGGATGTCAGCGTGGCGTATTTCCTGTCGGAGTTACCCAATGCCGTGCCGGTGGCGAATCTGTGGCTGGGCCTGGCCAAGGGCGCGGTGTTCGGCATGCTGATCGCGCTGCTCGCCTGTCACTTCGGCCTGCGTATCGAACCCAACACCGAAAGCCTTGGCATCGGCACCACCAACTCGGTGGTGGCCGCAATCACCACGGTGATTCTGGTCGACGCGATTTTTGCGGTATTGTTCTCGAACGTCGGGGTGCCCTGATGAGTGAGTGCATTATCGACGTGCGCAATGTGTGGACACAGTTCGGCACGCACGTGGTGCATCGCGACTTGAACCTGTGCGTGCGCGCGGGTGAGGTGATGTCGCTGGTGGGCGGTTCCGGCAGCGGCAAGAGCACGCTGCTGCGGGAAATCCTCGGGCTGGAGCAGCCCGCGCGCGGCGAAATCACGGTGCTGGGAGTGTCCTTGCAACAGGGCACGCCGGAGCAACTGCAGCAGCTGCGCAACCGTTGGGGCATGCTGTTTCAGGAGGGCGCGATGTTTTCCGCGCTCACGGTTTTCGAAAACGTGGCGCTGCCGCTGCGCGAATTGAAGACGCTCGACGACGGCCTGATTCGGGATCTGGTGATGTTGAAGCTCAAAATGGTCGATATCCAGCCGCGCGATGCGTCGAAGATGCCGTCTTCGTTGTCCGGGGGTATGATCAAGCGCGTCGCGTTGGCGCGGGCGCTGTCACTGGAACCGGAGTTGCTGTTCCTGGATGAACCCACCGCCGGGCTCGATCCGGAACGCAGCGAAAGCTTTTGCAGGCTCATCGCAAACTTGAAGCGTGAACTTGGCCTCACCGTGGTGATGGTGACCCACGATCTGGATACCATCGTGTCGATTTCGGACCGCGTGGCGGTGCTGGCCGACCAGCGCATTGTCGCGCTCGGCAGCGTGGCGGAAGTGGCGCGGCATGCGCATCCGTTTATCGTCGAGTATTTTCAGGGTGAACGCGGCCGGCGCGCGCTGGGCGGATTAAATCCGCTGGCGGCCGCGTAACAGGAGAATTGCTTCATGGAAAGTCGCGCACACGCCATCGTCGCCGGTTTGTTCACGGTGCTGCTCGGCGCCGGTATTGTGCTGGCCGCCTTGTGGTTCAGCCGCGACAGCTACGACCGTGTCACCTACGTGCTCGAATCGAAGTACGCGGTCACCGGACTCAATCCCCAGGCGCCGGTCAAATTGCGCGGTGTGCAAATCGGCAAGGTGAACAGCATCGATTTCGATGGCGAAGATGCCACCCTGATTCTGGTGACGATTTCGGTCAAGGCGGGGTCGCGGATCACGCGCGGCACCACGGCGCAGCTGGGCGCACAGGGGATCACCGGCACCTCGTACGTCAATCTGGAAGATGACGGAAAACAGCCGGATTTTTTGCCGCCGAATATCGACAAGGCAAGCCGCATTCCCGTCAAGCGCGCGTTGTTCGACGAGTTCGCCATGTCCGGACAGGAAATCCTGTTCGAGGTCGGCAAGCTGCTCAAGCAGGCCCAGGTATTGTTGAGCGACGCCAATCAGACGCAACTGGTCAACATGTTCAACGCGGTTCAAGGCGCATCGGAGCGCATGGACAAACTTGCGCAGGCGCTGGAGCCGGGCGCGAAGAGCATGCCCGTGCTCGCGGGTGACGCACGCAAGCTGTTGGCCGGCGCGGACCATGCCGTGCGTGACGTCGGCCCGCTGCTGAAGGATGCGAGGACCGCGCTGGTGAGCATCGACAAACTCGCGCAGGAGTACTCGCGGCGCGCCGGTACCCTGGACCGCGTTGCAAAGAATGCCGACGAAGTCGGCAGTGCATCGCAAAGCGTCACCGGCGCCGCGGGCAGCATGGCGGGCGATCTGGTGCCGCGCATGAACGTGTTGCTCGAAGAACTGGTGCGCAATTCGCGCAAACTCGATCGGTTCCTGGACGATTTGCACGATCAGCCTCAGGGCCTGGTGTTCGGTCGGCCTGCGCGCAGGCCGGGGCCAGGCGAGTCCGGGTTTGCAGTTCCGCAAAAGCAATAACCCAAGGTGTGCCGGATGAAAAAATATAAGTATCTGTTTTTATTGGGTATTTTATTAAATCTGCTAAGCGCTTGTACGCTACTGGGTCCGGAAAAGCGTGATGCGCCCACCGCCTATGATCTTGGGCCGGCGCGTTCCCATGCAGCGAATGCGGGTGGAGCGCCCGCCATAAACGCGACGCTGCTGCTGCCGCCGATCAGCGCCAGCCCCTGGCTCGATAACACCGGCATCCAGTATCGCCTCGCGTATGAGGACGCGATCCGGCCCCATGCCTATGCGCAAAACCGCTGGGTGGTGGTGCCGGCGCTGCTGTTGACGCAACGCCTTCGCGCGCGCTTTGCCGGCGCCACGCGCGGTGTGATTACAGCGCTCGACGGCGCGAAGGCGGATTATGTGCTGCGCGTTGAACTGGACGATTTCAGCCAGTTGTTCACTGCCGCGCAGTCGAGCAAAGTCGTGGTGCGCCTGCGCGCATCCCTGATTGATGTCAATACGCGGGCGTTGCAGGGACAAACTACCCTTAGCCTGGAGCGCGGCGCACCGCCGAACGCGCCGGGCGCGGTACAGGCGCTTGCCGCGGCCAGTGATGCGGCCATTGATGAACTGTTGGCGTGGGCCGCACAGACGTTGAAAAAGTAGGAGCCGAACATGAGCACGATCTTTACCCGAATCATCAGCCGGGAAATTCCCGCCGACATTGTCTATGAGGACGAGCTGTGCCTGGCGTTTCGCGACATCAACCCGCAGGCGCCGATCCACCTGCTGCTGATCCCGAAGCAGGAAATGCCGCGGCTCATCGATGCACAACCAGCGGATGCGGCGTTGCTCGGCCACTTGTTGCTCACGGCCAATACCATTGCGCGTCAGATGGGCGTCGGCGATGCCTACCGGCTGGTGGTCAATAACGGCGCGGATGCGGGGCAGAGCGTGTTTCACCTCCATCTGCATATCCTCGCCGGACG
The DNA here is from genome assembly GCA_902825845.1 of uncultured beta proteobacterium. Lineage (GTDB taxonomy): Bacteria > Pseudomonadota > Gammaproteobacteria > Burkholderiales > SG8-41 > UBA5216. Next base: position 103,340 of record CADECM010000003.1, read on the forward strand.
CGCCTTCAAGTGGCCGCCGGGCTGAACCGTCGGCGCTGAGTGCCGTACTCCCCCTTGGGCATGCGAAAGCCTGGCCGTGTTCTGCTGGCCGCGGTACTGGCCCTTGGCGCGATCGCCGCGGCGGGCGCATGGACCGCGTACCAGGAACTGGGTCGAACCCCCGGCGAATTGATTCGTTACGCCGAGCGCAGACTGCAGGGCCACAGCACGCTGCAGCGCGCCGCTTTGCCTGTTCTGGGCGCCCTGCGCGGCTGGCTGGGCGAGGTGGGTTATGGTGAGCAACCGCCGCCGTTTGCGGTGCCGGCGCTGACCAGGATCACGCCAGCCGCGCCGCGGGCAATCGGCGCCGCCGCTGTCGTGCGAGACAATCCGCGACCGGCGCCGGCAAGCGATACGCGGCGCATTATTCGCGTCGGCCCCGGACGCCCCGTCGTGTCCATCGCCATGGCAGCGGGGCTTGCGCGTGACGGCGATATCGTCGAAATCGATGCCGGCGAGTATTACGCCGATGCGGCGATCTGGGATCGCGCCGAACTCACGATTCGCGGTGTCGGCGGCCGCGCGCGACTGATCGCGGCGGGCGCTGCTGCCGAAGGCAAGGCGATCTGGGTGATCCGCCGCGGGCGAATAACCATCGACAACATCGAATTCATCGGCGCGCGCGTGGGCGACCGCAACGGCGCAGGCATACGCTTCGAACAGGGACATCTTGTCGTCAGAAACTGCCTGTTTTTCGACAATGAGAACGGCCTGCTCGCGACCGGCGGCGATGGCGTGCTGGAGATCGAAACCAGCGAGTTCGGCTACAACGGCGCCGGTGATGGCCAGACCCACAACCTGTACGCCGGCAATATCAAGTCGCTGAAGGTGACCGGCAGCTATTTTCACCATGCCAATACCGGGCATTTGCTGAAAAGCCGCGCCGCGCAAAACGACATTGCCTACAACCGACTGTCGGACGAAAGCGGCGGGCGCGCGAGCTATGAACTGGAATTTCCCAATGGCGGCGTAGCGCGCGTCGTCGGCAACATCATTCAGCAAACCGCGCATGGCGGCAACTCGACGCTGATTTCATTTGGCGCCGAAGGCTATGCGTGGCCGCTCAACGCGCTGTACCTCGCGCATAACACGCTGGTCAACGACGAACCCGCCGGTGGCGCGTTCTTGCGCGTGGCGCCGGGCGCGCAGGTGGTCAGCACGTTCAACAATCTGCTGATCGGCAGTGGGAAATTCCATACGCCCGCACTGCGCCAGTCGAGCGGCGATGTGCGGGCCGGCTGGGACATTTTTGCGGCCGCCGCGCGTTACGACTATCGCCTGAACACCGCGGGCCGGCAATGGCGTGCCGTGTCCGCGAACGCCGCCGGGCAATCCGATCTCGTGCCGCGCAGCGAATATGTACACCCTCGGCGGCACAAGCCACTGCAGGTGGCGCCGTTATTTCCCGGCGCACTACAGACAACGGGCGCCGACTGATCTAGTCGAAGAAGGCGAAGGTTCTGGTTTCGATGCTTTCGCGCGGCGGCGCATCCGCCGGCGCGGCGGGATCGTCGAAAGCGCTGTGCGCGGTGAAGCGCGAAGGTTTACTGGTATCCGAATCGAACACCTTGAACACCAGTGCCTCGTGCCGCTCCATTTGCGGAAAGTGAAACCAGATGTGTGACGGATGGTGGGCGATGTGGTAGACCTCGCCGGTGCGGTCCTTGTAACGCCGCTCGACCTTGATGAAGCCCTGCTGCGGAATGCTGCGCCCGTCGCAGATGCCCAGCGGATCGATCATCACGCTGCCGCGGATCGGGCGCCACACCTGAATGATGGCCCAGCGCTTGTTGAAGCGGCGTTCGGCCTCCGCATCACCGAGGACGTCGCGCAGGCGCCGCGGCGCGGAAGCCTCGGTGTAGTCGTTGTGCACACCCTTGACGGTGGGCCGCGCGTTCAGATTTTGCTGACCCTGCTCGTCGCTCACGCGCAGGGTGTGGTCAAACACCAGCACGTCGGCCGCGCCCGAATGTTTCTTGATCAGCGCCTTCACTTCGGCGTCATATACGTTCTTGCGCTGCGCGTCGTCGGTGAAGTCCCTGACCTGGGTGTGGTGATCCACGAAGACGAAACCGTGGGTATCGAGATCGAATGTTTGGCGCAGCGGCCTGCCGTTGCGCACGTTCATTTCGTGCTGCCGGTACTGCGGGGCTATCGCCTTGTGCGCCATTTCCGGCCAGTCGATGTAGCGCACCGGCGGTATGCCGGTGTCGACCACGTAGTTGAATTGTGCGCGGATGGTATCGGCCGCGCTGGCCGGCGGTTTTTCGGCAATGAGTGTCATGGCATCTTCCTTGAGCGGGTGCGTGCGCGTGATCATAGCGCTTTTCACCGTGTTGCGTTGCCTGGTGCGATGGCAAAAAAAAACGCCGCAAGCTTCGCAGCTTGCGGCGCCCGGCGGACTGTTACAGGAATTCGCGGGGAGGAGAAGGAATTGCCGTATCAGCCCTGTGGCCGATAGTGCTTACTGGCGGGTCAGCGCGGCCTGCACCGTGGGTTGCACTGGTTGCGGCGCGGCCTCAACGGGGGCGGCAACCGCGGATGGCAAAGTATCGAGGGCCGCCACCGGCGTGCTGGCTGCCTGCTGCGCGGCGGCGAGGCGCGTGGCTTCCAACTGATCGAAATACGCAATGGTCGAGGGTTGCGGATCCGGGGTTTCCTGGAACGAACTCGGGAAGGTGGGGTTGGTCACCGTCACGTAATAGTTGGTGAACGGTATGCGCACCATTTTCACGTCGTCGTTCGCATTCGCGGCAGGCACTGGCGGCGCCGTGGTCGTACGCACGGGTTGGGCCGCGGCGGTTGCCGTCTGCACCTGGGTGGTGGTTGCTTCTTCTGTTTGCGCAACGGCCGGTGCTTCGACAGGCGCCTGTACTTCGGCAACCGGTTGTGCTGCAACCGCTTCGGCGGCAGGCGTAACCTCACTGTTGATGGCGGCAATGCCGGCCGTTGTGCCGGCGATAACACCGGCGAGGACTAAGGCGATGGTGACAGGACGCTTATGCATTGCTGGTTCTCCTGGGTTGGGGTCAAGCTCTTGTTGAAAACGGGAACGAAACCGAAAAGCATGCGTTACTGGCGAGTCTGACCCTGGCGCCGCGGCACGGTTCGGTATATTTTTTGGTCAGCAACAGTTAAGAAAAACTAAGTAAGTTGTTTTACAAAAACTCTTTAAAAACATATAGTTATAAAATTTCATCAAGCGCGCCGCAAAAGCGCACAGTGTCTTGTTGAAGGTTAGTGTCACGGTGCTGCAATGAGAGAAACATCCGCGGCGCGAGCGCGCGGATGGCGGCAATCGCTGCTGCCGCTTTCACGTCCTCGATGCATGGCGCCTGTTTCGCGCGATCCCGGCGGCATATCGGCGCGCACTCGAGCGCGGCGGCAGGCCTTCATTTGCATTTCGACGCCCACGAATCCACGGCTGTTCGATCTGTGTTTTTGAAATTGCGCGTCGACATGTTCATGCGGCATCGCGAGGTCGGGGAGGGGGCGTCGCCTCGCCGCTGAAAACGACAATGAAAATTTGCCATCGGCCAGTGTGGCAAGTATCGCGGCGCGGGTGTTGACGACGAATTCGGCGATGGGCGCGGTTGAGCCTCATGGGTTCCTTTCACGATCGAATCGCTTGCTTGCTTCAGTCTGGTTGTAGGAACATACATGAAAGAATACACAGCACCATTGCACCAACTCATCACAAAAGGATCGCAGATCATGGCAAGCACAAACGGCTGGGGACTCATCGGCACCGGCAGGATCGCGGAAGACCGCGTGCTGCCCGCGATCAATTCGTACGACGGCAACCGGCTGGTCGGCGTGGTGAGCCGCACGCAGGCGCGCGCCGACGATTTTGCAAGGCGCTTCAACGCGCGGCACGCGTATACCGATTATGGCGGCCTGCTGCGCAATCCCGATGTGACGGTGATTGCCATCCACACCCCGAATGCGCAGCACGCCGAACAGGCGATTGCCGCCGCGCGTGCCGGCAAGCACGTGTTCTGCGACAAGCCGATGGCCACCTCAGCGGCGGATGCCGAACGCATCGTGCGCGAATGCGAAAAGGCCGGCGTCACGCTGGGCGTCAATTTTCACAACCGCCATATGCCGTGCTTTGTCGAGACGCGGCGCGTGGTGCAAAGCGGCGAAATCGGCGACGTGCTGATGGTGCAGCTTGAGGCGGGCGCGGGCCGCGGCGCGGCGAGCGTGGCACAAACCTGGCGCCAGGATCCCGCGATGGCGGGCCTCGGCACCACCATGAACGTGGGCACCCATGTCTATGACATTCTGCGTTACATCCTGGGATCAGAAATCATCACCGTGACGGCGATGTTCGATACCGCACCCGGCGTGATGGAAGCCACGTCGCTGGCCACCTTCAAGTTCGCCAACGGCGCCATGGCGCAAGTGAATGTGAATCAATCGACCCCCAATCCGTACAATGACTTTGTGATCTATGGCAGCAAGGGGCGCATTACCGGCCGCGCCCTCACCCGCAGCCGCGCCGGCGGCGAACTGCTGGTGCGCCTGAACGACGGCAACGAGCGCAAGACCGAATACCCGGCGATCAACGCGCACGCGGCGTGCGTGGTGGCGTTCAGCAAGGCGTTGCTGGAAGGCGGCGCGCCAGCCGCATCGGGAATCGACGGCCTGCGCAGCGTGCAGCTCACCGACGCGATGGGCAAGTCGGCGTGGGAAGGCGTGCACGTGCGGCTGGCGGGATAGTGGCCTGCGGTTTGCGAGGGATTGACCACCCTGTAGCGCGGGACAAGTGAATCAGGTCTCACCGTACCCGGAAAGCAGCGTGCGTCATTGAGATGCACTGCGCGCGCATGGCCGGGGCCTGTTGCGGCCAGGCAACTGACTGCCGCGGGCGCCGCTGTCCGGCAGCGGCGCTTACGGTAAGGTTAGGGAGTTCGGCTTTACCAAGGCAGGCGAAGAGCCGCGGCGTAAGGCGTGTTTCAGGCGGAATGCGCCTTCTCGTCCGCCGGCGCCGCGGTGGACGGCGCATCCTGCGGCTCGTGATAGAAGTAGATGCCGAAGGTCATGCGCGCGAACTGCTCCGGCGCGGATTCGCGCGTCGCCGCCAGGGCCTCGGCGGCCCTGGAATTGACGCCGCGCAGCGCGCGCATGCCGAGCTTCACCGCGGCTTCGCCGATCCTGTTCACCGCGGCGGCGTCCAGTCCGTCGTAATGAACGCAGCGTTCCAGCATCGGCGGCCTGCCGCCGGTGACGTTGTGCGCGATGGCGGCGGCATGGTCATGCAGGTCGAGGCCGAAGTAAAACATTTTTTCGGCGTAACCTTTTTCGGGAATGAAAGCGTCCGTCTGCAGACAGACTTCGTTGTCCATATTGATCGTGGCGATGCCCCGGCGCAGCCATTCATCGAGCAGTGCGCGGGGATGAATGTCGGTGCTGATGCTTTTGACCAGTGCTTCGAACGACATGTCGCCACCGTCCTGCGCGAATCGCGCCAGCGGTTTCGGCACGCCTTCTTCATCCACCAGCGCCGGATTGGCGTTCCACGCGGCAATGATCTGCGCGCCCAGTGACACGTCGGCCGGAATCGCCGCGCGCGCCTCGGCTGGCGCATGGCGCAGGCGTTTCACATCCTTGCGGTGGACCCCGGAAATCAGGCTCACGCGCGAATCGGTCTGGCGCTTGGTGTTCAGGGCAAATTCGCGGTCGGCGACTTCGACATACAGGCCCTTCAGCATCTCGGCGGCGGCGGGGTAGTGCAGGCCGCGTGTCAGCATCAGCCGCACCAGCGGCAGCATCACCCGACGCAGCGCGCGTGCGAAAGCCGTTTGCATATCGTTACTGTCATGATCCATGGCGGTATTCGTGGCTCAGGTTCGTGCCGTAAGGTGCGACAGACGATGGTAACATTTTATGGGAAATATTACCTTTCCAGAGGGCCGAATGGATTGCATTTAATCCGTCTTGCAGCGCGCACCAAGCGATACCGCGCGCGCGGTAGGCAGCAGGACCGTGCGGCTCAAGCCACGGCGCCGGCGCAGCGGACTCCGGTAACGAGCGCAAGCAAATGCGAGCGCGTGCCGGCGCCGGTGTGGGTCGCGCTCGAACGCCGGGCGCTGGGGCCGGCAGTAGGTGCAATCGCCGGACTTCGGGCGCTTCGCCGCGCAAACGGCCCGCTGAACCATGCGCCACAGCAGCGGTGAATCGTTGGTGTCCCGCCATTAGCGGGAGTATCTCGATCTCGGCGCACGCCAGGGCCTGCTGCGCGAGATTGCGAAAATCACGGGCGGTCGCATGCTGCCGCTATCGTCTGCCGGCGTGAAGCGCGCGAGCGTGCGCGGCACTACCGGACGCGGCCGCGGCAGCCGTTTCGCCGTTGGCGCGCCGTCTCTTTCTGCAGGTCAGACATTGGCTTTGGCAGTGATCGTGGGCTGACGGCTACGGCAGCGGCACGCACGCGTCCGCTTGCCACTGGGTAGCGGAGGGGCATACGCAGCCGGTGTCCGCAGGCCCCGGCGCTTGTCCACCCGGGCATGTCGGATCGGCTTTGGGCCGGGCAGCGGGCTGCATCGGCTGGGACGGTTTAATGATCAGTTGTGATCCGTCTCCCTGCGTGCGGGGTGGGGATGGTGCCGGCCCCTCGGCTGGCGTTGCTCTTGCGGCGCCCGGCGGCGCGCCCAGATTGGTTGGCAACGGCGCTTGCGGCGAGGGCGTCGGTGATGGCGCTGCCGCCGGTGCGGGTGTCGGCGGCAGTGCCGGTGGTGGCACGGGCGTTGGCGAAGGCGTCGACTCAGGCGTCGACTCAGGCGCGGCCGTGGGCGCTGAAGCAGGTGCCGGCCCAGCGGAGGGCGCAGGCGCCGGCGCGGGGGGTGCAGGCGTTCCCGTGGCGGGCGCCGCAGCCGGGTCGGCGCAGGGATCCGGCGTACTGCTCAATGGCACCACACACTGTGGACCGCCGCCCGCGGTCAAGGGCAGGGCAAAGCGCACCACGTCGTTGCGGATTTCCGCACCGGGTTCCACTTGATTTTCGCGGCTTAGAATTTTGAACGCTTCGCGGGCAGCCTCCACGCCTTGTGATCCGTGGCGGTCGGCGCGCGCGCACACCACCAGCACGGGACGCCACCCGGATGCGGGGTCGCCCTGGACCGCCGCCATGGCGATCGACAGCCGCGCAATGAGGGTGTCAATGGCAGCGCCCGCCTGCCCCGCAAGATCATTGCATTTGCCGGCGCCGCCCTGTGCCAGTGTCGTGCTCATGCGGGTGCGCGCGGCGTCGTACTGGACCAGGATTTCCGCCGCGCGTGCGCGGTCGGCATACTGCCGATAGGTCACGATCGCGATCGCACTGAGAATCCCGACGATGGCCAGCGCCACCATGATTTCCGTAAGCGTGAATCCGCGCTGGCGGGGTAGCTGTTTCATGGCAGAGCGTGGCCGGGTCACGATCCGTGCCGGCGCCAATCCTGGCGCCGCAGCCGGCTTACTCGACCTTGGCGCCCGACAGCGTCACCACCTTTTGCCACTTGGCATACTCCGCGTTGATGAACGTGGTGAATGCTTCGGGCGTTACCGGCGCCGCCGAAACGCCGTTGTCAAAAAAGCGCTTTTTGAGGTCGGGCTGGGCAAGGGCTTTCAGCATCGCCGCATGCACGTTGGCCAGAAGCGCCTTGGCGGTGCCTTTGGGCATGGCATAGCCCTGCCACACGGTGACTTCAAAATCCGCTACTCCGGATTCCATGATGGTCGGTATCTGCGGTAATTGTTCCGCGCGTTTGGCCGAGGTGACGGCCAGCGCGCGCAGCCGGCCCGATTTGATGTGGGGCAGGGGGCCGGGCAGGTTGAAAAAGAACGATTGTATTTCGCCGGATATGGTGTCGGTGTAGCCCTGTGACGAGACCTTGTACGGCACATGGATCATGTCGACCCCGGTCGCGGTCTTGAAGAATTCCATGGTCAGATGCGGCGAGGCGCCCACGCCGGAGGAGGCAAATTTGTACTTGCCCGGGTTCGCCTTGGCGAGTTTGATGAATTCGCCGACGGTCTTGACCGGCAATTTCATGTTGACACACAAAATGTTGGGCATGGTCGCGTAGAGTGACACCGGTGTGAAGTCGCGGCGCGGATCGTACGGGAGCTTCTTGTACAGCTGGGGCGTGATGGTCTGGTTGATGCCGTAGGTGAGAATCGTGTAGCCGTCGGGCGCGGCTTTCGCGGCCATGTCGGTGCCGAGTATGCCGCCCGCGCCGGGCCGGTTGTCCACGATCAACGGTTGTCCCCACGCTTCGCTGAAACGCTGCGCAAAAATGCGGCCGACGATATCGGTGGAGCCGCCGGCGCCAAACGGCAGGATCAGGCGGCCCGGTTTGGAGGGGTACGTGTCGGCTGCGTGCGCGGCACCCGCGCACACCGCGAAAATCGTGGTAATGCCGGCTTGGAACAAAGAACGGTTGCAAAACATGGTCGGTCGTCTTTCAAAAAGTTGTTTAAAAACATGTAGTTATGTAAATTTTCTGCGGCGGGATCGGCACCGGCCGCAGGTGTTGTCGCGGTGTCAGCGCTTGACTGCGCGCGGCATTTTTTCCTGGCCCTGGGTGCCCTGCACGTCCTTCCAGAACGGGCGCGCGACATTCACCAGCTCACCCAGTTGCGCATAACCGGAGCCGGACAGGCGGCATACCGGGTCGAGCAGTCGCGGATCGATGCGTCCGTCTTTCCAAACGCCTGGCGTGACATGCGTGTGCACGATGCGGCCCAGCACGATGTTGGTGTTGTGGTCGGTGATGATCTGTTTCACTTCGCATTCGATGTGCGCGCGCGCTTCGAGTACGCGAAACGGCTTTACCTTGGCCGACGGCGCGGCGGTCAGGCCCGCCCAGCCGAATTCGCTTTCATCGTGCGGAAAATCGGTGGAGGTGAAATTCATTTTCTCCAGCACGTGCATGGTGACGATATTGGCGACGAACTGCGGCACCTCCCGCAGATTGCGCAGGCTGTCCTTGATGCCGGTCGACGCAAACGCCACATATGGCGGATCATTGCCCATCATGTTGAAGTACGAATACGGCGCCACGTTACTGACGCCCTTGGCCGAAATCGTCGAAATCCAGCCGATGGGGCGCGGAATCACCAGCGCGGTCATCAGGTGATAAAACTGTTGCGCCTCCCAGTCGTGCGGTCCGACTTCCAGATCGCGGTCGAGTGTCTGTGGGGGGCTGCTGTGTGATGCGGTCATTGTGTTACCTTTCTGTTGTGCAGCAAAAATAGTAGCACGAAGGCACGCAGCTGCGTCGCGCCGGAGCGTGGCGGGTGACGCGCTGCGCCGCGGGATCGTCAGAACTTTTTTTCAGGGAGAAAATCATGGCTGGCGAATTCCAGGTGAGCGGCAGGAATGCCGCGGCGCTGTTCACGTTGAAACTGCATCGCGGCGACGGCATGGTGCTGCTGGCGATGAACTGGAAGCAGGGCAAGCCGCCGACCGATTTCGTCGGCTTCGCCATCGAATATAAAGAGCCCGGCGGTGACCGCTTTTATGCGCTGAAGAACCGCCTGGCCTTTCTGGGCGCCGGCGACAAGATCAATCCAAATACCCTGTCGACGCGATTGTCGCCGATTCAGAAATTCCGCTGGGTGCACTTTCCGCGCAATGCCGAGTTGCCGGGCGAATTCGTCTATAAGGTAACGCCGGTTTTCATGAATGCCGGCGATGAGCTCAGCTATGGCGAGCCGCAGGAGGCGCCCATTGCGCTGCAGCGTGAAACGTATCCCGGCAAACTCAATGTGTCGTTTACGCGGGGCTTTGTGTCGTCGCAGGCGTTTGTCGACCGCTACGGGGCGAAGTCAATTCCCACACTATTGCCGGGCACCGCAGACGAGGGGCTGGCGTTCGTGCCGACGTTGCCCAAGGCGGAGGAAGCACTGGCGTGGATGGGTTTCGAGGCGCGCAGCGCAATACTCGAAGTGCTGGATCTGTCCATCGCCGACAAGAGCGCGCAGGTACGCGCGGTGATTTACGATCTCAATGAACCGGGCATTGTGTCGCGTCTGGAAAAGCTGGGCACGCGCCTGAAGATCATCATTGACGATCAGGGAGGGCACGGCAAGGCGACATCCGCCGAGAGCAAGGCCGCGGCGCGGCTGGTGTTGTCTGCGGGTGCGGAGAATGTGAAGCGCCAGCATATGGGCAGTCTTCAGCACAACAAGACCTTTGTGGTGAACGGTTCCAAGGTCAAGGCGGTCGTGTGCGGATCGACCAATCAGTCCTGGCGCGGCTTATATGTGCAGAACAACAGCGCGATCATCTTGCGCGGCGCGAATCCGGTCAAACGGTTCACCAACGCCTTTAACGATTACTGGGCGAACGACAATGCCGCCGGATTCGGCGCCACCAGTTCTGCCAAGTGGCATGGCCTTGGGCTGACGGGTATCAGTGCCAAGGTGGCTTTTTCACCGCACGCCGCGGGCAACGCCGTGCTGCAAAGCATCGCCGACGATATCGCCGGCAAAACCACATCCAGCCTGTTTTTCTCGCTGGCGTTTTTGTACCAGACGCCGGGCCCGGTGCTCGATGCGATCCGGAAAATCAAGCAGGACGCAAAGGTGTTTTCCTACGGCATTTCCGATCACCAGGTGAAGGCGCTCGACGATACGCAGGTGGCCGGCGTCGATCTGCAAAAACCGAACGGCGTGGTTAAAGTGATCAGCCCGGCGGCGCTGTCGGCCAATGTGCCGGAGCCGTTCAAGTCGGAACCGGTCGGCGGCGGCGGCACGCGCATGCATCACAAGTTCATCGTCATCGATTTCGACAAGCCCACGGCGCGCGTGTACATGGGTTCCTATAATTTCTCCGGCGCGGCGGATCTCAGCAACGGGGAAAATCTGTTGTGCATCCGAGATCGTCGCATCGCGGTGTCCTACATGATCGAGGCGTTGCGCATCTTCGATCATTATCATTTTCGCGCCAACCAGGCCGACGCCAAAACGGCGAAGAAGCAACTCTTTCTGGCCAGGCCGCCACGCAAACCCGGCCCGCACCCGTGGTGGTCCGAGGACTATTCCAACGCGCGAAAGATTCGCGATCGCGAGTTGTTTGCATAGCATCGCCAGGAACACGGAATGGCAGTATCTATTTAACTAATTGATTTTAAACAATAAATTATATAACGAGTCGATAAAAAAACGGCTGCCAAAATGCACGGCAGCCGTTGCGTGGGCAGGAACCGCGCCCGCAGGCGTTCAGTCCATATAGCCCGGATCGACCTGCAGCATCCAGCGCCGCACGGCTGCCCACAGCAGCGCCGGGCCGTCGGAGGTGTCGATGTTGTCTTTCTTCACGATCTGCGTGGTTTGCGTTGCGGTCTTGCGGATGACGTCCATCGGCGGGTAGATCAGTTCCGCGCCGCCGGCCTGCGCCATCACCTGCGTCTCGCACGCACTTTCGATGCGCCGCATCAGGTGGAACGCATGGCCCATGGTCGGGCCGCAGGTCAGCAGGCCGTGATTGCGCAGGATCGCCACGTTCTTGTTGCCGAGGGCTGCCGCGATCTGGTCGCTTTCTTCGGTGTCGTTGGTCACGCCCTGCACGTCGTAATAGGCGATCTTGTCGTGCAAATGCATCGCGCCGAGGTTGATCGGCAGCAAGCCCTGCTTCTGGCAGGCCACCGCGACGCCGGCTCTGGAATGCGTATGAATTACGGCATGCGCGTCCTCGCGTGCCATGTGAATCGAGCGGTGTACCACGAAGCCCGCCATCAGCACCGGATACTGCGACGGCGTGAGCTTGTTGCCGTCGATGTCGACCTTGAGCAGGTTGGAGGCGGTGATCTCGTTGTAGAGCAGGCCGAACGGATTGATCAGGAAATGCGACTGGGTGCCGGGCACGCGCGTCGAAATATGGTTGTAAATAATGCTGTGGTGCCAACCCATCGCCGCCACCGCGCGGTAGGCGCAGGCGAGGTCGACGCGGGCTTCCCATTCTTCGGGCGAGCATTCGATTTTGGGGGCGGATGTGAGCGGGGCGTTCATGCGAGTCTCCCTGGGAACGATTGTTAAGGGTTGTGGGTGCCGGGGTCGACGCCATGACAAGCCGCCGCAGCCGGGGCGTATTCTACGCTGAAGCGGGATGGCGTCACGGCGCGCAGCGGTAATTTCGCCGCAATGGCCAGATGCTGGAATAGCGCATCCCGCATGGGCGGAAAAGCGCTGGCATGGCGGGCGTTGCTCGGTTATCGTTTGATCATGTGAGCGTCCACCACCGTCAACAGGACTGATCCGCGCCAATGAAAATCACCGAAGTCAAAGCCTGTGCCCTGAGTTTCAAACTCGACAACGCCCCGCGCCGCGGCGTCGGCCAGCCGATTAAGAAAGACACGGTGGTGGTGCGCGTGAAGACCGAAGATGGCATCACCGGCTACGGTGAAGCGCATCATGCGCTGGCACCGACGCTGGTGGCTGAACTGGTGAATCAGAATCTGGCCCCCATCGTGGTTGGCTCCAATGCAATGGAAGTCGAGGACATCTGGAATCGCATTTATCTCAAGCAGGGGCAGACGCATGGTCCCGGCAACGCGCTCTACAAGGCGCTGTCGGGCGTGGACGTCGCGTTGTGGGATGTGCGCGGCAAGGCGCTGAAGCAGCCGGTGTACCGCCTGCTGGGCGGTGCGCGCAAGAAAATCCGCGCCTATGCCGGCGGCGTGTGCATGGGCTTCAAGCCGCCGCCCGCGCTGCTGGAGGAAGCGCAAAGCTTTGTCGCCAAGGGCTATACCGCGATCAAGCTGCGCATGGGCGACACGGTGGACAACGATCTCGCGCGCGTGCGCGCGGTGCGCAAGGGGCTGGGCGAGGGTATCGATATCGCGGTCGACATCAACACGCGTTACAGCTATCTCGACCTGCAGCGCGCGCTGCCGGGTTTTGAGGAGTGCCGCGTGTTCTGGATCGAGGAGCCGTTCGCGCCGGACGCGATTGCCGACTACGCACACTTCAACGCGCGCACGCGGGTGCCGCTCGCCGGCGGTGAAAACCATTTTCTGCGCTATCAGGCGCGCGAACTGCTGGAGCGCAGGGCTGTGGATGTGATTCAGCCCGATCCATGCAAGGCGGGCGGTATTACTGAAACCAAGAAAATCGCCGATCTCGCAGCCGCCTTCCGCCGCGCGTTCGCGCCGCATGTGGGCATGAGTGCCATCGATGCGGCGGCTTGCGTGCACCTGCTGTGCGCCGCTTCGAACGCGCTGATCTACGAGAGCGATTGTTCGGCGTTCAATCCGTTTCGTGATGAACTGTGCAGCGGGCACCCGCAGGTGATCGACGGTTATATCCAGCCGTCGGAAGCGCCGGGCCTCGGCTTCGAGGTGGATGAATCGTTGTTCGACAAGCTGCCCGGCATCGCCGGGCCGTGTTACGTTTGAGCCGGCATCCGGAGGCATGACACCATGAAGGCATTGGTCATTGGCGGCACCGGGCCCTCGGGGCCGTACATTGTCAACGGGCTGCTCGCGCGCGGGCACGACGTTACCATCCTGCACGGCGGGCAGCACGAAGTCGAATTCGCGCAACCGGTCGAACACATCCACACCGATCCGCATTTCGAAGAAACCCTGGCGCCGGCGCTGGCCGGGCGCAGCTTCGACATCGTGCTGGCCACCTATGGGCGCATGCGCATCATCGCGCAGCTGCTCAAGGGCAGGACGGGACGCTTTATCGGCGCCGGCGGATCGAGCGTCTACGCGCCGCCCGACGATCCGCGCTGGGGCCCGCTGGGCCGGCCGCTGCTGCTGCCGGAAGACGGTCCGCGCTGCGACGATCCCGTGGGACCGAAATTCAATCACCTGATGTGGGTGACCGAGGAAGCGGTGATGCAGGCCCACCGCGAGGGACACTACAACGCGACCTATTTCCGCTACCCGCTGCTGTATGGCCCGCACGCGCCGGGCAATGCCGACTGGAGCCTGGTGCGAAGGATATTGGATGGCCGCAAGCAGGTGGTGATCCCGGCCAACGGCTTGTTGAAGCGCCGCGGCTATGCGCAAAACGTCGCGCACGCGCTGCTTCTGGCGGTGGATCAGCCTCAGGCATCGGCGGGGCAGATCTACAACATTCGTGACGAGCAGCAGTACACGCAACGCCAGTATGTCGACTTCATCGCGCGCCACCTGCGGCATGACTGGGCGGTGTTCGAAGTGCTGCCGGCGCTGGCGCAGCGCGTGTACAAGGGCGGCGCCGCGCCGTTTCGCGACGCGGTGATTGAATTCGACATCAGCAAGATCAAGACGCAACTGGGTTATCGCGATATCGTCACGCCCGCAGAGGCACTCGCCGCAACCGTGGACTGGCTGGCCGCGAATCGCCCGCCCGCGGGCGGCGAGATTGAGCGCCAGCTCGGCGACCCGTTTGCCTATGCCGCCGAAGATGCGCTGATCGCCGCGTTTCGATCCGGCACTGAGGCGATGGAGCGCGTGGTGTTTCCGGAGATGAAGCTCGGCCACATGTACCGCCATCCGAAAAAGCCCGGCGAAGCGTGGTCGCCGCCCGCGCGCCAGCACGGCCAGCCGCATTGAAGTCGAAGGAGTCCTGCGATGAAATTCCTTATGTTGCCGCCACAGACCGAATTCACCCGCGCGTGGGCGGCGCGGCTGTCCGCCACGCTGCCGGAGGCGACCGTCACCGTGGCCGAAGACCTCGCGCAGGCGCAAGGTGCCGTCGGTGACGCCGATGCGGTGTTCGGCACGCTGACTCCGGACCTGCTGCCGCTGGCACGCAAGTTGCGCTGGATACAGGCGCCCCATGCGGCGCCGCCGGCGGGTTACTACTACCCAGAGTTGATTGCGCATCCGGTGGTGGTGACCAATTTCCGTGAAATCTACAACGACCATATCAGCGCGCACATCATGATGTATGTGCTCAATTTTGCGCGCGGCATGCAGCGCTTTATCCCGCAGCAGCAGCGGCGTGAGTGGTCGCGTCCGCCGCGCGACACGGGTGTGGTGGCGCTGACCGAAGCGACCGCGCTGATTGTGGGCGTGGGCGGCATCGGCAGCGAAACGGCGCGGCTCGCCAGCGCCTTTGGCATGCGTGTGATTGGTTTGGATGCGCGCCGCGAAAGCGCGCCGCCGGGTGTCGCAGAATTGCATCCGCCGGAGTCGCTCGATGCCTTGCTGCCGCAGGCGGACTTTGTCATTCTGACGGTTCCGCATACGCCGGCCACCGAGGGATTTTTCGGTCGCGAACGCTTTCGCCGCATGAAGCCGACCGCGTTTTTCATCAACATCGGCCGCGGCAGGACCACGCGGCTCGATGACCTGACGCAGGCGCTCAGGGATGGCGTTATCGCCGGTGCCGGACTGGATGTGTTCGAGACCGAACCGTTGCCCGCCGACCATCCACTGTGGACCTTGCCGGGCGTCATTCTCACGCCGCATATGGCGGGTTTCGGCCCGCATGTGAACGAACGCCGTTACGACATCATTCTCGACAACTGCCGCCGCTTCATGAGTGGCAAGACCTTGCGCAACATTGTCGACAAACAGAACTGGTTCTGACGGCGGCGCGTTTGACCGCGTGGCGCACGGGTGATAGCGTCAGTTTTTCCCCGGATCAAGGAGCGTCCCATGGCCGAATACATACCCAGTCCCAGGGATTGGGTGCGCGAGCAGGTTGAGTTGTACGAAAGCAGCGGCGGCACCCAGGGCACCACGCTGCGCGACACCGGCTTGCCGGTGATCATCGTCACCAACACCGGTAACAAGACCGGCGGCATCCGCAAGACGCCGCTGATGCGGGTCAAGGTGGGCGCGAACTACGTGCTGGTTGGGTCGCAGGGCGGCGCGCCCAATAACCCGGTGTGGGTGTACAACCTGCGGGCCAATCCTGAGGTCGAGATACGCGATGGCACCGTGGTGCAGTCGATGCGGGTGCGTGAAATTGCGAGCGACACCGAGCGCGCGCCGCTGTGGGATGCAGCGGTTGCCGCCTATCCGCCATATGCAGATTATCAGAAGAAAACGTCGCGCAAGATTCCAGTGTTCATCGCGGAGCCGCGGCGGTAGTATATAAGTTATTGTTTTTAAACAATTTTTTGATATTCGGTCAGCGGGAAAACTACAACCTGAAGTTCATTAACCACAGATGAACACAAATACACACAGACAAAACCATGCTTCGGTCTATCCGTATTTATCTGTGTTTATCTGTGGTTAAAAAGGGGTTGTGAAATCGCCTCGCCGCCGCGGGCTGAACCCACGGCAACGAGGCGATGGCGTGATGAAGTGACGCGGCGTCTGGCGCTCAGGCGCTCAGGCCACTTTTGCCAGCGGCACTTCAGCCTGAGCCGTGATCACTGCGGCTGCTTCCTTCTCCACCACCGTGCCTTTGAAAAAGTCGGCGTTTTGCTTGCCCCACAAGCGCACGGCATTGGCGAACACGAAGTCGCGGAAGTTGTCCTCAGTGATGTGGCCGTCTTCCACCAGTTCGTAGGCCTCCGGCAGCGGATCGCGATAATCGATCACGTCGAAGTGGCCGATGTCCGAACTGTAGATGGCATTCAACTTCGCGTTGAACGGGTTGCCTTTGCCGAAGGCCACCGAGTTCATGCGGTCATCCGCTTCGCAGCCAAAATAGTACGGCTTGGCGTAGAGATCGACCCAGTCTTCCTTGCGCGTGATTTTGCACGCGGCATAGTCGTCGAGCTCAGTACGGCCGCCGGTCAGGCGCATGGTCTCCGGATTGTCGGGCCAGCCGTCGCGTGATTTCAACGCATCCGCGATGGCGGTGTAGCCATGCTTTTCAACCAGATTCGCCAGGAGCTTGCGGTCAAGCCTGTCGGGGTTCATGCGCACCAGCGCCGGCGCCCCCTTGCGTTCCCAGTGTTCGATCAGGTCGCCAAAGAGTTGCGCGGCCCAGCCCACGCCGCCTTCAAGGAAGGCGAAATTAAGTTCGGGGAAGCGCCGCGTCACGCCGCCGAGGAAAATACCCTTGGCCGTTGCGTGCCCGGCGGCCGCGAAGTGGCCGATGTGGTTATACACAAAGTTGCTGGGCGAATTGCGCAGCCCGAAGTTGTTGCCCGAACTGTGAAAGGTCGGCGCCATTTTGAGATCGCTGCAGGTCTTCCACACCGCGTCGTAGTTGTAAGGGCTGTCGATGCCAAATGTGTCATACCATACGCTTTCCGTACCCGGCCCGGCCTTGGGCTCCGCCACTGCGCGCGCGATGTTGCTGCCGAACATGCCGACCTTCAGGCCCAGTTGCTTGACCACGAACTCGAGTTCCTCGCACGCCTCTTCCGGCGTGTGCATCGGGATGATCGCTGCCACCGTGAGACGATCCTCCAGCCCGCGGAAGTAATCCGCGGTGACGATGTTGTACGCGCGTATCACCGCACGGCGTGTGTCATTATCCTTGATGCGCGGCAGACGCAACCCCAGCGTCGGATACACAATGGCAAAGTCGGTGCCGATTTCGTCCAGCCGTTCATATAGCAATTTGGGCATCATAGCCGTGGCGCGGTCGAGTGTGTTCTCGGCCTGGCGATTCCAGAACCCGGGCATCGAAACGCGTTGCAACTCACGCTCGCGCGGCGTCATTTTCAACGTGGTGGTGGTGGTCTGCAGCGCGGCGAGAAAACCATCGGCCGCTTTATTGCCATGCGCCTTGCGCATTTGTTCGCTGAACACTGGTGCATATTCCAACCAGTGGCCATCGGCGTCAACGACAGGATGTTTCAACCCGGAATGGATTTTCGCGGGACTCAGATGTGCACTCATGCTGTTCTCCCATACGTTCGTTGTGGAAACCCGTTACCGCCGCGCGAAAGCCTGCGCCTGAGCCACGGGGTTGTCAACTGCTTCGGTCTGCCGGAAAAGTCCATCGATCGGACGCACGCTAATGCATTGTCCGGCAAGAGGTTTCGGATAGCCGCCAGACCGGCTGGCGTCAATTTGCGGCAACCTCCATGTGCAAATGGCTAGTGTCGATTAAACACGCGTACTCGCGCCACCGCATGTGTTTATGGCGGACGGGTGCATCGCGCGCGGCCTTTCGACAAGCTTCAGCCTGCATATGCGAGTGCGCCGTGAAGCCGAAGACCGTCAACGATTTGAACCACTGTTCTGCTCAATTCTCCGCCGGGCTGTCGGCAAAGAGTGTCAAAACATCAATGCCCACTCGCGGGTGGAAATTAAGATCACTTCAGTCGGGATGGTCCAAGGGACATCGTTCAGGAAAATACCATCACATAATCCCTGGGCAGGTGCAATTTGTGCAACAGGCCATGTCCTGTCGTGCGGCGCGTATTTTGTCCCGGGAATTTTACTTGTGCGACTCGTGCGTCGATCTTCTCAAGTCAATAAATCCGGCGTGTTGGGTGTGGGTCATGTTGGCCCGCGCCTGTGTATGTCTTCGTATCGCCGCGATTGGTTGGCCGCCAACATGTTTGGCTCGCCGAGAGGCGCTTTACGGCACTACTCTCGTACGCGCAACGACGCGAGCGTCCAATGTCAGTACATTCTTGAGGGATTCGCGATGACGGCGGTAAGCGCATCGATTCCGGGCCTCCTTATGCTCGCCGCAGGTAACGCCAGCGTCAATCTTGCGGCTGATAGCACGGTCCTGCCGAACAATTACATTCACGCTGTCGCGTCCGACGCACCACGCGCAGGCCTTTTCCCGCCGTGCCGCGAGACTTGCATCCGCAGCCGGGGCGCGCGTTCCTTGGAGGTGGAACAAAGAAGCGATCCAAAATCGCGGCAAAGCGCATACCCGCATGAATGAGCCGGGTGATGCGCCAACACAACGGTAGGCGACGAAGCATCACCAGGCACTGCATCGATACCAGGACAAACCACGATGAGCATGCATAATTTTCGCAGGCATTGGCGCTGCGCCTCGCCAGGTGGCCTGCTGAATTCGACGGCTGTGGTGAAAAGGTGGATTTTCTTTGCTTGCATTATGGTTGCGTGCATACCGATTTTTGTGGAAGCAGCTCGTGCCGCCGCGTGTCCCGAGCGTCCCGTGCGGCTCATCATTCCTTTCGGACCGGACGGTGTTTCAGATGTCGGCGGGCGCGTCGTGGCTGCGGGACTGCCCGACAGCCTGGGCCAGCAGGTTGTAGTCGACAATCACGGCGGTGCCTCCGGGCTTATTGCGACGGAGATCGCCGTCCACTCGCAGCCGAACGGTTACACGCTCTTGCTTGGCAACGTCAACGTGATGGCGATCAATCCGCACATCCAGCGGATGAAGATTGAGCCGGTCAAGGATCTTGCCGCCATTGCGCCGGTGATGTGCATTCCCACCGTGGTTATGGGTCATATCAGCTTGAAGGGAACCACGCTCAAGGAATAAGGTGTTGCGCTCAAAACGCGAGATTCGTTATGGCACCGCGACACTTTCGTCGCCGGGACGATTCATCATGATCGCGTTTCTCAAGTGACTGGGTTTCAAAATACTCGAAGTGCCTTATAACGGGGCTGGCGCGGCGACTACAGCATTACTCGCCAGCGAAATGGATATCCTGCCAGTGACTGCGGCCTCGATCGCCGGCCGGGTGAAGGCGGGCAAGTTAGAGGGCCTAGCCGGGGCAACGGTTGCACGCGTATCCATGCTGCCTGATGTGCCGACCGTGCGGGAACTCGGTTATGCGGATATCGTCATGAGCCAGTGGAACCGCGTAGTCAGACTGGCCTACTTGCCACGGCCCCTGATATCGACGCTGCACAAGGCCGCGACCAGCGCAATGAAACAAAAGCGGGCCATTGCGCGCGTGCAGACGGCGGTTGCAGGGACCGTCTTCAGTGAGTCGCCGGATGCGTATGCGAAGTACGTCCGCGAAGGAAAAGCACGCTGGGCAAAGATTGTTCGCGATGCGGGGGTGGTCGTGAAATAACAGGCGCCTTCAATTGCAACTCGTGTGCATCGGATGGCGCGCGTTGCTCCCGGGGATGCGCGGTCCAGGCACTGCGCAATGGAAGAAAACATAATAAGTTAAATCAATAAGTTATGGACATTTGGCGCTGCGTGGTTGGCGTCAGCTGCGCGGCGTCCTGGCGGCAAGCTGGTTGTTTGAGTGCATTATGCGGCGGTAGCGCGAGGCGCGCGCCGGATGGGCGTCCGCTGAGGTCCATGGAGCGCGTCGGTAACTTGCGCCATTGCTGCAGACGGCCACGGTAGAATGCGGGTTCAACGTGATGAAAACATCATAAATTCATGACGTATTGCCGTCGTTCGATTGCTGTCATGCTCGTAACCGGGGCGGTGTCCGGCCTCTTCTTTGGTGTATTGTGCCAGAGTGCGGACGCCGCGCCGGCTATTGTCGCCGTAGGTCACTACCCCGAGGGGCTGCTGTGGCACGGCGGGCGCATGCTGTTCGCGGAAATGGGGGCAGATCGCGTCAGCGTCATTGATCGCGCGCACGATCAACCTGTCAAGCTTGAATTCTGGCGCGATGAAGGCTGCGGGCCGACTGCCATTGCGCCATTCGGTGCATCAGGGTTTCTGATCAACTGCCATCTTGGTCGCCATGTCGTGGAAGTATCGGCCTCTGGGGTCACCGGACGCCGCTTTGGCGTAGCACCAGGCGGTGAGCAATTGCGCGATCCCAATGCATCATGCGGCGATGGACGGGGCGGCGTGTTTTTTTCCGACTCCGGCGTCTTCAGCACGAGTGCGCCGGCGTCGGGTCGCGTCTACCACCTGTCCGCCGCCGGCACCCTGACGGAAGTGGCCCGCAATCTGCGCTATGCCAATGGTGTGGCGTTTGATGGCACCAGCCGCACCCTCTACGTTTCCGAGCATTTGGCCCGCCGCATCCTGGCATTGCGGCTCGATGGGTCGGGACGTGTGATAGCCTCAAGCGTATTTGCGGATTTTTCGCGGCTTCCCGCTGCGCGGGCGTTCAGTTATCCGCTGGCCGGACCGGACGGCATTGCCCTTCGCGCCGACTTGCTGGCCGTTGCGGAATATGGAGAGGGGCGAGTGCATCTGTTTGATCGCGCCGGTGGCCATCGCAACACCCTTCGCGTGGCGATGCCGTTCATAGACACCGTGGCATGGGATGCCGAGGACAACCTGTACGCCGGCGGTGCATATTCGAACAGCGAACCGCCGTTTGAAGGAGTGGTGGTGCGATTCGCGCCGCATCAATGGCGGCCTCCGCGGTGAGGCGGGCGGCAGGCATTCGGCTGGACGTGGCCATCGCGCTGGCCGGCTGTGTGTTCCTGCTCGCGTGGTCGACGCAGACGTCTGCCGCGGAGGCACCGCGCGAAACCGCAGCGGGCGTGCTGGAACTCGACACGAAATCGGCGTATTCCCACATACGCGTGCGCAGGCGGGAAAATCTGCGTTCGATGATGTTCGTCCGCGATAATGGCGACGAGGTCTTTGAAAGCCGGATCGACGTCACGCAGCCTCACGTCCTGCAGCTCGAATACCCGCGATTTCTCGCGGCCAGCTTCCTGCTGCGCCCGAGTCCTAAATCCGTGTTGATGGTGGGGCTGGGCGGCGGCATGATGGTGCACTTCCTGCGGCACGTCGCGCCGGCGCTGCCGATCGACGTGGTCGAAATCGACCCACTCGTCGTGCGTCTGGCCGGCGAGTACTTCGGTATCCGCGCCGGCTACGGCGTCAAGATCATTACCAGCGACGGTTTGAAGTTCATCAATGAGACCGGTAAACGCTACGACGTCATCTACCTCGATGCATTCCTCGCGCCATCGGCCGCGACGGATGCCACGGGCGCGCCGCTGGATCTGCGCGCAAGGCAGTTTTACAAGTCCGTGCAGGCGAAACTCAACCCAGGCGGGCTGGCCGCATTCAATATTAACCGGCACGCGCGCGATGCGGAGGACTTGCGCATCATCCGTGAATCCTTTGCGCAGGCCTACATCTTTGCGATACCGGGCGAGTATGTGGTCCTTGCCTCGAACGACGCTGCGCGCGTTGATGCTGCCGAACTGGAACGGCGTGCGCAGAATCTCGACTGGCGGACCGGCGTGCCGGGAATCAGTTTTCGCGCGGTGACAACGTTTCTGCAACCTTGAAGGCGGAGATTTTCAGGAGGCAGGAAGCCCGGCGACCCGCTGCAGGAGCGCCGTCGCATCCGCTGGCGGTTGATCTCCGGTCCACGCGACATACTGATCCGGCCGCACCAGAACGAATCTTGACGCGTACGCTTCACGTCCGTCGTGGTATCCGTCGCGCACCACCTTGAGCGGCACCTGCAGGCAGCGCGCGGCCGATTTGAAGGCAAGCAAGTCGCGCGCATCCGCGCCAAAGGCGAGCAGCGTGTAACCGTCACTCAATTCTTCAAACACATTGCGTCCCGACGACAGCATGTTCGGCGGCAGGTGGTGCCCGGCTCGCGCAGTGAAGGTGTGTTGGCCGTGCGCACTGCATACACCGCCCGGCGAGCCTGCGATCACCGGGGAGCCTTCGTAGTGCGGTTCGTACACCTGGGCCCTGCCGCTGACGCGTTCCATGCGCGCCTTCCACGCGCGCTCGAACTCGGCGTAATCGCGCTGGGGGCTGTAGCGGGCGAGAAACTGCCGGTCTTCCTCGATGCGCGCGGCGATGAAATCACGGCCGATGTCGACGAACACCGGTCGCCGTTCCAGCGTATAGGCATTTAGCAGGGCCTCGCCGCCCCAGCCGTCGAGTCGTGCCGCCAGCTTCCAGCCGAGGTTGGCAGCGTCTTCCAGTCCATTGTTCAGGCCAAACCCGCCGTACGGTGGATGGCTGTGCGCCGCATCGCCGGCGAGAAAAAAGCGTCCCGCCCGGTAGGTATCGGCGACCGCAACACGCAGATCCCAGAACCCCACGTGTTCGAATTCCACATCGAATTCGAATCCGGCTGCACGGTGCAGCAGCCCGCGAAAGTCGCAGGTTTCCGTGGTGGCATTGTTGGCTACCGGCGCGTGAAAGAAAAAATGATCGACCATGTCCACGCGCCCGAAAAACAGCCAGTAGCCGTTCAGATCGGGATGCATGATGTTGTAAGTCGATTTCAGCGGAAAGCGCTTGAGTCCTTCCTGCAGTCCCTTTGAGCGGAACACCATCAACACCATTTTCTGGTCGAACTCAGCGCCGCTGCGGCCGATGCCGGCTTGCTCGCGCACCAGCGAGTGGCCACCGTCGCAGCCGACGACGTAGTCCGCTATCAGAATCTGTTGTGCGCCGCCGCGGTTGGTGACCGTGACGGTCCCGGCGCACTCATCCTGTTGCACGGCGTCGGCGCTCCAGCCGAACAAGGTCTTGACCGTCGGCAACGCGGTCAGGCGCGCGCGCAATACCGCTTCCACACAGTACTGCGGCAGACGGTCGTAGGCCTGAAAATAATACTGCTGCACCAGTTCGCGCTGCTGCGGCGCGCTCCAGAAATCGCTCAGCAGGTTGCCGTACACGTTGACGCCGCTGGTCGGCACATCCGCCGGCATGATGCGCGCGGCACGCAGTTCGTCCACGCAGTGCCAGAAATAAAAATGCTCCAGCGTGCGCTGCGTGAGGTTTTGCCCCTTGGGTATGCGTTGCGGTTCCAGTCGGCGCTCCACCAGCGCGCAGGTGACGCCACGCTGCCCCAGTTCCACCGCGAGGGCCACGCCCACAGGGCCGCCGCCGACAACGACCACCTGAAATTTTTCCGGCATGAGCTTCCTGCAAAATTAGGCAGCCGGCACCTTATCCGCCGCTCGCCGGGCGGTCAACCGTGCGAAAATCGGCCGTGGCGCTCCGTGTTTCCCTCGACGGCGTCGTATCCGGAAAGTCCTCCAGCTTGTGAACCACCTCCTGCTTGCCCTCGGGTCGATGTTCCTGCAGCAGACGTTTGTTGCGCTCGGCCGCTCGCTGCCCGCCGTGATTGCGCCCGCGATCATCACCGATCTGCGCATTGCGCCGGCGTGGATCGGCGTGTACTTCGGCGTGACTGCGGCTGCGTCGCTGGTGGTGCAACTGGGCTGCGGCAGCTTTATCGTGCGCTACGGGGCGATGCGCATGAGCCAGATTGCCCTGGTGTTGCTGACCATCGGTACTGCGATGGCGACGCTGGGTACACCCGTCGCCCTGTTCCTGTCCGCGGTCATCGCGGGCGGCGGCGGTGCGGTGTCGACGCCGGCAAGTTCGCATCTGCTCGCGCGTTGCGCCTCGCCGCGCTACCTGCCGCTGGTGTTTTCCATCAAACAGACGGCGGTGCCGGCGGGTTTGCTGGTGGCCGGCGTGTTCGCGCCGCAGTTCACCGAATGGATGGGCTGGCGCAGCACCATGCTGGCGTCCGCGGGCGCATGTCTGATCTTTGCGGCGATGCTGCAGCCGCTGTGCCGCATCTTCGATACCGACCGCGTGCCCACGCGCACGTTTCGCCTGTCAGATTTCCGCGCGACGATAGTGTCAGTAATGGGCACCGCGGAGCTACGCGCGCTGTCGTGGGCCTGCCTGGCCTTTAACGGACTGCAGGCGACGGTCACCGCGTATTTTGTCGTCTACCTGACCACCATCGGCTATACCCCGGTCGCCGCCGGCTTTCTGTTTTCCGTGGCGGTCGCGGTAGCGGTGCCCGGGCGTATTCTGTGGGGATGGCTCGGCAGCACGCGGGTGTCGCCGCGCGCGATTCTGGCGGGACTGGCCCTCGGGATGGTAGGTAGTTCCGCGCTGCTTGCGCTGTGCGGTCCCGGCTGGCCGACACTGTTGGTGGGCCTGATTGCCTGTGTATTGAGTGCCACCGCATTGTCGTGGCACGGTATCGTGCTGGCGGAAACCGCGCGGGCGGCGCCCGAAGGCATGCGCGGCGGCGTTACCGGCGGGGTGCTGTCGTTCGGGCAGGTGGGCGCGCTGTCTCTGCCGGTAATCTATTCAACGTTGCTGGAGACAACCGGCAGCTACGGCGCCGGATTCGTAGCCTGCGGTCTGCCGGCACTGCTGGTGGGGATTTTGCTGGTGCGCCAGGGCCGTGCTGCAAAAACGTGAGCGGCACTATCGCCGCCTACGCGCGGCCCTCTTCAAAGAACAGCTGAACCTCTCTGAATAGCTGCATGCGGTTTTTCTCGTTTTGCACCACGTGCGTGCCTTCGCCGATCACCACCATGCGTTTTGACGGCGCGTTCACCAGCAGGGGAAACAAGGTCTGTGCCATATAGAGCGGCGTGTCGGCATCCCATTCGGCGAGGATCAGCAACGTGGGCACGCGGATGTCCGCCGGGTTGTAGCGCGGCTTGCCGGCGTTCGCGTATTCGCGGCTGTCGAGCACCACGCCGTTGGGCGCGCGAAACGCGCGCGGGTTTTGCGTGGCCGACCAGGGATCGGCGGCAAACGCGGCTTCGAGGTGGGCCTCAAACCAATGCGGGGGCATGAGCTCTTCCTGCTTGCCGGGCGGCAGGCCGGTGGCGCGGCGTTTCTGGATCATATCCGCTGTGACAATGCGATAGGCGCCCAGCGGCCCGCCCGCATCCGTGAGCGAGCGTCCCTGTGTGCGCAGCCAGCCCGGCGCATACAGCGCGAGCCGGTGCACCCCGGCGTTGTGCTGCGTGGTGTACAGCGCCATGATGGTGGTGCCCCAGGAGTGGCCGAGCAAACTGATCTTGTCGATACCCCGGCGCCTGCGGACAAAGTCGGCTGCGGCGCCCACGTCGCGCGCGGCGGTGTCGGTGCGCACGATCGGCGGGTTGTCCAGCGGCGGCGCATCCATCTCGCGCGGCCGCGTCGAGCGGCCGTAACCGCGCACGCTGACGAAGTAGACATCGTTGCCGCGCTCCGCCATCCAGTCCATCCACGACAGGCCGTCCAGATTGAGATCGAAGCTGCTGTCGGGCGAGCCGGTTGCGCCGTGCACGAACAGGATCACGTTGTCCGGCGCAAAACGCGTGAGGTCCGCCGGGCGCTTGTTGCGCACGTGCAGCTGCGCGCCGGCATCGGCGGCGGGCACCATGAAATCTTCAGTGATCAGCATGCTGCCTCCTCGGAGCTTAACCAGGGCGCGCGTGACATTTCACGCGCGCCCGACCGGGTCAGGGCAGCTTGACGGGATGGGTGAAGACCCAGTCGCGATCCTTGACCGGCGTATGGCAGCCAACGCATTCCTGCACAAAATTCGCGTCCTTACCATAGGGCTTCTGTTCGGCGCCCAGCCAGCGGGCGTAGCCCCAGCCGCCGGTATCCTTGAAGCGCTTGCTGTCCTTGATCATGAATTCGGCATGCACAAATGCCGCCGGTTCAGTGGCGGTCGGAAAGCGGTCATGCTGTTTGCCCTTGAACACCGTCTTGCCGAGTATTGCGCCGTCCGGCCAGGGATTGGTTTTGCCTTCGCGCGCGGCCTTGATCGCCACGTCATTGCCCAGCACGGCGCGCAGCGTGCCGTTGTCGCTGCGATGGTGAACGGACAACACGCGCCAGTCCTTGTAGCCTGCGGGCAAGGTAATCCCGTTGGGCGCGGGGTCCGCGCCGAATGCCGAAGCGGCCACCAATCCCAGTCCTGCCAATCCCATTCTTAGCAATCCGTGCATCCGATTTCCTTCTGATGTGCGTAATCTGAGGTTTATCGATAAAACGTGAATCAGCAGTGTTACCTTGCCGAAAACAGCGAGAGCAGTTGAATTATTCCAATCGCTGCGGTATTGCGTCGTGACGACGGCTGTCATGTGGATGCTGACAGTCCCGGCGATTGTCGCGATGACGGTGATCGCCGTGCGAGCGGCTGCTAAGCAAGCGGCAGGTAAACGCGTCGCCCCTCACGGCTGGAGACATGCACGGCCTCGGTAAATTCCATGTAATTCACCGCGTCGAGGAACGACGTGCGGCGGACGGTTTCCTGTCCGCGGATGGCGCCGATGAATTCTTCTTCCACGCGCCAGCTGTAGGTCTTGTCGGCAGGAATGGCGATCGGTGCCATTTCCTTGTCGCCGCGGCGCGCGCCGCTCAGCACGAGATTGTCGCGGCCCCGCTGTTCGAGCCGCAGCGTGCCTTCGCTGCCATACAGCCACACTTCCGGGCCGGGCATGAAACCGGCGACCGAACTCCAGTGCAGGCGCGCAATGGCGCCGTTGGCCAGATCGGTCAGCACCTCGACGTGATCGGGCACATCGATGGAGCGCCGTTCGCCGTGCTCCTTGTCCATGCGGTAGGGGGTGGCGACGCGCGTGCGTGCCATCACCGCCCGGGCCGGGCCCACCCAGCGCGAAATGCACTCGTACCAGATGCCCATCGACAGAATGTTGAAGCCGGAAAAATCGCGGTTCATGCGCCAGTGGAACGGCGCATCGTGATTCATCATCCCGGTCGATACTTTGAGATCCATCGATTGCAGTTCGCCGATGTAGCCGTCCGCCAGCAGGTGCATGATCATCGGATCGGCAGCGAACGTGGTGGGGCCGGGCACCACCTGGGTCACCAGATCAGGCCGCGCGCGCGAAGCGGCGAGCATTTGCCGCGCTTCGGCCGCATTCATGGCGAGCCGCGCTTCGGTGAGCACATGCTTGCCGGCAGCCAGCGCCGCCAGCGTAATCGGGCAATGCAGATAGGGCCAAGTGCCGATCATCACCGCGTCAATGGCCGGATCGTTGACCAGTTGCTGCCAGTGGTCGTGCACGCGTTCGATGCCGAATTCCTGGGCCACGCGTTCCGACGACGCACGCGAACGGTTCACCACCGCCGCGATTTCGACACCGGGGATTTTTTTCAGTTTTGGGATGTGGTGCAGGCGTGTATTGGCGCCGGCACCGACGAAACCGACGCGAATGGTATTGGTCATGAATGCTCTCTCCACGAAGGGTGAATGGTTTGACGGGGTTGTCGGCGAGGCCGGGTCCGGTCGTCGCGATGTTTGCCGCGGATACATCGTGTGCAGCACGGCGCGGACCGGCGACAAGTGGCTTTCGCTGTGCGGCGAGCATAGCAGAAGTGAGCGGCAGTGGTTCGCGGCCGAACGTGGGGTGCATCGCATGGTTTTTTTAAAAAAGTCAATAAAAACAGATATTTATGTGATATCCGTAATCATCGCATCAATGCGGATCCGGTTGCCGCAGTGAACTCAAAAATGCGCGAAGTTTTTTCTTCCGCGCTATCGCGTTGACTGAAATGCGTTGGTGCGGGGCGGGCGCAGCTTGCTTCGTCCGGAGGCATGGAATAGATTCGACGGTCAAGGCGATCACGCAATCGATTCTTGCGGTTCGCAAAATTCTTCACTAGCAATGAGGGCAAGCATGGGCCAGACGGCAGCAAAGATCACGGGCAGGAAGGCGCGATGAGCAACGGCATCGCAGAGGCAGACGTACTCGCGCCCGTGCGCAAGCTGGATGCCGAAGCACAGCGAACCGAATCGGCCTGTGGCGACGGCGCCATGGTGTGGCGCAGCTGGGGCGACGGACCCGTGCTGGTGCTGCTGCACGGCGGGGCCGGCTCGTGGCAGCATTGGGTATACACGATACCTGCCTTCAGCCGCACGCACCGCGTGCTGGTGCCGGATTTGCCGGGTCTCGGCGAATCGGCGGATCCGCCCGTGCCGCCAGACATGGCCACGGTTGCGGCGATCATCGCGGCGGGCATCGATGGCTTGATCGGTCCGCAAGCACGCTATGACCTCGTCGGCTTCTCTTTTGGCGCCTCCGCGGGCGGGCACGTTGCGCTGCTGCACCAGGAGCGCGTGCGGTCGCTGACGCTGCTCGGCGCAGGTGGACTGGTGCGGCCGCACACGCCGATGACGCTCGAACGCGTGCGTGGCAAGACCGGCGCCGAATTGATGGCGGCGCATCGCACCAACCTTGCGCGCACCATACTCGCCGACCCGTCACGCATCGACGCACTGGCGCTGGCGATCCAGGACTGGAATGCGCGCCATTCGCGGCTGAATACGCCGGCGCTGATCCAGTTGCGACCGCTGGCAGTGTCACTGCCGCAACTGCGCATCCCCGTGAACGCGATCTGGGGCGAACGCGACCAGATCGCGTATTACACGCTGGAAGACCGCATTGCCGCGCTGCGCGTGCTGCGCCCCGGTATTGAGCCGCACATTATTCCAGGCGCGGGCCACTGGGCCATGTATGAAGCGCCGGAAGCCTTTAACGCAGCGCTCGCCGGATTTTTGCGCCGCACTGCCAACGCTGCATAAACGACGATCTGTCGCGGGAGACGAGCATGTCAACGCAACTTCAGGAAAGGCTCTGGGACTACGATGTGGTCGAGCCCGGCCAGACGGGCAACACCACGGCGGTCACGCTGGACGCCGACAATATTGCCGCCTATTCACGCGTGGCGCAGAATCCCGATCCGCGGTTTCGGTCGGCGGCGGCGAACGCCGAGTACGGCGGCGCGCTGGTGGCGATGCCGACCATGGTGCTCACCTATGCGCCGTTGCTGCGCGAGGAAATTGCTTCGCACCAGGGCTTTCTCGCGCTGGAAGAATCGAAGACCGCGCGCCGCCAGACCCCTTTCGCCAAATGCGAAGTGTGCTGGTTCCGGCCCGTGTTTGCGGGGGACACGCTCACCGGCACCCGCCGCGTGCTGGAGAAATACGAACGGCGCGGCAGCCGCTTTGTCACCTTCCGCGTCGAAGCCAGCAACCAGCGCGGCGAGGCGGTCGCGCATTACGACTACACCTGCATCTTTTCCTATGCCAAGGGGCAGCGCGAGGTGCCGAAGGATCCGGGCGCAGCGCAGCCGGAAGTCGTTGCCGCGGCAGTGCCGCCACCGCGCCGAGACCGCTGGATGACATTCGATGCAGTAACGGTCGGCGACAAACTGGCGCCGCTGACCTTGTCGGAAAGCGTGGAAATCATGCTGCGCAAGAACGACCAGCGTCTGGCGGGCAAACACAAGCCGAGCAACATCCACACTGACGAAGAATTCGCGCGCAAGAATATTTTCGCAGGCATGGTCAATTCCGGTCCGGCAACGCTATCCTACGTCGATCAGATGCTGGCCCAGTCCTTCCCGCTGCGCG
Organism: uncultured beta proteobacterium; assembly: GCA_902825845.1. GTDB lineage: Bacteria > Pseudomonadota > Gammaproteobacteria > Burkholderiales > SG8-41 > UBA5216. Next base: position 133,260 of record CADECM010000003.1, read on the forward strand.
CCTTCTACGACGGCGGTCGCATTCTGATGCGCGCAATCACGCCGTTTCGGGCGGGCGATACCGTGACGTTCGAGGGCGAGGTGGCCGGCAAGCGTATCGAGGATGGCAAGCGCCTCATCGACTGCAAGGTACGCGGCGTCAATCAGCGCGGCGAACTGGTGTGCCTCAGCGATGCGACGATGGTGATGCCGGCGTAGCGGCCAACCTGCGTGCCGCTCAGTCCCCGTCGCGCTGGGCCGCTCTGCGCAGCGCGGTGGAGGATACATCAGCACGAAACCGCGACTCCGGAATGCTGGTGAAAAGATCGCCGTAGGCGGCGAGTCCGGGCAGGTCGTCGGCGATTTGAAAGCCGGCACCGGTGAGGCGGCCGGCCACCAGAAAGCGCGCGCCCAGCGCGCGCAGTTCCCCGATTGCCGCTTGCATGCGCGCTTCGGAGTCGCCGTAAAAGCGCGGGTCGATCAGCCGTGCCGCAGTGTCGAAGCCCACCACAAACGTCGTGCCGGGAAACAAGCGCGCCTTGTCGACAAACAGCGGCGCGCAGGTGATGGCCAGCAGCCCATCGTGAAATTGCGCGATGCGTTCTTCGATGGAATGAAAATCCAGGCGTGGTTTGTCCGCGTTGGCGATGGTCAGTTCAAACGCCACGGGCCCGCCGAGCATCGTTTCGGCTACCTCGCGCAATTCGCGATGACCGGCGTGCACCGGGTTGAACGAGCCGGGTATCAACCCCAGTGGCCGCTCGGCCAGATGCGGCAACACCTCGCCGTGAGGGAGCAGCCATACATGCGAGCGGTGGCCTGTCCACACCTCGCGGATCAGCGCGCGCGGGCGCACCACTTTGTGGTGCACTGTTTCACCGGGGAGAAGGGCATGCGACGGTGCCGGGTCGAGCGCGGCAGCGTCGAACAAGGCCTCAAGCGCAAGATCTGCCACCAGTGTTTCCTCGGCCACGCGGGATCGCGCACCCTTCGCGAGGGTAAGGTGTGTCAGGCGCGTCTCGTGATCGGTCTGCGTGGCGATCCAGCAGCGATGCGCGCCACGCTTGGGCGTATCGCTGGCGAGCGACGCGGTGCAGGCAACGCCGATCAGGTCCCTTGTCTCGCCCGCAAGCCGCGCCGCGCGTTGCCATGCCACGGCGGCCATCATCAATGCGGTCTCGGACGAGCAGAACGAATCCGGCTCGCGCGAGAGCCACTGCGCGAGCGACGCGCCGGCGTACGGCACGATCGCCTCAAGCACCGAACGCGATCCGCCCGGAACCGCGAGTAAGCGCGAAATCGCCGCCGATCCGCCGCCGGTTATGGCAAGCACCGCTTGCCTGCCGCTGGCGTGGAAGGCGCGGATGCGAGTTTCCCAATGGGTCACGCTGCCGCTTGCAATGCTGGATTCAGTCATGAGAAACGTAGGGTGCCACGCGGCGCTTCAACGTATGTGCCACTGCCCTGTGCGGTCGACGACGCGATTGTCGGCAGCATGGATCCATCGCGTGATGTGGCAGGGTCGAGGATGGCGTCGCGCGGCAAAAGTGTGCATGGAGAAAAGTGGGCAATGGAAAATAAATACAATAAAATCAATAACTTAAGTAGATAATTCCCCGGCTGTGCCGGGTAGGCATACCAAGCTTTGGTTTTTACGACGTTCGGCGTGACTTTCTGACCTCTGCCAAGGGAAAGGAAATTCAAGATGAAAGAATACCAGAGCTGAATCATACGAGATGGGAGCGCGAATGTTAGGTAGTGTTTAGCCCAAAGCAGCGAATCATTATCCTTAACGGTAATTGGAATGCCGAGTCACCAACGGCCGCAATGTGCGGGTAGTCAGCGGGCGCAGACGGGAACCGGTGGCACGCGTTTTGCCGTCAATGAATGATCAGATACCGGCCCGCGAGTACGACGGCACTGTGGTGCGCGCTTGGGCAGGCGGCATTTGGGGCAACTGCCAGTCATTGAGTTGTCCGGTAACACCTGAATCGGGTTCCGAGTTCCGCCGTTCAAGTACCGATCCAGGGGTTTAGCGTTGGCACGCCGGTCAGCTCAAAATCAACGATGTTACGCGTAACCACGGTCATGCCGTGCACCAGCGCTGTCGCCGCGATGAGTCCGTCGCGAACCGGGCGTGGGTCAGGCACGTGGAGATTTGCACTTCGCAGTGCCACCGCGGTATCGATTGCCAAAATGCGGCCCGCGAAGGCTGGCAAGACGTGGCTGTTGAGCCACGTGCGAAATAACGCGCCTTGTGACGGATGGCGCCGTTCGACGAGTAACACGCCGATCTCCAATTCCTGAATGCTGATCACGGACAGATACAGATCGCCGGCGTCCCTGTCGCCAGCCCATGCCGCAACGCCAGCATCCGCCTTTCCGGCGCGAATCTTGCGCAATTCGGAGACGACATTGGTATCGAGCAAGTACATCAATAGAGCGCTGCCGCTTGTGCGCGATCGCGCAGGGACGGGAGTTCCAATTCAATGTCTTCGATGCCCGGCATCGCCAGCAGATCGGCGATCTTTGTACGCCGGCGGGTGATCTTTTTGTATTCATCAAACGTCAATAGCACGTGCGCCGGCTTGCCGCGATCCGTAATGAATACCGGGCCGGCCTTGGCCGCTTTCTTGGCCTTGCTGGCGTCCTGATTGAATTGGCGACTCGAAAGCGTCGTGATGGTCACAGTATCACCTGGTATTAACGGAGAATGTAGGTACGTTACCACAAAGATTATGGGTAGACCAATGATTGTATATACATATGTACAATAATTTATAAATATATGTTTTAAAAAGAAAATTATTATTTTATTCGGTCAACGACCTGTTGGCCATTCAAGGCAAATGGGTGGGTCGTCCATGTGACAGCACGTGGCCGACTGCCCAAGTCCTGATCCTTAAAACACTCGCCTGGCAGTTCCCGCGTCGTTAGATCGAATTCCACGCCGCCAGTCTGGCTTCATGGCGACTTCTGCAACTGACGTCAGCCAAGAACAACTTCGCTGCCGGTATCGGAAGACTGTCGCAGCGCGTCGATAAAGCGATGCAGATCGACCGCGGTGTCGAATGTCGGTTGGCGGTTTTCGCCGCTGCGAATCGCATGTGCAAATGCGCTGTACATCTGCCCCACGTTGTAGGGTTCGACCTGCGGCATCTGCGGCGGCACATAGATGACACTTGCTGGAATTTCCAGTTCGCTCAAAGTATTGCCGCCGCGCGCGCCGAACAGGCGCACTTCACACAGTTGTGGGGAGTCCTCGCCCGTGGCAACCAGCGTGCCTTCGCGCCCGTAGACTTCCATGCGGTAGCCGCTGCCTGCCCATGGAATGGCCGCGACATGCAGTGACGCCACTGCACCGCTCGCGAGCTGGCCGTTCACCAGCACGTTGTCCGGCGACGTGACGTCGACCATGCGCTTCGTGTCGCTTTCATGCCATTGCCGCACCTGGGTGGTGATGCGGCATGACACCCGTGTGAAATCGCCCGCAACAAATCGCAGTGCGTCGATGGTGTGTCCGTTGGCGATGGTGAGAGTGTTGGCGCCGAGCGTGATGTCGCGCTGCCAGGTGCGGCTGGCGGTGCGTTGGAGCACGCCGTCGCGCATCAGGCTGACGCGGCACGCGATGACTTCACCCACGTAGCCCGCGGCGATTTGCGCCTTCATGTGCATCAACGGCGGGCTGACCCGTGATTGCAGCCCGATCGCAGTGCGCACGCCTTTGGCTTTTGCCAGCGCGGCCAGTTCTTCGGCTTCGGCGGTGGTTCTGCCCAGCGGCCATTCGGTATACACGTGCTTGCCCGCTTCCAGCGCCGCTTTGGTCGGTTCGTAGTGCGAGGGGACGCGCACCACCACGGCCACCGCGTCGATTTCCGGCGACGCGGCCATCGCGCGGAAATCGTGGAAGGCGAGCTTCGCGCCGAATTTGAGCCGCGCGGCCTCCGCGCTTTCCGCGCGCGTGGTGCATACCGCCGTCAGCTCGAAATCCGGACTGAACGGCAGCGCCGGCAGGTGCGCGCGATTGGCCCAGGTGGGCCCCACGCTGGCGCCGACGATGCCCAACCGAATCTTGTTTGCCATGCTGGCGTCTCCTGAAAATGTTCTGTGCCCTATTGTCCCAGAGATTACGCCGCCGGTTGCCACGCAATTGACGGGCTGCCAGACAGGCGATAGATTGCCGGCTGACCATTGACCCACACGGAGTGCGCATGGACAACGTCGAAGACGCGGTTTTGGCCCAGAACGCGGCTGCGCAGGCGGCAGCGACAGCGAAGCACTGGCTGGAATCACTGGAAGCCGCACTGCGTGACAGCAAGGCGGCATCCCTTGCCGCACTGTTTGTGCCGGACAGCCACTGGCGCGACCTGCTGGTGTTTACCTGGAATCTGACGCCGCACCTTGGCGTGGAGCAGATTGTCGCGGCGATGCGCACGGCACAGCCACTGGTGCAGGCAAAGGGCTTTGTGATTGCGCAAAACCGCACCCCGCCGCGCCGCACGCGCCGCCATGGTGTTGACGTTATCGAGGCGATTTTTGAATTCGAAACCGCGGTGGGGCGCGGCAACGGCGTGCTGCGGCTGCTGGCGGACCAGCCGGACAAGGCGTGGGTCTTGCTGACCGCGCTCGATGCATTGCGCGGGTTCGAGGAAAAGACCGGCCGGCTGCAACCCAAGGGCGAGCCTTATTCGCGTGATTTCGGCGGTGACAATTGGCTTGACCAGCGCAACAAGAGCCAGGCCTACACCGACCGCGATCCGGTAGTGCTGGTGGTGGGCGGTGGACAGGCGGGGTTGTGTATTGCGGCCCGTCTCGGACAACTCGACGTCGATACGCTGGTGGTCGACAAGTTTGAGCGCGTTGGCGACAACTGGCGCAAACGCTATCACTCGCTGGCGCTGCACAACCAGATTCAGGTCAATCATCTGCCGTACATGCCGTTTCCGCCGACCTGGCCGAAATACATTCCCAAGGACATGCTCGCCAACTGGTTCGAGGCCTATGCGTTCGCGCTGCAGATCAATTTCTGGACCGGCACGGAATTTACCGGCGGCACCTATGACGACGCCACCGGACGCTGGACGGCAACCGTGCGCAAGGCGGACGGCAGCACGCGCACGCTGCATCCTCGCCACGTGATCTTTGCCAACGGCGTCAGCGGTATTCCGCGCATTCCCGCGCTGACCGGACTGGGGAATTTTGGCGGCAAGGTGATCCACTCGCACAGTTTCACCACCGGTGCCAACTGGCGCGGCAAGCGGGCGCTGGTGCTGGGCACCGGCAACAGCGGTCACGATGTGACGCAGGACCTGCATAGCCATGGCGTGGCAACCACCATCATTCAGCGGGGGTCGACCACGGTGGTGAGTGTCGATCCCAGCGCCAAGCTTAACTATGCGCTCTACGATGAAATACCGACGCTGGACGACGGCGATCTGATCGCGACGGCGTCGACTTATCCGCTGGTGGTCAAGGGCTATCAGCTGGCGGTCGAGAAGATGGCGCAACTCGACAAGGAACTGATTGCCGGGCTGATCGCGCGCGGTTTCAAGTACGATCTGGGCGAGGACAAGACCGGTCATCAGATGAAGTATCGCCGCCGTGGCGGTGGTTACTACCTCGACGTCGGCTGTTCGGGACTGATCATCAAGGGCGAAGTCGGGCTGATGCAATTCGACCAGATTGAGCGTTTTGTGGCAGAGGGCGTGCGCCTGAAAGATGGCACCACGCACAAGGCCGATCTGCTGGTGCTGGCAACCGGCTACCACACGCAGCGTGAACTGGTGCGCCGGCTGCTTGGCGCAGCGGTGGCAGACCGCGTCGGGGACATCTGGGGCTTCGGCGCGGATGGCGAAATGGCGAACATGTGGAAGCGCACCGCGCAGCCGGGCCTGTGGTTCATGGCGGGCAGCATCGCGCAATGCCGCATCTATTCAAAATATCTCGCGCTGCAGATCAAGGCGCTGGAAGAAGGGTTGTTGAAGTCGACTGCGCAAACGGCGTAGACGTCAACCGCGCATGTGCGCAGTATTGCCCTACCGGTAGCTGCGAAAGCTGCCCACCACCACGCCGGCGATCTCGATGGATTCCGGGCGCAGCACGGGATACGCCTTGTTTTCGGGTTTGAGCACATAGCGGCGTTGCTCGCGCAACAGGCGCTTGATGGTGTAGGCATCATCCACCAGCGCCACCACGATGTCGCCATGTGCCGCATGATCGGCTCTTTCCACCACGACCGTATCGCCGGGCATCAGGCCCGCATCCATCATCGAATCGCCTTTGACGGTGAGCAGAAAGGTGCGCGAAGGATTCCGGATCAGACGCGCGTCAATGGCAAGTCCTTCGGATGGACCATCGTCGGCGCGGCTGGGTAACCCCGCGGACACCTTGCTTTGCATCAGCGGGCGTTCGAAAAAACGCGCACTGGGGCGCAGACGCCGCGCGGTGGTCTCGATATAGCCCGCCGCTTTCAGGCGGCTCAAGAAGGCTGACACGGAACTGGTGGATTTCAGTCCGATCAACCGGCCGATGGCCGCATACGACGGCAGCACCTGATTGCGTGCGTAGTAGTCCTGCAGCTTCTGCAGGTAGTCGGCGTCGGACGCAGCAGGTCGGGACATGAGGACAGCGGTGGACAGTAACAGAACGTTTGTTCGATAATAGCGAACAAATGTTCGGCTCGTCAATTTTTCACTAACGTCCCCTGAAGCGTCAATAACGTGGCTGCGTCCGAAGACTATCTGGCGGAACTCAATGACGCGCAGCGCGCTGCGGCGACGTTTGGCATCGGCGGCGCTGCGGTGCCGATGCCAGTGCCGCCACTGCTGATCATTGCCGGCGCCGGCAGCGGCAAGACCAAAACGCTGACGCACCGCGTGGCTCACCTCATTCTCAACGGCGCCGACCCCCGACGCATACTGCTGATGACCTTTGCGCGGCGCATGGCGGCGGACATGACGCGGCGGGTCGAGCGCATTTGCGCCCACGCGCTCGCCGGACAGTCATGGCTGCCGGGCGATGCCATAGCCTGGTCTGGCACCTTTCACGCCATCGGCGCGCGTTTGCTGCGCCAGCACGCGGAATCCATCGGCCTGTCGCCGTCCTTTTCCATACTCGACCGCGCGGACGCCGAAGATTTGCTGGACTGGGTGCGCGATGAACTCGGTTTTTCCGCGACACGCCAGCGCTTCCCAAAAAAGTCGACCTGCCTCGCCATTTATAGTTACGTGATCAACGCGCAATCCACGGTAAGAGAAGCGCTGCTGCGCAGTTTCCCCTGGTGTGCGGAATGGGAAGACGCGCTGACGCGCCTGTTTGCCGCTTATGTTGAAGCCAAACAGGCGCAGCACGTGCTCGACTACGATGACCTGTTGCTGTACTGGGCCAAAATGATGGCCGTGCCCGAGCTGGCGCCGCTGGTCGCGAGCCGTTTCGACCATGTGCTGGTCGACGAATATCAGGACACCAATCCGCTGCAGGCATCGATTTTGTTGGGACTGAAGCCCGACGGCACAGGCCTGACCGTGGTCGGCGACGACGCGCAGTCGATCTACGCCTTTCGCGCCGCCACCGTGCGCAATATTCTCGATTTTCCGTCGCATTTCGATCCGCCCGCGGCGATTTTCAAGCTGGAACAAAACTACCGTTCAACGGAACCGATTCTGGCGGCGTGCAACCGCGTCATCGGTCACGCGGCGGAAGGCTATGCCAAAACCCTGTTTTCGACCGGCCGCCGCGGGGGCAAACCCGTGCTCGCCCAGGTGCCGGATGAAGCGAGGCAGGTGGCACTGGTGGTCGCCGGTGTGCTGGAAAACCGCGAAGCAGGGATGGCGCTGCGGGAACAGGCGGTGTTGATGCGTGCTGCCCACCATTCGAGCCAGCTCGAAATCGAACTGACGCGGCGCAATATTCCGTTTGTCAAATTCGGCGGGCTCAAGTTTCTGGAGGCCGCTCACATCAAGGACGTGCTGGCAATTCTGCGCTGGGCTGAAAATCCGCGTGATCAGGTGGCGGCGTTTCGCGTTCTCAAGCTGATGCCCGGCGTGGGGCCGGCTGTGGCGCGGCGCGCGTTTGCCGTGGTCGATGGCGGCGGACTTGCGGCGCTGGCGGCGTTTCGCGCGCCGGCGGCGGCGAGGGATGCGTGGGACACGCTGGCGCGCTTGATGCCGGAACTCGCCGAATCGACTGCATGGACCGGCGAAATTGAGCGCGTACGGCGCTGGTATGACCCGATACTCGAGCTGCGCTACGACAGCGTGCGCACGCGGCTGCACGATCTGGACCAGCTCGACAACATCGCGCGCTCGCATGCGTCGCGCACGGCGTTTCTGACGGACCTCGCGCTGGATCCGCCGCAGGCCTGCGGCGGCGAAGCGGGGCCGCCGCTCAAGGATGATGACTGGCTCAATCTTTCCACCATCCATTCCGCCAAGGGGCAGGAGTGGGATGCGGTGTATGTGCTGAACGTTGTCGATGGCTGCATTCCTTCGGACCTCGCGACAGGATCGCCGGAAGAAATCGAAGAGGAACGCCGCCTGCTCTACGTTGCGATGACGCGCGCGCGGGAGGCGCTGACGCTGGTGCAGCCGCTCAAATTTTTCGTGCGCGGGCAGACGCCGGGTGGCGACCGCCATATCTATGCGCCGCGCAGCCGCTTTTTGCCGGACGCCGATCTGGCGGTGTTCGATGTCGTCGCGGCACAAACGACGCGAACACCGTACGACGCGCCACCGACGACCGCACCAAAGGTTGACTTGCAGGCGGCGATGCGCCAGATGTGGAAAGTGTAGTGCGCTAATCCGCGCCGGAAACTACCGGTGCGCGCCGGTGTCGGATAAACTCGCCAGCTATCGTTGATGAGCTGATCTTTACAGGAAAAAATGGCAACAAAGAAATACGACGAAGCGTCGGTCACCAAACTGCGCGGCATCGAGCCGGTGCAGCGCCTGCCGGGCATGTATACGCGCACCACCGACCCGACGCATATTATTCAGGAAGCAATTGATAACGCGGCCGACGAAGCCTTCGGCGGCCACGCCACGCGCATCGATGTCACGGTGCACCGCGACGGATCGGTCAGCGTGGCCGACAACGGGCGCGGCATTCCGGTAGGCATGCATCCCACCGAGAAAATTCCGACGGTACAGCTGGTGTTCACCGAACTGCATGCCGGCGCCAAATTTTCCAAGACCGCGGCCGATGCGGCGTACAAGTTTTCCGGCGGCTTGCATGGTGTGGGCGTGTCGGTCACCAATGCGCTGTCCTCGCGTCTCGAAGTCGAGGTGCGGCGCGAGGGCGGCGTGCACCGGATGGTGTTTGCCGATGGTGCCGTCGGCGAAAAGCTGCGGCGCACCGGGGCTGCGCCGAAAAATGCCACGGGCACGCTGCTGCGCATCTGGCCGAACAAGAAGTACTTCGACAGCGGCAAGGTGTCGCTGCCCGATCTCGAACGCATTGTGCGTTCCAAGGCGGTGCTGCTGCCCGGCGTCGCGGTGACGCTGAACGTCGAGGGCGCGCGCGACGATCAGCCCACCGAGTCGCGGACCTGGAGCTATCCGGAAGGCATGAAGGGCTATCTCAAGGATCTGCTGGCGGATGCGGAGCCGGTGGCGCCGATCTTCGACGGCGAGAAATATGTGCAGGAAACCAACGGCTTTGCGGCGGGCGAGGGCGCGGGCTGGGCCTTTGCCATGGTCGACGAGGCCAAGGGCTTTGGTGAATCGTATGCCAACCTGATTCCCACACCGGCGGGCGGCACCCATGAGGCGGGGCTGCGCGATGGCGTGTTCGAGGCCATCAAGGCATTCGCCGAACATCACAACATGATGCCGCGCGGCATCAAGCTGCAGGCGGACGATGTGTGGTCGCGCACCGTGTATTTTCTGTCGGCGAAAGTGCTGGAGCCGCAGTTTCACGGCCAGACCAAGGAGAAGCTTTCCAATCGCGACGCGCTGAAGCTGGTCTCCAGCATGGTGCGCGATCCGTTTGAGCTGTGGCTGAACAGTCATGTTGATTTCGGGCGCAAGATCGCCGATCTGGTGATTCGTCAGGCGCTGGAACGCAGCCGCGCGGTGACCAAGGTGGAACGCAAAAAGTCATCCAGCGTGGTGATGCTGCCGGAGAAACTCACCGACTGCGAATCCAAGAGTGTCACGGATAACGAGCTGTTCCTGGTTGAGGGTGATTCCGCGGGCGGGTCCGCCAAGCAGGCGCGCGAGAAGCGTTTTCAGGCCATTTACAAAATGCGCGGCAAGGCGCTCAACTCGTGGGAGGTCAAGCGCGAGCTGCTGTTCTCGAATGCCGAGATACACGATATCGCGGTGGCGATCGGCGTCGACCCGCACGGCGAGAATGACAACCCCGATCTGTCCGGGCTGCGCTACGGCAAGATTGCCTCGATGACCGATGCCGATGTCGACGGTGCCCACATTGCAGTGCTGCTGCTGACCTTGTTTTACCGCCATTTTCCCAAGCTGATTGAGCAGGGGAACATCTATGTTGCCTGTCCGCCGCTTTACAAACTCGACATTCCGGGGCATGGGAAGCGGCCGGCTAAAAAGGTCTATGCGCTTGACGACGAGGAGTTGAAGGCGCTGCGCGAGCGCGCGGTGGACGAAGGCGTCAAGCCCGACGCCCTGCGCGTGCAGCGTTTCAAGGGGTTGGGAGAAATGAACCCCGAGCAGCTGTGGGAAACCACGCTGTGCCCCGACACGCGGCGCCTGCTGCAAGTGCGGATCGAAGATGCGGAGAAAACCTTTGCGTTGTTCAATATGCTGATGTCGCGCAAGGAAGCCGAACGCCGCTGTGCCTGGATGGAAGAGAACGGTGATACGGTCGAGGCTGACGTATGAGCGCGACCCGTACAAAAACGGCCAAGAACGCCGATGACGCAACGCTCGACCTGTTTGCCGTCGTCCCCGCGGGCGCGCAGACCGGCGGTTCGGGTGGCGGTTCCACGATCTTGCCGCCCGCGGGTTCGGGCGCTGACGGTGACTTCATCGATATGGGGGCCTTTGCCGAGCGCAGCTATCTCACCTATGCCATGAGCGTGGTGCGCGGCCGTGCCATTCCCAACATCGAAGACGGCCAAAAGCCGGTGCAGCGGCGCATTCTGCATGTGATGAACGAAATGGGCCTCCGCGCCAACGTTCAGCACACCAAATCGGCGCGCATCGTGGGCGACGTGCTGGGCAAGTTTCACCCGCACGGCGACGCTTCGACTTACGAGGCGCTGGTGCGCATGGCGCAGGATTTTTCGCTGCGCTATCCGCTGATCGACGGCCAGGGCAACTTCGGCTCGATCGACGGCGATCCGCCGGCCGCCATGCGCTACACGGAGGCGCGCATGGACGGCGTGGCGGTCGAGATGATGGCCGACCTCGACAAGGAGACGGTCGACTTCCAGCCCAACTACGACGAGCG
>CADECM010000004.1:0-16671 GCA_902825845.1 uncultured beta proteobacterium
TTGGCCCCATGATCAAACAGTGTAATGCGAGACGTTGTTTTAAAAATTTATCATTAGTTACCGCCCTGCCATTCAGTGCGCGTACAATCCGGGGGACAGGATTTCCAAACGCCGCATTTGTAAAAGCGCCAATGTATCCGCGCCTCGTCTTGGGGTCAATGGACTGGCAGGGTGTTGCGTCGCTCGCTGAGCACAGGATCCGTCCGGCATTGCCGATGCTCGTCTTGTCCACCCAAGGCCACGACTTTCAGTTGGCATGATTGAACAACACTCGTTCGCGGTGGGCGAGTAGCCAACGTCAGGTAATTGCCACGCTCCCGCCAATGGTTAACTGCGTCGCCAACGGCGGCTCAGTCCGACCACCCGTAATTACACTGTCCTCCATAGTGACCAGTCAGCTCCGATACCGGCCCTTGAACATCAGGCGTACCAATGGACCGCTTCGCGCTGATTCTTAACGTTCGCGCCGTATCACCGCGGCCACTCACATTGCGAGGGTGCCGCCATCAAAAAGCGCGGGGCGGCTGCAGGCATAAGCCCAACTCCATTGCGCGATGCCTGTGCGCAGCGGTGCTAAAATTCCCCGCATGATTCACCGCCGCTGAGGATTTGTCATGGCCATAGGCAAGCTCGATCATTATTCCGTCCGCACCGTCGATGTGGAAGCCTCACGCCGGTTTTACACCGAGGTGATGGGATTTAACGCCGGCTATCGTCCGCCGTTTGATTTCCCCGGTTTGTGGCTGTACAACGGCGCGCAGTATCCGGAAACCACCGGCGTGGTGCACATCGTCGGCGTCGATCTGCAGAATCCCGAAGGGCTCAAGGCCTATCTCGGCGACCGCGATCTGTCGTCGCTTAACGGCACCGGCACGGTCGATCACATGGCGTTTCGCGCCGACAATCTCAAGGACATGCGCGAGCGCCTGCAACGCAATGGCGTCGCGTATCGCGAGCGCACGGTGCCGTCGCTGAATCTGCACCAGGTGTTTTTTGAGGACCCCAATCAGGTCACCATCGAACTGAACTACCTCGCGTCAGAAGTGCAGGCCGCCGCGTGATCGCAGCGGCGTGCTGACGTTACGCGTGACGCAGTGCTGCGTCAGGACCACACCGCTACAATAACGTAAGTTATTGTTTTTATTTAATATTATTAGGAGGAATAAATCATGAAAGTCGGCTTTATCGGCATCGGCACCATGGGCGGCCACATGGCCTACAACCTGTGCAAGGCGGAGTACGAAGTCTCGGTCAACGACCTGAACCGTGATTTGGCGAAGCGCCATATCGACGTCGGCGCCAGCTGGGCCGACAGCGTCAAGGCAATCGCGCAGAACAATGAAGTGATCATGACGTCGCTGCCGGGGCCGAAGGAAGTGCAGGACGTGGCACTCCACGCCGAAGGCCTGCTCGCCAACATGAAACCGGGAACGGTGTGGTTTGATCTTTCGACCAACTCGGTCACCGTAGTGCGCGCGCTGCACGCCCAATTCAAGGCCAAGGGCATACACATGCTTGATGCGCCGGTAAGCGGCGGCCCCAAGGGCGCGCAGTCGGGCAAGATGGCGCTGCTCGTAGGCGGCGACAAGGCGGTGTTCGACAAGTACCGCAAAGTGCTGGAAGCCATCGGCGACCAGATTTTTTATATCGGCAACAGCGGCGACGGCACCGTGGCAAAGCTGGTGCACAACGCCTCGGGCTATGCGGTGCAGGCAGCGATCGCCGAATTGATGACGCTGGGCGTGAAAGCAGGCGTCGAGCCTGTTGCGCTGTGGACGGCGCTGCGCCAGTGCGCGCTGGGCCGCGTGCGCACCTTCGACCGTATGGGCGGGCAGTTCATGCAGCACAAGTTCGACCCGCCCGACTTCGCGCTGCGCCTCGCGCACAAGGACGTCACGCTCGCCACCGAACTCGCGCGCGAAATCGGCGTGCCGATGAAAATCGCCAGCCTCACGCATGCCGAGATGACGGAAGCGCTGAACCGCGGCTGGGGAAATCTCGATTCGCGTTCGTTCCTGATGCTGCAAAAGGAACGCGCCGGCGTGGAAATCAAGGTGGCGGCGGAGGCGATCAAGGCGGTGCTGGATCGGGATGGTTGATATTCGCCCGAAGCGCGCATTTGATTCCCGATACCCGGTTTGCTGACTGGACGCAATGCCATCCGCTGGGCGAGTTGTCAGAGTTCAATCCGCGATCCCAATTCCACCACGCGATGGCTCGGAATATTAAGAAAGTCTGTCACGCTGCCCGCGTTACGTGCCATAAGCGCAAAAATGAGTTGCCTCGCCCGCAGCAAGCGATGGTTGGTACCGGAAGCGGGCACAATTTTCTCGCGCGATAGAAAATAAGATGCCTCCAGCGGATCGACTTGCAGCCCGGCCGGTCCGCAAAGTTCCAGTGCGGCAACCACATCAGGGCGATTCATGAAACCATAGTGCACTGAAACCAGCCAGAAATCTTGGCCAAACCGTTCGCAATGCACCCGATTCCCGAAATTCACCCACGGCACATCAAGAAAGTGCACCGTCAGGAATATATTGCATTCATGCAGCACCTTGTAGTGTTTCAAGCTGTGCAACAACGCATGCGGCACCGCGCTGGGTGTCGAACTCGGAAACACCGCAGTGCCTGGCACGCGGTGCGGCAGCGAGCGAAGCAGGCTTTGCAAAAATGCACGCAACGGTACCGACGATGAATTCATCCGCTCAAGCAGCGCGCGCCGCCCGTGTTGCCAGATCATCATGACGCAGAAAATGACACTCCCCGCCAACAAAGGAAACCAGCCCCCTTCGCGGATTTTATGCAGCGCGGCAGCGAGGAACGTCAAATCCAGAATCATGAAAAAGCCGATGGCAATGACGCAAATCCACAACGGATAGCGCCACTGATGACGCATCACGAAAAAGGTAAGGACGGTGGTTATCAGCATCGTACCCATCACCGCCACACCATAGGCCGAGGCCAGCCGCGTTGACGATCCAAAGCCCAACACGGCCAGCGTGACGGCTGCCAACAGCAGCCAGTTCACCGTGGGCACATAAATCTGCCCCATGGTCCGCGATGACGTATGCCGTATGGACATGCGCGGCAGGTAACCGAGCTTGATCGCCTGCTGCGTCATGGAGTACGCGCCGGAAATGGTGGCTTGCGACGCGATGACGGTGGCGGCAGTCGCGAGGACCACCATGGGATACAGAGCCCAGGACGGGTAAGCGAGAAAAAAAGGATTCTCCAGCGCCGCCGGTTTTGCAATCAATAATGCGCCCTGGCCGAAGTAATTCAAGACCAGCGCCGGCGCAACCAGCGCGAACCAGGCGACCCGAATCGCCCGCTTCCCAAAATGCCCCATGTCCGCGTACAGCGCTTCGGCACCCGTCACCGCCAAGAGCACCGAACCCAGTACCAGGAACGATCCGTAGCCGTGGGCGGTGACGAAACGAAACGCGTGCAGCGGATTTGCAGCGGCCAGAATTGCCGGCTCTTTCGCCATGTTCCAGACACCCGCCACCGCCAGCGCCGCAAACCACATTGCGCATACCGGACCGAAAAGCAGGCCGATAAAACCGGTACCGTGCTTTTGAATCAGAAACAGCCCTATCAGGATGCCCATTGAAATCGGGACAATGTAAGGTTTAAACACATCCGTCCCGACTTCCAACCCCTCGACTGCGGACAATACCGAAATGGCCGGCGTCAGCACGGTATCACCATAGAACAGCGCCGCACCGAAGACCCCGATTGCAAGCAGCACCGCACTCAGGCGACGGCGTTTTTCCACAGACGCCATCACCAGGGCAAGTAGCGCCATGATACCGCCCTCGCCGCGGTTGCTCGCGCGCAAAACCAGTAACACATACTTGAGCGTGACAATGAACATCAGCGCCCAGAAAATTGCAGATACTCCGCCCAGAATATTGGCGGTGGTCAGCGGTATACCGTATTGGGGATTAAATGTTTCCTTAATCGCATACAGCGGACTGGTGCCGATGTCACCGTAGACAACGCCCAGGGCAAGCAGCGTCAGCGTAGCGGTTGACTGCTTTGGATCGTTGCCCGTCAATGCCGCCGACGACGCAGCGGATGGCACGGATTGCGATGGGATTGCCGAGGCCGGGTTCGTTTGCATAGTGCGCCCAGCCTAGCGCAAGGGCGTCGCATCGAACAGCACACCATCCATATCTTTATGACATCCTTATGGGCCTGTTGCGCTATAGTCTTCACATGAAAGGCGCGCATCTCTGGATCGGTTACGCCAGCGCCACGGGACTGGCGGCGACCAGCACGCTCATCGGCAAGCTGATGGCGCCGCGCTTCGATATCGTGAATATTGCGATGGTGTATTTGTTGTCGCTGGTGGTCGTCGCGCTTTGCTTCAGCCGCGGCGCCGCGATTCTGAGCGCCGTGCTCAGCGTGGCCATGTTCGACTTCCTGTTTGTGCCGCCGCAGGGCACCTTCACGATCAACGATGTTCAGTATCTACTGACCTTCGCCATCATGCTGGCGGTGGCGCTGATCATCTCGAGCCTTATGGAAACCCGGCGGCGCCATGACCGTCAGCGCGCGGCGCTGGAGTTGCAGGCTGATACGGAACGCGTCCGCAGCACCTTGCTGGCCTCGATTTCACACGATCTGCGCACGCCGCTCGCCGTGATGACGGGCGCGTCTTCCAGTCTGGTGGAGTCCGGCGACAAGATGAGCCGTATCGAACGCAATGCCCTGGCATCAAGCATCTATGGGCAGGCGCGCGAGATGTCGGAGCAAGTCTCGAAGATTCTGCAAATGACGCGTCTGGAAACAGGCGGCATTACCGTGGATTTCGACTGGGCCTCCATTGCGGAAATTGTCGGTTCGGTCTTGGCCCGCCTGTCCGAACGGCTGGCGCGGCACCGCGTCGTGGTGCTGATTCCCAAAGACCTGCCGCTGGTGCGCATAGACGCGACGCTGATAGAGCAGGCGCTCGCCAATCTGATGGAGAACGCCGCGCGTCACACGCCGCCCGGCACGCTGGTGCAAGTACGCGCGCAATGCATGGGCCACGAAATGGTTGTTACCGTCGAGGATTTCGGACCGGGCATTCCCGCCTGTGATCTGGACGGCCTGTTCTCAAAGTTTCAACACGGCGCCTCGGAACGAAGCGGCGTCGGATTGGGACTCGCGATTTGCCGCGCCATTCTGCAGTTGCACAAAGGCAGGGTGTGGGCCGACAAACTGCCGGACGGCGGCATTGCGTTTCGCTTTGCGCTGCCGTTGACGGACGCGCCACTTTTGCCGGCAACGGAAGCCTGCTGACGTGACGCATCCCGGTGCAACTGTATTGATCGTAGAAGACGAGCCGGAAATCCGCCGTTTTCTTCGATCGGCGCTGGGTGCCGAGGGCTTCAAGGTCGTTGAGAGCGCCACTGCGCGGCGTGGCGCCATTGACGCGACCACACACAAACCCGATATGGCGATCATTGATCTGGGCTTGCCCGATTACGACGGGATTGACGTGATTCGACAAATCCGCGCGTGGTCGCCCATGCCCATCATCGTATTGTCGGCACGAACGCAGGAATCCTCGAAAATCCGCGCGTTTGAAACCGGCGCCGACGATTACATCACCAAGCCATTCGGCATCGGCGAACTCCTTGCCCGCATCAGGGTCGCACTGCGGCGCGCATTACACGCAACGCCGACCCAGCACACGATTACGCTTGGCGAAGCAGACATTGATATTGAGTCGCGAGCGGCAATGCGTGCAGGCAAGGCTGTGCACCTGACGCCCACGGAGTTTCGTATCGTCGCCTGCCTGGCCAAGCACCTTGGCATGGTGGTCACGCACAAGCAGTTGCTGACCGAAGTATGGGGGCCACAGCACGCTTCGGATACCCACTACTTGCGAATTTATCTGAAGCAAATCAGGGACAAGCTGGAGGTCGATCCGGTACAACCACGCCACTTCATTACAGAAACCGGTATTGGCTATCGTCTGGTCGAGTCGCAACGTGCAACCCCTGGCACCGTGGGGACTTGATACCTGTAAAGTAAATGCCAAAAAAGTAGGTGTTCCCAGTGTTTCGGCATTGACACAGCCGAAGCGGCGACGGTTGAAGCTGACGTCAGGGCGGGGTGCTTTTCGGGTTCACGGCAAGCTTTAGATAGCGCGGCGTGCTCACCTCGATACGCCCCCAGTCGATGGAACCGACGCTTCCCAGCAAACGCACCGAGAATCCCTGGAGATCCCAATCGGCAAAAATCGTGCGTATGCGCGCGCGCATGCCTTTCTGCAATTCCCGCCGCAGCCGCGTCGGTGCCCCGTATTTCTTGCTCAGCGCCGCCAACGCGTTGTCCTGCGTCTCTATGCCCCAGGTGCCGTACTGCACTGATTCCACCGTGCCGTCGAGCACCATGACATGGATGTCGCTGCGCATATAGGTGGGCCAACTGGTGGTTGTGTTGGCCACGAAGTATTCCACCACGCCATTCGTCTTGCGGGTCGTCAGATCACTCTTGAAGCAGGGCCGGGACGCCGTTGCGGTTTCGCCGGCCTTGCACGCCGGTATCCGGAACGGCGCGCCCAGTTCTATGCCGAGCACGACCTTGTCCTGCGCGGCGGCCGGCGTGACGAGCAGCAACAACAGGCTGCATGCCCATGAACAAAATGTCAGTGTTGAATGCATGGCGCGCATGATACGTCGGCACACGGCAAAACCCCAGACAATTCGGCGCAGCCGGCGACGGGCGGTCCTTTCGTCAAGCGGGAATCACCGGCAACAGCACATACGGCATCTTGCCCGCCGCAAAGTGCAGTGTGTTGCTGCCGCCGAAGATTGCTTGCGACCGGTCCAGCGTATGTGTAAACGGCCCGACACCTTTCATTGGGTACGGCGCATGCGCCACCCCTGCATCAGTGCCATCGTATTCGTAATCCTTGCCGCGCACGGTGAAGCCAAGGCGATAGCCCACCGGCACCACGATCGAGGTCGGCCAGATTTCGACATCCAGCTCGACCGGCACGCCGGGTGTCAGGGGCTGCACCGCATCGTGCGTGTGCCACGGGCGATATGGTTTGCTTTCCTTCGCGTCCAGCTTGCGTTGCGAGGCCCGCAGCCAGCCCAATCCCACCGGCGTGCGCGGATCGTTGGAGCCGACAAAACTGACCTCCTTGCCCGCCAGGTCGAACACGCGCAGCGCAACGAATACATCCGCATCGCTGGTGTCTGACGACAGCCACAGCTTCGCCGCCACCGGTCCGGTGATTTCAAGGTCGCGCGTCATGGGCGCGGACATGAAGGTCATACCATCACCCGCAGTTTCATAAGTATTTGTTTTTATTGATTTATTTATTTCGGCATTCAAGGCGAGGGTGTCGGGATGCAGGTAGTACGGCGTCCACTGCGTGCGCGCCAGCGGCCATTCGTTTTCGGCGCGCAGCACGAATTTTTCGCCGGGCCAGCGCACGTTGAGCGACACCCGCGGCTGTTGCGCCCAGCCGGAATTTTCGCCTTTCAAAAAGTGCGCGAAGAATTTTCGCTGCAGCGTTTCACCATAGCGGCTGTAAAAATGCGTGAAATGGGTGTCGCCGTGCACCTCAAGCCACTTGTCGTTCGAACCCGCGCGCAAGTAGCCTTCGAAGTTGCCGCGCGGATGCAGGCCCATGCCGCCCCAGTTGCCCGCTGACAGTAGCGGCGCCTTGATCTTCGCGAAATCCACCATGCGCGCGCGATAGTAGTCATCGATCAGCGGACGCCGCAGCGCCTCGCCGTCGACATCGGCACGGTTCTTTCGCAGTTGCTCGTCGCTGAAGTTGTCGGGCCCGGCGATAGTCTCGCCGGTCACCGGATTGCGCGCGCCGCGGTCACCCAGGCCATATTGCACCGTGAGCACCTGACGGTTGAACCACGAGTTGAGGAAGTCGCACAGAATGCCACCGTGCCGCGCGAGTTCGCGGTAATAGTCCGACGAACCTTCCCAGATGCACATCGCCGCCAGATGCGGCGGCTGCAACGCGCCCACCTGCCACTGGTTCATCGCGTAATACGAAATGCCGTTGATGCCGACTTTGCCGTTGCTCCACGGCTGCGTGCCCGCCCACTCGATGCAATGATAAAAATCCTGCGCCTCGCGCGCCGACCAGCTGTCGATCACGCCGGGGGAACGCCCGGCGCCGCGCGAATCCACCCGCACGATGGCGTAACCGTCCGGCACCCAGCGTTCCGGATCGACCAGCTCCCAGTTCTGGTATTTATTGGACGAGTCCTTGAGCATGTCGGGCACGGCCTTTTCCAGCCGTGTCCACTGGCTCTTGTAGCCTTCCTGAAACGACAGCCCCTTGGCATAGGGACCGTAGCTGATGATTACCGGACATTTGCCGTTTCCCTGCGGGCGAAACACGTCGGCACGCATCACCACGCCATCATCCATGGCGATCGGGGCATCCCAGTCGATTTGCATGTTGTCGCGGACTTCGGATTTCATTCCCTGCATCGCTGTTCTCCGTCAGTATTTGCTGCGTCACATCACCGGCGACTTGAACTCGCCGCCCAGTTTCACCAGCGCCCATGGCGCCAGCTGGATGTCGAGGTTGAAGTTGATGTGCGCGCTACCGGCATGCGCGTCGCGGTACATGCGCTGCAGCGGCGCGCTGTCGTAGATGCCGTTCGCACCCGCCATTTCCACCAGCGAATCGACGGCCTCCGTGCACAGCTTCACCATGGCCGCGCAGTTGCGCTTGTTCTGCACCTTGGCTTCGAGATCGAGCGTTTTGCCGGCCTTGATCACCGCGTCGGCAGTGAGGCAGTCATTGCGCAGCACCACGCGCGCGGCATCCACCTTTGCCGCGGCATGGCCGATGCGCAGTTGCACCGCCTGATAATCGCGCATTCTCGCCCCGATGTACGCGGTGCTGCGCGTTTTCACCCACTCAATGGTGGCATCGACCGCCGCCTGTGCGTTGCCCACCATGGCGCCCGCGATGCAATGCCCGCCGAGGGACGACGCCGGCACCGCAAACGTGGGATTGGTATGGATGCGCAGGCCCGGAAATTCATGGCCCGGTTTGGACGCGTACATCGACTGTGTGCGGTGTGTCGGCACAAACACGTTCTCGCAACGCACCGAGCGGCTGCCGGTGCCGCGCATGCCGAGCGTCTGCCAGTCGTCGATGATTTCGTACTGGGCGCGCGGCACCATGCAGTAGAGGTAGTCAACCACCTTGTCGTTTTCGATCAACTGGCAGCCCAGCATGTTCCACTGCGAGCAATCCACGCCCGAACTGAACGACCAGCGGCCCGTCAGCCGGATGCCGCCCTCGACCGGCACGCCGCGGCCCTGCGCAAATGCAATGCCTGACGCAACCAGACAATCGGGATTTTCACCCCACATTTCCTGCTGCGCCGCTTCGCTGAACATCGCCACGTTGCGGTGATGCGAACTCAGGTTGGCGATGTTCCAGCCCACCGAACAGTCGCCGCGGGCGAGAATTTCGGGAATGTCGAAATAGGCGATGAAATCAAGTTCCATGCCGCCCCATGCCTTCGGCTGGTGATAGCGGAACAGTCCGAGCCGATGCAGTTCCGCCTCCACTTCCGGCAGCATGCGTGTGGCGCGTTCGGCCGCTTCGGCGCGTTCGCGCAGGAAGGGAATCAGGTCGCGGGCGCGCTGCAGCGCTTCCTCACAGGTTACGTCGGCGAAACTGGCAAATTTTTTTCCGGCCGTCACGGCGCTACGTCCTTTCTCTGGCGCCGCGGTAAAGCGGCGCGATGCGGCCGGTCACTCCGGCAATGCCACCAGCGGCTTGCCGGTTGTCAGCAGATGATAATAGCTGTTGATGAACAAATTCATACGATAGTAATTGCGCACGTCCTTGTATCGGGCAAAGGGCGCGCTTTTGAAGATTTCCTCGCGGCTCATGCCCTTGGCGACGGCAGCGCGCATGCCGGCGTCGAATTCGGACAGCATCTGCGCCTCGTTCAGCACATCCTGCCTGGCGCCGATGTCGCCGTGGCCGCCGAGAAATGTGTCGACATCCATGGCCGCGACCTTGCGCAGCAGCGCCACCCAGTTCGCGATGGACGGTGTGAACTGCGGATTGGGCCAACTGTTCTTCGAGAACGGCCCGCCGGAAAACAGCACTTTTTCCTTGGGGAAATGTACCAGGGTATCGCCGGGATTCTGCCCGGCGCCCAGATACAGTAGCTCGACCTCACGTCCACCGAGTGTGAGCGTGAGCCGGGAATCGAAGGTCACATCCGGCAGCACCAGCTTCACGTCCCCCGGGTCAAACTGCCGCTGCTTGAAATACCCCTGGCGGCGCTTCATCTCGACGCCGTGATGCGCCTGCATCATGCGCTGCGTGTCGCGATGGGCGATGAAGGTCGCGCCTTCGCGCTTGAACACTGAATTGCCGAAGTAGTGGTCGCCGTGGGCATGCGTGTTGACCACCCATTTGATGGGCTTGTCCGTGGTCTTGCGAATCGCCGCCAGCAGTTCCTCGGCACGGTTTGGATGCTGGCGCGAGTCAACCACCAGCACGCCGTCATCGGTGACCAGCCACGCGTTGTTCGACTCCTGATGGTGATACTGGAAAAACAGCCCGGGCGCGACTTCCGTCACCAGGATCGGCACCGCCTTTTCGCGCACCGCGCCGTCGGCGGTCGCCTGCGCCCACGCGTCAGCGCCAGGCATGCACAACGCCAATCCCAGCACTCCGGCACGCACCATCGTCTGAATGTTCACAATATCTCCCGTGTCACCGCGCGCGAGTTGCCGAAGCACGGCACATACACCGAATGCGTGCCAGGCCCGCCCGCCACGATAAACCAGATGTCGTCCGGGCTGCGCGAAATGCTCAACAGCGTGTCGGGTGTGATCTCGCCGTATTCATCGGTGCGTGATGCCTGCGCGCGCAGGATTTCCTTCACCGACAGCTGGCCCGCGGGCATTTTGGAGAGCTCCCATAGCCGCTGCTTGATGTCGCGCTTGCCGAGGCCACCCGCCTTGAGAATGTCTGCATGCTCGGGCGCAAGTACCAGCCACGGCTCGCCGCCGTGACAGTATTCGTTGCTGGTCGGGTGCACCATGCTATCGGCGATCACCCGCAGCAATTCCCCGGCCTCCTTGGAATGCGTATTCATATTGAGCGTGCCCTCAGCGCCGACCACGGTGACGGTGCTCGCCTCGCGCGCGAAGCCGCGCTCCACGTGCAACGGCTCCCACGGGCTTTGCGCCTCGTTTTCGCCGCAGCAAAACGTGTACTTGGCGGGCTGGCCCTGAGTGGCGCGGTCCATGTCGCCGGGCAGCGCGCCGCCGATATTCTGCAGAATCAGGCGCATCGCGCGCCCCAGCGTGGCATTGGCCCAACTACCCTGCCCCAGACAGTTGAAGGTGGCGTTCACTTCCAGTTGCTGCACGATGGGACCGTTCAACACCAGCCACACCGCCACCGGGTTGGTAGTGGCCTCGATGCCCTGAATGTTGAACTGCGCCTGCGCCACGGCGTCGGTGGCGGCCAGCAGCACCGGCAGATACCCCGGCTCGCAGCCTGCCATGACCGCGTTCACGGCAATGCGCTCCACCGTGGCCTCGCCAAACCCGGGCGGCAAAACCGCGATGACTTCATCCGGCTTGCGCCGTGTGCCGGACAGCATGCGCGCGACGCGCTCCTGCGTGGGCGGCACGATGGGCAGACCATCGCTCCAGCGGCGCTCGCGATACAGTTTGTTGATGGCATCGAGATCGTCCAGCGCCTCGAAGGTACCTGCCGCGCTCACGACTTTGCTCCGCTTTGAGTGACGAGCTTGACGATGTCTTCCACGCATTTCTCCGCGATCGCGCGCACTTCCTCGCGCTTGCGCAAGCCGAAGGGGTGCGGCATCACCGCGATCGGCAGATCCTTTTTGCCCAGCGCCGACGCCTGCGCGCGGCCCAGCGTCTGAAACGCCGTCGAGCAGATGGTAAGCGCGCTCTTGCCGCGTTTACTCATCTCGACACTGTCGTGGATACTCCACGACGTGCACGAGCCTCAGTCGCCCGACCCGGTGATCACCAGGTCGCATTGCTCCACGTATTCGCGGTAAACCTCGTCGGGCGCCGGCACCGAGGCCGCACGTTTGCGGCGCTTGAGCACCTGCTTGACGCCGTATTTGCTCATCAGCAGTTCGCCGATGTCGTCGGCCAGATGATTGAAGTTGGGCTTGGCGTTGTCGATGAATCCCACCACCTTCCCGGCAAGCGACGCCAGCGTGGGTCTGGCAATTTCGATCCTGTCCGGCGCTTTCGCACGCGGCGCGGTGGGATCGTAAAGGATGATGCTTTCCGTCATGCGCGACTCCTTGTCAAAACGTCGGGCTTTTGAATTCGCCGCCCAGTGCCACCAACCCCCAACCCGGCAACTGCGTATCCATGCTGAAGTTGATGTGTCCCGCCGCAGCGTGTGCGTCGCGAAACCGCCGCTGCAGTGGCGCGCTGTCGTAAATGCCATTGGCACCCGCCATTTCGTGCAGGATATCCACGGCCTCGGTCGCCAGTTTCGCGGCCATCGCGGCATTACGCCGGTATTTGTGTTTGGACAGGGTGTCGAAACCGGCACCGCTGGCGGCGATCTTTTCGGCTTCGATGCAATCGTGCCGCAGCCACTGGCGCGCGCAATCGACTTTGCCGGCGGCCAGCGCCACGCGGTACTGCACCGCCTGATAATCGCGCATTTTCGCGCCGGTGTAGGCCGTGCTGCGCGTTTTCACGTGCGCGATCATCTCGTCGAGCGCCCCCTGCGCGTTGCCGATCATGCAGCCGCCGATGCCATAGCCGCCAAAGCCCGACAAGGGAATGCGGTAGATCGGATTCTTGTGTACGCTCAGTCCGGCAAAAGCATGGCCGGGCAGCGCCACGGCCATAGACTGCACACGGTGCTGCGGCACGAACACCTTGTCGCATTGCACCGTGCGGCTGCCGGTGCCGCGCATCCCCAGCGTCTGCCAGTCGTCGATGATTTCATAGTCCTTGCGCGGCACCATGCTCATCACCCAGTCGACCGGTTTGTCGCCATCGTAGACCACGCAGGCCAGCATATTCCATTCACTGACGTCCACACCGGAGGAAAATCCCCATTTACCCGACAACTCCAGTCCGCCGTCCACACGCCGCCCGCGCCCCTGAAAATACGCGATGCCCGAGGCAATGCCGACATCGGGATCATCACCCCACACTTCCTCCTGACATTGCATCGGCCACAACGTCAGCAGCCGGTGGTGCCCGCCAAGGTTGGTAAAGGTCCAGGCCGACGACGCATCGCCCTGCCCCAGCAGATCGTTGATATCCACCATCGCCACGTAAGGCAATTCCATGCCGCCCCAGTACTTGGGCTGCATATAGCGGAACAGGCCGTTTTCGTGAAACGCCTCCACCACATCTTCGGTCAGATGCGTGGCCGCCTCCTGTGCGGCGGCATGTTGCTTGAGGAAGGGAATCATCTCCCGCGCACGGCGCACCGCCTCGTCATAGCCGACATCGGCGAAGGAAGGGCGCTTGCGTTTATTGGATTTTCCAGAAGGGGGCGCTATGGTGTCAGGCATAATCGATCTCGGACTATCGTTGAAATTGAATCGGATACCGCGGGGAAGCGCGGGACTCGCCGGCCGTTACGTCTCGTGCCACGGCACATCCGGCGCCTCGGTGAAAACACGGCGCAGTCCCAGCGACCAGAATTGCCCGATTTGGGCATAGTACGGATCGCCTTCCATGAACCGGTGGCGCTGCGTCACCCGCAGCGAATCCTTCTCATACGCCAGCAGATCGATCGGCAATCCGACCGACAGGTTGCTGCGCATGGTGGAGTTGAACGACACCAGCAAGCACTTGGCGGTGTCCCTGAGCGAGGTATCGTAATTGACGACGCGGTCGATGATCGGTTTGCCGTACTTGGTTTCGCCGATCTGAAAATAATTGGTATCCACGCTGGACTCGATAAAATTGCCCTGCGGATAAATATTGAACAGGCGCTGCGTTCTGCCCTTGATCTGGCCGCCCAGGATAAAGCTGCATCCGGGATCGATGTTTTGTTGCGTCAGCATCGGTCCGTCGCGGGCAAGCACTTCGCGCATGGTCTCGCCGATCAGTGCCGCGATGTCATACATGCTGCGCAAACCCAGCATGCCCCTGGCGCTGATTTTGCCATCCGCGTTGCGCATGCGCAGTTTGAGCAGGCTGATCACGCTTTGCGTGGTCGCCAGATTGCCGGCCGACAGCGTCACGACAACGCGCTCGTCCGGCACCTCGAACAACGCCATCTTGGTGAAGGTCGCCAGGTGATCGACCCCGGCATTGGTGCGCGAATCCGAGGCGAAAACCATCCCGCCATGGGTAACCGCCGCTACGCAATAGGTCATGACGCATTGCCCGCCCGAAAAGTAACGATATTACCGCAGCGGTACGCGAGGTCCGACCGCCAACACCCATGCGCAAACACGACTTGCGCCATTTCAGGGCATGCATTGCGCCAACTCGGTGCGCCTCGCCATATTTTGGAATTGGGTGTATGGTATTCGTGGCAATACGGCGTCGAATTGCTTAGGCTGTTTTGCAATCGACGCCACGGCATACTTTCGCTGAAACCAAAAAATTATATATAAATCAATATCTTACAAATAACCCCCATGCATCTCGTGTGCCATGGCACACCGCTTGCTTTGTCAGCCACTGATGTCTGTGCATGTAGCGACAGGCCTGTCAGCGAACCGCCATCATGAGCAAACCTGTTATCTACAATGAAATGTACGCGGCCGTTGACATCGTTCGGCCGCATTATCTTGCCTATGCGGCGTGGCTGAAAGACAAACCGCTGGATTTTCTGCGGCAAAAACAGCGTGAAGCCGACACCCTGTTTGCCCGCCTGGGCATTACGTTTACCGTGTATGGCGACGACGACGGTGTTGAACGCATGATTCCGTTCGACATCATTCCGCGCATCATCAGCGCCGAAGACTGGAAGATCGTTGCGGATGGCGCCCGCCAGCGCGTACGGGCGTTGAACGCGTTCCTGAAGGACATCTATCACGGCCAGGAAATCGTCAAGGCGGGCATCGTGCCCGCCAGCCAGATCAGCAACAACCCGGCCTACCGGCCCGAAATGCAGGGCGTGAAGGTCCCCGGCGACGTCTACGCACATATCGCCGGCGTGGACATCGTCAAGACCGGCGAGAAACAGTTCTACGTGCTGGAAGACAACCTGCGCACGCCTTCCGGCGTATCGTACATGCTGGAGAACCGCAAAATGATGATGCGGCTGTTTCCAGAGTTGTTCAGCCGCATGCCGGTGGCGCCGGTGGATCACTATTGCGACGTCCTGCTGGATAACCTGCGCGCGGTCGCGCCGCGGCGTGACGGTCAGCCTACCGTGGTTGTCATGACGCCGGGCGCCTACAACAGCGCGTACTTTGAACATGCGTTCCTGGCCCAGCAGATGGGGGTCGAAATCGTCGAAGGCCAGGATATGTTTGTGGCCGACGACATCGTCTATCTGCGCACCACCGACGGGCCGCAGCGCGTGGACGTAATCTACCGGCGCGTCGACGACGACTTCCTCGACCCGTTGGCGTTTCGCGAGGATTCCATGCTCGGCGTGCCGGGCCTGTTCAATGCCTACCGCGCCGGCAATGTAACACTCGCAAACGCCATCGGCACGGGTGTGGCCGACGACAAGTCGACCTACCTCTATGTGCCGCAGATGATCGAGTTTTACCTGAACGAAAAACCGGTTATCGACAATGTGCCCACCTACAGACTGGGCAATCCCGACGACCTCGGCTATGTCCTGAATCACCTGTCTGAACTGGTGGTCAAGGAGGTGCATGGCTCCGGCGGCTACGGCATGCTGGTCGGCCCCACCTCCACCAGACAACAAATCGAAAACTTCCGCAAGATCATCGAGGCCAATCCCGCCAACTATATCGCGCAGCCCACACTGGCGCTGTCGGCGTGCCCGACGTTCGCCGACGCGGACGTCGTGCCGCGGCACGTTGACCTGCGCCCGTACGTGCTGTCGGGAAAAACCGTCACGCTGGTGCCCGGCGGCCTGACGCGGGTGGCGCTGCGCGAGGGATCGCTGGTGGTGAATTCCTCGCAGGGCGGCGGCACCAAGGATACCTGGATATTGGAGGACCACTGATGCTGAGCCGCCACGCCAATAATCTGTACTGGATGTCGCGCCAGATCGAGCGCGCCGAGAATACGGCGCGCCTGCTCGATATCACCTACCAGATGTCGCTGCTGCCCTACCGCATCAAGGACACCACACTCGCCTGGGACGAACCGTGGGCGCTGCCGCTGATCATCAACGGCCTGGCCAGCGACTATTACGCCAGCAACCCCGGGCCGCTGACCTCCGACAAGGTCTTGCGTTTCATGGTGATCGACGGCGCGAATTCCTCCAGTATCTACGCGCTGATGAATGCCGCCCGGGAAAACGCGCGCAGCATGCGCGGCCTGCTGACCTCCGAAATGTTCGAGGATCTGAACGCCACCTGGATCGAATTGCGAAGCCGCGTTGAGACGGCGCTGAATCAGGGTCAGATCAGTGAGTTCTTTGCCTGGATCAAGACCCGCTCGCACCAGTTTCGCGGCGTCACGCAGCATGGTGCCGAACGTGACGCCGCGAAACTGGTGCGAGCGGGTCTTGATCCAGGCAAAGAACTCACT
>CADECM010000004.1:16681-47968 GCA_902825845.1 uncultured beta proteobacterium
AGACCCGCTCGCACCAGTTTCGCGGCGTCACGTTCGGCACCATGCTGCGTGACGACGCATACCAGTTTATCCGCCTCGGCACCTTCATGGAGCGCGCCGACAACACCGTGCGCCTGCTGGATGTCAAGTACCACACCCTGCTGCCCAGCGCGGCCGATGTGGGCGGGGCGGTGGACTACTACCAGTGGAGCGCCCTGCTGCGCTCGGTGAGCGCGCTGAACTCATACCGGCGGATCTACCGCGATGTGATTACGCCCAGGCGCGTCGCGGAACTGCTCATTCTGCGGGACGACATGCCGCGCTCCCTGCACGCCTGCCTGAACGAGATCTACGAGATCCTGCGCGGCCTGTGCAAGCGCGAATCGATGGAGCCGGAGCGGCTGGCCGGCGAACTGCACGCGCAATTGCACTACGGTCGCGTGGCACAAATCATGGATACCGGGCTGCACGAATATCTGATGGCCCTGCTCGAAAAGCTCAATGCCCTGCAGGACGAACTGAATCACAATTTTCTGGTGCCCGCGACGGTGGCGCCTGAAATGGGTGGCAACGTGCCGGCACGATCGGCGCCAACGCAAACCCAAAGCGCGTGATGCCGCGCCCCTGGACGTCCGGCGAGCGGGTCATCAATCCGGGCCCCCGTCTGCCCGCTGCCGTCAAATACCGGATGGCGTCGCTTGACGTGGCTCTGCGCACCAGATCACCGGGGCCGATCCGTATTGCCACACGCCGCATCGACAATGGGGCAAACGTTCGCACCAGGTATTTTCGGCACTGCCCCATGCCCGCCGGAACGGCAGCGGTGCAGCCGGTGCCGGGTTTCAAACAGGAACAGCATTGAGCATTCAGATCGCATTACACCACCACACCCACTACCGCTACGAGCGGCCGGTGGCGCTGGCCGCGCACGAAATCCGCCTGCGCCCGGCGCCGCATTGCCGCACGCCGATCCTGTCGTACTCGCTCAACGTCGCGCCCGAGCAACACTTCATCAACTGGCAGCAGGACATTTTCGGCAATTACATCGCGCGCTTTGTGTTTCCCGAAAAGGCGCGTGCGCTGGAAGTGACGGTCGATCTGGTCGCCGACATGACGGTGGTGAATCCCTTCGATTTTTTCATGGAAAGTTACGCGGATCACTTTCCATTCGCCTACAGCCCGGAACTCGCGCGGGACCTCACGCCCTACCTCGCGCTCGATGAACACGGCCCGCTGCTGCTGCAGTGGCTGGCCGAATTTCGTGCAACGCACTGGCGCGACGGCGGCAGCACGATCGATTTCCTGGTTGCCATCAATCAACAATTATCGAATAAAATCAAATACTTAGTAAGAATGGAGCCGGGCGTGCAAAGCGGCGAGCAAACGCTCGCCCTGAATAGCGGCTCCTGCCGCGACAGCGGCTGGCTGCTGGTGCAATTGTTGCGCCACTGCGGCGTTGCGGCACGCTTTGTGTCCGGTTATCTGATTCAACTCACCGCCGACGTGAAGCCGCTGGACGGTCCGGCCGGACCGGCGCACGACTTTACCGATCTGCATGCCTGGGCCGAAGCCTACATTCCCGGCGCGGGCTGGATCGGCCTTGATCCCACGTCCGGGCTGCTCGCGGGCGAAGGCCACATCCCGCTGGCCTGCACGCCATCGCCGGCAAGCGCAGCAGCCATCATTGGCGCGGTCGAGCCGTGCGCAACGCAATTCGAATTCAATATGTCGGTGACGCGCATCCACGAGGACCCGCGCGTCACCCAGCCGTACACAGCGGTGCAGTGGAGCGACATCGACCACCTCGGCAAGCAGGTCGATGCGGAGCTGCAGGCCGGCGACGTGCGCCTGACGCAGGGCGGCGAGCCGACGTTTGTGTCGATCGATGACATGGACGGCGAGGCATGGAACTTCACCGCGCTGTCACCCGAAAAATGGACGCTCGCGGAACGCTTGACCTGGCGCCTGAAGGATCGCTTCGCGCCGGGCGCGCTGGTGTTCTATGGGCAAGGCAAGTGGTATCCCGGCGAACCGTTGCCGCGCTGGGCCATCGGCATCCACTGGCGCAAGGACGGCCAGCCCGTGTGGAAAAATCCCGCGCTGATCGCGCGCGATGGCGCGCCGGTCCGTGCCACGCCGGAGGACGCGCGGCGCTGTGCGCACGCAATGGCGCAAGCACTCGGCATTGCAGGCGAGCTGGTGATTCCCGCCTATGAAGATCCGTTGCTGCTGCTGTCGACCGAGGCGAAGCTGCCGGTCAACATCGACCCGCTGACGGTTCCGTTCAGGGATGCCGACGAGCGTTCCCGTCTGCGCCGCGCACTGGAGCAGGGTCCCGACACGCCCGCGGGTTTCGTGCTGCCGCTGAAGGCGCGCGATGAGGCGGCTGCGGCAGACGGGCACTCGGAATGGGAAAGTTCGCCGTGGCCGCTCAAACGCGAACGGTTGTATCTGCTGTTCGGCGATTCGGCGCTGGGCAACCGCCTGCCGCTCGCCTCGCTGCCCGAACGGCTGCCGGAAGAGATTGAACCGGAATTCGAACGTGACCCGTTCGATGCGCGCGGCGATCTGCATGATGCGCACACGGCCGCCGAAAAAAAGCGTCACGCGCGTGCCCACGCAAAGAAACCCGCGCCGCGCGAGGTGGTACGCACTGCCCTGTGCATACAGGTACGCGAGCAACGCCTGCATCTATTCCTGCCGCCGTTCAAGCGCGCCGAAGATTATCTGAATCTGGTGGCCGTCATCGAACGCGTCGCCGAACGTCTCGCGCTCGGCGTGCGCATTGAAGGCTATGGCCCGGTGTCCGACCCGCGCATTAACGTGCTCAACGTCACGCCTGATCCGGGCGTGATCGAAGTCAACATTCATCCCGCCGCCGACTGGGATACGCTGGCCGCCAACACCACGGCACTTTACGAGGAAGCGCGGCTGACGCGGCTGGGCACGGAAAAATTCATGCTCGACGGGCGCCACACCGGCACCGGCGGCGGCAATCACGTCACCCTTGGCGCCGCGACGCCCGCGGACAGCCCCCTGCTGCGACGGCCCGATTTGCTGCGCAGCCTGATCACCTACTGGCAGAACCATCCTGCCCTGTCGTATCTGTTCTCCGGCCCGTTTATCGGCCCCACCAGCCAGGCGCCGCGCGTGGACGAAGCGCGCGACGACAATCTGTATGAGCTGGACATCGCGTTCCAGCAGATGGCGGCCAGGCAGGATGCGGGCAAGGCGTCGCTGACGCCGTGGCTGGTGGACCGGCTGCTGCGCAATCTGCTGGTCGACCTGACCGGCAACACGCATCGCGCCGAATTCTGCATCGACAAGCTCTACTCGCCCGACAGCGCCAGCGGCCGCCTCGGCCTGCTGGAGTTTCGCGCCTTTGAAATGCCGCCGCATGCGCAAATGAGCCTCACGCAGATGCTGCTGCTGCGCGCGTTGGTGGCGCGTTTCTGGAAAACGCCTTACGACGGCAAACTCATCCGCTGGGGCACCCAACTGCACGACCGCTTCATGCTGCCGCACTTCGTCGCCGCCGACATGCTGGATGTGGTGCGCGATCTGCAGCGCGCGGGCTACGCCTTCGACTTCAGCTGGTTCGCGCCGTTTATCGAATTCCGCTTTCCGCGCTACGGCACGGCGACCTATGAGAACGTGCGGCTGGAACTGCGGCAGGCGATCGAACCGTGGCACGTGCTGGGCGAACAAATCAATCTGGGCGCCACCGCGCGTTACGTGGATTCGTCGGTGGAGCGCATGCAGATAAAGGTCAACGGCCTCACCGAATCGCGCCATGTGGTGGCGTGCAACGGCCGCGCGCTGCCGCTGCATCCGACCGGCGTACCGGGCGAATACGTTGCGGGCGTGCGCTTTCGCGCGTGGAATCCGCCCTCGGCGCTGCACCCGACCATCGGCGTGCAGGCGCCGCTCACCTTCGACGTCGTCGACACCTGGAACAAGCGCTCGCTCGGCGGCTGCACCTATCACGTCGCGCATCCGGGCGGACGCAACTACGAAACGCTGCCGGTCAACGCCAATGAAGCCGAAGCGCGGCGCGTGGCGCGTTTCTGGGATCACGGCCACACCCCCGGCCCGATGAGTGTCACGACCGAGGCACTGAATCCGGCGTTTCCGCTGACCTTGGATCTACGCTGGTCACCAAATTGAAAATTCAATAAAAACAATAAGTTATAATAGCGATTCCCTATCTCTTGAATCGCTTTGCCGCGGCATCGATTTTCAGTCCCCATGGCCCTGCTCACTTTGCAAGACGCCGAACTTGCGTTCGGCCTCACACCGCTGCTCGACCGCGCGAATCTGACCGTTCAAGCCAACGAGCGCATCGGCCTTATCGGTCGCAATGGCTCAGGCAAATCTTCGCTGCTGAAAGTCATCGCCGGCGAACTGCCGCTGGATGCCGGCGTGCTGGGCGGCGACGATGGCCTGCACATTGCCGTGGTGGAACAGGAATCCGCGCCGCCGGAAGCCGCCACGCTGCGCGAAAGTCTCGCCCTCGCCGCACGCTTTGAAACCTCGCACGACGAGCGCGAGCGCTGGGCCGCCGAGGCACGGCTCACGGAATATCTGCATCGCTTCGGTCTCGACGAGAACCGGCCCACGTCAACCGCGTCGGGCGGCGAACGCAAGCGCGCCATGCTGGCGCTCGCGCTGGCGAAAAAACCCGATCTGTTGCTGCTGGACGAGCCCACCAACCATCT
Organism: uncultured beta proteobacterium; assembly: GCA_902825845.1. Lineage (GTDB taxonomy): Bacteria > Pseudomonadota > Gammaproteobacteria > Burkholderiales > SG8-41 > UBA5216. The sequence continues at coordinate 21,379 of CADECM010000004.1, forward strand.
CGACATCGACGGCATCACCCTGCTCGAGGACCTGCTGGTGAGCGGGCCGGTCAAGTCAGCCATCATCATCACCCACGACCGCGCCTTTCTCGATCGCGTTGCCACACGCATCATAGAACTCGACCGCGGCTACCTGCGCTCCTATCCCGGCAATTTCGCCGCGTTTGAAGCGCGCAAAGCCGACCAGCTCGCTGCCGAGGAAGTCGCCAACCGCAAGTTCGACAAGTTCTGGGCACAGGAAGAGGTGTGGATCCGCAAGGGCATCGAAGCCCGGCGCACCCGCAACGAAGGCCGCGTGCGCCGGCTCGAAGCGCTGCGCAACGAACGCGCCGCGCGCCGCGAGCGGCTGGGCAAAGTCAAACTCGGACTGGACGCCGGTGAACGCTCGGGCCGGCTGGTGGCCGAACTCGACGGCGTCAGCAAAGCGTTCGGCGACAACACCGTGGTCAATGATTTATCGTTGCGCATCATGCGCGGCGACCGCTTCGGCTTCATCGGGCCCAATGGCGCCGGCAAATCCACGCTGATCAAACTCATCCTCGGCAGCCTAGCGCCGGATTCGGGCACGGTACGCCTCGGTACCAACCTGCAAATCGCCTACTTCGACCAGATGCGCGCGCAACTCGACCCCGAACGCACGCTGGTGGAAACCATCAGCCCCGGTTCGGAATGGGTGGAAACAGCACAGGGCCGCAAACATGTGATGAGCTACCTCAACGACTTTTTGTTTCCGCCGCAGCGCGCGCAGGCGCCGGTGAAAATGCTCTCCGGCGGCGAACGCAACCGCCTGCTGCTGGCGCGCCTGTTCGCACAGCCCGCGAATCTGCTGGTGCTGGACGAACCGACCAACGATCTCGACATCGAATCGCTGGAGCTCCTTGAAGACACGCTGCAGGGCTACACCGGCACCCTGCTGCTGGTGAGCCACGACCGCGCCTTTCTCGATAACGTGGTCACGCAAACGCTGGTCGCCGAACCGGGTGAACGCATGGGCATGTGGAAGGAGTACGCCGGCGGTTACAGCGACTGGCTGGCACAGCGCCCCAAAGCCGGCGGTGCCGCATCCGCGCCGGTGACCAAAGCCGCGGCTGGCACACGCGAAAAACCCAAGGCAAAACTGAGCTTCAAGGAACAACGGGAACTCGATGCCCTGCCGGCGGATATCGAAACGCTGGAGCAGGAGCAAGCCGCGCTGACCGCCCGCATGAGCAGCCCCGACTATCACAAGGCCGGCGCTGACGCGATCAAGGCCGACCGCCTGCGTGCGGATCAAATTGAAAAATTGCTGGCGCAGAAATTTGAACGCTGGGAAGCACTGGATCAAAGAGCAGCTGCGGGAGCCTGACCTCAATCCGCAGGGTGGGTCGGGCGCGCCCGCTGCGCCGTAACCCAACGTCCCGCGGTGCTACACCTGCATCGCGCTTGGGCACGCTACGCTTTGCCGCCCTGCCCTTGCCACCCGCGCGGCCATTGGCGGGTTGCATCCGAACAGCACGATGGGCTACGCTTGCCGCCCGCGACAACACCTGCAACCCGCGGGCACTAAACAATGACAATCTGGAGGAAATAATGAACAGAGCCATTTCACTCTCACGATGGGCCGCTTGCACCGGCGCTTCGCTGCTGATCGCGGCATCGGCATTCGCGCAAGACGGATTTCCGACGCGCCCGGTACGCATGGTCAATCCCTACACGCCCGGCGGCTCGGTGGACCTGGTGTGCCGCGCCATTTCGCGCGGGCTGTCCGAAGCCTGGAAACAACAGGTGATCGTGGATAACCGGCCCGGCGCCGGCACCCAGATCGGCTCCGAAATCATCGTGCGCGCCGAGCCGGACGGTTACTCCATGCTGTGCACCAGCTCCGCCATCGCCATCATTCCGAGCATGTATCGCAGCATGCGATTCGATCCCGCCACCGACCTGAAGCCGGTCATCCTCGCCACCACCTCGCCGTCGCTGCTGGTGGTGCATCCGGGCCTGCCGGTGAAATCGGTCAAGGATCTGATCAGTCAGGCCAGGTCGCAGCCCGGAAAGATCGCGGCAGCGTCGTCGGGCGTGGGCACCACCACGCACCTGAAACTGGAGATGTTCAAGTCGATGGCGAAGGTCGACCTGTTGCACGTGCCGTACAAGGGCGGTGGTCCCGCGATTGCCGACCTGATGGGCGGCCAGGTCAAAGTATTCTTCAACACGCCCGGCACGCTGCTGCCGCATATCAACAGCGGCCGCCTGCGCGCCCTGGCGATCACCAGCGGCAAGCGTACGGACTACCTGCCCGACCTTCCGACGCTGGTGGAAGCGGGCGTGCCGGGATACGAGGCCTATATCTGGTACGGCATTTACGGGCCCAAAACGCTGCCGGCGGGTCTGATCCAGCAATGGAACCGCGCTGTCGACGCGTTCCTCAAGTCACCGCAGGCGCAGGACTATTACCGCCGCGTTTACATGACCACGGCCGGCGGCACGCCGGCCACCTTTGCCGCCTTTCATAAGTCGGAAACGGCACGCTGGGGCGGGATCATCAAGGCGGCGGGCATCCAGCCGCAGTAAAGGCATGAACCAGCGGGCATGGGCCGCTCTTGTCACGCACGCCGCAGTGATGCGTAATGGCTGCATGACAACTGCAGCGTTCAATGCCCATCCGCAGCCGGAGAAACCATGATGCAAACCGTCGACGGCATCACTCTGTTTCAGACCATGGTGGCCATGCGCGATGGCACGCGGCTGAACACCTTTGTATACCTGCCACAGGGCGGCGGGCCGCGCTTTCCGGTCATCCTGCAACGCACGCCCTATGGTATTACTGACATCACCACATCCGGCGGCAAGGCCCACACCGATTGCACACAGGGCTGGCTGCCCGCGCCGGACGCGCCGATGCGCGGCTCCATCCTGCGCGGCTACCGCAACATCGTCGCGCACGGCTATGCCGCCGTGTATCAGGACACGCGCGGGCGCCATGCCTCCGAAGGCGAAGACCGCGTGTATGCGGATGACGGCACCGACGGCTACGACACGCTGGCCTGGATTGCCGCGCAGACCTGGTGCAACCAGATGATCGGCATGTCCGGTTCATCGGCGGGCGCGACCACGACGTTTGCCGCCGCCGCGCAGCGCCATCCCTGCCTGCGCGCGTTTTTCGCGCAGGTGGGCGGCTCCAGTATTTACGACGACGTGGTCTACGAAGGCAACGCGATTGAGATGGAACGGCTGTGGCTGTGGGTGGCGAAGAACATCCCCGGCCTGTCGCCGTCGCACCGTGACGCCGCGATGCGCAAGGCGGGCATCAGCGCCGCGGATATGGATCGGGCCGCTACCGCCGCCACCGCGCGCTACAACCGCCTCGACGCGGCGCGCGGCGCAATGCCGCCCTTCCTCGGCGACGAAGACTGGATGCGCCTGCCGCTCGCCCGCTATCCGGATTTTTCAACATGGCAGCCGTTTCTTGACGAGATTCTCAGCCATCCCGCGCCGGATGCCTTCCGCGCGCAGCACAACTTCCGCCGCACCATCGACATCCCCGGCTTTCACGCCACCACCTGGTACGACATTTTCCAGACCAGCGTGATTGCCGCCTTCAATGACATCCAGTCGCGCGTGGGCAACCAGATGCTGTGGATCGGCCCCAACGATCATTACTACATCTACGAGGCCAACTTCTGGCCGCGCGATCCCTACTTCGAATGGTTCGACTATTGGCTGAAGGGCGAGCCCACCGGCATCCTGCAACAACCTCCCGTTTATTACTCGCCGCGCGCGTGGGTGGCCGATCGCACAGGCTACGTCGCCAATGACTGGCGCCATGCCGAACGCTGGCCACCACCCGGCGCGCTGCCGCGCCGCTGGTATCTGCGGGAGGACGGCAGCCTGTCCGCCAACGGACCGGACGGCGCCGCGCGCAGCTACACCTACGACCCGCGGCGCCCCGTGCCCACGCTGGGCGGCCGCAACATGCTGATCGATGCCGGCCCGCGCGACCAGCGCCCGGCGCAGGCGCTGCCCGATTACGGGCTGATCTATCGCAGCGAGATTCTGCAACAGGACCTCACCATCGCCGGCCAGGTGCGCGTGACCTTGCACGTGCAGTCCGACTGCCCGGACACCGATTTTGTGGCGAAGCTGATCGAAGTCGAAGCGGACGGCCGCGCCATGCTGCTGATGGATGGAGTGGTGCGCGCGATGTACCGCGATGAACCCGTTAGGACGCCGCAACATCTGGAACCCGGGCGCGTCTACCCTCTGACCATCAACCTTGCCCACATCCACCACACGCTGCGCGCGGGCAACCGCATCGAAATCGACATCACCAGCAGCAACTTCCCGCGCCGCGCGCGCAACACCAACAGCGGCCATCCGCTGCTGGCCAACGACAGCGACGCGGACATCCGGGTCGCCCGCAACACCATTCACCATGGCGCAGCAACGCCGTCATTTGTCGAGATGCCGATTATTGCCGGCTGAACGCACTTCGGCCGGAACAGTTGCCTGGCGCGGGCGCCATCCGCCCTGACGCCGCACACAAAGTATACGCATTGTCGACAGGCGACACTGCAGCGTGAAGAACGCCGGCCAAGCGCTTACGGTTTGTACCCGTGCCGTCTTTTTGTCATAATGGCGCCCGCGGGCGCATCGCCCGAACGGCTGGCACAGCGGCAATTCAACAGAGTGAGATTGTGAAGGACTTGCTGGCAAACTATCCCGATCCACAGGGCCGCTTTGACGAGTTGTTGGCGGCGCCCACCCGCCCGCGCGCGCACTGGATGCGGGCGATGATGGAACTGGCTGCGACCTCGCCGGTGGACATACGCCAGAGGCAGGCGGCGGCTGAGCGTCACATCCGCGACAGCGGCGTCACCTACAACGTTTACGCGGATCCGCAGGGCCTTGACCGCCCGTGGCACCTCGACGTGTTGCCGCTCATCATCGCGCCGGATGAATGGCGCGAGATCGAGGCCGGCATCATCCAGCGCGCGCAACTGTTCAATCAGGTGCTGGCCGACATCTATGGCAGCCAGTCGCTGTTGAAGCAGGGCCTGCTGCCGCCCGCGCTGATCTTCGGGCAAAGCGGCTTTCTGCGTCCGGCGTACGGCATGAATGTGCCCGGCGGCATACACCTGCACGTCTATGCCGCCGATCTCGCGCGCTCACCCGACGGCCAATGGTGGGTGATGGCCGACCGCACGCAGGCGCCCTCCGGCGCGGGTTACGCGCTGGAGAACCGGTTGATCGTGTCGCGGGCGTTCCCCGCACTGTACCGCGACCTGCACGTGCAGCATGTCGCGCGCTTTTTCGCGACCCTGCGCGACTCGCTGATGCATTTCGCGCCCAAGGGCGACGGGCCGACGCTGACGGTACTGCTCACCCCGGGGCCGTACAACGAGACCTATTTTGAACACGCACTGCTCGCGCGCTACCTCGGATTTCCGCTGGTTGAAGGCGAGGATCTGACGGTGCGCGACGGCCGTATCTGGCTCAAAACCATCGGCGGCCTCAAGCGCGTGCATGCGATCCTGCGCCGGCAGGATGACAACTTCTGCGATCCGCTGGAACTGCGCAGCGACTCGGTGCTGGGCGTGGCGGGACTCACGGATTGCGCCCGCCGCGGCACGGTTCTGGTGGCCAATGCCCTGGGGTCCGGCATTATCGAATCGGGCGCGCTGCTGGGCTTTCTGCCGCGGCTGGCCGAACACCTCACCGGCGAGCCGTTGCGATTGCCCTCGATTGCCACCTGGTGGTGCGGCGAACCGGCGGCGCTCGAAGACGCACTCGACCAGGCCGCCAATCTGGTGTTCAAACCCGCCGATCCGATATTTCAAATCGAACCGGTGTTCGGGCGGGACCTCGATGCTGCCGGACTGGCCGCATTGCGCAAAAACCTCGCGGCGCATCCCGAGCGCTTTGTCGCGCAGGAACTCGTCCATGTGTCACAGGCGCCGGTGCTGGAAGCGGACAACGCAGACCATTTGTCGGCCCGCGGCATTGGTCTGCGCGTATTCGCGGTGGCGTCGCCCGGCGGTTACGCCGTGATGCCCGGCGGTCTCACGCGCGTTGCCAGCGGCCACAACGTGCGGGTGGTGTCGATGCAGCGCGGCGGCAGTTCCAAGGATACCTGGGTCATGTCGCCCGGCCAGGTCGACGCGTCGTTCACGCTGCTCAAGAGTACCGTCACCGCCGACGAACTGCAGCGCGTGCCGGCCGGCATCCCGTCGCGGGTGGTCGAGAACCTGTTCTGGTTCGGCCGTTACGAAGAACGCTGCGACGACGCGGCGCGCCTGCTGCGCCTGGCGCTGAATCTGAAGTTGCAGGAAGACGATGACGACGAGAACTCGATCGGGCCCGTGATGGGGCTCGCCAGGGCGTTCGGCCTTCTGCAAGACGGCGATGACGCGGATGGCGCGTTGCTGGCCGCCGCGACGAGCGAAGCCAACGCGTTCGGATTGGCGGCGAATTTGCGCGCGCTCGAACGCGTCGCGTTCAACCTGCGCGACCGCATGTCGCTCGATAATCTGCGCACCATCAACGGCCTGATCCGCGACCCTGTGATCAACCGCACCCTGTCGTTGTCGGATACGCTGGCCTGGCTCAATCGCACGGTGACCGGCATGATGACGCTGTCGGGATTTGCGCTCGATGGCATGACGCGCGACGATGGCTGGCGCTTTTTGTCGCTCGGCAGGCGCGTGGAACGGCTGGCGTTCCAGTGCCTTGCGCTGCAGGTGGCTTTCGCGCATCGCGCCGATAGCGGCCTCACCTGGCTGCTGTTGCTGGCGGATTCTTCGGTTACCTATCGTACGCGCTATATGGCGCGCCCGGAATGGCTGCCGGTACTCGATCTGCTGGTGCTCGACGGCACCAACCCACGCTCCGTGATGTTCCAGATTGAAGGCATTCAGTCCGCGTTGTTGAAGCTCGAGGTCGCCTATGGCGCGTGCGGCAGCGAACAGGCCGGCGCCGCGGTAAAGACGCTTGCCGGTCTGAACCCGGCGCGCGATCTGGACCCGGATAACGCGCGGCTGCGCGGCGCCATTGACGCGCTGCGCGACGCGGCATTCACCCTCAACGACCGCCTCACCCAACGCTTTTTCAATCACGCGCAGACCGCCTCGCGCGCGATGCTGGGGGTGTGACCGGCCATGGCGGACTTTGTCACCTATCGAGTCATCCATCAAACGCGCTACGACTACTCGGACGGGGTGTCTGGCGCGCACCAGCTCGCGCATCTGCGGCCACGCGAGACGGACTGGCAGCGGGTGCGCATGCACCATCTGACCATTGAGCCGCCGCCCAGCGAACTGTCGGAAGCCACCGATTATTTTGGCAACGGCGTGATGCGCTTTGCCGTCGACACGCCGCACACCGCGCTTACCGTTCGCGCGGAATCGGTCGTCGAGGTGCACAGCCATGCACCTGCGATGGCGGCGGGCCCGGCATGGGAAAGCGCGGTGGCCTCGCCCGGACAATGGGGGGCGGATGACGAATTCGACATCGTGCAATTCCGGCTTGCCTCGCCGATGGTGCCGCTGCTCCCGGAAGCGGCCGCGTATGCGCGCGCGAGTTTCACCGCCGGCCGCGCGTTGCCCGCGGCCTTGCTGGAGCTGACCCAGCGCATCCGCAACGAATTCGTCTATGACAGCAAGGCAACAACGGTAACCACGAACGTCAACGAAGTGCTTGCGACGCGGCGCGGCGTATGCCAGGATTTCGCGCATCTGATGATCAGTTGCCTGCGCTCGCTGGGCCTTGCCGCACGTTACGTGAGCGGTTATATCGTCAATCGCGCGCCGCCCGGCAAGCCGAAACTTGCCGGCGCCGACGCCTCGCATGCGTGGGTGGAAGTGCACTGCCCCGGCACCGGCTGGATCGCGCTGGATCCCACCAACGGCAAGGTCGCGGATACCGAGTTCGTCACGCTCGGCTGGGGCCGCGAGTTTTCAGACGTCACGCCGCTGCGCGGCGTTGTGCTCGGCACCGCGTCGCAGGCGCTGACAGTTGCGGTCAGCGTGGATCCGGTGCAACTGCGGGATTCTGTTTAGCGGACTGAATGACGCGCGCGCCTGTCGCACCATCGGTACCGCTTGACGTTCGCAACCGACGCGCCGCAGACTATCCGCCGGCGCAAACGATGATAACGGGCTGCATTCGTGCTAACTTGCGGCAGCGGCGCCAGGCCGGGTTTTGCACCCGTGGCTGAAGTGGGTGCCGGCAGTTGGGGTGAACTGCGCGCCGTATCACCGCGCGCCCCAGCCTGCAACGCCACTGGCAATGGCGGATCACACCGGCGTTCCGGCACCCTAACGGCATTTTACGTAACTTATTGATTTTATTTATTATTTTATGAATACTTCCACGATGCTGCTGCAAGCGCTGTTTGGCGTTACGGGGTTCACGCTGCTGGCGCCAGCAGCCGCACAAACCACCACCGCATGGCCGTCCAAATCGATACGCTGGATCAGCCCGTTCGCGCCCGGCGGCGGCGCTGATATCACCTCGCGCGTGATCGCGCAAAAGCTCGCGCCCGCGCTGGGACAGCAAGTCGTGGTCGATAACCGCGGCGGCGCCGGCGGCAATATCGGTGTCGGCCTCGCCGCCAAATCCCCACCCGACGGTTACACGCTGGTACTGGGGACGATCGGGCCGATTGCCATCAACGTCAGTCTCTACAAGAAACTGCCGTTCGATCCGTTGACGGATCTGGCGCCGATCACGCAGGCGGCCAATGCGTTGAACGTGCTGGTGGTGCACCCGTCGCTGCCGGCGAAAACAGTGAAAGACGTGATCGCCATTGCCAGGGCGCGTCCCGGCGAGTTGTCGTTCGGCTCATCGGGGCCGGGTGCGACCGATCATCTTGCCGGCGAATTGTTCAAAACGCTGGCGGGCGTGAACATGGTGCACGTGCCGTACAAAGGGGGCGCGCCGGCGATGTTCGATCTCATGGCGGGGCAGGTGCAGATCGTGTTTTCGACCGTGTCCACCGCCATCGGCGCGATCAAGGGCGGCCGGGTGCGGGCGATCGCCATGACCGGCGATAAACGTTTCGAGCTCATGCCGGAACTGCCCACCATCGAGCAAGCGGGTTTGGCGGGGTTTCAGGTGCGCAATTGGTACGGCGTGTTCGCGCCGGCGGGCACGCCGCGTGACGTGATCGCGAGGCTTAACGGCGAACTCACCAAGATTCTGCAAATGCCCGACGTCAAGGCCAGGCTGCTCGAATCGGGCATCGAAGCCGCATGGAGCACGCCGGAGCAGTTCGCGGCGTACATCCGCTCGGAAACCAGCCGCTGGGCGAAAGTGGTGAAGGACTCCGGCGCGCGCGCGGAGTAGGCCGGCGCCATGCGGCGCGGCTTGACAAGAGACAACGGCAAGCAGACACGTTACTGCATGTTTGACGCGTGGCATCACGGCGTCTGCGGGAAAGGTTTACGGTTTCGGCAGCAACAACGTCGATCCCTTGGCGACGCGATATTCGTCGACATGGCCGGAAGTGGTGAATTCCGGGTTGGCGTAATGCACATGGAAACGTTCGCCGGGGTGCGAGGCGATGCCTGCGAGCGCGGCGCCGGTGTGAAAACCAAGCAGAGTGCCATCTGCTGAAGTTTCCTTGAACACCCGCGACCGGGCATGGCCCTGGCGATGGGTGCCGCTGCCGTGGTGCACGCCCTGAGGCGTGCCGGTGACCACATGCCAGACCAGGTTCGTGGTGTTGCCACGCAGCGCGAACGGGAAAGCCCTGTCACTTTGCAGTCCCAGCTTTTTCGCTGACGCCAGTACGAAAGCTTCGAATTGCGGCTGTGTCATGTCAGTAGTGACCGGCACTTCCTGCCAGGCATCGACTTTGGCCTGGACGAACAACACGGCCTCCTCGCCGGCATTGGCGGCACTGGTTTCACCTTTTTCCGAGTGGCCACGCGACACCAGCAGCCTGCCGTCCCATTGCAGGATTTCACCGCGCATGCCGGCAACCGCGCCCACGCCGTAAGTGCCCCTGGCGTTGCCCAGCGCTGACAGCTTGACCACGCCGGTGGTGTTGCCGGTGTGCGCCATCTGTTTAAAGCTGCCCCATGCCTGTACCGCGAAGGGCTCCGCGGCAAAAGCAGTGGCTGCTGCCAGCAGCAGGGTGATGAGTCCAATTCTGGATTTTTTGTTCATGTTTACTTGTTTCCTCCCTGTGGTCGGCAAACATTTTCGTAAGCTTCTGAGCTCCCGGCGGAGCGCGCCACCGCATAGCCAGGGGAATATTTCAATGCGCGTGTTGCTGCTGCCGGCCTTGTGCCGCCGGATCGCTTGTACCAGCGCGCCTGCCACGCGGCCCACCGGGCCCCATTGCCATGCGCGAGTCGATACCGCGGTGAAAGGCGGCCGGCCCTTCCTTGACCAGTTCCGTGACTTCGTCGGCGTGGGCCTGCAGCGCCGCGGCGACCTTCGAATCAGGCGACGTGCGGGTGACGACAGCGCCTTTCGCCGTGAACTCCACACTGGACTTGATGTTTTTCGCGTTGTCGAAAATCACCGGCAGCGTGGTGCTGAAGATATTGAATTCCTTGCCCGAGTCCAGGCGCCCCGACATGCTGGCGACGTGGGCCTTGATGTCCTGTGCGATCTTCGGGTCGTCGGACTCGGTGACGGTTTTGATGCCGTCGGGCAAGCGGGTCACCGTGCGCTTGATCTTGGTGTTCTCGTGCACCAAATTCATTGCAATACCCATGTCGGCGGCCGAGTTGGCATCCTGCGTGGTCAGCATGCCAACGGGACCGCGGCCCATGCCCTGCCGCATCATGGCCTCATGGCCGGCGCTGCCGTGGTCATGCATGTTCGCGCCCGGTCCACGGGGCGCTGTTTGTTGCGCGATGGCGGCATTGGCCGCGAATACCGCGGCGGCGGCCGCGGCGATAACGATCTGGCTGGTGGTTTTCATGCGTGATCTCCTGAAGATTGTCTGGAACGGAGAGGCCGTACCGTGCCCCTCCCGCCATTGCCGCCCGGCTCAGTGACTGTGCTCATTGGCCGCCGGCGCGGGAGCCGGGCCCATGCCGAGGCCGTGTGGACCACGTTGTGCGGGCAAGGTGATTCCCTTTTCCCTGGCGCGTTTCTCCATCTCGGCGCGGGTGGCCGTTACGATCTGCTGGCGTTCTTCCGGCGTTGCAGCCGCACGCAATTTCTCCAGGGTCGCGGTGCGTTCTTCCGCTGTCATCAGGTGCTGGGCGGCTTGTGGACCCATGGCGCCGCGCATCATTGCGCCGGGGCCCATGCCCCCCTTTGAGAATTGATGGGTGCCGCCGGCGGCGCCGGGACCCGCGCCCAAGCCCATCGGCCCGCCGGGATGCGCCGAGACTGCAAGTGCTGCCATACCCAGGCTGACCGCAGTACCTGCACCGAAAATCAGTTTGTGAGTGCGTTTCATGATGTAATCCTTTCAAGTCGGTTGAGTGGTTCCCGTAGCGGCCGTGATTGGCATGTGCGCCGCGGTTGATACGATTAACGCACTGTTGCGCAAACAGGTTGTTTCCGGAAAGCCCTGTTTGGTATCGCAAGTTTGCGGCAGGCGGATTTGATACATTGCGATACAATTTTCCCGCCGGCCGGATGGGGCAAAACGCTATAAGACATTCATGGATGCACCGGATCACGTTCTGGTTGTGGATGATGACCGCGAACTGCGGGCGCTGTTATCCGAGTATTTGCAGAAGCAGGGTTATCGCGTAACCGCCGTAGCCGACGGCAAAGCCATGCGCGCGGCGATCAACACATCGCGCCCGGATGTGATCGTGCTGGATGTGATGCTGCCCGGCGAAGATGGATTTTCACTTTGCCGCGCCTTGCGCTCGCGCTCCCACACACCAATCATCATGCTCACCGCGCGCGGCGAGGAAACCGATCGCATTGTGGGGTTGGAGCTCGGCGCCGACGACTATGTGCCCAAGCCCTATAACCCGCGTGAACTCGTGGCGCGGATCAAAAGTGTGCTGCGCCGTGCGCGTGCCATGCCCGATAATCTGCAGCCGGAGGTTGCACGAATCTACCGCTTCGCGGGCTGGACGCTCGATTCGGCCACGCGCAATTTGACCTCGCCGCTAGGCGTTGTTGTGCCGCTCAGCGGCACCGAGTTTAGACTGTTGCAGATTTTTCTTAACCATCCCAATCTTGTGCTCACGCGCGACCAGTTGGTTGATTTGATGCTGGCCCGCGAGGCAGCCGCCTACGACCGCGCCATCGATGTGCAGGTAAGCCGCTTGCGGCAGCGGCTGGGAGACGGTGCCCGAGAGCCGGCCATCATCAAAACGGTGCGCGGTCAGGGTTACGTGCTGGCCGCGTCCGTAAGCGCGGGCGAAAAATGAGGTGGCTGCCCAAGTCGCTGTTCAGTCAATTGATGCTGGTTCTGTTCGCCGGGCTGTTGATTGCGCAACTGGCAGGGTTCGCGCTGCACATGCACGAGCGCAGAGAACTGCTGGCGCAGGCAAGCGGCATGCAAACCGCTCAGCGCATTGCCGACATCGTGCATCTGATCGACCCCATGAATGCCGGCGAACGAACGACAATCGCCAAAGTTCTGAGCGTGCCTCCGCTTGTCCTGCAATTCGACCGCGCGCCGCTCGCCACCCCGTCTGCCGGGATGAACGCCGGCATACGCGCCACCATGTTCGGCACCTTGCTGCGGCGGTTCTTGGGTGCGGACCACGAAATTGTGGTGGCGGTAACTCGCGCCGCGTCTTTGCCGCATAAAGGCGCGGGATTCGGCACCATGGCAGCGGGGCGCGATGAAGCATGGCCCCCCTGGAAAATGCACAAGGGACAGGAACCCGGCTACGCGTTTGTGGCTCAAGTACGTTTGCGCGACGGCGCGCTGGCCACATTCGACACGCGACTGCCCCGGGCGACCGCGAGCTGGCCGTACCGGCTGCTGCTCAGTATTGCACTGTTGTTCGGCGCTGTATTGCTGGTGACTTATATTGCCGTGCGCTGGACAACCCGGCCGCTGGAGGTGCTGGCACAAGCAGCCGATGAACTGGGCAAGAACATCAATCGTTCCCCAATGCCGGAAAGCGGACCCCAGGAGGTCGCGCGCGCGGCGCGCGCCTTCAATACCATGCAGTCTCGTCTGGCCAGCTACGTGCGCGAACGCACACAGGTGCTTGCCGCCATGTCGCATGACCTGAAAACCCTGATCACCCGCCTGCGGCTGCGTGCCGAGTTGCTGGACGACGCGCAGCAGCGGATCAAGTTCACGAGAGACCTGCAGGAGATGGAGGCAATGGTGACAGCCGCCCTCGACTTTTTGCGTGGCATGGAAGACCGTGAAACCATCCAGCCGGTGGATGTAATGGCGCTTCTGGAAAGCCTGCAGGCCGATCTGGCCGAAACCGGTGGCCGCGTTGACCTCGACGGGCGCGTCTCCGAACCGTACCTCGGGCGCACGCAGGCGCTCAAACGCTGCATCGGCAATCTGCTGCAAAACGCAATCAATTACGGCAAGCGCGCGCGCGTGGTCGTTAGCGACAATACGCAGCGCCTGCAATTGACCATTCTTGACGATGGCCCGGGTATCCCGGAGCAGGAACTGGAAAATGTTTTTCAGCCCTTTTATCGTCTCGAAGGCTCCCGCAATCGCGATACGGGTGGAACCGGACTCGGTCTGGCGATTGCACGCGGGGTTGCGGAACATCATGGCGGACATCTGACCCTGGCAAACAGGCCCGAGGGGGGTCTGGAGGCCCGGTTGATACTGCCGAGAAAACCGGCGGGCCAACACGATTGATTGGCTTGGCGCGAACGGCTGTTTGCCGGCCGCGCGCGCCTCCTGCACTCATGCAGCGTCCTTGATGGATACCCGCCAGTGAATGCGGTCCTCCTCGGGCGGGTAATCGCCGGCGGCCTTGTGGTATGAGCAGCGGTTATCCCAGATCACGATATCGCCCTTGCGCCACTGGTGGGTGTAGTCGGCCCCTTGCTGCACCATGTAGGTCCGCAGTTCGGCGATCAGACGCTCGCTGTCCTCGTGGGAGAGACCGTCGATGCGCTGCAGCTTGTTGGGATCGAAATACAGCACCGGGCGTCCCGTCTCCGGATGCGTGCGCAGCAGCGGATGCAGTGCCGGCGGGGCTTTGCGGTCTTCGGGATTGAGCAGTGCTTCGCCATCCTTGATGCGCGCGCCGTAAACGTATGCACCGCGCAAACCCTGCAGGCGCTGCTTTAACGGATCGGGCAGCGCCGCATACGATGCGTAGCAGCTGGCAAAGTAGGTATCACCGCCGCGGCTCGGAATCGCCACGGCGTACAGCTGGGTTGCCTTGAACGGCACCTGCTCATAGGAGCCGTCGGTGTGCCAGCCCCCGGCGCCACGCCTGTAGATCCGCATGTTCAGCTTGCCGTCGGCATCGAACTTGTTGACGCCGAGGAAAGTGACTTCGGGCGCTTGCGGATGGCGCGTGCTCTTTGAAGGGTGCAGCTCAAGCGGTCCGAAGCGGCGGCTGTAGCGCACGTACTCCGGCAGCGTAAGTTTCTGATCCCGTATAACAATCACGTTGTAATCGAGCCACGCGCGGTAAATGGTGTCAAAGCTCGCATCGTCAAGCGTGCGGACATCGACGCCGGTAATCTCGGCGCCGATCTGCGGTCCCAAACGGCGTACCTGAATCATGCTTTGCCTCGATTCTTTACGGGATAAGTCTTTTCGATCACCATGCTTGCATGGCCTCCACACTATTTGACGGTCGGTAAATGGTCAATCGCGGCGCGTTGTGACGACCCTGTACATTAGGCCTGCGATCGCTGACGCTGAATATATAACTAATTGATTATAAACATTATTTAATTGCATGCCATGCGCCATCGCGGCGTGCGCGCCGGGTTGCGCCGACGCGATCCGTGGCGGATCATTATCGCCACCACTGCCGCAGGCGGGCGCAATCTGCACCAGGGAGAGACCACCATGACCATCGAATTTCGCGCGTTAAGCCCATCGTTCGCCACCGAAGTTGACGGTATCGATCTCAGCCAGCCAATGACTGCCAGCGATGTGAAAACACTCTGGAATGCGATCGACCGCTACGCGGTCCTGGTGTTTCACGATCAGCGCCTGAGCGATATACAACTGCGCGATTTTGCGGCAGCGTTTGGCCCGCTGGAAATCGGCCGCGGCGCGTTGCAGGGTGGCAAGCGCCGTCTGGCGCTGCCGCAGATCGGCGACATCTCGAACCTCGACGAGGAAAACCGCATTCGTGCGCGCGACGACCGGCGCCGGCTGGACAGCCTGGGCAATCGTCTGTGGCACACCGACGCCTCGTACATGCCGGTGCCGGTGGTGCTCGGCATGCTGCACGCCGTCGCGGTGCCGCCGGCGTCGGTGCTGGGCGGCGGGGAAACGCAGTTCGCCGACATGCGCGCAGCCTACGATGCGCTGCCGGAAACGATGAAGGCGGAGATCGACGGGCTGGTGGTGGAGCACGACATATTCTGGTCACGCGGCCAGATCGGGTTTACTGAATTTCCACCGGGCGAACGCGAGAAATACCCGCCGTCGCCGCAGCGTCTGGTGCGGCGGCATCCGGGCTCGCAACGCAAAACGCTCTACCTGTCGGCGCATGCATCGCACGTCGTCGGCTGGCCGGTGGCCGAAGGGCGCCTGCTGCTGTGGGATTTGACGGCACACGCGACGCAGAGTCAATTCATCCATAGCCATCGCTGGCAGGTCGGTGATCTGGTGATCTGGGACAATCGCTGCACCATGCATCGCGGCCGGCCGCATGACGAGTCGCAAGCGCGCGATTTGCGGCGGGCAACCACCCTGGATACCGCCTCGACCCTTGAGCAGGCAGCGTGAATTACGCGTTACCGCCGAAAAACCGCCGGATATTTTGCAGTGCCGCCGGAATGTCCACCTCCCACGAACGATACGAACCGCCGCCGATATGCGGCGTCAACACGACGTTGGGCAGGGTGCGCAACGGGCTGTCCATCGGCAGCGGCTCGGTGCGATAGACGTCGAGACCAGCCATGGCAATGCGCCCGCTGCTCAACGCATCGGCCAATGCCGCTTCGTCGATCAGGCCGCCGCGTCCGACATTGATCAGCGTGGCGCACGGTTTCATCAGCGACAGTGCTTTTTCGCCGATCAAGCCGTCGGTCTGCGGTGTATGCGGCACCACCAGCACCACAAAATCGGCTGCCGGCAACAGCGCGTCGAGCGGCAGGTAGCGCATGCCCAGTTCACCCTCGATCCGCGCATCATGTCGTGTGCGCTGGGTATAGACGATGTCCATGCCAAACGCGCGGCAACGCCGCGCGATTTCCATGCCGATGTCCCCCATGCCCACAATACCCACGGTGCTGCGGTAGAGTTCCGTGATGCCGCCAAGCTGCGCCCAGTTGGCGCGATAGTTACCCTGCGAGGTCGGTGTCGGCTGCAAACCGAGGTCGCGGTACGCGGCGCCGGCCACCGCCTGATGCGCGGCAACGATCTTGCGCGCGCACGCCAGGATCAGCGCCAGCGCGTGTTCCGCCACGGTCACGTTGCGCATCAGCGGCAAAGTCGCCACTGGAATGTTGCGCCGCGCGGCAGCGGTGGTGTCGATGTTGCGGCAGTTCAGGCCATGCTTCTGGATCAACTTCAGTGATGACGCCGCCTCAATCACCGCGGCGCTGAGCGGCGCCTGGTAACACAGGATGGCGTCGGCTGCGGGCGCCAGCGCCAGCCGACTGGCCTCCGCGTCGTCGTCAGGGATCATCAGTGTGAACTGCTGTTCCGCGCGCGCTTCGCGCAGATGAAACACGAAGCGTGAACGGGCATCGTCCGCGACCAGCAGGCGGATCGGCTCAGTCATGGGCAGGGCGGACTGTCAGCGTTCACGCTTGCGATCGATCAGACATTGCAGCAGCGCGCGCTCGTCGGGATTCAGCGGCTCCCCGCTTTCGGAAGCCAGAAAGCGCCGCCTGAACGCCGCCGCGGTGGCGCGCAGATTGGTCACGTCATAGCCCAACGCCGCCAGCAGGATCGCATCGCTGGCGCCGTTGGGCGCGCTCGCGCTGAACGGAGATTCGCACCACAGGCCGAAACCGCGTTCGGCCAGCTGCTTCCACGGGAAGAAGCGGCTGGGGTCGACCTTGCGGCCCGGGATGATATCGCCGTGCGCCAGAAAGTTTGCCGTGGGAATCTTGTAGCGCGTTTTCAGATCGCCGAGCAGTTGCAACAGCGTGGCAATCATCGGTTCGGCAAACGGCTCCTTGCCATTGTTGTCGAGTTCGATGCCAATGGAGGCCGAGTTAAGATCGGTGGTGCCGCCCCAGTAGCTCTCGCCCGCGTGCCAGGCGCGCGCGAGTTCGTCCACCAGGTAATACAGTTTGCCGTCGCGGCCGATCAGGTAATGCGAACTCACTTCAAAGCGCGGCGTGGTCAGCGTGCGCAGCGAATCCTCGGCGGTGTTGTCGGCGGTGTGATGGAGGATGATGAAGTTGGGCCGGCGCGCGCCGAAGTTCGGCGACGGCCGTTCGCTCGCCGGCAGCTCCGAGTATTTCTTCAATACGGGAGCGGTTTCGCAGCCTGCCAGCGCGAGCACGGCGAGCAGCGCCGTCAACTTAAAAATATTGTTTAAAAACATATAGTTATATTCAAAATACGCCCAGTGCCAAACCTGCCGCCAGTGCCGCGCCGGTGTCCGCGCAGCGCTGCAGATCTTCCTCACCGATGGATTTCGCCGCGAGGATTTTCTCCGGCGTCTGCGCGTGCGTGCATACGATGAGGGATTCAGCAGCCCGGCGCAAGCGCCAGCCGGTGCAGATGCGTTCCGTCTGCCGCACGGCGTTGGTACCGTCGCTGCCGGCGCACACCAGCAACGCATAGGCACGGCCATTGATGCGCTCCAGCGCGGCATAGTAGGTGCGGTCGAAGAAATCCTTCATCACGCCGGCGATCGCCGCGAGATTCTCCGGCATCACGAAAATATAGCCATCCGCCTGCAGCAGATCGTCGGCGCCGGCATCGGCGGCCCGCAACAGCCGCACGTTGACGTCGCCAGTCGAGGCGCCGTGCGCCGCAGCCTCCGCCATCTGGCGCGCACCGCCGGTACGGGAGTGAAATACGATCAGCAGCGTTTTCAATCGCGGCACGCCCGTCCGGACCCGCGCATCAGGTGCCGCGTCCCCACAGCCCGCAATAGCGGCGCGCGATGAAGGGAAGTCCGCTGGCATAGCCGGGCCACTTTTCATACTCGGCCAGCTTGAATTCTTTTTCGGCCCTGTCCCAGCACTTGCCTTCGCGCGCCAGGGTTTGCATTTCAGCGGAGGCGGCCCGCAGCAATGACAACTGGTCCTGCACATCCTGCTTGGTGCCGAGCCGGTCGCCTGGCCCCGGGTGCCCGGGTATCAGCCGCTCCCAATCCAATTGATAAACCTGTTGCAAAAACGCCTCGGTTTCCAGCGGATGAAAGTCGATCATGCCGCGGCCCGGCACGGTGCCGACCGGTATGGTGTCCACCACAAAGATGATCTTCTCCTTCGGCAGGCGCATCACCAGTGTGGAGTCGGAGTGATTCAGGCCATGATAGCTGAGCTCCAGCCGGGTGCCGCCGAGCGTGATGGTGCGGCCCTTGTCGCCCACTGCCTCATCAGGCAGCACCGTATGCGGATCCTTGAGCTGCGCGAGCCGCGTTTTGGCGCGGTGGTGCGCGATCACCCGCGCGCCGGCCTCCTTGAACACCCTGCCGCCGGCAATATGATCGAAGTGATGGTGGCTGTAGATCAGATACTTGATCGGCTTGTCGGTGACTTTGCGAATCTCATCAAGGTACTGCTGCCCGCCGTTGGGGCGGCCGTAGGCGACCGGATCGGTCACGATCACGCCGTCCCGGGTGACGACGAACATCGACTGGTGGTTCACGTTACGAAAGATGTACACCCCGTCGGTGCCGTCCACCTTGGTGACGGCAATCGGCGGCCGCGCGGGCTGCTGCGCCTGAGCAGCGCCGGCCAGCAACGCCAAGGCGCCTAAGAAAACGAACACTCTGCGGATCATGGTATCGCCTCCTGGGTAGGTAAATAAAGACGCTGAAAATCCGGAATCTGCCACGACATCCGGCCCGTGGCAAACACCCCGTCGCAGACACCTCATGCCGGCAGCCTATTGCGCGGCCAGGCCGGCCGCTTTCACCACCCGCGCCCACTTCTCAACGTCGCGGCGCAGATACTGGCGAAACTCGGCCGGCGTGGTGCCCTCGGCATCCGCGCCCAGGCCGGCGAAGCGTTCGCGCGTGTCCGGCGATTTCACGATACGCGCAACGTCGACGGCAATTTTCGCCACGATGGTTTGTGGAGTACCGCGCGGTGCGAGCAGGCCGTACCAGACATTGACCTCGAATCCGGGAACGCCGGCTTCCGCCATCGTCGGCACATCGGGCAATTGCGCAATGCGTTTGAGGCTGCTCACACCCAGCGCCCGCAGTTTGCCCGACTTGATGAACGGCAGATTGACCGGCACCCCGCCCATGTAGATCACCAATTGCCCGCCCAGCAGATCGTTCAGCGCCTGCGCGCCGCTCTTGTAGGGCACATGCAGCAGCTTCACGCCGGCCATCCAGCCGAACTGTTCGCCCGCGAGGTGATCCGAACTGCCAGTGCCGCCGCCGGAGCCATAGCTCACGAAGCCGGGCTTCGCCTTGGCCAGCGCGATGACATCCTTCACGGATTTCAATTGTGAGGCGGCAGGTACCACCAGCACGTTGTAACGCGAGGTAAGCTGGGTGACGGGATCGAAATCACGCAGCGGATCAAACGGCAGTTTCTTGAAAAACGACGGCGCAATCGCCATGCTGGCGGCGCCGAACAGTATCGTATAGCCGTCCGCCGGCGCCTTTGCCGCCACATCCATGCCAATGGTGCCGCCAGCGCCGGCGCGGTTATCGACAATCACCGACTGTCCCCAGGTGTCGGTGAGTTTCTGCGCCAGCACGCGGCCGATGATGTCCATGCTGCTGCCGGGTCCGATGTGAATCACCATGCGCACCGGTTTGGTAGGATAGCCAACCCCAGCCTGCGCCCACACGGCACAGCTGGCCATCGCCGCCAACGCGCCCGCCATCCACTTGTGCATGCCGTTTTCCCCTCTCATGATCAGTCGTAAAACGTCGCATAGTCTTCCAGCGCAATGCGCGCGGGTTGAAACGTATTCACTACCGCATCCGTCTGCGCATAGCCCATGGCAATGCCGCACATGATGGTGTACTCGCGCGCGATGTTCAGCTCGCGCCGCACGATATCCGGATAGCTCGCGATCGACGCCTCCGGGCAGGTATGCAGCCCGCGCGCGCGCGCCGCCAGCATCAGTGTTTGCGCAAACATGCCGTAGTCGAACCAGCTGCCGACCTCCAGTTTGCGGTCGATGGCCAGCACCAGACCCGCGGGCGCGCCGAAGAAATTGTAGTTTCCCGCGCGATACGCCGTGGATTTTTCATGGTCGCCGCGCCCGATGCCGAGCGTGCCGTAGAGGCCCCAGCCACAGGCGCGCCTGCGCGCAAGGTACGGCTCTTCGATGGGGTCTGTGTAATAGTTGTAGTCGCGCTGGTGGTCCGTTTCGTTGTTGAGAAACGCCTGCTGAATCGCGCTGCCCACGCGCTGCAACGTCGCGCCGGTCATCACATGCACGCGCCACGGCTGGATGTTCGAACCACTGGGCGCCCAGCGACCCAGTTCGACGATCTCGCGCAGGATGTGCAGGGGAACGGGATCCGCTTTGTAGGCGCGAATCGAACGCCGCGTGCGCGCCGCCTCGAACACGTCACCCGCCGGATTGTTGGTCACTTCGGTCATCATCACCTCCTGCGGCAATGTTAACACCGCGCATGCCTCGGTTAGAATGAGCGTCCCGGGTACCTGGCCGCGCAAGCGGACAGCACAAATCTCCCCTCGCCCCCCGGGAGAGGGGCCGGGGGTGAGGGAAGAGACGCCGCAACAAGTTTGCGGGTGACGCCGCGGCGTGTATTGTCGCGTCTCTCGACGATTAAAGAAGGGCAACATGAGCAACCCGATCCGCATCACCCTCGGCGGCTACGGCCCGTCCAACACCACCTGCAGCCGCGGCCTCAAAGTGATGGGCGACGCGATGTCAGAACAGTTCGGCAAGGCGGTGTCCGTGCACTATGTGTGGAACGTGATGGACTTCGGCTACAAGGCGGCGGACCTGCTGTGGATGGTGGAAGACGGCATTCTCAGCGCGACCTATCAGTCCACCAGCTACATCGCGGATCGCGTGCCGGAACTGGATTTTGTCGACCTGCTGTTCCTGTTCGACAATATCACGCAGGCGCGCGCCGCGATCGACGGCGCGTTCGGCGAGTGGATGACGAAGCACATCGAGGAACGCATCCCCGGCTACCGCGTGCTCGGTTACTTTGAAAACGGCTACCGCCATATCTCCAACCGCCTGCGGCCGGTGCGCACGCTGGCGGACATAAAGGCCATGAGAATCCGCCTGATGCCTGGCGAAACCCACCGCCGCAGCTTTGAACTGCTGGGCGCGGTGCCGTGTCCACTGGACCTGAAGCCGGGCCTGGAAGCCATTGTGTCAGGCGCGGTGGACGGGCAGGAAAACCCGCTCGCCAATACGGTCGACTACGGCGCGCATCTGGCACATCGCTATCACACGCTGTCGGGGCACTGCTATCACTCGCGCGGCATCTACATGAACCGCGCGCAGTTCGACCGCTGGCCTGCCGAACTGCAGGCGGGCATGCGCGCCGCGGCGCGCAAGGCAGTGCTGGCGCAGCGCGACCTGGCGGTTGAAGAGGAACGCAACGCGCGCAAGGCGATTGAAGCCGCGGGCGGCGAGGTGGTGGAACTGACTGCGGACGCGCGGCGCGACTGGTTGAAGGCAGTGCAGCCGCTGCACGACGAAGCGCGCCGGCGCTTTGGCGACGCGGTATTCGGGATGATCGCGCAGGCTGCGTCGGGCCGGGCCTAGCTTTGACGCCCGGGCGGTATCGGCACGCGCCGCTGCAGCATCAACCATAGCGATACCGGCGCCATCGCCGCCAGCAGGTGCTTGAGCGAATGGCCACTTAACGCAAAATCAGTCCATTCGAAGATTTCCTGATCGCGGAGTTCCGCCATCTTGGCCAGCGCATAAAACACCAGCCCCAGCACCAGATAAAGTCGGTGGCCGTGGCGACCCCGAAACATCACCAGCACAAACGGTATCGCCAGCAGCGGCGCGGCCTGCACCCAGATATAAAAGCGCAAATCGCCGCTGTAACGCCACCACAAGACGCTGACCACGCCCACGAACAGGGCCGGCATCAGGCCGTAGCGCTCGAACGGCTCACCGAGGTGTTCGCTCAGCAAGGCGATCAGCAACGCCATGAACGCCAGCGTCATGGGCAGACGGTCCCACACCAGCGTGTCGTGATTGGGCACACTGTGGTAGTAGGCCGACCCGAAAAACACCAGCGCCACACCGCCAAAAAACGTGAGCCACGAGCGCCGTGCGCCTGCCTGCAGGTGACGGTAGCACCAGTAGAACCCGCCCATACCGCCCAGGAGAAACAGCAGGTTGGAGGCCACATTGCCGAAGTTGCGCACGCCGAGGCAGGTGCGCGCATCGGCGAACACATGATAGGTGCCGGGCTGCGCGATCGGTCCGTGCATCAGCATCAGCCAGGCAAGCGGCACCAGCAGGATCACCATCAGCCACGCCAGACGCCGCCGGTGCTGCACGGGCATCGTCGTCACCAGCAGAACGAATTCACTGGCCGAGCCGAGCAATACCCAGTTCCGCTGCCAGCGTATCGAGTGCGGCCATCAGCGATGGCGGCATCGGCACGCCGTGCTTCAGCCGCTCGGCGCGCGCGGCATGCGCGCCCTCGCCGGGGATATGAATGCGTTCCACGCCCGGCAGGCGTTCGGAATTGCGCAGGTCGCGCACCAGGGCATCGACGCTCTGCTTGAATTCGGCGACCGGCTGAAACGCCTCGATATTGATCGCGACAATGCAGTGACCGGTGTTGGTGGGCGTGGTGTCGTCGGCGTTGAAATCGACAACGTCCCGCCCCATCGCCGCGCCATTCAACGTGCCGGCGAGCAGGCCGAACATCAGCGCAAGGCCATAACCTTTGTAACCACCGATCGGCAGCAGGAAACCTTCGTTGGAGCGCGTCGGGTCAGTGAGCGGCCGGCCCTGCCGGTCCATCATCCATCCTTCAGGCATCATTTCACCGCGTTGCGCCTTGGTCTTGACCTTGCCGTAGGCGGCCACTGTGGTCGCCATGTCGAGTATCACCGGCGCCTCCTGCGCACCCGGCAGGGCAATCGCGATGGGGTTGGTCGACAGCAGCATGTCGAGCCCGCCCCACGCCGGCAGGTGATTGGCGTTGCCCACCGCGAGGTAGAGGCCGATCATGTTGTGTTCGACCGGCATGCTGGCGTAGAGCGATGCCGGTCCGGCGTGGTTGCTCCACTTCGCGCCCACCCACGCGACACCGGCGATCTTCGCTTTTTCAATCGCCTTCTCGGCGGCGAAGCGCATCACCAGATGGCCCATGCCGTTGTCGCCGTTGAC
The DNA here is from genome assembly GCA_902825845.1 of uncultured beta proteobacterium. Lineage (GTDB taxonomy): Bacteria > Pseudomonadota > Gammaproteobacteria > Burkholderiales > SG8-41 > UBA5216. The sequence goes on from CADECM010000004.1 coordinate 44,912, forward strand.
CAGCGCCATCGCCGCGGCTTCGCGTTCCACGCGGATGTCGGGCTTGATGTTAACGGCGCCGCCCTTGATGCGGCGTATGTATTGCGGCAGGCGGAAGATACCGTGGCCTTCCGAGCCGTTGATATCGGCGCGCGCCATCAGCTGCGCAATGGATTGCGCTTCGGCGGCGGCAATGCCGACGGTTTGAAACGCGCTGGCAATGAAGCGTTCAAGTTGTGTCCGGGTCACCCGCTGTGGGCTGTGTTGTGTGTCGCTCATAACATATAACTATTTGTTTTTAAATGCATTTTTTATATCGGCGCTTGACCGAGATCGCGGTAAACCAGTGCCTCGATGTCGCGCAGCACGCCCATGCAGGCATCGTCGTAAAACGGCAGCACCTGCATCAGCACGATGCCCGCGATCTGGCGCTTGGGGTCGATCCAGAAGTGCGTGTTGTTGATGCCGCCCCAACTCAGGCTGCCGGGACTGCGAAACTTTGCGTATTGCGGATCAGCCGCGGTGATCTGAAACCCCAGCCCGAATTTGTCCTTGCCGGCGCCAATCGGGAACGGCCGCGTACGCTCGGCATTGGCATCCGGCTGCGTCTGCATCAGCGGACCGGCGGCCGGCATCTCACTCATCATCTGCACGGCTTTGGCACTGAGAATTCTCGTGCCGTCCAAGGTGCCCTCATTGAGCAGCATGCGCACAAACCGGCCATAGTCATGCGCAGTCGAATACAAACCACCATCGCCGCGCACCGGCGATGCCTGCTGCGGATCGTTCGGCACTTCAGTGAGTACGCCGTTGTTGCGCTTGTGCACGGTGACCACGCGTGCCACTTTAGCCGCGGGTACCACGTGACCGGTGTCCGCCATCTTCAGCGGCTCGAAGATCTGCCGGCGCAAAAACACATCCAGCGCCTGGCCCGATACATTTTCCACCACCCATCCGAGAACACGCGTGCCGGCGCTGTACGTCCACTTCTCGCCGGCGTCATGCAACAACGGCAGGTCGGGCTCGGTCTTCTGGGTGGCATCGACGATGCGCTTCACCGTGGGATCGGAGAAGGCATAGCCGACGCCGGAGGTATGCATCAGCAAATGGCGCAGGGTAATCTCGCGCCGAGCAGGCCGCGTGGTGTAGCTCGCGTCTGCCGCATTGAATTTGGCGATGACCGGGCGCCCCTTGAATTGCGGCAGATACTTCGACACCGGGTCATCCAGCTTCACCTTGCCGGCATCGACCAGCATCATGATCGCCACGGAGGTCACCGGTTTGGTCATCGAGGCAATTCTGAAAATGGCGTCGGGTTTCAGCGCGACGCCCTTGGCCACATCCTGCCGGCCCGCCGCGCCTTCGAACAACACGCCCTCGCGATTGACGATCAGCGTCACCACGCCCGGCACGGTGCCACGCGCCGTGGCCGCGTTCGCCACCGTTGCAATTTCAGCTTTGCCGACGTCGGAAATCACGGGGCGCGAGGGCGTGGCTGCGCTAACCACCGCGGCGGACAAGCTTAAAGCCGTCATCAGGGAAATCCCCATGCTGTGCATTTGGCGCTCCTGTGTAAAAAACCCGCATTTAGTCGATTGCCACCTTGTTGTCGCGAATGATTTTCGCCCAGCGATCTGATTCGGACCGGACGTACTCGTCAAATTGTTTGGGCGACGCGGACAGTACCAGCGGCAGCTGGCGCTTGGCCAGCAGACCCTCGGCCTCCAGCGCCTTCATCGCCGACACCGTGTCGCGAAACACACGCTCGATCACTGCGCGTGGTGTTTTCACCGGCGCAAAAATACCGTTCCAGTTCAGACTGCCGATCCCCGCAAATCCCGCTTCGGCCATGGTCGGCACATCGGGGAAATCCGCCAGGCGCTTTTCCGCGGTAACGGCATACGCCTTGATCTGTCCGGCGCGCACCGGTCCCGCGTTGGACGCCACATTCGAAATATTGATGTGCGCGTCGCCGCGAATCAGGTTGGTCAGCGTCTCTCCAGCGCCCCGCGTGGGAATGTGCAGCATTTTCACGCCGGCACGCTGGGTCAGCGCCAGCATGTCCAGGTGCGCGTACGAGCCGAGCGGCGCACCGAAGTTGAGTTCGCCGTTGCGCGATCTGGCATAGGCCAATGCCTCCTTCAGCGTGTTCGCCGGCACCTTGGGACTGCCGAGCACAAAATTGGGAATCGCCACCAGTTCCGTCACCCCGGCCAGATCGTTCAGCGCATTGATGCGCATCTTCTTCGCAAACAGCAACGGGTTGATGGAGTTGGTTGATATATTGCCCACCAGCATCGTGTAGCCGTCCGCTGCCGCGGCGGCGACCAGTTCGACCGCGATATTGCCGGCCGCGCCCGCACGGTTGTCCACCACCACCTGTTGCCCGAGCTTTTGCGACAACCGCGGTTCAAGAATGCGCGCGATGATGTCAGTGGCGCCGCCCGGCGCAAACGGCACCACCAGGCGTATCGGGCGCTGCGGGTAGGCAGGGCCTGCGTTCGCGGAGGCCGGCTGCGCGTGCACGGGAGGCGCGCCCAACGTTAACACCAGCATCACCGCAGCCACGGCATATTCTTTCAGCATACTGCCTCCTTCAATGGCCCGCTCTCGTGCGCCCCCGACAGCGCGCGAACCGCAGGTGGGTTAGTCACATAACTAATTGTTTTTATTGATTTTTTTAAGACCCTCTTCCAACTCCACCAGTGCGCCGAGGAAGTCCTTGGGGTGCACGAAGGCGATGCGTTCGCCGTGCACATTGTATTGCGGCTTGCCGTCACCCAGCACCTGCGCGCCCCTGCCGGCGAGTTCGGCACACGCGGCATCTACGCTATCCACGCCGAGGCAGAAGTGATGGATGCCGCCCCTGGGATTGCGCTCGAGGAATTTGGCCACCGGCGAATCAGGCCGTGACGGTTCCATCAACTCGATCTTCGCGTTGCCGAGGTCGACGTACGCCATGCGCACGCCCTGCTGCTCGTTGATCTTGATCTCGCCGATGCGCAGACCGCAGGTCTCGAGCAGACGTTGGGCTGCAGATTCGAGATTGGGGACGACGATCGACACATGGGACAGATT
>CADECM010000004.1:48068-81338 GCA_902825845.1 uncultured beta proteobacterium
TTCAAATGATCTTCTGCTGACGCAACTCGGCAATGCGCTCCGCCGACAGTCCGAGTTCGTCCCCCAGCACCTGCTCGGTGTGCTGACCCAGCGTGGGCGGCACGCGGCGTATGGACGGCGGCGTGTCGCTGAAGCGAAACGGCATGCCCAACGTCTTGACGTCGCCCGCCGTCGGGTGCCGCATGGTCTCCACCATATTGCGCGCGAGGGTGTGCGGCGCGCTCAGCGCCTGCGCCACGCTGTTGATGCGGCCGCAGGGAATACCGGCCTGCGTCAATTTATCGATCAATGACTCCGCATCTTCCGTCTTCAGCGCATCAATGATCAACCCGTCGATGGCCTCGCGATTCACCACCCGGTCCTGATTGCGCACAAAGCGTGTGTCGGCCGCCCATTCGGCGTGGCCCAGCACGGCGGCAAACTTGACGAACTGGCTGTCGTTGCCGACCGCCACTGCGATCATGCCGTCTTTCACCGGATACGCAGTGTAGGGCACGATGTTGGGATGGCCGTTGCCAAAGCGCCGCGCGTCGCGGCCCGATACCAGGTGATTCGATGCCACGTTCGCCAGCATGAACAGGCCGGATTCGTACAGCGACACCTCGACATGCTGGCCGCGCCCGGTGCGATGACGCGCGTTGAGCGCCGCGAGGATGGTGTTGCACGCCAGCAGGCCGGTGGTGATATCGACGATGGCGACACCATACTTCATCGGATCGCCGTCCACCTCACCGCAAATACTCATCAGCCCCGACTCGGCCTGCAAAATAAAATCATAGCCAGGCAATCCGCCCTTGGGGCCGTCGGTGCCGTAACCGGTGATCGAGCAACGAATCACGCGCGGCGCATTCTGTTCCAGCCATTCGTTGGTGAAACCCCATTTTTCCAGCGTGCCGGCCTTGAAATTCTCGACCAGCACATCGCACTGTTTGATCAGGCGTGCGAGGATGTCCTGCCCTGCCTTGGCCGCCATATTCAGGGTGATCGACCGCTTGTTGCGGTTGATGCCCAGAAAATACGCCGACTCGCCGGCCGCAAACGGCGGCCCCCAGGCGCGCGTGTCGTCGCCCGCGCCGGGCGGCTCGACCTTGATCACCTCCGCGCCCATGTCGCCCAGCATCTGGGCACACAGCGGACCGGCGAGAATGCGCGTCAGGTCGAGGATTCTGGCGCCCGCAAGGGCGCCGTGGTTTTGCGGTTCTGACATTGCGATTTTCGTGGTGGAGCCGGGAAGGCGTGAATCCGGTACCGACATCACGCCTTTGTGCCGTCAAAACTTCACTTTTTCCTGCGCATCGAAGGCGGCGCATTCAAATCCCGCGCATTGCCGTCGAGGTAGCTTGCCAGCATCTTCTTGTCGCGCATGCGGAACTTCTGGAAATTCGGCTTGCGTTTTTGGAGGAAGGCGTTCATGCCTTCGGCGGCCTCTTCCGATCCCCAGACATGCGCGAGCAGCTCCATGCCCTGCTGCCATGAGGCGTACAACAGATCGGACTCGAAGTTGAGCGACTTCTTGGTCATGCGGATGGTGAGCGCGCTGTGGCCTTTCATGGTTTCGCACCACTTCAGGGTTTCGGCACGCAAATCCTTCTGCGGCACGCACTTGTTGATCAGGCCCACCTCCGCCGCTTCCTTCGCGCCGAAGCGGCGCGCGCAGAAAATCATTTCACGCGCGAGGCGCTCGCCGATGATGCGCGGAATGTATTGCGTGGCGCCCACCGTCGGGCACGCGCCCACCTTGGCGCCGGTCTGGCCCAGCACGGCGTTTTCGGAAGCAATCGCCAGATCGCACCACAGCGCCAGTTCGTGGCCGCCGCCCATGCACCAGCCGTTGATCATGGCGATCACCGGAATCGGCAGATTGCGGATGGTCATCGCCAGCCCCAGCATGCGGTCGTTCCACATGTAGGCATTGTTGAAATTGAGCCGCTTCATGGCGTAAAAGTCGCCGCCGGCAGAAAATGACTGGTTGCCCGAACCGGTCACCACGGCGCACACAATGGACGGATCCTCGCGCGTCGATTTCAGCGCATCGATCAGTTCGTCGAGGGTTTGCTCGCGAAAGCAGTTCAGCACGCGCGGACGGTTGATGGTGACCCATGCCACCTGATCTTTCACTTCGTAAAGAATATCGCTGTACTTGCTTTTTGGGGTTCGTGCCTTGCGAGCGGCCATGACTTTCCTCTTTGGATGGCAATTGGACGGGTGCCGGATTTTATCAGAATACCCGCGCGCGACGGCCGCGTTGACATGCCATCGCCGCGGCGCGTAACCTCGCCACAAACAAAAACGTTACGAGGAAATCGCCATGACACGCATCTGCATTACCCTGATGGCGGCACTGTTGCCGGCTGCCGGCTGGGGACAGGCCTACCCCGCGAAGCCCATTCGCATCATCGTGCCGTTCGCGCCGGGTGGACCCACCGATACGCATTCGCGCTGGGCGGGACAGCAGATCACAGCCGCGCTGGGCCAGCAGGTGATCGTCGAAAACCGCGGCGGCGCGGGCGGTACCATCGGCACTGAAGCCGCCGCAAAAGCGGTGCCCGACGGCTATACCCTGCTTGGGGGCAACCCGGGACCCCTGACAATCGCACCCAGCGCCCGCAAGCAACTCAACTACGCGCCACTGCGGGATTTCGCGCCAATCACGCTGATTGCGCGCAGCGCCAGTTGCATCTGCGTGCATCCCAGTCTGCCGGCGACCGCAGTGCCGGAATTTATCGCGTTCGCGAAGCAGCGGCCCGGCAAAATCAATTACGCCACGCCGGGCGCAGGCACGGTCGGCCATTTCTCGATCGAGAGCTTTTCGGCGCGCGCCGGCATCAAGATGACCATGGTGCCGTACAAGGGTGCGGCAGTCTATCTGGTGGATCTGATCGCGGGCAATATCGATTTTGCACAAGTGCAGGTGTTCCAGGCGGTGCCGCTGGTCAACGCCGGCAAGCTGCGCGCACTGGGCGTCACCGCCGCCGCGCGGTCGCCGCTGATGCCTGCCGTGAAAACCGCAGCCGAGCAGGGGCTGAAGGGCTGGTCCAGCTACAACTGGAACGGCATTCTCGCGCCGGCCGGCACCGCCAACGCCATCATCGAGCGCCTGCACGCCGTGTTGCACACGCCGCTGACCGATCCCGCCACCCGCAAGCAGCTGGAAAGCGTCGGTTACGAAGTGTCCGGCATCGGCCCCGCGGACTACGCCGCGTTTCTGAAAACGGAAACCGGGAACTGGGCCGCCGTGGGCAGGGCAGCCGGCATACAGAAACAGTGATGCCGTCTCCGCCCACATCAATCCAATCCTGGCGGGCAACAGCTGCAGTATGATCTGCCGCCGCGCCCCGCCTGCCGCACACAACCCTTAATTCCCCAAGGAGTCCGCCATGGCTGAAACCAAAGACCCCCCCTACTTCATGTACTTTCCCGGCAACTATCGCTGGTCGGCCGCCTTCATCAACATGATGGGTTCGGCCGCATATGGCGGCGCCGATATCGGCGAGTTGCACAAGATCGGCGTACTGCTCAAAGGCGCCGCACCGGACGACGACGCGGCCTGGTTCGACGCCTGCCTGAAAGTCGCGGACGGGGTGCGCGCGCATGCCGAAAGATTCGAGGGCGCCGGTCACCGCGTATCGGCCGCAGCCGCCTATCTTCGCGCCTGCAACTACTACCAGATGGCGGAGCGCTTTCGCACACCCAAGGACGCCAGGGCGCTGGCGGCATTCAAGACCGGCGTCGACTGCTTCCACAGGCACGCCGGGTTGACCGATCTGAAGATCGAAATCGTGGAAGTGCCCATGGGCAAGGACGGCAAGGAAAGTCTGCCCGGCTACTTCGTGCCCGCGCAAAACGCCAAAGGCAAACGCGCGCCCTGCGTGGTGTTTTTCGACGGGCTCGATGTCACCAAGGAAATCCAGTTCGTACGCGGCGTGCCCGATCTCATCAAGCGCGGCATTTCCTGCCTGATCATGGACGGCCCCGGCACCGGTGAAGCCATCCGCTTTCGCAACAACGTGCTGCGTCACGATTACGAGGTCGCAGGCAGCGCGTGCATGGATTGGCTGGAAAAACGCGATGACGTCGACGCGAAGAAAGTCGGCGTGGTGGCGATCAGTCTCGGCGGCTATTACGCGCCGCGCATCGCCTCGATGGAGCCGCGCTTCGCCGCCTGCATCGCCTGGGGCGCGATCTGGGACTATTACGGCACCTGGAAGAAACGCATCGACGCCAACTTCAAGACCTCGCTGTCGGTGCCGGGCCACCACATCATGTGGATATTGGGGGTGGATTCGCTCGATGCCGCGCTGAAAAAGCTCGAACCCTACCGGCTGGACGGTGTCGTACAAAAGATGCGCTGCCCGTTCCTGATCTGCCACGGTGCCGAGGACGAGCAAATTTCACTTGCCGATGCGCAGGCGCTATACAATGCCTCCGGTTCCACGGACAAGACACTGCGCGTATTCACCGCCGAGGAAGGCGGCTCGCAGCACTGCCAGCGCGATTATCTGACGCTGGGCGTGGCGACGATGTGGGATTGGTTCGAGGACAAGCTGGTCAGGGCTTAAGCGCGGTGACGGCACGCTAAGCGCGCGGCCGGCGTTTAGCGGAGTATTGATGAGCGTACGTGTGCAGGTTTTGAGCGTGCTGCCGGCACTGTTGGCGGCCTTGACCATCGCCGCCTGCGGCAAAAGCGACGGCGTCAAGCCGGCCGCCGCGGACAAGAAGGGCAAGTCCGCGCCGGCCATACCAGTCGTTGTGACGACGGTGACGGAACAAACCGTGCCGCTGAAAGTGCAGGCGATCGGCAATGTCGAAGTGCAGGCCACGGTGTCGATCAAATCGCGCCTCGACGGCCAGATCGTCAGGGTCGGATTCAGCGACGGGCAGGATGTCGCCAAAGGGCAGTTGCTGTTCGAGATTGACGCGCGCCCGCTGCAGGCGCAGCTGCAGCAGGCACAAGCCACGCTGGCGCGCGACAAGGCGCAACTGGATCGCGCGCGGGCGCAGGAAGAACGCTACAAGGATCTGCTGCAAAAGGGCTTTGTATCGCAGGACGCCTATGCCCAATTCCGCACCAACGTCGATACCGCCGCCGCCACGGTGAAAGCCGGCGAATCGGCGGTGGAGAACGCGCGCCTGCAAACCGAGTACACGCAGATTCGCTCACCGCTCGCGGGGCGCGCCGGAAAAATCCTGATTCAGCAGGGCAATCTGGTGAAAGCCAATGACACGGTGTCGCTGGTGGTGATCAATCAGATCTCGCCGATCTATGTCAGCTTTGCGGTGCCGGAACAGCACCTGGGCGCCATTCGCAAATACATGACTCGCGGCAAACTGGCGGTGGAAGCAGTGCCCGCCGGCGCCGGCGACGCGGTTGCCGCAAGCGCCATCGGCACGCTGGCGTTCATCGACAACACGGTTGATGCCTCCACCGGCACGGTGCGGCTGCGCGCCACCTTTCCCAACCGCGACAAAGCGCTGTGGCCGGGCCAGTTTGTCACGGCGTCGCTTACCCTGGACGAGGAAAAGAACGCGATCGTGGTGCCGTCGCAGGCGGTGCAGACCGGCCCCAAGGGCCAGTTCGTCTATGTGGTCAAGGCGGGGGCTGCCGACATGCGCGAGATCAAGGTGGAACGCGTGGACGGCGCGCAAACCGTGGTCGCCAAGGGGCTGAATGCCGGCGAACAAATTGTCATCAACGGCCAATCGCGGCTGGTGCCGGGGATGAAAGTCAGCGTCAAGCAGGACACCAACAGATCATGAATGTGTCCGAACTGTTCATCAAACGCCCGGTGATGACCGGGCTGCTGATGATCGGCATTCTCGCCTTTGGCCTCGTCGCCTACCGGGCGCTGCCGGTGGCCGCCCTGCCCAACGTGGATTTCCCCACCATACAGGTTACCGGCACGCTGCCCGGCGCCAGCCCCGAGACCATGGCATCGGCCGTGGCGCTGCCGCTGGAAAAGGAGTTTTCGCTGATCGCCGGCATCGACTCAATGACATCGACCAGCACGCTGGGCGGCACCGCGATCACCATGCAGTTCTCGCTGGACCGCAATATCGATGCCGCGGCGCAGGATGTGCAATCGGCCATTTCACGCGCCGTCAAGCAATTGCCGCCGACGATGACGGTGCCGCCGTCGTTTCGCAAGGTCAATCCGGCGGACGCCGCGGTTTTTTATCTGGCCCTCACCTCCGACACCCTGCCGATGTGGACGGTGGACGAATACGCGCAAACGCTGATGGCGCAGCGCATTTCCACCATCGCCGGCGTCGCGCAGGTGCAGGTCTTCGGCACGCAGAAATACGCCGTGCATGTACAGGTCGATCCGCGCGCCCTCGCCTCGCGCGGCATCGGACTCGACGAAGTGCAGCAGGTGATCGACCAGCACAACGCCAATCTGCCCACCGGCACCCTCTATGGCACGCATCGCGCATACACCCTGCAGACCAGCGGCCAGCTTACCACCGCGGACGGCTACCGCGCGCTGATCGTCACCTACCGCAATGGGTCGCCGGTGCGGCTGGGCGAGATCGGCAAGGTCGTCGACAGCGTGCAGTCCGACAAGGTCGCCGCCTGGCACAACGGCAAGCGCGGCATCGTGCTGGCGATCCAGCGCCAGCCGGGCACCAACACCATTGAAGTGGTGGATTCGGTCCGCAAACTGCTGCCGACCTTCCGCGAACAGGTTCCGCCCAGCGTCAACATCAACGTGCTCTACGACCGTTCGGAGTCCATCCGCGAATCGGTGGAGGAGGTGCAGTTCAGTCTGCTGCTCGCGCTGGCGCTGGTGGTGATGGTGATCTTCCTGTTTTTGCGCAATATTTCCGCCACGCTGATTCCGAGCCTGGCGCTGCCGATGTCGATCGTGGGCACGTTCGCCGTCATGCACTTGTTCGGCTTCAGCCTGAACAATCTGTCGCTGATGGCACTGACGCTGTGCGTGGGCTTCGTGGTGGACGACGCCATCGTGATGCTGGAGAACATTTCGCGCCATATGGAAATGGGCAAGAGCGCAATGCGCGCCACGCTCGACGGCTCGAAGGAAATCGCCTTCACCATTCTGTCGATGACACTCTCGCTCGCCGCTGTCTTCATCCCGGTGCTGTTCATGAGCGGCATGCTGGGACGGCTGTTGCACGAATTTGCCATCACCATCATGGCGGCGGTGCTGGTGTCGGGGTTTGTCTCGCTGACACTGACCCCGATGCTGTGCGCGCGCTGGCTCAAACCCCACCATCAGGTGCGGCATGGCCGTTTGTACAATGCGCTTGAACGCATGTTCGACGCCTGGCGAAATCTCTACGACGTCACCTTGCGCTGGGTGTTGCGCCACAGCCGTTTCACCATGTTGATATTCGCGGCCATTTTCGTGGTTACCGGCTGGATGTTCGCCACCATGCCCAAGGATTTCATGCCCAGCGAGGATTCCGGGCAATTGTTTGCCTTCACCGAGGCGGCACAGGACGTTTCATTTGATGAAATGGCGCGGCTGCAGCAGCAGGCCGCCGCGATCGTCAAGGCCGATCCGGCGGTGGAATCGGTCATGGCGTTCATCGGCGCCGGCGGCGCCGGCGCCACCTCGCTCAACCTTGGCCGCATGTTCATCGTGCTCAAGCCGCGCGGCACGCGGCCCTCCGCCGACGCGCTGCTGCAGCAATTGCGGCCCAAACTCGCCACCATCCCCGGTCTCAAGGTATTCCTGCAGAACATTCCCACGATACGCATCGGCGGCCAGTTTACGAAAACGCAATACCAGTTCACGCTGCAGGACGCGGATACGGACGAGCTGTTTCAGTGGGTGCCGGTGATTCAGGAGAAACTGTCCCAACTGCCGGGTTTTCAGGATGTCACCAGCGACCTGCAGATTGCCAACCCGCAAGTCACCGTCGATATCGACCGCAACAAGGCCTCGGCCCTCGGCATCACCGCCACGCAGATCGAAAACACGCTCTACGATGCATTCGGACAGCGGCAGGTGTCGACCATCTACACCTCAAGCAACCAGTACTGGGTGATCCTCGAACTCGATCCCAAATTCCAGCACGATCCGTCGGCGTTGTCGCTGATCCATGTGCGCTCCAGTAACGGAACGCTGGTGCCGTTGAACGCGGTCGCCCGGCTGTCGCGCAGCCTGGGACCGCTCAGCATCAGCCACCTCGGACAGCTGCCCGCCGTCACCATTTCATTCAATCTGGCCCCCGGCATTGCGCTGGGTGACGCCATCGATCAGGTCAACAAGGCCATGCTCGAATTGAAAGCGCCGTCGACGCTGATCGCGAGCTATCAGGGTGCGGCGCAGGTGTTTCAATCCTCGCTCGCCGGCATGGGCCTGCTGCTGATCATGGCGGTGTTCGTGATTTACCTCGTGCTCGGCATTCTGTACGAGAGTTACATCCACCCCATCACCATTCTCTCGGGGCTGCCCACCGCCGGCATGGGCGCGCTTGCCACCTTGATGCTGTTCGGCATGCCGCTGAACATGTACGCCTACGTCGGCATCATCATGCTGGTCGGCATTGTCAAGAAGAACGCGATCATGATGATCGACTTCGCAATCGAAGCGCAGCGCGCGGGCGGCAAGACGCCGATGGAGGCGATGTATGAAGCCTGCATCGTGCGCTTTCGTCCCATCATGATGACCACCATGGCGGCACTGATGGGCACCCTGCCGATTGCGCTGGGCTGGGGCGCCGGCGCGGAAGCGCGGCGGCCGCTCGGGCTCGCGGTGGTCGGCGGCCTGCTGCTGTCGCAACTGCTCACGCTCTACATCACGCCGGTGATTTATGTCTATCTTGAGCGGGCGCAATCCTGGCTTGCCGCGCGGCGCACCCGGCGCGACACAGGCGCCGCGCCTGACGCCCCGATAGCCGCCGCGAACACCGCACCGCAGGCGCCGGCGCCGACTGCGCTCTCCTCTTCGCTGTTGCAGAAATAGCGGCCCTGCCGCCGCCCCCCCCCGTCCGCGATTGCGCCCATCGCGCGGACAACCATGAGAGCTGACTCCAGTGCGCGTAGCCGCCGCAGCTACGCCTGCAACGCCATCACCGAATGCCAGCAAAAGGCGCCCCCTCATGGAACGGCAGATGCTGATAACGCGTCATCGAATTCGACAAATTCCTGCAGGCGCTGGATGGAATCTCCTCTGCACCGATGATCAAACCGCGCAAGTTTCCGGGGGATCAACGCCGCCGCCCGTTTGGCTGACTCCAGCCCATTGCCAGCGCACCCGCGCCGAGCAACAGCAGGCTGGCAAGTTCCGGTACGGTGGCTCCGACATCACCCGAACGCACTGCCCACGCAGACACTGTAAAGTCCTCCTGGGGGGCGAAGACCTGGGTGCCGCGATCGACATTGAATCCCCACGCGCCGCCGCTGCCGGCGCCTGACGCCGTCGTGCCGGATCAGTGGTGGAACTGAATCCCGGTGAGTTCTCCCCCACCCACTGCGGTCTGGGTGCCCATCTTGTTGCTGTAATACACGCCGGCCAGGTTTTGAAAGAACATGTAGCCCATTTCGTTGTCCCGACACGCCATTTCTGTTGCATTGCCACAGTTGGCAACGGTGGTTGCAAACCCAACACCAGCGCGTACGCTTGCATAGGGTAACCGCCAGTCGTCAAAACCCGCAAAAGACAGATTCGCGGCCCACGCGTTAGCCTCTGACCATGTCAAACCTGAACTGCCAGGCAGGTTCGCATTGCGTGTCCAGGTGACGTTGAGCACGTCGTCGTAGACCAAATCGGGTCCACGATCAAACAGCGTAGCCGACGCGCTGCACGCCCATCCCATTCCCGCCGCCAGCAATGCAGTGGGCCAGCGTTTTGCTTTTCCAACTGATCGTTTGTGCATGTCATATCCCCCATTAATGCATACTTTCATCTCAAGGTATGCAGTAACGGTGTAGGCAATTACTGTGCCGAAATTTTTAATCCCTCCTATAACAATGATATAGCGGCAAGCGTTGCCCAACTGCTTGCGTGTGTGGCAAGAAAGTGCAAGAAACCCCGGCAGATCTCATGTCTCCGGCAGTGGCCTGTTGGCGCGCGGCCGGATAGATGTAATTGTTTCGAGATCGCGCGTTTGAGTGACGAATCCCGCGTTGCAGTCTTTACCGGCGCACCCGCGAGTATTATATAAGTATCTGTTTTTATGTAATATTTCCACGCAGTGCCGGCGCTGTAAGCGGTGCATGATATGCCACTGGCACCGCCGGGTAGAGCCGTTGCAACACCGCCGACAGCACAACGGCAAGCGCCGCACGCAACTGTGGCGCCATCGATGCTGCCTCGTCACTACCCGAACGACGCGCCCACACATCGTTTAACGCCGGCTGCCGGGCAAGACATTCCGTGACGGTATCCTGCCAGTGCGCCGGATACTCCGACCTCGCCCAGTCACCACGACCGCGGCCATAGTGCGCGACGGCCAGATAGCCCAATAGGGCGGAGGCTGCCAGTTCGTTCAACACGTCATCCGTCCATGCGATTGTCGTTGCGTCGGCACCGCGCACCAGGTTATAGCCGCGTGCCAGGCCTGCCGAACCGAGCGCGCCCAGCACGCCGCCCACCAGCAGCCCGGCGCCAAAGGTCATGCCGCCGCTCGCCAGGTCGGCCTTCAGTCCCGCCAGCGCGCCGGTAATCACACCGCCCAGCGCCGCGGATTTGGCTTCGCTCAGCGGCTCGCGCACGGCAAAGTGGTCCGCGAGACGGGTCAGTATCTCGGCCGAGGCGTGCCCCTTGAGACCGTGCAGCGCGATCAGCCGGTCTGAACTCGCGCGTATGTCGGCGTCCAGCCGCTGCGCGAGTGCGTGCATGGCCCGTTGCCGCGGGCTATCGTGTGCCTCGCGCCGAAGGCCGACGGTGGTTGCGATCTCGCGCAGCTTGCCGCTCCAGCCGCCGTCGGGCAGCGTTTCACGATCGCAGGCGGCGCGTGCAAGTCTTTCCGCCAGTATATCGAGTGCCGCGTCGAATATCTCGCGCCGCTGGCGGAACCATTGCGTGTTCAGCCGTGCGAAGGCGTCTTGCTTGTCCGCTGCCGTCACCTTCGCCAGTTCGCCAAACAGCACTGCTTCCTGCACCCAGCAGCGGGCGAACGCATCGAAGGCCAACACGCCGCGCACGCAGCGGGTATCAGCGAGGTGAACGCGCCAGCGCTCGACATCGGCCTGCTCATCGGCCGCGGGGCGTGGCGCGCCAAGCTGATTCAGCAGCACGATCACCGGCTTGGCACACCACTCCAGCACGCGCATTTCCGCCGCGACATAGCCCGCGTCCCGCGGGTTCTCCGCCGCGTTCACCAGGTACAGCACGACGTCGGCGTGATCGCGAATGTTGCGCACCGCCTGCTGGCTCGACCACAACGCGCGGTCGCGATAGCGGTCCCACACCTGGGCCAGAAACCAGCCCAGCGGATTGCCCGAATGTTCGAGCCGTTGCGCCAGCCGCGTGCTGTCGCCAAAGCCGGGTGTATCCCATAGCGCGAGACGGTCGCCCTGCGGCGTCACGACGAGGTCGTGAATGTCCGCGCTCAGCGTGACGTGCGCTTCGTCGCGCACCTCGCCGACATCGCGTCCGAGCAGGGTGCGCGCGAGCGTCGTCTTGCCTACGTTGGTGTGGGAGACCAGGCTCAGTTGCAGGGTTTGCGGCACGGCGTCAGGCCTGTTCAGCGGGTGTTGCGGCGCTGTCGACGGCGGCACGCAATGCCTGCGCGGCCGCGTTGGCGTCGCGTTGGTCAGGGTCGACAAACAGCAGTTCGCAGCCGCTGGACGCCATTTCGCGCTGCCACAGCGCGCGCCGTTGATCGAGGCGGGCGGCGCCAAAGCGTTGACGGAAATCGGCCTCATCCACCGCGATCACGAGCGGCGTCGGGCGCGGCAAGCGCGCCCTGAGTGCCTCAATAAACGCGCCGTGATTCTCGCGCTCCGGCGTGGCGGTGAGTGGAAACAAGGCCACCGCCAGCGTCACCGGCGCCGCCGGTATCCGCGTCGAATCCAGGGCATCTTCACCGCCGAACGGCACTGCAGGCCCCACGGTGACGCCGGCCTTCGCGCCGAATGCAGCTGCCGCCAGTGCATTCAGCGCCGTCACACATTGCGCACCCGGCTGATGGCTGTACGGCACCACGTGAACGGCAACGGGTTCGTCGCGCTGGGCGCGCAACAGTGTCTGAAAATAACTGTCATCCAGCGCGATCGGAAACCGCCCCGCCAGCCGCCTTTCGGTTACCCGCGCCGCGATGGCCAGCAGCCCGCGCGGGACCAGCACGAACAGGGTAACTGTCACCGCATACAGATGAATCCAGCGTGCCGCATTTTCGCCCGCGGACACGCCAAAGCGGATGGCCGCGACGCCCGCCACGTCGGGCAACGCGATCCCGGTGAGCGCGGAGGCCGGTCCCAATACGAACGACAGCACACCGTGAACCGCGGGCGCCGCTAGAAAAGTGCTTTCCCAGCCGGCGCGGTACTCCAGTGCCAGACCGCGAAGATACATACCCGCCAGCGTGCCGGCGGCAAAGGCAATCGCCGCCACGTGCAGTGTCCGCGCGACGCGTGACAGGGTCAGCGGCACACTGGCTGCGTTCCATGCGCGCGCGAACGCGGCCAGCGGCGCCGTCAATCCGGCGGTGTGACGGGCCGGCAACGCCGCGTGTGCCGCCTGCGCGATCCGGCGCGTCAGCGCGCCGGCGCGTGGCCCGGCTTTCCCCGCCACACGCAGCACGGCACGCACCGCGGCTACGGCATACACCGCCAGGTTCCATATCAGCAGCGCCAGCAGCGGCGGCGCCAGCACATTGATCTGCCGCGTGGACGCCAACGCGTCAGTCGCAATGCCCGCGGCCAGTGCCGTGAACGCCAGCAACCACCCGATCCACGGCTGCCATGTCAGCGCGCGCAGCACATGACGGGCGCCAATCTCGCGGGAACAGATACGCTCGGCGGCAAAGCCCGCCCGGCGCCGGATAAAGGTATCGGCAGCAGCATTCTCGCCCTCCGCCTGCAGCGCCGCCTGCGTCGCCCATGCCGCATCAGCCGCTGTCCAGTGGGCGGCAGGCTGCGCGGCGGGCAGCGTTTCGTAAGCGCGCACCAAGAAGGCGCTGCGAGCTTCAGATTCGTTCATGCGGTGGGTGAAAGGCGGCGCGTGCACGTTCGGCTGTCGAGGGCGGAGTATACGATGCCGGCCGGCAGCCACAACGATTGGGCATCTCGACCCGTCAAATCGATGCGGCCATGCCGGAAGCGGAAATTACGGTGGCCGGATTCGGCCGGAGAGCATACGGGCCCGCCTTTCCCCGTTGAATGCGATAATGCGGCAGTCAACAACGGCATCGTGGCTCGTCCCGTTTGCGATGGACAACAGATTACCCGGCCAGGGAGTCCGACATGAAAATCATGAAGCCCGCAATTCTGACTCTCGTGCTGCACATGATCTGGGCCGGCACGCTGCCTTATGCCGGAGCACAATCCGCCGCGCACAAGCCCGCTGTCAGCGCGCCGAAGGGCGCGGCGCCCGCGTGGCCGGTGCGGCCGGTGCGCCTCATCAACGGGTTTTCCGTCGGCGGCCCGATCGATATCTCGGCACGCATTCTGGGGCCGAAACTCGCCGAGCTGTGGGGACAACCCGTGGTGCTGGAAAATCGCACCGGCGCCGGCGGCTCGATCGCGACGGTGATCGCGGCCCAGGCCACGCCCGACGGACACACGCTGCTGATCACGTCCGCCTCGCTCGCGATCAACGCCGTGTTGCGGTCCAACACCGGTTACGATCCGCTGCGCGATTTCGTTGGTGTGTCGCAGATCGGCTATTCCACCAGTGCGGTGGTGGTGCGGCCGGCGCTTGGCGTCAAATCGGTGAAGGAACTGATCGCGCTTGCGAACGAGCGGCCCGGCAAGATCCTGTATGGTTCTGCGGGCGCCGGCAGCGGCACGCACTTCACCACCGAGCGTTTCAACATGGCGGCCAGGATCAAGGGCACGCACGTCGCATACAAGGGACAGTCGGAAATGGTGATCGAGATTCTCGCCGGGCGCCTGAATTACGGCATTCCCACGCTGGGCGTGGCCCTCGGCATGATCAAGGATGGACGGCTGCGCGCACTGGCCGTGGTGACACCGCAACGCTCACGGCTGCTGCCGGACGTGCCGTCGGTGTTCGAAATTCTGCCGGACTTTCGCCGCGATGCCGCGCATATGATCATGGCGCCCGCGAAAACCCCGCGTGCCGTCGTCAACAAGATCAGCACGGACATTGCGCGCGTACTGGACATGCCTGACGTCAGGAAGCAGATGGAGGCCATGGACTTCACGTCTGCCCCGACCACGCCGGAGCAGATGGACAAAATATTGCGCGACATGATGGTGACTTTTGAAGAAGTCGCGCGCGCGGCCGGCTTGAAATAGCCCGGTCAGCCATGGGCCATGCAGCGTGAATACTTCCTTGCCCATGCTACGGGCCGCAAGGCACCCGCCTGATTAATCCGGCGGGCGGCGGGAATAATCCCGCCCGCGGATTGTTAACCGTTGGAACGAGCCCGGAACCGGGGCATGGCGCACGCATTTTCGCTTGTGCCGGCTTGCGTTCGCAAAAAATGGCTGTTCCTCAATCATTGCCTCAACAAGGAGCAAGAATCATGGTCAAGAAAGCAGTGGTGTACACGGTATTGGTGGGATCAATGTTTGCCTTGCCGGCGGCAGCCGACGACAGGCAGGATACTTTGTTCAAGTTCGATGGCGGCATCGGCTCGCAACCGTTTCGCAACCAGGGGGGCGTGCCGGTGTCAAACATCGTCGCCGGCGTCACACCCGGCGGCACACCCTGGCCGATCGCGGCATTCAAGGCGGATATCCGCAAGGACGGAAGCATACGTGCATCGGCCAAAGGCATACTGCTTGGCGGTGGCGATACCATCGGCACACGGGGCACGCCGCGCCAAATGGCTGTTTCACTGTTCTGCCGCAATGCACCTGTGGCGCCTGCGCTGACTGGCGCCCTGCAGACCGTCCCCTACAATTCCGATTTTGTCGATTTGGACACCGATGGCAATTTCAGAATGAACAGCGCGTTGATGAATGCCAGCGGCGAAATGCCGACCGCCGCCTGCGGTGACACTGCCGAAAACCGCCCGGTACTGCTGATTCGCACGGTTACCGGCGGAGCACCCGGCTCGTGGTTTGCAGCGGGCATACTCAAAAGCCGTTCAGACGATTAAGCCCGGCACTGCCGGCAATGCGCGGCGGCACGGCCCATTGCCGCCCCGATGACAAACGCCCGCCACCGCGGGCGTTTGCTATGCGGCGCCCGCGGCCGCCACCGGTTGGCGCAGGGTGACAAACTCCTCGGCGCCGGTAGGGTGAATGCCCAGGGTCGCGTCGAACTGGGCTTTCGTGGCGCCACATTTGAGCGCCACCGCAAGCCCCTGGATGATTTCGCCCGCCTCCGGTCCCACCATGTGCGCGCCCAGCACAAGGCCGGTGGCGCGCTCCACCACCAGTTTCATCAACACGCGCTCCGGGCTGCCGGATAACGTCGCCTTGAGCGGACGAAAGCGCGAGACGTACACGTCAATGGGCAACCCGCGGTCGCGCGCCTGTTCCTCACTCTGCCCAACGGTGGCGACGTTGGGGTGGCTGAACACCGCCGTTGGCACCTGCGTGTAATCCATGCGGCGGTTCGCGCCGCCGAACAGATTTTGCGCCAGCACCATGCCTTCGGCAATCGCCACCGGCGTCAGCTGTATGCGCGCAATGGCATCGCCGATGGCATAAATTGACGGCGCGCTGCTGCGAAACTGATCATCCACCTTGACCGCGCCATTGTCCGCGAGCAACACACCCGCCTGTTCGAGACCGATGCCGGCGGTGTTCGGCGCGCGTCCGGTGGCGTACATCACCAGATCCACCGCCTGCGTCGCGCCGGACGCAAGGTGCAACTGCAATTCACCGCCGGCCTTCCCGATACGCTCAATGTTTTCGCCCAGCTTTAACGTCACGCCGTGGCGAGTCATTTCCTGCGCCAGGTGTGTGCCCAGATCACGATCGAAGCCGCGCAGCAGCTGCTGGCCGCGATAGTAGAGCGTGGTCTGCGGACCGAGTCCGTTGAATATGGAGGCGAACTCCACCGCGATATAGCCGCCGCCGACCACCGCGACACGCCCGGGCAGACGTTGCAATGCAAACGCTTCGTTGGAGGTAATCGCGAATTCGGCGCCGGGAATGCGCGGCACCACCGGCCAGCCGCCGGTCGCAATCAGGATATGCCGCGCCGTCATGCGCCGTCCCCCGGCTTCGACGGTGTGTGGGTCCACCACCGTGCCGCGTGCCGCAATCACCGCCACGCCGGCATCCGCCAGCAGCCCGGCGTAGACCCCGTTGAGACGCGCAATTTCCGTGTCCTTGTTGGCGATCAGCGTTGGCCAGTCAAAGCGGTTGGCGCCGGGTTGCCAGCCATAGCCGCGCGCGTCCTCAAAATCCGCCGCGAAATGCGCGGCATGGGAAAACAGCTTCTTCGGAATGCAGCCCACATTGACGCAGGTCCCGCCGAGCCGGCCTTCCTCGATCAATGCGACGCGCGCGCCGAGGCTGGCGGATACACGGCTCGCGCGCACGCCACCCGAACCGCCGCCGATGGTGATGAGATCGTATTCGTATTGGGACATGGGTTCTCCTCGATTGCAGGGATGACGACCGACACTGCCACGGCGTGCGACACATGCCGCAACAAGGCCGGACTTTCTTCAACGCTTGTCAGACCATGCCGCATATCAGCAGCGCCGGCCGCGCTACTGAATCTGGTAGCGCTGTATCAGCAGCAGCGAAAGAATGGCCCACAGCATCAGGAACAGCGGCAGTCCGACTTTGACGAAATCGCTGAAGCGATAGCCCGCGGCATTCATTACCAGCAGATTGGTCTGGTAGCCCATCGGCGTCACGTAACACAGATTGCACCCGAACAGCACGGCCAGAATCAGCGACTCGGCGGGAATGCCCAGTTGCCGTGCCAGCTCCACCGCCAGCGGGGTACCGATGGCGGCGGCCGCATTGTTGGACACAAAGTTGGTCATGATGCCCATCAGCAGCATCAGCAGCGGCAGAAACCAGCGTGGTTCGACCGCTTGCGCCGCCTGCACCAATTGTTCCGCAATGAACGTGGTGCCGCCGGTTACCGTAAGCGCCTGACCCAGCGCCAGGCTGGAGGCCACCAGCAGGGCCACCTTGATGCTCAGTGCCGCGCTGATGTCCTGCCACTTGAGGCAACCGGTTGACAGCAGCACCAATACGCCGGCGAGTGCCGCCAGTGCAATTGGCGCCCACTTGAATGCCGCCACGGCGACCACCAGGCCCAGTACGCCCAGCGCGATAAGCGCCTTGTCGGCACGCGGCAACGGCAGGCGCGTATCCAGCACCAGGCCGATGTTCGCGAACTTGACATCATTGAGCTGCACTTCGGTGCCCTGCACCAGCAGCACGTCTTCCGCGGTCAGCCGCAGATCCGCGATATCGTCGCGCCGCACCTGCGCGGAACCCGCGGAGCGGCGTATGCCCACCACGATCAGTCCATACGTGTCGGCGAAGCGGGATTGGCGCAGCGAGATGCCGTTCAGCGGCGAGTCGCGCGTAATGATGATCTCCGACAGCACCCGGTCCGGTTCCCCGTCGCGCCGCGCCTTGATGCCGTCTGCGCCGGCCGTGGTCTCGTCGTCCCCGCCCGCCACCTCGAGACCATGCAGTTCCGCGCCCAGTACTTCCGCGTGGCTGCGAAGGCTGTCGGCCGTGTCCTCGACCAGCAGGCGATCTCCCGCTTTCAATCGCATCGTCGGCAGGCGCAGCACAGCCATGTCCTCGCCGCGCCGGATCTCCAGCACCCGCATCTTGCGCTGGGTGCGTTCCAGAACGTCCTTCAGGGTCGCGCCGTCGAGGCCGCTGTCGGGCGTGACATGCAACTGGGCGGTGAACACGGCTGTGGGGACATGCGCGCCGACACCCTTTACCGAGCGCAACAGCCAGGGCGCGATCAGCCAAAGATAGACAATCGCCGGCACCGCCGCCAGCGCCACCAGCGGATAAAAATCGAACAGGTGAATGACGGGTTCGCCCAGCGCGGCCGCCATCGACACCACGATCAGATTGGTCGAGGTGCCGATGGTGGTTGCCATGCCGCCGATCAGCACCGCGAAATTCATCGGCATCAACACGCTGGCCGCGGACAGCTTCGAAGCCACCGTCGCGCTCATCAGCAGCGGAATCATGATGACGACGATCGGCGTGTCATTCACCAGCCCGCTGGCGGCGGCACACACAATCAGCACCACCAGCAGCGCGGTGCGCGGCGATACTTCGAGCAGGCGCGCCAGCCGCCGCGCCGCGGGGTCGAGCGCGCCCGTCAGCACCAGCGCGTGGCCGAGTATCATCAGGGCGAAGATGGCGATCAGCGCCTCGTGTCCGAAGCCACTGAAGAAATCGAACGGTTCGACCCGCGCGCCGTTCTTCGGATTGTGGAACGGAAACACGGTGAACAGCGTGGGCAGCGCGATCAGTACCGCCAAGCATACGGATTGAATCGGCCAGCGATCCCAGGCAAACAGGACAAACACCACCACGGTGAACGCGAGCATGACTACGCCGTGGCCCGGCAGATTGCCCATGGCAAGTGACTCAATCATGGATACGGCTCGCGCAGCAGTATTGTCGCCGGCGCAGACTGCGCACGCCCGGCGGAAAATTCATAACTATTTGATTTTATTGATATTTTTTTCTTCACCCGGCTGACTCTGGCTGGGCACACCGTGAATCGCGAACAGCCGGTCGCCGTGCCGGATGCGTTCGTCGGGGCTGTCCCAGAAACCGATGTTCCTGCCCTCGCGCTGCAGCCCGACGACCAGATGTCCCGGCACGTCGCGCACGCGCATGCCGGCCTCGGCGGCGGTGGCCGGGCGCTCAATCATGCTGAGGCAGCCCCGCGAGGTCAGCAGGTCCGACACAAAGCGCAGGCCAAGCGGCGTGGCAATCGCATCCGCCATCAGATAGCCGGCCAGTTTGGCGGGCGCCACGACTTCGTCGGCGCCCGCCTGCTGCAGCAGGCGGATATTCTCCTGCTCGCGCGCGCTGGCGATCAGACGCGCCGTGCTGCCGAGATTGCGCACGGTGAGTATGCACAGCGCCGCGGTATCGTCGCGCGGCAGGCAGACCAGAACGGCGCTTGCACTGTCCACCCGCGCCATGCGCATGACATCATCCTTGGTGGCATCGCCTTGCAGGCCGACACAGCCCAGCCGCACGGCCTCCTGCAGGCGCTCGTCTTTTTCATCCACCACCACGATGTTTGCCGCCGCGTGTCCGCGTTCTATGGTTTCACGCACCGCCATGCGGCCCTGATAGCCGAATCCGACCACCACGACGTGACTTTTCATACGCGCACCATGGCGCCGCGCGCGCCATTCCTGCACCACGCGCTGCATGACCAGCTCGTAGGTGGTGCCCAGAAACAGCAGCCAGATCGACAGGCGGATCGGCGTGACCAGAAACGCGTCCAGCAGACGCGCGCGGTTTCCGACTGGCACGATGTCGCCGTAGCCGACCGTGGTGACGGTAACCATGGTGAAATAAACGACATCAATGAAGGACACAACGCCATCGCTCGCATCTCGCAGACTCCCCCGTTCCAGCCAGAACGTTAACATGACGATGCCCACCAGCGACACCACGATCAGCAGCCGCAAACTGATTATGTGCAGTGGCGAATGGTCGAATGCCAGAATCAGCCGGGGGAATTTATGCGGTGTAGCCATTGCCGGCTTCAGCCATGCCGCCGGCGCAAGGCCGGCGTGAACGTAAGCGGCATCGCCACACTCAAACGTACATCGCCACGCATCGCGCCGCGCTAACGTGGCGTGCGGAAACCGCGCGCATCGACGCCAATGCCGGCTTCCTGGTACTGCACGATGCGCCGCGGCGATGCATGCGTGCCCAGCAGCCGCGCGGTTTCGCGGCCGCTGACGCGAAACCCGTGCCAGGCCCCGGCCTGAATTTCGAGGGTGTCGCCGCGGCGCAATATCACCGTCTCGCGCGGCGTGCCATCCATCCAGAATTCGAACGCGCCGTCGAGCACGTGAATGACCTCCATGTAGGGATGACAGTGCAGGGGCACTTCATAACCCGCCTCGCAGGTCTGGATGCCGGTGCGCAGCGGCGTGCTGCCCGCGTCGTCGCCGACGATGGGCCGGTAGTTGCTGCCGCTTCCCAGCGGCACCACTTCGGTGTCTTCAAGCCGGATCACGCGTGCGCCTTGCATGGAATTATGAAATTTCATTCCCGATGAATGTGGCTGCATGTGATGACTTGTGGTTGTCGGCAATACCGCGCCGCCACCATGCCCCGTCATCCGATCCACGCGGTATTTTACGTCAAGGCGCGCCGTACGCCGCCGCGCGCTTGGAATTTGCGCCGGCATTGACTACCATGCTCGCCTGCTTCACTTTCCCCGCGCCAAGGAATCCCATGAGCACGCCGCATCCCGTCGCATCCGAACTGCCGCCACACGGTTACACCATCACCCGCCCGGTACCCGGGTCGGGCATTCCCGCCGACTATACCTTCGTGCTCACGCGCGATGAAATTTACGTCCCCATCGCGCTGCGCAAGCCCGCCGGCAACGGCCCGTTTCCGGCGATCACCATGGGACGCGGCAACGGCCGCGGCGGGCTGCCGCTGGTGGAACAAAAGGTGGCGCTCTACAGCACCATGATGGACAAAATGATCGCGCGCGGCTACGTGGTGGTGTATGTAAACTACCGCAACGAAATCCCGTATCACTACGAAACGCGCAACCCCGCGCAGAACGTTGCCGACGACATCGCCAACGAAGGCCGCACACTGAAATCCACCGCCATCGTCGATCACGACGACTTGCAGGCCGTTATCCGCTACGTGCAATCATTGCCGTTTGTCAAAGCGGACAAGGTCGGCTGCGTCGGCGTCAGCCACGGCGGCGAAACCATTCTCAAGGCGGCCGCCGAAATGGATTTCGCCTGCGGCGTCGCGATCGAGGGCGCCTCGCATGAATTCCTCTCCGTCGACACCGGCCCCAACGCGCCGCGCATCGGCAGCGAGGTGCAATACAACGACATCGACGTTGCGCGCAAGAACGCCAACAAGGCGCGCGCCATGGAACGCATCCGCCGCATCAACACGCCGATCCTGCACATCGGGCGCGACCCGGATCACCTGCAGGGCATTTTCAAACTCGCGCACGAATGGATGCTCGAAGCCGGCAAGGATTCGACCTGGGCAAGCTTCAATCATCCGGCGCATGGTTATCCGTTTATCGAACGCGGCGCCGACGGCTCGTACCAGCCGAATCCCGAGCAGCAGGCGGCGTACGATCTGTTCATGCAATACTTCGATCAGCGATTGAAATAACCATTATTGTAACTATCTGTTTTTAAATAGTTTTTTAGAGGATTCCCATGAAAATTGCCGTCATCCACGATTACGCCGACGTCCTGCGCACCACCAAGGCCTATGCCCAACTGCAGGGCCACGAGGTGAAGATTTACAACGACGCCTACACCGATCCCGCGCGCGTGGTGGAACAGGTGAAAGGCTGCGACGCGTTGCTGCTCACGCAACAGCGCATGGTGGTATCGCGCAAGACGCTGGAACAACTGCCCCAACTTAAATTCATCAGCCAGACCGGCCGCAACGTGAGCCACCTCGACGTGGCCGCGTGCACCGAACTCGGCATCACGGTGTCCGCAGGCGGGCATGACGGCAAGAGCCCCTACACCACCACCGGCGAACTGGCGTGGGCGTTGATCCTCGCCTCGCTGCGCCATATCCCGTTCGAGGTGGAGAGCATGAAGGCCGGCAACTGGCACACCACGGTCGGCACGCGGCTCTATGGCCACACCTTCGGCCTGTATGCCTACGGGCACATCGGCAGCGGCGTGGCCAAGGTGGCGCGCGCCTTCGGCATGAATGTCATCTGCTGGGGACGCGAAGGCTCGCTCGCGCGCGCCAAGGCCGACGGCTTCGCCGCCGCCGCCAGCCGCGAGGCATTCTTCGAGCAATCAGATGTGATCAGCCTGCATTTGCCCTCGAATGCGGCCACCAAGGGCATCGTCACCGCCGCCGATCTCGCACGCATGAAGCCCACGGCGCTGCTGGTCAACACCAGCCGCGCGCCGATCGTCGAAGACGGCGCGCTGGTCGCCGCGCTGAAAAAGGGCCGCCCCGGCTTTGCCGCGGTCGACGTCTACGAAGAAGAACCGGTCACCGGCGCCAACCACCCGCTGCTCAAAATGCCCAACGCGCTGTGCGCGCCGCATCTGGGCTACGCGGAACGGGAAAGCTATGAATCAATCTATGCGGGCGGCGTGGAACAGCTGCTGGCCTGGGCGGCGGGCAAGCCGATCAATGTGCTGAATCCCGAGGCCGCGGGCAAGAAATAGCGGCGGGTAATGGCACGCCATCGGGAGCGGAGAAGTCCGCTCCCGATGACGCGTAACGCGGGCGGCTACGCCGTGGCGTTGATCAGGTTGCCGGAAGCCGCGCCCGGCTGCCAGCCCAGAGCGGGCGCCACCACTTCGGCCATCAGTTCGAGCGAGCGCATGATGTAAGGATGTGGCGGATCGATCGAGTGCACTTGCACGGACCAGTCGGTTGCGCGCGCCAGTGCGGTGTCGGCCTGCAGCGAGGCGATGACCTCCTCCGGCACGCCGGTGTGAATATCGAGCGCCAGAATGGCCTCCTCGACCGAAGCGCCCTGCGGCATCCGCTTCAGGCCGGCCCGCCTCGCGCCGTACGCGCGAAAGCCCGCTTCACAAAAGCGCATCGCGTCCTTGCGGTCGTCGACGACAAACACGGTGCGTGACGCGAGGATGCGCGGTGCCCTGCCGGGCGGCAGCGCTTGCAGATAGGCATCGATCATCGGGTTTTGAATCTGGTCCAGCGTCAGCCGCGCCGGCCCCTGCTCGCGCGGCTGATTGCGTGACAGCATCAGGCCATCACCATCGCGCCCCGCGCGCTGTGCGCCCTCGATGGAGAAGGTCGCCTGCCAGATGCGATCCGCCAGTCCCGGGTTCACCGGATACAGACAGTCACCGCCCGGCAGCGGGCGGCCGCGCCAGGCATCGCGCATGAGATCGAGATGATGGGCCATCAGAGTATGGCGGTCCTTGCTGTCCAGCCCGAAAGCGATATACGAGTTCAGGTTGCCGCCGGGCGCCACGCCGACTTCGAGACGGCCGCCCGACATGATATCGAGGACCGACGCATCTTCGGCGACGCGAATCGGCAGTTCCAGCGGCAACGTGATGATCGCAGTGCCCAACTGGATGCGCGACGTCCTCGCCGCCATCTGAGCCAGGAAAATAAAGGGCGCCGGCAGCCCGCCCTCCGGCTCATGAAAGTGGTGCTGCGCGACCCACGCCGCATCGAAGCCCAGGCGCTCCGCGTGCATGATCTGCTCCGCGCCGAGCCGATAGCGCTCGGCCGGAGAGGCTTGATCGAGCACGCGGGTGAAGAATCCCAGGCGCTGTCGTGGTTTCGTCTGCGGCATGCGCGCATCTTCGCACAGACCGCGTGTCAGGTGCAGCGGCAAGGCGTGCCGCCCCGCTGCGGGGCCGCCGCACGATGGTGCGCGGCATCACCGGCACCGCCGGCCGCGTCCGTGCACGCGGCCGCGGGCCATTCCGTCAACCCATTGAAAATGCATGAAGAAGACCGCGACACCTGGGTGCGCCGGTGAGCGCGCTGGAGGCGGCGCGAGCGAGGTATCCATTGCCTGCGCGATCCCGATGCTGCCGCCGGCCTGCAGAATCAGACAGCCTTGTCGACAACCCGTTGCTTGCGATCGGGCACGGCTCGCGCCAATGCGCTAGCCAGATTTTGCGCCAAGCACGACCGTCTTCAATTCCCTCACGCGAACCAGCGACAGCCACACATAGGCCAGCATGAGCGTGGCGCCGCCGGCAAGTGCCAGACGCGGGCCGACCCATTCGCCGGTGCTGTTCAACAAAAAGCCGCTGAGGAACATCAGGCTCCACACCAGCGCGAATACGCTCATCACGCGTCCGCGATAACGATCTTCGACCAGCGTTTGCAGCATCACTTGCGCGCAGGTGAGGAAGTAGCCGTGGCACACGCCGGTAACGAGAATGGCGACGGCGGAGACCCAGAACCACGGGCTGAAGGCGAGCACGATCAGCGCGAGGTCGTAAATGGTGAGCGACCACACCATCAGATTACGCCACGAGATGTATTGCTGCACGCGCGCATGCGACATGAAGCCCGCCAGCGCGCCGACGCCCGCGGCAGAGGCGAGCAAGCCCAACCCACGCGAGTCGACCTGCAGCACCGCCTTGGCGAACACCGGCAGCGTGTGGATGAAGCCCATCACCAGCGTGGCGTGCAGCAGCGCGGTGACGATGGTGCGGGCGAACACCGGATGGGCGCGGATGTAACGCAGGTTCTCGGTGAAGTTGCTGAACAGGCTGCCATGCGGGCGCGCGGCCACCGGCGCGGGACGCAGCACCATCAACACGCCGACCATCACACTGACCGCCGCCGCGCACAGCAGGAAAGTGACCGGCGCACCCGCCGCCGCGATCAGAAAGCCCGCGATCGAGGGCCCGACAACGCGGCTCGCGCCGAACGCCATCGAGATCAGCGGCACCGCGCTGCGCAGCAGCGGCCGCGGCAACAGGCGTGGATAGAACGACGCGCGTGCGGGTTCGTCGATGGCGGCCGTCAATCCCCACAGAAAGGCGCCCAGCGCGAGATGCCACAACTGCGCGGTCCCCAGCAACGCGGTGATACCGACCAGCAGCATGGCGATCGCGGCATTGATCTGTGCCACGCCGATCAGCCTGCGTCCATCGATGCGGTCGGCGAGCACCCCACCGAGCAATGTCAGCACAAACTGCGGCACGAAACCGCACAGGTGGATGAAGCCCAGTTGTGCCTGCGAGCCGGTGATGTCAAACGCGAGCCAGCCGAGCGTGAAGGCGAACATCTGCTGGCCGATGACCTGCGTCACCAGCGCCAGCCAGTAGCGGCGAAAATCAGGCACGCGCAGCGCGAGCAGCGGGTTGGCGTCTTCGTGCGCCGGTAGGGATGCGGCCATTAATTCATAACTTATTGTTTTTAAACACTTTTATATTCCGCAACCCGCTATCCTGCCCCGCCGCGCAGCAGGGGCCAGTCGCCACGCACCGTGCGCACCATTGTGCCGCGCGCGTCTGGCGTCCCTGGCCGACTTCGCCATGTCGTTGAACTCGCGCCCG
The DNA here is from genome assembly GCA_902825845.1 of uncultured beta proteobacterium. Classification (GTDB taxonomy): domain Bacteria; phylum Pseudomonadota; class Gammaproteobacteria; order Burkholderiales; family SG8-41; genus UBA5216. Next base: position 73,344 of record CADECM010000004.1, read on the forward strand.
CCTACTCGATGGTGATGCCGGTGGCTTTCACCAGCTTTTGATACTTGGCGATTTCCGCGCGCACGAATTCACCGAACTGGGCCGGACTGCTGCCCACCGGCTCGGCACCGAGGTCACCCATGCGCGCGCGGATATCCTGCAAGCGCAACAGGCCCGAGATGTCCGCGTGCAGTTTACTGCTGATGCTGGCGGGAGTGCCGGCGGGCACCACGATGCCGTACCACTGGCTGACGTCGAACCCGGCCAGCCCGGACTCCGCAAGCGTGGGCACATCGGGTATCGCCGATGCACGCCGCGCCGTCGTCACCGCGAGCAGACGCACCCGGTTCGACTTTGCAAAGGGTGCGACCACCGGCAGGGCAACGAATCCGCTATGCACCTGGCCGCCGAAAAGATCGACCAGTTGCGGGCCGCCGCCCTTGTAAGGAACATGATTGATCTTGATCTTCGCGATCAATTTCATCCATTCGCCCGCGATGTGGTGCGGACTGCCCGCGCCTACCGTGGAATAGGCGATTTCGCCCGGCTGCAGCCGCGCCAGTGCGAGGTAATTGCTCACAGTACGCACCGGCAACGACGGGTGCACCACCAGCACCAGCGACGACACGGCGAGCTGAGTGATGGGCGCGAAATCGCGCGTCGGGCTGTACGCCATCTTCGGATACAGGGTGACGTTCAATCCGCATTCCGGCGATGCGCACAGCAAAATGGTGTAGCCATCCGGCGCGCTCTTGGCGACTGCGTCCGCGCCGATCATGCCGCTGGCGCCGCCGCGGTTGTCGATCACCACGGTTTGCCCCCACTTTTCCGAAAGCTTCTGCGCGATCGGCCGCCCCAGCGAATCATTGCCGCCGCCCGGCGGATAGGGCACCACGATGCGCACGCTCTTGGCCGGATAACCCTGCGCCTGCGCGCCGGCGATGAATCCGGCGCCGCACGCGGTAGCCGCCAGCAGCAGACCCGCTGTAAGGAATGGCTTCACGCCATCTCCCCGCCGCCATCAAGAAAGTCCCAGCGCAATCCGGCACGCACGACGATGGCGTCGACATCGTCCGCCGGGATAAAGCGCGCGGCAATCAACTTTTGCGCGGCCGCGCGCACCGCCTCCAGATACGCCGCGCGCGAGGCGTAGCGCTCGGCAATCGACAGCCGCGGGTCGCCGCTTTTCTCGCGCGCCGCGCGCGTACGGGGAAACACCAGCGTGGAGCCGCGCATCTGCATCAGATCGTCGGGCGCGCCCTGATCGGGGTGGCGCGGGTTCCAGCCGGTGAAGGTGGCCAGCGGCGCCGCGGTTTCCACCGGGATGATGCCGGCGACTTCATTGCCGTCGGCATCGATCGCCGAAACATGCACCCTGTACGGCGTGCCGGCTTTCGCGGGATAGGCCGCGATGCCGCGCCCGATGTCGGGTCCGAAATCCAGCGGCGCCGGACGCACAAAGCGCCCCGCGAAGGTGACGCCGGGCACCCGTTTGAAGAACGCGGCCAGCGACTCCGGCTGCACCGCGGTGCCATCGGCCACGCGCGGAAACACGCTCGGCGGCGGCTCGGTACCCTTGCTCACCCACGCGTCGAGATTCACCAGCGCGCCGCGCAGCAGCGGCGCATAATCGACGATGTTGAACACATGCGCGCCGCGCGCGCCGGTGTTGGCGTCGGTCGCCGGCGGCGGAATCGCGCCTGGCGTGTGCTGCGTACCGGCAAACAGATAGGTGCGCCCAAAGGGCACCGGTTCGGCGTCGCGCGTGCCGCTGTCGTCGGTGTGGATCAGCGAGGCATCGCCGCGCCAGTATTCGGCGGCGGTGTTGGTGGCGAATATTTTCGGCTGTTTGCCGCGAGAGCGCAGTCTGGCGTAGAGACCTTCGTCGTTGAACGGCGGCAAGCTGCCCACCGTGCCGGCCGAGTTGAGTGAAGGCTGGCCGAAACGCAAATTGAATTCCCCGCGCCGTCCGCCCGCGACGTGCGGCCACACCGCGTCGAACACCATGCGTCCCTGCTCGTCTTCCTCAAGCCCCAGATACAGCATCTCGCGCAGGAAGCGTCCGCTCTGCGACACGCCAAACAGAACCGCGCGATCGAGACCGCCGGCACAGGGATTGCCGTCGGCGCCCCAGCGCAGAAACGCCGCGGTGTCGCGCACCGCCAGGAAGCTCGCGCCCACCAGCAGCGGATTCGACGAGCGATACACCACGTCGTAGATCACGCCCGGCCGGAAGCCGCCCTTCATCGCCACGTGCCCGGCATCGGTAAAACGCCACGCCTCGCGCGGCAGCACCACCGGGGTTGCCCCGCCATTCTCGCGCACCGTCACCGACGCATCGGGGTCGTTCAGATCGACGCTGGCGTTCGGAATGTGATAGCGGTCGGCCAGCGGCAGCACGTCCGCCGCTTCATTGGGCCGCAGGCGGCAACGCACCTGCCCGCTCACGCCCGGCACACGCGGCGCGTCCAGCACCATCAGTCCGTCCTGCCGCGGCACATCAATCTGCCAACCCACCCACGCCACCGAATAGCCCTGGCGCATCAGAAAACCGTTGCCGAAATCCTTCTCCGTCGACGGATCAGGCACGCGCGGCGTGCTGTTGAACATTTCAATCGCCACCTTGCGTCCGCGGTTGGGCACGTCGAGCAACAGCGCGCCATTGCCCTTTTTCATGTCGACGGGCTTGAGCAGATAAAAATCGCCCGCGAATTCCACCAACCCCTGCGCATTGCGCGGCGCCAGCGTCATGTCGGTGACGCGCTGATGCAGCGGATGCATGGGATCCACCGCGAAACGGATGGTGCCAGCGATTTTTTCATAGGCGCCGCTGGCGCCGAAGGGTTTGCCATCAAGGACAGTGGTGCGGGACTGGATGTCGAGATGCGTGACCATGCGCGGGACTCCCTGCAGACAGTTGTTGGTTCGGGCAGCGAGGACGAATTGTAATCCCATAAGCGCAGCTTTTCGGCATAATGCCGCTGCACACCATGGGAGCCGCCATGCGATACCTTTGCCACGTTCTTGCAGCAATGATCGCGCTGATCACGAGTAATGCCTTGGCGCAGCAGACGTTCCCCGCCAAACCCATTCGCATCGTGGTCGCCTTCACTCCCGGCGGCACGCCCGACACACTGTCGCGCATCATCGGCCAGAAAATGAGCGAGAACTGGGGACAGCCGGTGGTGATCGAAAACCGTCCTGGCGCGAGCGGCAGCATTGCCGCCGCCCTGGTGGCCAAAGCCACGCCGGATGGTCACACGCTGCTCGCGACCTCGGCGGCCATCGCCATCAACGAAGCGATGCAGGTCAAGCTTCCTTTTGACACGCGCCGTGATATTGCCGGTGTGTCGACCATCGGCTTCAGCACCGACGCGCTGGTGGTCGCGCCGCAGCTCGGGATCAAGAGCGTAAAGGAACTGATTGCGTACGGCCGCGCCCATTCCGGCAAGCTCCTGTTCGGGTCGTCGGGCACGGGCACGTCCGTGCATCTGGCGGGCGAAAAATTCGCCGCACAGGCGGGCTTCAAGGCGGTGCACGTGCCGTTTCGCGGCCTGCCGGAATTCCTGATTGACATTGCCGCCGGGCGCATTCACTTCGGCGTGGCGGTGCTGGGCGGCGCGCAGCCGCTGGTGCGCGACGGCAAACTGTTGTTGCTTGGTGTCGGCCCGCAGCGGTCGCCGCTGTTTCCCGACGTGCCTGCCATCAGCGAGATTCTGCCGGGATTTTCGCGTGAGGGCTCACAGGCGCTCTATGCGCCCGCGCGCACGCCACGCCCGGTTCGCGAACAGTTGAGCCGTGAAGTCGGCCGCGTGCTCGAACTCCGGGATGTGCGCGAGCGGCTGCAGGCGATGGGCTTTAACATCGCACACGCCTCGCCGGAGGAAACCGACCGGCTGCTGCGCGCCGACATTGAATCGTTTGCACGGCAGGTGCGCGCGCTTGGTTTGCAGCTTCGGTAAGCGAAGGCTTGCAGTGTCAACGGGCGCGGTGCATCTACGCGACTGCCCACAGCTATTGCAACTGCACCCCCGAGGCCTTCACCACCTTCGCCCACTTTTCAGTTTCCATGGTGTGCAGGCGCCAGAACTCCGCCGGGCTGCTGGCGATTGAGGTGCCGCCCAGATCGGCGAGGCGCGCCCAGACTTTCTGCTCTTTCAGGGTTTCGTTCACCTCGCGGTTGATGCGATCGACGATGGCTGCGGGTGTGCCCTTGGGCACGGCGACGCCGAACCACGCACTGGCTTCATAGCCGGGCACGGTCTCCGACACGCTGGGCACATCAGGCAATTGCGTCGACCGTTTGGCCGTGGTCACCGCCAGCGCGCGAATGTCGCCATTGCGTATAAAGCCAATGATGCCCGGCATGTTGTCGAAAATCACATGGTTCTGTCCCGAGATGAGATCGATCACCGCGGGCGCCGAACCCTTGTACGGCACATGCACCATGTTGATGCCGGTCATCGCCTTGAACAATTCGCCGGAAAGATGCACCGAGGTACCCGCGCCGCCGGAGCAGAAATTAAGCTTGCCGGGATTGGCTTTCGCGTACGCGATGAATTCCGGCACGTTTTTGGCGGGGAGCTTGCGCGTCACGGTCATGACGTTGGGCACGCGGATCAGTCCCGCCACCGGCGCGAGGTCGCGCAAAAAGTTGAAACGCAGATTGGTGTAGAACGTGGCATTGATGGCGTTGGCGGGATTCACGAAGAACCAGGTGTAGCCATCGGGCGCCGCTTTCACGGCGACTTCCGCACCGATGTTGTTGCCCGCGCCGGGACGATTGTCGACGACGATGGTTTGCTTCAGGCGCTCGGACAGACGTTGCGCCATGATGCGCGCGACAATGTCGGTGGTGCCGCCGGGCACATAGGGCACAATCCAGCGAATCGCGCGTGTTGGATAGTCCGCTGCGAGCGCGTTGCCGGCCAGGCAGCAGGCGGCGAGCGCGACGCCGCATGCGATTTTCGATGTCAAAGCCATCTTGAAGCTATGCATTTGTCACTCCGCCTTGGGGAACAGTGCCGCATGATAGCGCTTTCGCATCACAAAGTGGACAAGCACAGACGCGGCCTGCAGCGGCCTTGTAAACTGCCGCCGCTGTCATTATTTGTCCCGTCCTTTTGTCCCGACCTTTTGCCCCGACCTTGTGGGCCGTCCCATGGAGAAATGGCTTGTCTACATCCACTCAGAAACTGATCCGCTGTCTCACCCTCCTGCTGCTCGGCACGGCCTGCGCCGGCGCTGCGGAATGGAAGCCCGGAAAAAACCTTGAATTTATCGTGCCCACTGGCCCCGGCAGCGGCGTGGACAGCACGGCGCGCACGGTGCAATCCATTTTCCAGTCGGCCAAACTGATCGAGCAGGCCATCACAACCACCAACAAGCCGGGCGGCAGCTACGGCATCGCGATGAACTACCTTGGCCAGCACAACGGCGACGCGCACAAACTGATGGTGCAGACCTCGACACCTCTCACCGCGGCCATTCAGGGGCAACTCAAGCTGGACTATTTTGAATTCACGCCGATCGTGAATCTGATCTCGGAGCCGATTGCCTTTGTGGTGGCGGCAAACTCACCGCTGAAAACCGCGCGCGACATGGCGGCGAAACTCAAGGCGGATCCCGAGTCGTTGAGCATTGCGCTGTCGGCCGCGCGGGGCAATGCATTTCACATCGCCGCAGCGCTGGTCGCACGCAGCGCAAGTGTGGATGTCAGAAAACTGAAGATCGTGGTCTTCAACGCATCCAGCGAAGGTGTCGCCGCGGCGGCGGGCGGCCACGTCGATGTGATGGCGGCAACACCTGCCACCGTAATGCCCCTGGTACAGGCCGGCAAGGTGCGTATCATCGGCATTGCGTCCGACACGCGGCTTGCGGGTGCGGCGGCATCGGTGCCCACGCTCAAGGACCAGGGCATCGATGTCGTGTTCGACATACCGCGCGGCTTTATCGCGCCACGCGGCCTGTCGGCGGATCAGGTACGTTACTGGGACGGCGTATTTGCGGCGCTGGTGAAATCGCCCGAGTGGAAACAGGCCGTCGCGAAGAACCGCTGGGTTGAGAGTTACCGCAACAGTGCGGAGTTCGGCAAGGAATTGCGGCGACAATACGGCATTCTGAAAGACGTGCTCACCGAACTGGAGATGGTGAAATAGCGCACGCGATGGTATCGTAAAAGTCCTTTAAAATCATATATTTATATATTATGCCCAACCATCAGACCTTCGAAGTCCTGTGGCCGCGCAGCCCGCGTCAAACCGGCATCAAGCCGCTGGCCGGCCGCCTTGAATCCCTCAACGGCCGCACCATTGCGCAAATCTGGGACTACCTGTTCAAGGGCGACGTGGTGTTCGCGCATCTTGAGGAGGCGATCAAGGCGCAGTTTCCCACCGTCAAGTTCGTGAGCTGGCGCGAGTTCGGCAGCACGCATGGCGGCGACGAAAAGGAATCCATCGCCGAGTTCGCAAAAAAATTCAAGGCGCTGGGCGTTGATGCCGTGATCTCCGGCATGGCGTGTTGAGGCTCCTGCACGCCCGCCGTGTTGCGGGCCAGTGCAGCGTGCGAGGAACTGGGACTGCCCACGTCCTCACTTACCTGTGAAGGCTTTTTCCGCCAGGCCGCGGCGACCTCGATCGGCCTGGGCATGCCCAACATTCCGCTGGCGATGGTGCCCGGCCACATCGGCACCAAGAGCGCGGAGCAATTGCAGCGCGATGTGATGGACGTCACCGCGCAACAGGTGATCGACAACCTCACCGTGCAGCCGCCGCCCAAGGGCAAGACCAACGAACCCGCCGCGCGCGACATCGTGTGCACGGGCAGCTTCACCGAGGTCAACCAGTACTTCATCGACAACGAATTGTCGGACGGCCTGCCCATCGTGCCGCCGACGCAGGATGCGGTCGAGGCATTCCTGAAGTTCACCGACCGCGATCCCAACGAAGTGCTGGGCGTGATTCTGCCCGACAGCCGCGCCGCGACCATCTGGAGCATCGCCGTCAACGGCGTGATGGCGGGCTGCCGCCCCGAATACATGCCGGTGCTGGTCGCCGCCATCGAAGGCATGTGCGACCCGAAGTACGGCGTCGAGCACAGCGGCAACACGCCAGGTGGCGACACGCTGATCATCGTCAACGGCCCCATCATCCAGCAGCTCGGTTTCAATTACACGCAGGGCGCGCTGCGGGACGGCTTTCAGGCCAACACCTCGATCGGACGCTTCTGGCGGCTGTATTTGCGCAACATTGCGGGCTTCCTGCCCCACAAGACAGACAAGGCCACCTTCGGCAACACCTGGCGCGTGGTGCTCGCCGAGAACGACGACGTGTTAAAAGACATCGGCTGGACCAACACCGCGCAGGAAATGGGCTACAACGCCGGCGACAACACCGTCACCATCGCGCGCTACACCGGCGGCGGTTCATTCTCGTCGGTGTCAGGCAGCACGCCCGAAACGCTGCTACCCTATGTCGCCGACTCGGTGCTGAAATATCACATGTGGCAGCTCACCTTCACCACCAGCCACGGCATGGGCATGCTGCGGCCGCTGGTGGTGATCACCCCCATCCTCGCCGAGACCATCGCCAAGGCAGGCTGGAGCAAGGCCGACGTCAAACAATACCTGTTCGACCATGCGCGTCTGCCGGCGTGGGAATTCGAGCGCCAGTTGCGCGACTGGAACATCCGCGGCGTGTGGGACTTGAAGGACGACGTGCGCAACGGGCGCATCCCGAAAGTGTTTTACGAATCCGACGACGAAAACCGTCGGGTGCCGATCGTGTGGAAGCCGGAAGACTTCATGATCGCGGTCAGCGGCGACCCGCTGCGCAACAACATGTATGTGTTTGCGCACAACGGGTTTCTGGGGTTTCCGACGGGGAAGAAGATTCAGTTGCCCAAGGATTGGGAGGCCAAGCTGGCGCGGCGGTAGCTTACATCGTCAAACGTCAAACGCTTTTTGCCACAGATTTACGCAGATGAACGCAGATTAAACACCACCATCGTCATTCCGGC
>CADECM010000004.1:81438-141318 GCA_902825845.1 uncultured beta proteobacterium
TGTCAAAGTCTTTTGATCTTCCCCCTACGACATGATCTGCCCGCCGTTCACCTGTATCGTCTGCCCGGTCAGATAGCTCGACGCCGGGCTGCACAGGAACCGCACCGCAGTGGCGATTTCCTGCGCGTCGCCCTTGCGGCCGAGCGGGATGTTGGTCGGTGCAGGACCCGCCGCACGGCCTGACGCGCGCACCGTATCCATCTGCCCTGGCGCGATGCAATTGGCGCGAACATTGCGATCGCCGAACTCGCGGGCGATGGCGCGGGTGAAGCCAACCATGCCGTGCTTCGCCACCGAACCGTGAACCCGGTTTTTGGCACCCGAGAGCGACTGGGTGCCGCCAAGGGTGACGATGCTGCCGCCACCGCTGGCGATCATCGACGGCAGGCAGGCCTGCGCGAGATGGAATGTTCCGTCGAGCGAAATTGCCAGTGGTGTGCGCCATTCTTCGTAACCCAGTTCGAGGAAGGGCCGCTCGGTGCGCACCGAGGCGTTGAGCACCAGGAAATCCACGCGGCCAAATTTTTGCATCACGGCATCGACCATCGCCTTGCATTGTTTGCCATCCGCGATGTCGGCCTTGTACGCCTCGGCCTGTCCGCCGGCGGCGCGAATTTCCGCCACCAGTTTGTTCGCGTCGTCCATCGAGTTGCGCGTGTTGATCGCGACCGCCGCGCCGCCGTTCGCCAGTTCCAACGCGATCGCGCGACCGATGTTCTTTGCCGCGCCGGTAATCAGCGCCACCTTGCCTGCCAGTTCCTTGTTGCCGTCTGCCATGGTTTCCTCCGGGTGAGTTGTTCGGGCCGTTAACAAGCGGACTATACTATGGCCATCCGTTGTCATGGAGCATGGTCATGACCTACACGACTTTTGAAGCACGTCCGCTCTCCGGCGCCCTCGGCGCGGAAATCCACGGTGCCGACCTCAAGGCGCACGGCAACACCCGGATGTGGGACGAGTTGCAACAGGCATTACTGGAATTCAAGGTGATCGCGGTGCGCGGACAGAACCTGTTGCCCGCCGAGCAGCGCGATGCCGCCGCCCATTTCGGCAAGCCCAGTCACTATCCGTTCGCACAGGGGCTGCCCGACATTCCCGAGATGACGCTGGTGGTGAAGGAAGCGCAGGACCGCCGCAACTTCGGCAACGGCTGGCATTCAGACACGCCGTATCTGGCGGAGCCGCCGGCGATCACCACGCTGTATGCCGTGGAAACGCCCCCCAGGGGCGGCGACACGCTGTTCACCAACACACAGATGGCGTACGAGGAACTATCCACCGGCCTGCGCCGCATGATCGATGGGGTGAGCGGCGTGTTCAGCGCCAGCCTCAAATACCGGCCCGGCGGCAATCGGCAGGAGCACCACGCGAAAATCACTTCAATGCCGGTGACCAACACCGACAGCGCGGATCGCTATGTGTCCAGACACCCGATCGTGCGCACCCATCCGCAGACCGGCGCAAAGGCGCTGTATTGCAGCCTCACCCACACGCTGCATCTGGACGAGATGACCGAGCGCGAGAGCCAACCGCTGATCAAGATGCTGTACGAGCACGCAAGCACGCCTGAATTCACCTGCCGCGTGCGCTGGGAACCCGGCCAGATGACCTTCTGGGACAACCGCTGCACCATGCACAACGCGGTTAACGATTATCATGGCGCGCGGCGCGAGATGCGGCGTCTGACGGTGCGTCCCGAAAAACCGGTATAACCGCATCACGCCTGAACACAAGGAGCACCATCGTGGCAGCCTACGTCATTGCCGACATTGAAGTCACCGACAGCGCCGGATTTGCCGAATATCAGCAAAAAGTGCCGGCGACGATCGCCGCGTATGGCGGCCGCTATCTGGTGCGCGGCGGCGCGACGGAGGTGATGGAGGGCAACTGGTCGCCCCGGCGCTGCGTCATCCTCGAGTTTCCGGACATGGCCCAGCTCAAGAAGTGGTACACCTCGCCCGAATACAGGCCGCTGATCGCGATCCGCGAACGCACCACGCGCTCCAATCTGGTACTGACCGAGGGCATTCAGTTCGCATGAGAAACGTTTCGGGCAGTCGCTGCCCGATGGATAACGCTGCAGATCGCCAGGCGCCTGGCTAAAAATTCAAAGGAAAACACGATGAAAGCCTTTTTCGCCGCACTGTGTCTTGTTATTGCAGGCCTGAGCCAGGCTGCCACGTCGCCGCCGACTGATGCGTCGCTCAGCCAGTTGATGGCCATGACGGATATGAAGCAGATGACAAACGGGATGTTTGCGCAGATTGACGGCATGATGAATGGCTTCATCCAGCAAAGCCTCAAAGACCAGAAGATAACGCCGCCCCAGCAAAAGGCCATCGACAACATGAAAAGCAAGATGGCCGCGCTGGTGAAAACCGAATATCGCTGGGAGATCATGGAACCCCAGTTCCGCAAAATTTATAAAGAGTCCTTCACCCAGGACGAAGTCAATGGAATGATCGCGTTTTACAAGACGCCGGCGGGTCAGGCCGTGATCAAAAAAATGCCTGTGGTGATGCAAAAATCCATGATGGCATCGCAATCCATGCTGCAGGCGCTGCTTCCCAAGATGCAGCGCATACAGCAAGAGTTTGTTGACGAACTGAAAGCCACAGAGAAAAAATAACAACGACGCAATACCCATTGAGGAAAGCCGCCATGCCCGAGTACCAATCTGAAATCCGCGACAACATGCGCATCGAATGGGATGTGCCGATCACCATGGACGACGGCCTCACGCTGCGCGCCGACGTGTTCCGCCCGGTGGCTGACGGCAAATATCCGGCGATCATGAGTTACGGCCCGTATGGCAAGGGCCTCGCGTTTCAGGACGGCTACAAGACCGCATGGGACATCATGTGCAGGGAAAACCCGGACGCGGTCGCGGGCACCAGCAACAAGTATCAAAACTGGGAAGTGGTCGATCCCGAAAAATGGGTGCCCGACGGCTACGCAGTGGTGCGCGTGGATTCGCGCGGCGCGGGCCGTTCACCCGGCTACCTCAGCCACAACGACGCGCGCGAGAACAAGGATTTTCACGACTGCATCGAGTGGGCGGCGGCGCAGCCGTGGTGCAGCGGCAAGATCGGGCTCAATGGCATCTCGTATTACGGCGCCAACCAGTGGCGCGCCGCCGCCACGCAGCCGCCGCATCTGGCCGCCATCTGCGTGTGGGAAGGCTGGGTCGACAATTACCGCGACTCGACGCACCACGGCGGTATCATTTGCGTGTTCCGCAAGAACTGGCAGGAGATGCAAGTCAAGACCGTGCAGCATGGTGTCGGCGAACATGGCGCCAAAAGCCGCCTCACCGGCGAACTTGCCTGCGGCCCGGAAACCCTGAGCGACGCGGAACTCATCAAGAACCGCGAAGACATGTGGGCCAGCTTGAGCAAGCAAAATCTGGATGGCCCGTACTACCACGAGCGCAGCGGCGACCTGTCCAAAGTGCAGGTGCCGCTGTTATCCGCCGCGAACTGGGGCGGACAGGGCCTGCATCCGCGCGGCAACTTCGAGGGCTTTACGCGCGCGGCCTCCACGCAGAAATGGCTGGAAGCGCACGGCGGCTCGCACTGGGCGCCGTTTTACACGGACTACGGCGTCGGGCTGCAGAAAAAATTCTTCGATTATTTTTTGAAGGGCGAACAAAACGGCTGGGACCGGCAACCGAAAGTGCAGCTGCAGATTCGCCATCCCGGCGAAAAATTCGTGCTGCGTCATGAAAACGAATGGCCGCTGGCACGCACGCAGTGGACGCATTACTTTCTGCACCCCGACACGCTGGGCCTCAGTGCTGAAAAAAATAACTCAATAAAAACAATAACTTATGAAGCCATGGGTGACGGCATCACCTTCAGCACGGCGCCGCTCGCGCAAGACACTGAAATCACCGGCCCGTCGGCGGTGAAACTGTTCGTGTCGTCCACGACGCGGGACGCTGACCTGTTCGTGATCCTGCGGGTGTTCGATCCCGCCGGAAACGAAGTGCTGTTTCAGGGCGCGCTCGATCCGAAGACGCCGATTGCGCAAGGCTGGCTGCGCGCGTCGCACCGCAAGCTCGATAAGGCGTTGTCACTGCCGTACCGCCCGTACCACACGCACGACGAAAAACAGGCGCTGACGCCGGGCGAGGTCTACGAACTCGATATCGAAATCTGGCCGAGCTGTATCGTGGTGCCCAAGGGTTACCGCATGGCGCTGACCATCCGCGGCAAAGACTACGACCACGGCCTGTCGGCGGCGTCACTGTCCAACATGAAAAACCCGATGAACGGTTGTGGTCCCTTCATGCACGACGACCCGGACGATCGGCCGCCGGCGATATTTGGCGGCAAGGTGACGCTGCACTTCGGGCCGCAGTATCCGGCGGCGGCGCTGCTGCCGGTTATTCCGGCAAAATGATGGCACCGTTGGTGTAGGGCGGGAGAAGCGCAGCACATCCCGCCACCCGCCTACACCACCGCCTGCGGATAATCCGCCACATACTCGGCAACGATATCGTCCATCGCCGCCGGCCCGCGCAAGCCCAGCGCCCGCGCACGCGCCGTATCAAACCGCCACGGCCAGCCGCCGACAATGCGCGAGATCGTGTCATCGGCCGCCACGCGCACGCGCGCAGCGACTGCCTCACCCGCGCGCCGCCGCAGCGCCGCGATCATTTCCGCCACGCGCACCGACAGCCCCGGCAGATTCATGGCGATGCGGCTGCCCCATTGTTCTTGAGGCGTGTCGTAGGCGGCAATCAAGCCGGCCACCGCATAACGCGGCGATGTAATCCACACGCCGGTTTGCGGATCCACCGGACACACCGCGTCCACGCCCGCCAGCGGCTCGCGAATAATGCCGCTCATGAAACCCGACGCCGCGGCGTTGGGCTTGCCCGGCCGCACGGTGACTGTCGGCAGGCGCACGCTGCGGCCGTCGATGTAGCCCTTGCGCGTGTAGTCGGCGATCAGTTGTTCACACATGAATTTTTGCGCACCGTAGGAATTCTGCGGCTGCGGCAGCGTGGTGTCGGTGATCGCCTCCGGCATGTCGCCGCCATACACCGCCAGTGAACTGGAGAACACCAGGCGCGGCGCCGCGGTGGCATCGGGCACAGCGCGGCACGCATCGAGCAGTGCACGCGTGTTGTCGAGATTCGCGCGCAAGCCGACGTCGATATCGGCTTCGCATTCGCCGCTCACCGCCGCGGCCAGGTGAAACACGCCATCCATGCCCTGCAACAATCCCGCATTCAGCAGTTGCCGCAGATCGCCCGTGGCCACACGCACGCGCGGGTCGCCCTTGAGCGCGGCATCGGACAAGGGCATGATGTCCGCCAGCACCAATTTCATAAGTATTTGATTTTTAACGTTTTTTAACAGTTCATGTGCAAGGCCACGACCGAGAAATCCGGCGCCGCCGGTAATCAGAATGTTCATGGTTCAGTCGATCCCCGTGGCTGCAAAGATTGTCTTCGCGGCGTCGGAGGTCAGTTCGCGCGCCAGCGACGCTGCCGCCTCTGGTGCTGCGCTCGCGCTGCACGCAGCCGCGTGATACACCGACACGTGTTGAATATCATCCGGTAACGGCGCAATCATTTTCACCGCGCAGCCCTTGCCGATCATGACCATGATTTCGGAAATCTGTCCCAAACCGATGGCGCCCGCGCCGCGCGCCGCCACGGTTTCCATGATCGCCGCGCCGCTGTTGACCACAACAATGCGCTCGCCCAATGGCGCCTTGAGTGCCAGACGCTCAAGCAGTTGTGCAACATAGATGCCGCTGGAGGCGTCGTTGTGCACCACCGCGCTTGCGGTCAGCAGCGCGCGCCGGAACACCTCGGTATTGCCGACATCAGGTGCCGGCGCATCGCGATGCATCACCACGCCCACGCGCGAGCGCCCCACCAGCGCGCGCGTCGCCGGCACAATCCGGCCCGCCGCGGCGAACTCATTCATCAGCTTGTCGGGCGCCACCACCACGTCGGCCGCCTCGCCGTCGATGATGCGCTGGCGCAGGCGGTGCCCTTGCGTAAATGCGACCTCCACCGGCGTGCCGGTGGCGCGCGCACAGGCAGCGGCAATCTGCGACACCCCTCCCTTGACCGCGCCGGCAGACAGCAATTTGAGCGCCGTCACGTTATTCCCCGCATACCCTTGGTCGTCGATAACAATTTGATTTCACTCAATAATTATTCAAGGCTCGGTACTATGGCAAAGATCAACAACCGCCATCGGGCGCGCACAGTCTATATGGTATCCTCGCTGCCCGTTCGCGGGGCCAGCGGCACTGCCGCTGCCAACGCACGATTATCACATCAACCCTGCCGACAATTCCGGAGGAGCCGACATGAAAGACAGTAAACGCATCAAGGGCGTGCTCGCGCCCGTGTGCACGCCGTTCAAGGCCGACTTGAGTCCCGATCACAACCGCTTCGTGGCGCAGTGCCAATGGATGCTCGGCCAGGGGTCGGGGCTGGCGGTTTTCGGCACCAACAGCGAAGCGAATTCACTGTCGGTCAACGAACGCATCGCGCTGCTCGACTCGCTGCTGATGGCGGGCGTCGACCCTGCGCGCATGATGCCGGGCACCGGCTGCTGCGCGTTCACCGACACCGTGCGGCTGACCGAACACGCGGTCAAGGCCGGCTGCGCGGGCGTGCTGATGCTGCCGCCGTTCTATTACAAGGACGTGCCGGAAGACGGCCTGTTCCGCAATTTCGCCGAAGTGATTGAACGCGTGGGCGACGACCGCCTGAAAATTTATCTGTATCACATCCCGCCCGTCGCGGTGGTCGGCATCACGCCCAAACTGGTGGAGCGACTGATGAAGCGCTACCCCAAGGCCATCGCCGGCATGAAGGACAGCTCCGGCGACTGGAAAAACACCAAGACCTTCCTCGACGCGTTTGCCAAGGATGGGTTTGACGTGTTCGTCGGCAGCGAATCCTTCCTGCTCGCCAACATGCGCAATCACGGCGCGGGCTGCATTTCCGCCACCGCCAACGTCAATCCGGCCGCCATCGACAAGCTCTACCGCGAATGGCAACACGCCGATGCGGAAGCGCAACAGGCGCAGCTCGACGTGATCCGCAAGACCACCGGCCAGTACGTGATGATCCCCGCGCTAAAAGCCGTGATCGCACACTACGCCAATGATCCCGAATGGGCCACCGTGCGCCCGCCGCTGGTGGCGCTGACCGAAGAACAGGCGAAGAAAACCGTCGATGGCCTGCTCAAGCTTGGCTTTGATATGCCGGGATTGAAGAAGGCGGAGGTGGCGGCGGCCTGAGTAATCATTAATGTCCCGGAAAAAGCGCGCCTTCGGCGCGCTTTTTTTGCATGCGTGTCGCTGACTTAACGCCGCTGCAATTTGATGACGGGACTTCGGCCGTCAATCAGCGCGCCGGAATCAATGAAAACAACTTACCGGAATCCTGGGTCATTTGCGTCCTCGTCATGGGCGCGCAGCAGGCTCATGATTTCATCCGTGCTCATGCCTGTTTTGCGTGTGCCTCGCAGCGCGTCGGATGGGCTGCGCACAGGCGCACCTGGCACGCGCGCCACGGCATTGCGCACCAGCACGTCGCCCAGTGGTCCGATTTCAAATACGACTTCGCTGCCGGGGCCGATGCCGAGGTGCTCGCGCACATTTTCCGGAATGGTGACGCGTCCCTTCACCGTCAATCGATGTGCCATGGGTGCTCCGCCGTAGTGTCTGTTGATTGAGAATTCCACGTTGATTGGGCGATACCGCGATTGAATTGGCGCACCCGCCACCGCCGATTCACTCAACCCAGCGCCAACCGCATCGCCGCCGCCACGATCGGCTTGGCCCACTCGGGCGCTTGCGCCAGATCCTGCGGATTCATGATTTTGCCGCGCTCGACATGCAGCACCAGCACCGGCGCAGGCGCCTTGCCCAGGGCGGGATCGGCTTGCGCGCTGTTGTCGTAAACCCGCAGCGCGGCGAGCGCGGGCATAAGGTGGATCAGGTTGAGCCGGCTGTGTTCGAAGCGGCGGCGGATGGCCGCTTCCGGAATGTCGTGGCCACCACGCGCCACGCGGGCACGCACGCGCGCGAGGTGCAGTTCCGGCGTGGAGAGGCCCGCGTACCACACATGCACCGCCACGCCCTGCGCGGCGGCTTCGCGCAGCATGCGCGGGAGTGTGCTCGCCCCCAGCGTGGTTTCAAACGCATAGTCGAGCCGCTCACGGATGGCGCGTTCCAGCAAATCACGGCCATGCCGCCATGCCAGGCCATTGGCCTGCGTCTGATCGAGCGCGGGATTGGCGGCGCGCAGGGCGCGCGCCGCTTCGTCGGGGTTGTAATAATCGGCACCGTGCTCGCGAAACGCCGCGCCGGCGATGCTGCTTTTGCCGGCGCCATTGACCCCGGCGAGGACGTAAATCTGTGGCGGCTCGCGGCGGGCGCTATCGCTCGCCATGCCTCAGCGGTGTTTGCGCGCGGACTTTACCGCCGCCCGGCCCAGCACGGCGGGCGCCGCATTGAAGGCATCGGCCATGCCCTTGCGTGCCGCCGGCGTCTGCATGCGCGCGAGCAGCGTGTCGTATTCGGTGGCCAGATCGTTGAGGCTGGGCGTGCTGTTGCGTATCAGCGCCTGAAATTCTTCGTAGGACACCAGCACGGCCTTGGGCGTGTCGTGCCGTGTGATGGCGACCGCCCCGCCGCGCTGCGCCTGCTCCAGCACGGCGCCGAACTCGTTTTTCAGGCGCGTGGCGGCCACCGAGGGTATATCGACCAGTTCACCGTGGCTGTTGCGGTAATTGAGGGCGGCAGATGCGGGCATGGCAGGCTCCATCGGATGATGTCGCCCATTATAGCCGTATTGGCAAATTTGTCCATTTCAGGCGAACCGGCCCATCTCGTGCGTTTGTGAAAATAAGTTCAATAAAATCAATAACTTATATCATTCCATTGTCGCCCCATGCCGCCGGGCGCTTTTCGCACAGGGCAGCCGGCCCGTTCCCTTATGTGCGTCCGTGCTTGCCGAGTTGCCACCCCTGCTTCGCAATGTGCTTCTCTGCCACCGCGATCGGCTCGTCCTCCAGCGGCGTGGCCATGGTGTCGTTGTACCGGTTCATGAACCCGAAGAATGAAATCACGGATACGATCTCGACGACCTGCCCCTCGCTCCAGTGCTGCTTGAGGCGTTCGAACAGTTCGTCGGTGACGCCATTGGGTTGCGCCGCGGCAGCGACCGCGAATTCGAGCGCCACGCGTTCGGCATCGTCGAACAACGGACTGGTCTGGTATTCCCAGATTGCCGCGAGTTTCTCATCGGCCACACCCTGCTGGAGAGACCCTCCAGCGTTGTGCGCCATTCAGTAGTGGCAGCCATGCGCGCGCGAGGCCATGTAGCCGACCAGGCGTTTGACCGCGAGCGGCACCTCGCCTGCCGGGTCCATCACCGCGGCGGACAGGCCGCGCAGCGCGCGCAGGATGGCGGGCTTGCGCTGCAGGATCAGCTGGCTGTTGGGAATATAGTGGCCGGTGGCCTTGATCTTTTCAAAAATATCGGCGACTTCCGGCACGGCGCCGATGGGCAAAGGGTCTAGTCTGGACATGAACGGTCTTGCTCCTCTGAGAAAAAATGGAGGCGGGGGATGGATTTGAACCACCCTGCGCGGCTTTGCAGGCCACGGCATAACACTCTGCCACCCCGCCGATGAAGGTTATCTCTGTTGCTCTCGCAGCATGTTATCCACCGCGCGCGGCACCAGGCTCATGCCGGACACGGCCTTGACCGACGCCTCGGCACTGTTGGCGGCAATTTCACGCAGTTTCAGAACGGCCTGCCCGGCCGCGGTATCCAGCCAGTACCACTGCTGCATGCTGCGGCTGGAGTGCACCCCCGGCTGCACGGCTTTGGCTTCAAGATAGTAGGCGCGCAATTCGTCGCAGGCCTGTTTCAACGTGTCGCCCTGGGTGGCGCCAGTCACGGTAAACGCCGGTGCGCCCCCGCCAAGCCAGCGCGCAAGGTAATCCACGATTTCAAGCGGCTTGAGCCCGGTGACGCCCAGCGTCGAGCGCCCGTGATGACGCACCGCGACGTCGTGCCAGGCCTGGAGTTGTGTCGCCTCGTCCTTCAAATTCTGCGCCAGCGAACCATCGCGCTTCATGGCCGGAAAACTCACCGGGCAGGATATACCTTCCGGCGCGGGACGCGCGTCAAGCGGCGCATCCTCGGTGAAGTCCTCAAGCACGGGACCCGCTTCGCGTTCCAGCAATTGCAGCGCGGCCAGCAACACCCGCCGCTGGAACGCCGCATCGCCGGGCACGCCGAACGGGCGCCCCAGCATGAACGGCACCCACAGCGCGCGCGGCGGCGCCAGTGCTTCGGTGTGTTCGCGAACCAGACTGATTTGCGTGGTGGCAATGCCTTCCGCTTCGAGGTAGTGACCCAGTGCGCCGACGGCGCACGTGCAGTTGGGTCAGACCGGCGATAACAAAACGGCGTCGACCTTGTCCGCGTGCAACTGCGCGGCCAGTTCGCGCGCCTTGGGTTCGTACTTGGTCACGGGCGACACCGCGCCCATGAACGAATAGTGGTAGCTCGCCACCGACCCCACCACGCCTTCGCCCGCAAGCTGGGTCAACCGGTCAAGCGGGAAAGCCACGTTCCAGTCTTCCTGAAAACCGCTGCGGTCGTAATTCACCGACATATGGCTCATCACCAGTTCACCCGCGCGCGTGCCACCGGGAATCACACGGTAATCCATGCTGGCGCTGCCCGCGCCGAATGGCCGGTCGCCGCGCACGTGCAGGCCCGCCGTCGACACGATCGCCACCCGTCGCTTGTTCAGCGCCGGCCCGCGCACCCACGGACGGCCCTCAAAACGCGGCAGCGTGGGCACTTTTTTGAGCATGTTTTCCCGGTCGGAATCGTCCAGATCGGCAAGTCGCACCATGAGCTTCTCCTTGAAGTTACACTTAATTATGAACTGACTGGTTCAAAACGGCAAAAACTCAACGCTCCAGACATCGCAACATCACCCCGGCGATGCCTTCCAGCAGCGCGCGCTCCGGCCGCGCCTTGCCCACCAGCCGCAGCCCCTGTATGCCCGACATGATAAACGCGGCCAGCGCGTCGACATCGGCGTCGCGGCGAATCTCGCCCGCCCCCTTGGCCTGCAGCAGCGCATCGCGAAACGTGCTCTGCAGACGATCCATGCTCGCGCGCACGCGCGCGGCCACCAGCGGGTCCTGCCGCGCAAGTTCGGCCGCACAGTTGCCGATGAAGCAGCCGCGGCGGCCCGGCCCCGCGACGATATCGTCGACGATACGATTCACAAATGCCGCAATGCCGGCGCGCGGCGATGTGCTGTTGGCGAGCGCCGCATTGACGCGGCCGACCGCCGCGGCTTCGTAGCGCGACAACGCGGCCAGATACAACGACTGTTTGTCGCCGAATGCGGCGTATAGACTTGAACGGCCCAGCCCGGTCGCCGCACACAGATCGTCCAGCGAGGTCGCTTCGAAGCCGCGCGCCCAAAAGGTCTGCATCGCCTTGTCCAGCGTTGCATCGGCATCAAACTCACGGGGTCGGGCCACGGTCGCGGATTCAGAAATTGCGGAATGGCGCAATTCTGTACCAAGTAATTCAAAACGGCAAGGTCGCCGCGCGGTTACCCCTTCTTGCGCCGCACCGTCTTGCCTGTGGGCTTTGCCACGGCCTCGCCCCAGCGCGCCATGAACTCGGTGATGAAGCCATGTTCGGCCGCCGCCTCCACGGTGAGCGGCGCCAGCGCCAGCGCCACCGTCAGCGCGATGTGGTAACCCTCGGCGCGAGACGCCACGGCACGCTGGTGCGCGGGATGCGCCTGATTGATAAATACCGTGGATTCCACCAGGCGACCCAGTTCGAGGTCATCTGGCCGATCCTCGAACTGCACGCCAAGGCCCAGCCGCGCCGGACGCGGCTTGCGTTTGACATCCGGCAGGTCGAGCGGATGCGCGGGCGGCGCAGGCGCGGCATCCATGGGTGCTGCATCCGATGGCGGCGGTGTGCTTTCGTCACCGCCATCCGCCGCGGGTGGCTGTGGCGGCACGTTTGCGGCCTCCGCCCCGCCCTCGAACGGCGGCACACTCGTGGCCCCGGCGTAACCTGGCTCGCCATCGGCCGCTTTCGGTCCCAGCGGCAGCGGCCGTTGTCCGCCGCGCCGGTGCTCCACCAGCGCCGCCAGCAGCGGGAAACCTTCGCTCAGGTCGAGCAGCACGCGCTCAAGATCGCGCTCCAGCGAGCGCATGGCGCGCGGCCGTGCCGGCTCGATCTGTTCACTGCTGTCGCCCCAGGCCGCGAGCTGGCGCAGCACCGCCTCCTGGATCGCCTTGCGGTATGCGAGATACGTAGCGCCGCGCGCGCCGCTGCGAATGAAGTCGCCCTTGTTCAGGGTAAGCGCTGCCGCCAATGCCGGCACCTCTATAACGCCGCCGATGCGCTCGCCCGCTTTGGGCGTGATGCCGAGCCAGTCCCAGCCCGCGCGAATGATCTTGCCATAGGTGCTGATGGCGATTCCACGCCGGTTTTCCGGCAGCGGCGCGGGTTCGCGATACAGGTAACCGAACGCCTGCGGCTTGCGTTTGCGGCCCATGTAGATTTCCAGCGGCGCGATCTCGGGCGCCGCACAAGCATGCTTGCCGAGCACCTGGCCGTTGACCTCGAACACAATGTCGCGGCCATGCACGGACAGCATCATCGTGTCAAACGCGGGATCGAGCAGCGGCTGAAAATGCTGCCGCACTGCCGCTTCCACATAGCCGGCATCGGTGAGCGGTGAAAACGTGTCCGACAAACAAAGCCGCACCGCGGTGCCCTGCGTGTCCACCAGGCCCGGCGGCGGTACCCAGCGCCACGGCGCCTTGTGCCGCGCCGCCAGGTGCCATTGCGTGGCCACGTGCGTGGACGCGCGCCGGGTTTCGGTGATCACCTCCCTGCAGGCAAGCAATGCGAGCTTGATGCCGACGCCGGCAAATCCGATGCCCTGCCCGCGCGTCTTGGTACTGGTGGCGAGGTCGTGATAGCGGCGCAGTTCGTGACGCGGCATGCCCGAGCCGTTGTCCACGATGGTCACGCTTGCGGCGGCGGAATCGGTGTTGATGCGAATGCGATTCGCGCCAGAATCAAGCGCATTGGCAAGGATTTCGGTGAGGATGGTTTCTTCGAGCGCGCCGGGATAGGCGTCGCGCAAGTCCTCCAGCAGATGCAGCAGATCGACGCGGGTTTCAGCCACGCTAGGCCTGCAGTGTCACGCCGCTCGCCTGCTCCCACAACTTCGCGACTTCGGTCTGATCGAGATGGCCGCCGATTTTTGCAGCAGCCTCCAGCCACAGCTTGTGCGTCAGTTCCGCCAGCGGCGCATGGGCACCTATGGATTTCGCGGTCGCCACTGCGATGCCGATATCCTTGGCTACCAGCCCCATCGCCATGCCGGTGTTGAAATGTCGCGTCATCACTTGCGGCAGAATCTTTTTTTCGAGCGGATGCTGGCGGCCGTTGATCATCGGCAGCAGCGCGTCAGCCATCATCTTCGCGTCCAGTCCGAACTTGCGGCCGATGGTCATCGCCTCCACCACGTTGATCAGGGCGCAGGCGTTGATGTAATTGGCCAACGCTTTGAGCGCGTGCGCATTGCCGGCGGCGCCGCAGGGCGTCACGCTGCGTCCCATGCTGTGCAGTAGCGGCGTCACGCGCGCGACCGCCGCGTCATCGCCGGCGGCCATGATGTCGAGCGTGCCGTCACGCGCGAACACCACGCCGCCCATCACCGGCGCATCCACGACGTCAATGCCGCGCGGCGCCAGCGCCGCCGCCAGCGCTTGTGTGGCCACCGGATCGCTGGTGCTCATGTCCACCACCACACTGCCGCGCGCCAGCGTTGCGGCCACGCCATCGTCGCCGAGGATCACCGCGTTGACAATCTTGTCGGTGGGCAACATGGTGATCACCGCCTCGGCCTCGCGCCCCAATTGCGCCAGCGATGCGGCAACCCTGCAGCCATGCTTCGCCGCGAAGGTGGCCGACGCTTCCGGGTTGATGTCGTAGACGCTCAGGTCAAACCCCACCGCAGCCACGCGCGCCGCCATCGGGTTTCCCATGTTGCCAATGCCGATAAATCCTATCTTATTGATTTTATTCATATTTTACAAAAGCGCGCCGCGCGCTGCGATCGGCCACAGCGCCTCCACCACGCCCTTGCGCACGCACACAAAGTGATCGTAAAGATTGACCGTCGGATCGCAGTGTCCGGGAATCAGTTTCAGTTTGCAGCCCAGCGGCAAGCTAACGCCATCGCTCAACTGGAGCACGCCATGTTCGTCGGACGCCTTGGCGTACACCACGCCCGGCGTGTCGAACACGGTTGGCATGCCGGAATCCACGCTGGACGCTTTCAGGCCTGCATCGCAGATCGCGCGGTCCCGCGCCGGCGTGCTCATCACCGTGGTCCACAGGAACAGGCTGTGCTCGAAACGCGGTATGCCGCTCTCGGTCCAGTCGTTCTTCGCGTAATCCGCATCCATGAAAATATACGAGCCGGTCTGCAGCTCGTGATACACGCTGCTGGCCGCTTCGAACATATAACTGCCGGTGCCCGCGCCGGTGACGCGCTCGCAGGGTATACCGGCCTGCGCCAGCAGCGCCGTGGTGTTTCGGACTTTATCGCAGGCGGCGTCAATCGCCGCGCGGCGCGCGCCGGTCTCGCGCACGTGCTGTGCGCTGCCCTGATACGCCTGCAGTCCCGCGAAGCGCAGATGTTTCGCGTGGTGTATCTGCTGTGCCAGCCTGAACGCGGGCTCGCCAGGCTCGACGCCGCAGCGGTTGGCGCCGACGTTCACCTCCACCAGCACATCCAGCGTGATGCCCGCCGCCTGCGCCGCCGCGTCAAGCGCCGCCACGTTGTCCGCGTGATCCGCACACACGGCGATCTTTGCCCGTGCCGCGAGCGCCGTCAGGCGCCGGAGTTTGGCTGCGCCCACCACTTCGTTGGCGATCAGCACATCGGTCACGCCGCCGTCCACCATCGCCTGCGCCTCGCTGACTTTCTGGCAGCACACGCCCACCGCGCCCAGCGCCATCTGGCGCTTCGCGATTTCCGGGCACTTGTGGCTCTTCGCGTGCGGCCGCAGCTTGATAGCGCGGCCCGCCAGCGACTGCTGCAACAATTTGAGGTTGGTCTCAAACGCGTCAAGGTCGAGCAACAGCGCCGGCGTATCGACGTCGGCGAGCGGCATGCCGATCGCGGCGGGCTGGTAATAAGTCATGGGCGTAAGCGGGAAGGGTTGGGGGACGATGCGGGACGCCCCAAGCTTAGAGAGGCCGCGCCGCTGCGTCAACAACGCGCGGATGATCGCGCGGGCGAACATGCGAACGCGCGTTCGTGACAGCACGCGCATTCGGCGCTACGATGCGGCAACCGACAACATTTCCGTCGCGCGTGGAGAGATTGATGCTGTCTATGCCTCGTTGGCCGGCGTTGCTGCTGGCCGCGCTTGCGGGTTTCGCACAGGCGAAAAGCCAGTGGAAGCCCTCGCGCAACGTCGAGGTGATTGTGCAATCCGCCGCCGGCAGCTCATCCGACCGCAGCGCGCGCATCACACAAAAAATTCTCGAGTCGCTGCCGGGATTTCGCAGCGTGAGCGTCAACAACAAGCCGGGCGCCGGCGGCATGCTGTCCATGTACTACCTCAATCAGCACGCGGGCAGCGCGCACTATATCGCCACGCTGTCGACTTCCGCCATCACCAACCATCTGCTCGGATTGAGTCCGCTCAATTTCCGCCATTTCACGCCGCTGAGCATCGTGCTGCGCGAGTACCCGGTGCTGGTGACGCGCGCGGATTCACCGATTGCCGACGCACGCGATCTGATGGCGCGACTGCGCAAGGATCCGTCGGCGCTGAGTTTTGCCTATGGGTCCGCGCGCGGCAATCACAACCACGTGATGATCGGCCTGATGGCCAGGGCCGCCGGCGGCGATCCGCGCCAGATCAAGGCGATCGTCTACAACTCGGGCAGCGAAGCCATCGCGGCCGCGCTCGGCGGCAAAGTCGATGCGGGCGTGGTGTCGCCGGCCACTGTGATACCGCAGCTGGCCGCGGGCAAACTGCGTGTATTGGGCATTGCCGCGCCGCAGCGCCAGGACAATGCGCTGTCCGCCGCACCCACCCTGCGTGAGCAGGGCATCAACGTAACCTATTTCAGCTGGCGCGGCTTCATGGGCGCAAAGGGGCTGACGCCCGCACAACTGGCGTTCTGGGACCACGCCTTCGCGCAAATGACCGAGACGCCGGAATGGAAGCGCGAAGTACAACGTAACGCGTGGGCGGAAACGCTGATGAGCAGCGCGCAGACGCAGCGTCATCTGGAGCACGAAACCGAAACCCTGCGCGAATTGCTGCGTGAGCTGGGCGTATCGGCCCCGGGAACACGTACCTGATCGAGAACGACGGAGAATAAATTGTTTAAAATCAATAAGTTACGTTTACCCTTGCTGTTGCTTGGCATAGCCGCCGCGGGTGCGGCGGGCGGCGCACAGTCGTGGAAACCCGCCAAGACCGTGGAACTGGTGGTCGGCTCCGCACCCGGCGGCTCGCCCGACATCATGGCGCGCGTGGTGCAGCGCATCTTTCAAACCAGTGGCCTGGTACCGGGCTCTGCCGTGGTCAATAAACCGGGCGCGGCCAACACCATCGGCTGGGCGTACATGAATCAGCACACCGGCGATGCGCACTATATCGCCACCATTTCTCCGGCGCTGATCGGCAACCGGCTGATGGGCACATCACCATTGACCTACACCCACTTCACACCACTGAACATCATCGCCCGCGAATTCGTGGTAATCACCGTGCGCGGCGATTCGCCGATCAAGACGCTCGCCGATCTCACCGCGCGCATGAAAAAAGACCCGCAGTCGCTGAGCTGGGCGTTTGCCACCGCGCGCGGCAACCACAATCACATCGTGATGAGCCTGTACCTGAAATCCATCGGCGTCGATCCCGGCAAGGTCAAGACCGTCATCTATCCCGGGGGCGGCCCGGCGCTGACCGCAATGCTCGGCGGGCACGTCGATGTCTACGTCGCCAGCCCGCGCAGCATGTACGCGATGCACAAGGATGGCCGCGCGCGCATTCTCGGCCTCTCCGCCGCCGAACGCCAAAGCGGCCCGCTGGCAGAACTGCCCACGCTCAAGGAACAGGGCAGCGACGCGGTGTTCTACACCTGGCGCGGCTTCATGGGCGTGAAAAATCTGACGCCGGCGCAGATTGCCTACTGGGATGCGACGTTCGAAAAACTCGCCCGCTCCCCGGAGTGGCTGAAAGAAGCCGAAAAGCAGTTCTGGAATCCGGCTTATCTGCTGAGCGCCGCGTTCGCCCGGCAGCTTGAGGTCGAGGAAAAGCAAACGCGCACCGTACTCGCCAATCTGGGATTGCTCGCCGCAGGGAGATAACGCCATGGAACTGCATTACCTGACAATCGCCGAAACCGCCGGGCTGATCCGCAGCCGCAAGCTGTCGCCGCTCGAACTCACCGACGCGCTGCTGGCGCGCATCGAAACCTATCAACCACAGCTGTCGGCCTTCATCACCCTCACGGCCGAGCTCGCGCGCCGGCAGGCAAAGCAGGCCGAACAGGACATCGCGGCAGGCCATTACCGCGGCCCGCTGCACGGCATCCCGTTCGCGCTGAAGGACATCTACGACACCGCGGGCATCCTCACCTCGGGCGGCTCCAAAATCTGTATCGACAATATTCCCGCCGCCAACGCCACCACCACGCAGAAACTGCTGGATGCCGGAGCCATTCTGCTGGGCAAGCTGCAAACGCATGAGTTTGCCCACGGCGGCCCGTCATTCGACCTGCCGTGGCCGCCCGCGCGCAACCCGTGGAACCTCGCGCATTTCACCGGCGGGTCTTCCAGCGGCTCCGGTGCCGCGCTGGCGGCGGGCCTGACGCCGGCAGCGCTGGGTTCCGACACCGGCGGCTCGGTTCGCGGGCCGGCATCCCATTGCGGCATCACCGGTCTGATGCCGACCTACGGCCTGGTGAGCCGCGCCGGCGTGATTCCGAATTCATTCACGTTTGACCATTGCGGCCCGATGGCGCGCACGGCCGAAGACTGCGCAATACTGTTGCAGACACTCGCCGGCCACGATCCGAAAGACGGCGGCAGCACCGAGCAGGCAATCCCTGATTACCGCGCAGCCCTCGACAACTTCAGCGTCAGGGGATTGAAGATCGGCGTGTTGCGCCACTACTGGGAGGAAGACCTGCCCGCGCACGAAGACCTGCGCGCCGCCATGGAAGAGGCGATCGCCACCTTCAAGCGCGCGGGCGCAACGATTGAGGACTGTCGCGCGCGGCCGATGCTGGACGGCCTCGACGTCAAGGTCGTCATTGCGGAAAGTGAAATGTTCGCGATCCAGCAAAAGGATCTGCAAAATCGCCCCGGCGATTTCGGCCGCGATTTTCTGGGCCGCGCGCTGCCGGCGTGCCTGTTTCAGGCCAGCGACTACGTGCAGGCGCTGCGCGAGCACAAGCGTTACATGGCCGACATGCGGCCGCTGCTTGAGAAGTACGACATCCTGCTGACGGCGGGCTTCGGCCCCGCGCCGCGCTTTGAGGATTACCGCGTCACCAACTTCTGGCGCAAGTCGAATGCCTTTACGCCATCAAACGCCGCGCGCACGCCCGCACTGGTGCTGTGCGGGGGGTTCTCCAAAACCGGGTTGCCACTGGGCCTGCAGCTGATCACGCGGCCGTTCAACGACGCGCAGGTGCTGGCCGCGGGACACGCCTATCAGCGTGAAACCGATTGGCACCAGCGCCGTCCGCCGCTTGATCCCACGGCGCAGGCGCCGCAGGTGGACATATCCGTGTTCGAACCCCGTCCCGACGCCGACGCCGCCACGCGCGCCACGGCGCAGACCATGGCCTGGCGCGCAGGACTGAAACTTGACGAGCGGCAAATGGCAATCCTGCTCGAAAACGCCCCCGCCGCATTGGAAATGGCCAGCCGCCTGCGCAAGCCGCGCGACCGGCAGGACGAACCGTCGTCCACGTTCCGGTTTGCGAATTAGCGTTCACCGCAAGACTGCGGCAACGCCCGCATCCTTCCTTCCGGCGCGGGCCGGAAGGAGGGCGACTCCGGGCAAAGTGATGCGCCCTTCGGCGATCGATCCCGCGCAGCCGCATCATGACGAACGCTCATAGCCGCCCGCTGTTTGCGCTCTGCACCATCGGCCTCGGCGCGTCCATCGCGCCGATGGACTTCGCCGTCAACGTGGCATTTCCCGCGATCACCGACGCCTTCGCCCTTGCGGTGCAGGACATCCGCTGGGTGGTGATCTGCTATGTCATCACCTACGCCAGCCTGATGCTGGCGTTTGGCAAGCTGGGCGACGTGATCGGCCATCGCGCGGTGTTTCGCGCCGGGCTCATCGTCGGCACGCTGGCATTCGCGGCCTGCGGACTCGCCCCCAGCTATGCATGGCTGCTGGCGGCACGCGCGCTGCAGGGCATCGCCACCGCGCTGGTACTGAGTTGCGCGCCGGCGCTGATCGTAGCCGCCAGCGGCGACGCGCAGCGCACCTGGGCGCTGTCGCGCTACACCATGACGGCCGCGGTAGCCGGCATCGTCGGCCCGCTGATTGGCGGCGGCGCAATTCAACTCATCGGTTGGTCGGGGGTATTCTGGTTTCGCCTGCCGGTGGCGCTGCTGGCGCTGGCGCTGCTCGCGCGGCTGCCCGCAGGCGACACCACGCCGCAGCCTCGCCGCCGCATGACCTGGAGCGCGTCAACCCTGCTCGCCACGGGATTGGCGGCATTGTTGATGACACCCGCGCTGTGGCCGGGCACCGGCCATGCGGGGTGGCCGCTGGCCAGTGGCGCCGCCGGAACCCTGCTGCTGGTGTGGTTCGCGCGACGCGAACGCGGCCACGCCGAACCCGTGTTGCCCGCCGCCGCGGTACGCGACCCTGCCGTGCGCCTCGCCAATCTCAGCAGCGTCATGATCAATCTGGTCGGCTTTGGCATTCCGTTGCTGGTGCCGTACTACCTCGCGCGCATCGGCGGCTTTAACGCCGCCACCATCGGCCTGCTGCTGGCGATTGCCACCGTGGGCGTGCTGCTGGCCTCCACCGTGGCACCGCGCGTGTTGCGCGCCGCCGGACAACAGCGGACCACACAGTTGGGCGCCGCGCTGGTCGCACTGGCGCAACTGGTCATGGCCTTCTGGCCCGCCGAACCCTCGATTGCCGCGCTTATCCCCGGACTGGTCCTGCACGGCATGGGCATCGGTTTTTTTCAGGTCGGCTACGCCGACTTCATCGTCGCCAGCCTGCACGCGCGCGACCGCGGCGTCGCGGGCAGCCTTACCGTGCTCACGCGCACCATCGGCGTCATCATTTCGGCGGTGGTGCTGAGCAGTGCATTGCAGGTGCTGGAAGCGCGCCACCTTGCCGACGGTCTTGCCGCGGGCGATGCCTTTCATGCGGCGTTTCGGTGGGTATTCGTGGGTTCCGGCCTGCTGCTGGCGGCGTACGTGGCGATCACCGCATATCGCGCGGCGCGATGACCCGCGGCACGCTATCCCTGATACCGCACATCCCCCGCATCGCGCAACCACAGTCGCACCATCAGCCGCTTGTGGGCCGGCGCCGCGACATCCTCGAACACGGTGCGGCGGTGGCAGGTTTCGCGGTTGTTGACGAACTGCATTTGCCCGCGTTCCATCACGAAGTCGACGCGCAGCGATTCGTCGGCGAACAGGCGCGTCAGCGTATCGATCGCGGTGACGCCCGCCTCGTCCATCGGCTGATTCATCATGACGTAGCCGCTCTTTGCCTGGAACAGGCTGAGGCGCACCTGCAGCCGCCCGTCGTAGGCAAAGATCGGCGCGGAAATCACTGCGGGTTCGCCCGGCAGATATTCCTTCTGGCGGTCAAACCAGAACGGCTGATACAGGCGCGGGATCACCTGCGGGTGACCGCGCAGCAATGCGTTGTGCAATGCGTAGAAACTGATCAGCTGGCTGACGCCGCCGTGCTTCGCCGGCCGCGCGCACAGCAGTGCCACATACTCGGGCGGCGTGGTGTTGTAGGCATTGTCGTTGTGGAAGAACTGTTCCATATTGGTCTGATCCGGACGCACGCCGGATCCGGGCGTGGCCTTCTGCCCGGTGTCGCGCACGGCGTAAATCAGCGTGCCCGTCAGTTTTTGCTGCACCGGGCGTGCGATAAATGACGCCAGTATCCAGTACAGCGCCTTCGCCGCCTCATCGCCAACGTCGTCCATTGGCAGCCGGTCCACCACCGCGAAGCGCACGCCGTCGTCGAGCATCGACTTCACACGGCGCATGAAAGCGCGACACGCCGGCAGCGCGAACTGCGCCGGATCGATGTGCTCGATGGCACAGGGCCGCGCGCGCAACGCGTCCGCCACCGCCCGCAATTCGGCCAGACATTCCGGCGGCAATGTCAGGAACCAGTCCTCGCGCCGAATGTCTGCGCGCACCCACGCCCGGACGCCCGCCATCGGATGATCGAGCATGTGCGGAACACCATCGCCGGCTGGCATCAGATCACGCTCCTGGTGTAGCGGCGGCCGTTCGCCGTCATTTCGGCTGCAGCAGGTAGCGCAGCGCTTCGCCATTCGTCGGATTGAGTTTCAGCACCTCGCGAAACGCCGCCACCGCGCCGCTGCTTTGTCCTGCTTCCCAATACGATTTCGCCAGCGTCAGATACGCCTGCAAATTTCGCGGATCCTGCTTTACGTATTCGCGCAGCATGCCGATGGCGTTGCCGTAATCACGCGCCTTGAAGGCCTGCGTGCCGCCGGAGAGCAGCGTGCGGATGACCTCACCGCGATCCACGCCGGAGACACCCAGCGCCTGCAGCAGCGATTTGAGCGCATCGCCATACTGCTTGTTGCCAAGATAAGCCTTGCCCACGTTGACCCAGGCGGCGCCATCGCCGCTGTTGAGCTTGAGATATTCGCTGAAATGGCTGATCGACGCCGCGAATTCACCGCTGCTCAGCGCCTGCGCACCGCCGCCAAACAGCGCTTGCAAGAAGGTTTGCAAGACCTCCGGGCCCTGCGGCGACAGCCGGAACGCCTGGCGCCCGGCTTCGATCGCATCACCCCACAGTGCGCGCACGATGTAGGCGCGGCACAGCCACAACCACGCGCGCCAGTTCGACGGATCGCGCGCCACCACCTCGCGGAACCGGGCGATCGCCTCGTCATAGCGCTTCTCGCGGTAAAGCTGCTCGCCCTCCTGCAGCAGCACATTGGGGTCGCTCAAGCCCGGCACTACGGCGCAGCCCGCGGCCAGCACCGCCACGCCCTGCGCAACGGCGCACAGAAAGCGGCGGCGCGGATAACCTGGGGACGTCATGTTCGACTACTCCTCGCGTTGGATTGCCGCGCATCATATCCGGCCATCCGCGTGCCGCAAGCACTCATCACCAGCAGTAAATTTTACCCTTCAAAAACAAAAGGTTACATCAATCGTCTGCCGCGAGGCCGCGATCACGGCGGACGACGCCGCCGCCGCGGTTCGCCCTGCTCCGGAACGTACGGCAGGCCTCGAAACTGCCGGCGCTCGACATCCAGCATGCGCTTACGCGCCGCCGCCGCTTCCGCGTGCCGGCCCTGCATCTGGTAGACACCGACCAGATTGTTCAGCGCCGCGGCGATACTGGGGTGCCACCGGCCGGACGTCTGTTCCACCATCGCCAGCAGCATTTTGTAAATGCGCTCCGCCTCGCCATAGCGGCCCTGCAATTGGTTGACCTGGCCCCAATCCTGTATCAGGTACAGCACGCGCGCATGCGCGGGCGCAAACATGCGCTGCAGTATGGGGATGCCGCGGCGGTAATACGTTTCCGCTTCCGCGTACTTGTCGAGCCGCTTGCACCACTCGGCAAGATCGATCAGCGCCAGTCCCAGACGGCCGTCACCGGGCGGCACGCTGTTTTCGATGATGGTCAGCGCGCGCCGGTACGCGTCCTCGACGTCTTCCTTGCGCGACTGTGCGCGATACACGGTGGCCAGATTGTTCGACAGTGCCTGCGCCACCTCGGGATGGTCCGGACCATGCAGCTGTTCCAGCAGCGCCAGTTCGCGTGTGTAATAGGCTTCGGCATCCGCCATACGGCTCTGCAATTGGCGGATATCGCCCAGTCCGTTGAGCACCGCCGCGGTTAGCCGGCGCGCGCCGGGCCCGGCGTTTTCGAGTATCGCCAGCGCGCGCAGATGGCTCGCTTCGGCGGGCGCATAATCGTGCATGCTGCGTTTGGCGCGCCCCATGGCATGCAGCGCGGCCGCAAGCCGAAGATCGTTGGCGCCGAACGCCTCCGCCTGGGTGATCGCCTGCTCCAGCATGGCCGCCGATGCGGCGTGATCGCCGCGCCGCGCGGAATCCGCCGCGGCCGCCATGAAGTTGCGATAGGCGACCTCGTCGGCCTGCACCGGCACGGCGGCCACTAGCGCGAGACCCGCGAGCAGCGCAGCCAACAACCCGCGGCAGCGCGCGAGAGTGCTACGCCCTGGGCGCAATCGAACCCTCTTTTTCCAGCAGCGGATAGATGCCGCCTGCATTGACGATGGCCAGCAACTGCGCGGGCAGCGGTTTGGCCGTGAGTTCGGTACCTTGGGTCAGGTTACGCACACGTCCCGCGGAAAATTCGATCTCGGCGATGTCGCCTTCATCGAACGCCTCGTCCACGCCCGGGCATTCCAGCGCGGGAAACGCAAAATTCACCGCATTGCGAAAAAACAGGCCATTGATATACGGCGCCACCAGACACGCCAATCCCAGATTTTTCAGCGAACGCGCTGCCGGCCGGCTGGAACCCATGCCGAAGTTCCTGCCGCCAATCAGGATATCGCCCTTTTGTACTTGCTGCGCCCAGCCGGGGCGGTTGGCGCTGAACACGTAACCCACCTGCTCTTCGGCCGTCAGATAAAACGCGCGATTGGGCAGTATGAGATCGGTGTTGATGTTATCGCCGACTTTCCATACTCGAGCTTTGAAATTCATGACGTATTCCGGCTGGATTGTTGTTGGTTATGCCTGCACAAACCGAACAAGGCCGTGCCCCCATGCACATCGCGATGCAGCGGGTTGTTGCAGCCCTTCCGAATCCGCAGCTTGCCATTCAGCGCACTTCAGATCAAATTCTCTATGGCCAGACGTGAGCGCAAATAATCCAGAACCATCCCCTGCCGCTTCATGCCGGCCGAGTCCCGTGTATCAGTCGCGTTCTAGTTCAAAAAGTTCCGCGGATCGGAAATCGTCCCCGCAATTGCCGATGCCGCCACCGTCGCCGGCGACGCCATGAACACACGCGAACTGGGTTCGCCCATGCGGCCCTTGAAATTGCGCGTGCTGGAGGTGATGCAGACTTCCTGTTCCGCCAGCACGCCCATGTGGCCGCCGCCGCAGGCACCGCAGGTCGGTGGCGCGATGGTGGCACCGGCGTCCATCAGGGTGGCGATGGCGCCGCTCTGCATCGCGTCGCGATACACCGTCATCGACGCCGGCACAACGATCAGGCGCACGCCCGGTGCCACACGCCTGCCGCGCAGAATTGCCGCTGCAAGTTCCAGATCGTCCTGCGTGCCGTTGGCGCAGGAGCCGATGTACGCCTGATCGATGCGCGTGCCTTTGAGTGCGCCGACCGGCTGTGAATTGTTAACCACGCTATCGGGCAGCGCCACCAGCGGCTCCAACGCGGAGAGGTTCACCCTGCGCACCGCCTTGTATTTTGCGTCTGCGTCGGCCGCAACCGGCTCGAACCGCAACGGGGTCCGCGCGCGCACCCACTGCGCGAGCGTGTCATCACATTCGAAGGTGGCAAACTCCGCGGACAGCTCCGCCGACATGGTGGTGATGGTCTTGCGCGCATTGATCGACAGGCCCGCCACACCGGGGCCGCCGTACTCGACATTCTGCGTGGCATGGTCGCCGTGCACGCCGGCAATCTGCAGGAAGGCATCCTTGGCGGTGACGGCCTTCGGCAAGGCACCTTCCAGTTCGTAGCGCACAGTCTCCCCGCAGCGAAACCAGGTTTCACCTTTCACTGCGGCATAGATGATGTCCGGTCCACCCACACCGCGCGCAAGGCAGTTGAACACGCCGCCGCTGCAGGTGTGCGAGTCGCTGCACACCAGCGTCGACCCAGGCACCGCATAGCCGTAGTCGGCGACGAGCTGATGACTGATCCCCTGCTCGCGGCCCACGTCGTGCACGCGCTTGATGCCAAAGCGCCGGGCGAACTCGCGCCCGGTGCGATGCGCGCCGGCCGCGATCTGATTGGGTGCGGGCACGCGATGATCGAACACCACCACGATGCGCTCCGGATCGCACACGCGTTGAATGTCGCGCCAGTTGCTGGGCACGAAGTTGTTGTCGAACAGGATGATGGTGTCCAGATGCACGGTCACCACGTCGCCCGGCGCCACGATCGCGCGGCCGCTTTTGGCGGCGAGGATCTTTTCTGCGATGGTCATGCCCATGGCGGGTCAGCCTCCGACAAACCTGGCTTCGATGTCGTCCAGCCGCTTCATGCCCATCAGGTTGTTGAGTTCCTCAAAGCCCGCGCACAGGTCGGGACGATCCACCGCCAGGTTTTTGCCCATCACCTCTTCCTTGTACACCGCCATCGCGTTCATCATGCCCTTCAACGCGGCGGTGGACAGCATGCGCGGATAGCTCACCACCTTGACCCCCACGGCCTCCAGCTCCTTGGGCGTCATCAACGGCGTGGTATTGCGCGAACGCAATCCCAGGCCCATGTTGACGATCAGCGGCTTGGGCACGTGTTTTGCCACCTGGGCGATGTCTTCCTTCGACAACAATGCATCTGCATATAGGCAGTCGGCGCCGGCCTCGGCGTAACTACACAGACGGTCTATCGCTTCCTGCACGCCCAGCGGGCCGGCCGCGTCCGTGCGCGAAATGATCACAAAATCGTCGTCACGGCGCGCGTCAACCGCAGCCTTGACCTTTTGCACCATCTCGGCGGCGGGTATGCACGCCTTCCCGCGCATGTGGCCGCAGCGCTTGGGCCACACCTGGTCTTCGAACATCAGCGCCGCCACGCCCGCGCTTTCGAACGCGCGCACCACGAAATGCACATTCATGGCATTACCGTAGCCGGTGTCGGCATCGGCCCGCAACAGCAGCGTGTCGGTGCAATCGACGAGGCGGCGCGCCGTGTCAAGATTCACTTCGAAGGTCATCACCCCGCGATCGGCCCAGCCCAGCCGGCTCTCGGACACGCCGGCCCCTGAAATGGCGCCCACCTTGAAACCGGCTGCCTCCACCAGCCGCGTGCTGTAACCGTCATGGACACCCGGAGAAATGATGATGCCGGGTTGTTTCAACACCTCGCGAAATTGTCTGCCTCTGCTTGCCATGATCGTCTCCTGATTTTGGGTGCGGCGATTGTACCTTCCCCCCGGGCGTGCGACTCCGCCGAACGCGGGTGATGTGCGCCGCGGGTTCGCGTAATAGAATCCGTGCCTGGCACACAAGCTGCGGCGCCGGTGGTTCTTCAACAAACGTCGGGAGATAGTAAATGTTGAATAAAAACAATTTTGTATATTTCGCATGCTGTTTGCCGCCCGTTTTCGCATCGAGCCCGGCGCAGGCGCAAACGTATCCCGTGAAGCCCGTACGCGTGATCGTGCCCTTTCCCGCCGGCGGCGGGCTCGACTTGATCGTTCGGCCGGTGATGCAAAAGATGAGCGAGGGCACCAAACAGCCTTATGTCATGGATTATCGCGGCGGGGCCAACGGCATCGTGGGCATGGATGTCGGTGCCAAAGCCGCGCCCGACGGCTACACGCTGATCACGTCCACCACCGGCAGCCATACCATCAATCCCAATGTGCACGCGAAACTGCCGTTTGACGTGACGCGCGATCTGCTGCCCATCACCAATTTCGCCGAAGCGCCGTTTGTGCTGGTGTGCCACCCCTCGCTTGCGGTGCGCAATCCGCGCGAACTGGTCGCACTGGCCCGGAGCCGACCGGGTGAACTTAACTACGGCTCGCCCGGCATGGGCGGCATCAATCACCTCGGCATGGAGCTTTTTGCGCAGCGTGCCGGCGGCCTGCGCCTGCTGCACATCACGTTCAAGGGCAGCGCGCCACTGCTGATCGACGTCATGGGCGGGCACGTGATGCTGGCCTTTGATTCGATACAGGCCACCTCGCCGCATATCAAAACCGGCAAGCTGCGCCCGCTGGGGATCGCGGACCAGAAGCGTTCGCCGGTGGCGCCCGATATCCCGACCATCACGGAAGCCGGCGGGCCGGCGGGCTACGAACTCATCTCCTGGTACGGTTTGTCCGCGCCGCGCGGTACGCCGGCGGCGGTCATCACCCGTACGCACGCCGAGGCCGCCAAGGCGCTAAAAGATAACCTGTTGCGCGAACGGCTGATATCGACCGGCGTATCGCCGGTAGGCAGCACGCCCGACGAGTTCGGCGCGGTGATCAAGGCGGACCTCGCCAAGTGGGCAAACGTGGTTCGCGCGGCGGGCGTGAAGGTACAATGAGGCACAACAACGCTCGTTGACGGCCGCGTGAAGACGGTCATACTGTGTGCGCGGTTTCGGCGCGCACACCGCACGGAAAAATCGCCCCCCCCTTTCATCATGAACGAAACGACACTGCAGTCCCGGCACTACACGCGTTGGCAGGCCTCCGGCATACACCTGTTGATCAGCGCCGGCATAGCCGCCATCGCACTCTATGTGTTGTTGCGGGTATGGTATCCCCCGCCGTTTTTTACCGGCGAGGGCGGCAATGATCTGTTGTTTATTCTGATCGCCGTAGACGTGGTGCTCGGCCCGCTGATCACATTGATCATTTTCAAGTCGGGCAAACCGAGCCTGCGATTTGATCTCACCGTCATCGGGCTGGTTCAGGTGAGCGCGCTGGTTTACGGCCTGCATGTCATGTTCCTGGCGCGGCCGGTATATGTGGTGCTGGCCCTCGATCAGTTTGAAACGGTGCGCGCCAACGATCTGGAAGACGCCGACATCGCGCAGGCGCCCAACCCCCTGTTTCGGTCGCTGCCGCTGAGCGGCCCGGTTGTTGTTGCCGTCGACCTGCCGAAGGACATGCAAAAACTGAAGGACATCATCGGCGAAACCCAACAAAGCGGCAAGACGGTCACCGTCCTGCCCAAGTACTATGTGCCCTACGCACAGCAGGCACAGCAGGCAGCGGCGCAGGGCCAGCCGCTCGCGCCGGCGATCAAACGGGGCGGCGTGTTCGCCACGTTGGCACAAGCTTGGCTTGAAAAAGCCGGCCGCAAAGCCGACGGCCTGAGTTTCATTCCGCTGCAGATGCGCCGCGGCATGGGTGCTGTGCTGATCGACAGCAAGCGCGGCGGCATCGTGACGATGCTGCCGCCCACGCCGTAGATGACGGGCGTGCCGCGCGCGCCGTTCCGTGCCTGACGAACGGTCGCTGGCGTGCATGCGAGGACGACACGATTCATTCCGCTTATACTCGCGCGGGCTTCACACACTCGGTCAATAGCGGAAATACTTCAATGAGCCACCAACACGCGCACGCGGGCATGCACGGGTGATGGTCAGCACCTATCAGCTCAAGTCGCGTTTCCAGTTGCTGCTGCGCCCGCTGGCCACCAGCCTGCATCGCGCGGGCGTCACTGCGAACCAGGTCACCGTCGGCGCATGCCTGATCTCACTGGCGCTGGGCGCCGCAGCCATTGCGCACCCGGAACATCACCAACTGTTTCTGCTGATTGCCTTGTGGTGCCTGCTGCGCATGGCGGCCAACGCGCTGGACGGCATGCTGGCGCGTGAGTTCGGACAGGCGTCGCGCCTTGGCGCCGTCCTGAACGAACTGGGCGACGTCATTTCGGATGCGGCGTTGTATCTGCCATTCGCCTGTGTTGCCGGATCCCAGCCGTGGCTGGTTGTCGCCGTGGTGTTGCTTGCCGTATTCAGCGAATTCGCGGGCCTACTTGGCGTCACGATTGGCGCCGCGCGCGGCTACGAAGGCCCGATGGGCAAGAGTGACCGCGCGCTGGTGTTCGGTCTCGCGGCGCTGCTGCTGGGCTGCGGCGTATCCCTTGCCCACTTCATCAACCTGTTGTGGGCCATTACCGCCATTTTGCTGATGTTGACCATTTTCAATCGCGTGCGCTCGGCGCTTTGCGCGCAACCGGGCAGGCCATGACGCGCACGGCCGAAGAACGATTCTTCACCACGCACGATGGCGTCGAGTTGTTTTACCGCCACTGGCCGGCCGCCGGCGCCCGCAAAGGCATCGTGATTTTCCACCGCGGCCATGAACATTCCGGCCGCCTGCAGCACATTGTCGACGAGCTGCAGCTCGATGACACGGCCATGTTTGCCTGGGATGCCCGCGGACACGGGCGCTCACCCGGCGCACGCGGCGACAGCCCCGGCGTCGCCGCTTCGACACGGGACATTCACTGCTTCGTGCGCCATATCGCCGCTGCGCACGGCATCCCGATGGAAAACATCGCCGTCATCGGCCAGAGCGTCGGCGCGGTGCTGGTCGCCGCATGGGCCCACGACTATGCGCCGCAGGTACGCTGCCTGGTACTGACGGCCCCCGCCTTCAGGGTCAAGCTGTACGTTCCGCTGGCACGGCCTGGCCTGGCGCTGCTCTACAAGCTTCGCGGCAATTTTTTCGTCACGTCGTACATCAAGGCGCGCTTTCTGACCCGCGACAAGGCGCGTATTCAATCCTATGACGCTGATCCGCTGATCACGCGCTCGATTTCGGTGCGCATCCTGCTCGGCCTCTACGACGCGGCCGACCGCGTGGTGCCTGACGCACAGGCCATCACGCTGCCGACACAGGTGCTGATTTCAGGCGACGACTGGGTGGTGCAACAGGCGCCGCAGCGGCAGTTTTATGAAAACCTCGGATCCGCCGTCAAGGAACTGGTCGAACTGCCGGGTTTTTTGCACGACACACTCGGCGAAAAGGACCGCCATCTCGCGCTGGACAAAATACGCGCCTTCGTCGGTCGCTGTTATGACGCGCCCGACACAGCACTGTCGCTGCTTGAATCCGACCAGCGCGGCCCCACCCGGGATGAAGAAATCCGAAACCGGCAGCCGCTGCCCGCCGTTTCGCTGAAGAATCTGCAATACGCGTTCACGCGTCTGTCGATGCGCACGCTCGGCCGCAGCGCCGAGGGCATACGGCTGGGCCTCGCCACCGGCTTTGACTCCGGGGCCATGCTCGACTACGTCTATCGCAATCAGGCACGCGGCACGCCGCCGCTGGGCCGGCTGATCGACCGCAACTATCTCGATGCCATCGGCTGGCGCGGCGTACGCATCCGCAAGTCGCACCTGGAACAGGCCATCGGCTATGCAGCGGGGCAACTGCGCGCGGCAGGCCACCCGCTGCATATCGTCGACATCGCCGCAGGACATGGCCGCTACGTCGTCGACGCCATCCGGCAATTGCCTGCAATGCCGGATTCTGTGTTGCTGCGCGATTACAGCGACGCCAACGTGCAGGCGGGCACCACGCTGCTGGTGCAGGCGGGCCTCTCCGGCGTGGCCCGATTTTCCGTCGGCGACGCCTTTGCCGAAAGCGATCTCGCCGCGATCTCGCCCGCGCCGACGCTGGCCATTGCCTCGGGCATCTACGAATTATTCCCGGACAACGCCAGGGTGCTGTCATCGTTGCGCGGCCTTGCCCGCACCATGCAAAAAAGCAGCTATCTGATCTACACGGGCCAACCGTGGCATCCGCAACTGGAATTCATCGCGCGCACACTCACCAGCCACCGCGACGGACGGGCGTGGGTGATGCGCCGGCGGACGCAGCAGGAACTCGATCAACTGGTGCAGCACAGCGGCTTTGTCAAAGTCGAGCAGTGGATCGACGCTTGGGGCATTTTCACGGTCAGCGCGGCCATGCGCGCCTGACCTGCAGGTGCCGGGCATGACCGACGACTTCATCCCGGAACGCCGCCCCTGGAAACGCGCGGCACTGTGGCTGGCCGGCCTCGGCACGCTGTTTTTCTCCAGCTACAACGCGGCCAACTGGCTGGCCAGCCAGCGGGCGCACGTGCCATCCCTTGTGTTTGCCTGGGAATCGTCGATTCCGTATTGGCCGTGGACCATCGTGCCGTACTGGTCCATTGATCTTTTTTACTGTGTCTCGTTGTTCATCTGCGCAACGCGGCGCGAACTCGACACCCACGCGCGGCGGCTGCTGGCCGTGCAACTGATCTCCTTCACCCTTTTCGTGCTGGCGCCACTGCGCTGCACCTTCACCCGTCCGGAAACCACCGGCTTGTTCGGGGCGATGCTCGATGCCTTGCTGCTGTTCGACAAACCGTTCAATCAGGCGCCGGCACTGCATATTTCACTGCTGGTGATTCTATGGGTGCGCTACGTCAAACATCTGAGCGGCGCATGGCGCTGGCTGTTGCATGGCTGGTTTGTGCTGATCGGCATTTCCGTGCTGACCACCTATCAGCACCATTTTTTTGATATCCCCACGGGCGCATGGGCCGGGCTGTTCTGTATCTGGCTGTTTCCCGACAACGCCAGACCGGTGTTCGCTGCACTCTCGTTCGCCGAAGACCGACAGCGGCGGCAGCTCGCGCTGCGTTACCTCGCTGCCACCGCCATTCTTGCCGGCGCAGCTGTCTTGTGGAGCGGCTGGGCACTGTGGCTGTTGTGGGTGGCAGGCGCCTTGCTGCTGGTCGCGCTGATATACGCCTGCCTCGGCCCCACGGCGTTTCAGAAGGATGCGGATGGCCGCATGTCGCTGGCCAGCCGCTTATTGCTTGCACCTTACCTGGCGGGGGCATGGCTGAACTCACGCTGGTGGACGCGGCGCGCGCCGGCGCCTCGCGCGGTCGTGCCGCAGGTGTGGATCGGACGCATGCCCGGGCATGCGCAAGACTTGCCGGCCGGCGTACGTGGGCTGGTCGATGTCTGTGCCGAGTTGCCATGCCCGGTGTCGACCCGCAACTATGTGCATTTTCCGCTGCTGGACCTGGTGCCGCTCACCGCACAGCAACTGGCCGACACGGCACAAGGGATTGCACGGCTGGTGGCCGCGGGTCCCATTCTGGTGTGCTGCGCGCTGGGCTATTCACGCAGCGCGGCGAGCGTCGCGGCATGGCTGATTGTCAGCGGCCGCGCGCATTCCGCGGACGAAGCCATCGCCAGCATAGACGCCCGTGCCCATGTCGTGTTCAGCAGGGCGCAGCGCCAGGCGCTCGATCAGCTGGCACGCACGCAGCGGCGCTCGCCCTGATGCACGACCATGCGGAACTGTGGTTGAGCGGCGCCATCACCGCTGTGCTGATTCTGGCGTCGGGTATCGGCTTGCTGCTGAAAGTGCGGATTGCGCATGGCCTGCCGCACGCCGGCATCGACAATCTGCGCGCGCGCATCCGCTCCTGGTGGATCATGGCCGCCCTATTGGGTGGGGCCCTGTGGTTGGGCACGCTGGCGACCTGGGCGCTGTTTGCCATCGTGTCGTGGATCGCGCTGCGCGAGTTTCTGGCAACACCCGGCGTATCGCCACTGCGCGCATGGCTTACCGGCGGATTCATCTGCGTGGGATGCATCGCCTTCCTGCCCGCGGTGCTGACGCTTGAGATTCCCGGCCACGAGGGGCGCAACGCGCTGCTGCTCGCCTATGTGATACTGGTCAGCCAGTCCAGCGATGTTCTGCAATACGTGTGGGGCAAGCTTCTCGGCAGACACCCGATTGCTCCCGCAATCTCGCCGTCAAAAACCATTGAGGGCTTTCTCGGCGGCGTCTTCTGCGCCACCCTGCTTGGCACCGGCTTGTGGTGGATCACGCCGTTTTCAGCCGCGCAGTCGGCGCTGATATCACTGACAATTGCACTGCTGGGTTTTGCCGGCGGACTCTACCTCTCCGCGCAGAAGCGCAAACGCGGCATCAAGGACTGGAGCAACCTGATCCGCGGCCATGGCGGGATGCTGGACCGGCTTGATTCGCTGTGGCTACCCGCGCCGTTTTTCTATGCGTTGGTCAGGTACGCCGCGTGACGCGCCCGATCACAAACATCAGCACCAACCCCGCCAGCACAC
This sequence comes from uncultured beta proteobacterium, assembly GCA_902825845.1. Classification (GTDB taxonomy): domain Bacteria; phylum Pseudomonadota; class Gammaproteobacteria; order Burkholderiales; family SG8-41; genus UBA5216. The sequence goes on from CADECM010000004.1 coordinate 114,565, forward strand.
CGCCGCCGCCGGCATACCAGGCCATATGTTTGACTTCGTCCAGCAACTCATTGTTGAACACGTTGGTGGACAAATGCAGATGCAGGATTTTCCACTGCCCGTCGCGCTTGACGCAGGTAACCGACCAGTTGGAATTGAGCTTGAATGCATCCCGCCGGATCGGAAAAAACTCGTCTTCCATGGTGCCATCCGCGACCGCGATGTCGCCAAAAAAACGCGCGGGCGCCGCCACCCTGGCCTTGGTCGTGTACTTCTTGAGAATGGCATCGCCGGTGCCCACCATGCGCCGGTAATAGGCTTTGATGTCGGCGTGACCCCGTGAAACTTCCGCGTTAAGCCAGATCACCGTCGCATTTTCGTCCATTTGCGCGACCATGCGATCAATGTTCTGTTCGTTGATGCCGCTGACGATTTCGTCGAAAACGCGCAGCAGTTGTTTGCGATCCGCCGCATGCGCATCAACGTCGGCTGGCAGGGCGGCCAGCGGCCACAGCGCGATCATCAGCAGCATTACCGCAGACTTGATTCTGACGCTCATCATGCAATCACAAATTGTTGGAAACTGTCTTTATTCTACCGCGTAGCAGCCGGGGGTCCCCCGCTGCCGCACACCACTCACAAGTGGTGCAATACCCTCGTGAATTACACGTAATTTATTGATTTTATTGTATTTTATTTGGCCCAAACCGGTACGCACGGCGACCGGTACTACTTCACCACGTTGTCGAAAAACACCTTGCGCAGCAGCGACGCGCCGATGGTATCGCGCGGCAGAGCGAGCATGCAGCAGACAGCGCGTCGGTGCGTATGAGCTGGGTGCGGATGATTCTCACGTCTCGACTTTTCCCTCTGCAATACTCGCCAATCGTCAGCCAAAAAATCAATTTGCCACCTTGATTCCAGCGGCCGCCACCACCTTTCGCCACTTGACAATGTCACTGCTCAACACTTCGCGCAGATGGGCCGGCGTGCCGCCGACGATTTCCAGGCCGCTGTGCGCCATGATGTCTTTCACATCGGGCAGGCGCAGGATGCGATTGATCTCGCTATTCCATTGCGTGAGGATGTCTTGGCTCAAGCCTCGCGGGCCGAGTAGCGCCGCCCAACTGACCGATTCATAACCGGCAACGGTTTCGCCGACAGTGGGCAGGTCCGGCACGGCGTTGGAGCGCTTGGCGCTGGTCACGGCGATGCCGCGCACGCGGTTGCCCTTGTGGTGCGGCAACATGCCGGTCAGGCCGCTGAAAATGAGTTGAATCTGGCCGCTGATCAAATCCGCCACGCCGCCGGTGGAGCCTTTGTACGGCACGTGCGTCATTTTGGTGCCGGTCATTTGCATGAACTGCTCGGTGGCGAGGTGATTGCCGCTGCCAATGCCACCGGAGGCGAAATTTATTTTCGCGGGGTTCGCGCGCGCGTAGACAATCAAGTCCTTGATGCTTTTCAATGGCCCATGCGGATTGACCGTCACAATATTGGCGATTTCCCCCACCATCACGATGGGCGTGACGCCATTCAGCGGATCGTATGGCAGTTTGTAGAGCGCCGCGTTGCCGGCATAGCTCGTCGATACCATGATCAAGGTGTAGCCGTCGGCAGGCGCTTTTACCGCCAGTTCGGCGCCGATGGTGCCGCCGGCACCAGGGCGGTTATCCACCACTACCGGCTGCCCGAAGGCTTCCGCCGCTTTTTGCGATAGCGCGCGCGCCACGACATCGGTCTGCCCCCCCGGTATAAACGGCACGATCAGCCGAACGGGTTTGCTGGGGTATTTTTGCTGCGCGTACGCACCGGTTACGCCAAACGACAGCACGAGCACGGGTAGGGCTGTCAACAAGCAGAAAATTCGCATGGGCTTCTCCTCTATGGCGCGGTGCGATAAGCACGAAGTTGCATGCGCTGAACGCGCATGCGCGGGCGATTCACGCTACCAAGTCGGCGGCTTCGGACTATCGCGCGCGGCCTCCAGGCTCTCGATGCGCGGCCCGGCGCCCATCGGGCGCGCGCGTTGCTGCGGCCCAAGTTGATCCATGTCGCAGTAGAGCTCGACGTGAAAACCATCCGGATCGAGGAATTCCACGCTGGTGTGACCGCCCAGCCGCCGGCGTCCCTGAAAGTTGATCGGCACGCCGCGCTCCTGCAAGTAAGCGCGGATATCGAAGAGTTCCTCGATGCTGTCCACTTGCAACGCAAAGTGATTAAGCCGCACCGCGTCTTCAGTCGGTTTTTCGGCGCTTGCGCCCGCCGAGGGGAAGAGCCCGATGGTATGGTGGTCGCCAATACCAGTGAGAAATGCCCCGCCGGTTTCCTGGCGGTCCGACACGCGAAAATTCAGCACTTCGGTGTAAAAGCGGATCGAGCGTTCCACGTCGCGCACCTGCAGCACGATATGGCCCAATTTTTTGATGCGCACAGGGCTTGCGCGTGTGGCGGGTCTGATCGCGACTTCAATGTGATCCATGCGTATCTCCTTGTGGGTGCGCCGCTGCGTGGAAATCTCGAGTATTAAAAGTGTTGTCTGCGCGCAGCGTATGCGTCTGCCTGACGCTGAGTCAAGCCCAGGAGAATTTGCGAGTGCGGTGCGCCGGTTGCGCTCAGGCCGCAGGCGCGCGTGACGCCTGTGCGCTGTCTTTTGCGCTTCCCGAAGCTCATGTCGCGCAAATTGGGTTATATGCATAACTATCTGATTTTATTAAATGTTTACATCCATTCGGTCCGGGGCTAACGAAACAAAAACCTTGCCTCACCCCAACCCTTGAAGGCGCCGATATCGCGCAGGCGTCCAACCCCTGTTCCGGTCGCTGCCGCTGAGCATCCCGGTTGTTGTTGCCGTCGACCTGCCGAAGGACCTGCAACAGTTGCGCGACATCATCGGCGGAACACAACGCGCGTAACCCTCACCCGGCAGGGCGTCAATAAGCGAAGCGCATTGCACCGCATGTGCTTCGTGCACAACTACCGCCATGCCCAACTACCGACGCGCCTGGCATCCTGGTGGAACGTATTTCGTCACCGTCAATGTGCCCCAGCGTCACAACAACGATCTGCTGGTGCGGCACATCGACTCGCTGCGGCAAGCGGTTGCGGCGGTGCAGTCCGGGCACGCCTTCAAAATACATGGGGGGGTGGTGCTGCCTGAACATTTGCACTGCGTCATGGCATCGCCGACGGGTGACGTAGACTTCGTGTTACGAGGGTGGTTGATCCAAATAGGGTTTTCGAACGGCCTGCCAAATACGGAACGGCGATCAATGGTACGAAATGCACGAGGCGATCATGAAGTTGAATGCTGCGAGCAACAAGGTGCTGCAACTGCCCGCTGTTCGTGCGCGTTTTGCCGGCATCGGCGCCGCGGTGTTGCCCGGCACGCCGAAGGAATATGGCCGTATCATCCGTGCGGAGCAGGACAAATGGAGCGCGGTGATTCGTGCCGCGGGCATCAAACAGGAGTAAAGCATGACGTATGAAATCTGTGTACTCGACCCGGCGCTGGCGGCCACCCAGGAAGCGGCATCGGCGGCATGCGGCGAGTTGACCTATTGGGAATCATCGCGCCCCGATCACGAGCGTGACGCGCGCAAGTGGCAAATCAGCGACGCACTGTTGAAGTTCAACCCGGCCATGCTGCGCATGGACGCGACCGCTCCCGCGCAGAGGGCGGGCTGGCTCGGCAAGTTGCAAGGCGAGAAACGCGAGGATCGGCGCTACCTCGCGATGTCGCTGCCGCATGGCGATGTGGTCACCGACTTCACCGTGTTTGATCAGGCTGTGGAAGTCGAATTTGCGGGCGGCGCCGGGATCGACGACGCGCGCGCGATTGCGCAGGAAGCGTGGCGCCATTTGCACGCGCTGGTCGCGCTGGGTTTCACCACGCTGTTCGATACGGAACGCAAGGTGCTGCTTGACTTGAACGCGGATTTCGAAACCGTGGTGCGCGGATATATCGCGAACTTGAAATTCACTGCCGAAATCCATCCCCCGGATTTGGCAGCGGTGCGCGCGAGCAGAGCCGGTTCGGGTGCGACAACCCATCCGCAATCGGTGGCCTCGGATCAACCGTTTGCCGGCAACGTCGAGGAAGTCAAAAGGAAGCCATGGTGGAAGTTTTGATCCCGCATCGCCGTTGAATAAAATTCAATAAAATCAGATACTTGCAATAACGTAGTGCAGTGGGCATGATATACCGTTGACCACGAAGATCGCCGCGCCCGCAAAAGACATTTTCAGCCACCGCCAGTACTGGACCGCGCGTTTCGGCACGGTGCCGTACTTGCCGATGTCGCGCGCGGAATTGGCGGCACCCGGTTGGGACGCGTGCGACGTCACCATTGTCAGTGGCGACGCGCATGTCGATGAGTCGGTGATGAAATCGCGCGCCTTCACCGATCAGACCGTCAAGATCACCTGCAGCCATGCCATCGTCACAAACACCCACGGCGGCAACACCAACAACACCAAAATCGGCGTGCTGATGGTATGGGCGAAATAAGGCAACACATGGCGCCTGTTCGCGCGCCAGCGCCTATCGCTTGTAAACATCCGTCAGCGGGCGCGCGGCCACAAAAAGCACGGCGCTCAAAGTGAGCACCACCGCGAGCGCGCCGAAGGCGACGCCATAACCGGCGTACGCCACCAGAAATCCGGTCATCACCGGCCCGATGGTCTGCCCGACATCCATGATGGTTCGCAGCACGCCGATCGAGGCGCCCAACTGGCCGGCCTTCGCCAAATCGGCCACCAGCGCGGAAGTCGAAGACGTCACCGCGGCAAAACCCGCGCCGAACGCGAGGCTCAGCAGCGACAGCGTGTAGACATCGCGCGCGAACGGCATCGCCGCCACGCTCGCCGCGCCGAGTATCAGTCCCGGAACGATAACCGCAGTACGGCCCACGCGATCGGACCACACGCCCATCAGCGGCTTCACCGCGATCACGCTGATCAATTGCACGCCGAGAATGATGCCGATCTGCCACGCGGGAACACCCACCGACGCCGCGTAAAGCGCGAGAAAGGATTCCACCGCGCCGAACGCCAGGAACTGCGCCGCCTCGATCATGCTCGCGAGGACAATCCCGCGACTGGCGAGCACCGCCTGCAGCGCCGGTAAAAACCGCGGCAGCGCGCGCGCTTGCCGCGGCGCGCTTTGCGCCTCCGCCGGCAGCAACAGGCCGATCGTCCACGCCAGCACGCCGCTCAGCGCGCAAGCGATGTACACCGATTGATAACTCGCCACCGAAATCAAAAACCCGCCGAGAAACGGCGCGATCGAGCGCCCGATGATGGTCGCCGATGAATAGGTGGACAGCATCGCCGCACGCTGCTGCGGGTAACGCTCGGCAATCGCCGCCGAGGCGACTGTGCCGAAAATCGCAGTGGCAAAGCCATGATAAAAACGCACCGCCATCAAGTGTCCGCTCGTGCTCACCAGCAAGTAGAGCAGCGGCGCGGTGGCGAACACCACCAGCGAGGCGACAATCACGCGGCGCTTGCCCAGCGCATCGGCGATGGCGCCGGCGGGAAAACTCACCAGGATGCCGGGTATCGTCGACGCGATGACGATCCAGCCGATTGCCTGCGCGCTCGCGCCGAGCGATTGCGCGAATAGCGGCAGCACCGGCGTCTTGGACAGCGTGGAACTTAAGATCGCCAGCGCGCCGATCAACGCGATCAGCACAAAAAAACGGCGCTCACTCGCTTGCATTGCGCGCCCTCATGGCCATACTTGGCCTGCCCGACAAAAACGAATTGTAGTGCCGGTCATGGTTCGCGGCGCCACCAATCGCCGTGACGCTGCGCTGTGCGCAGAAGCCTGTCGCATGCCGATCGTTCATTTTGTTTGGCGCTCTTACGGCAGTTCGCATAGGTTCACCGCGCAATGGATGATGCGCGCCGGCATCAAGCCGCAATAGCGTGTGCGCAATCGATGCAGCGTGGCATGCCAACACAGTGATCGATGGTCGCGGCACGGTGGTGCCGCCGGGCTTGATCGACCCATTCCACCGCGTAGCGGCCGGGTTTCGCCCGCTGTCGCCTACCGCCTGCAGCGGCGCGATACCTGCGTGAATAACACGGAACTTATTGATTTTATTATGTTTTTTATTACACCCTGACGGGCATTTGCCGCGGCCGGTAAAACTTCACCGCGTTGTCGAAAAACACCTTGCGCACCAGCGCCGCGTCGATGTTGTCACGCAGCAAGTCGATGTCGCTGGGCTCGAACGGCCGCCGCGCGCGCTGCGACGGCAGATCGGTGCCGAACATCAGGCAATCGGGATTCGCCTTGATCAACGCGCGTATGCCTTTGACCGGATCGAGCGTCATGCGGCCGAAGCCGGTGGCTTTCACCATCATGCCGTTTTCCGCGAGCTGCAGCAGCGTGGGCAAGCCCTCGTCGGACATGCCCAGATGCGCGATGCTGACCGCGGGCAGGGCCGACAGGGTCTTGACCATCGGCGCCAGTTCACGCGCATCGGCATACAGTTCGATGTGCCAGCGCGCCAGATCCCACACGCGCTTTGCCACGGCCTCCAGATCAGCCACGTCCGCCGAACCGCCGCGCGCCATGTTGAAGCGCACGCCACGCACGCCGATCGCGTCGAGTTGCAGAATCTCCGCGTCGGTGGCGGTCGGCGGAATATTGATCACGCCGGTGAACGTGGGCCCAAGCACGCGCAGCGCTTCGTGCATGAAACCGGTATCGAATCCCTGAAACGAGCCCGACACCACATTGCCGCCGGTAATACCCAGTCCCTGCGTGCGCGCCAGATAGTCCGGCGCGGGAAACGAGGGCGGGAAAAATCCCTGATTCTCCTGCACCGGATAGCGCATATCGATGATGTGAAAGTGGGTGTCGAACACGACGATATCTCCATTGAAAAATGAGTGGCTATTCAGTCCACCGGCAAGCCATCACCAGAATTAAATTAACCACAGTCACACACAGATCAAACGATGCTTGGGTCTGTCTGTGTTTATCTGTGTTCATCTGTGGTGGAAAGGGTTTTACATTGCAAACTTCGAGGCGCGCATTGTAAGACGATTGTGGTCAATCCGCTTATAATCCGGCGCTCCCCGAAGGGCCGAAAATGATTATCCATTTCACGCTGAACGGCGACCCGATTGAGGTAGGCCTCAAGTCCGGCGACCATCTGCTTGCCGTCGTGCCGCCCGAGGACTTTCTCATCAAGGCATGGCGACGCGCGTGACATCGGAATCACCAACCACGGATAAACACAGATGAACGCCGACCATTCCTTCTGCCGAACAAGGCGTGCTGTTACGTTGGATTGCGTTCATCTGTGCCTGTCCTTGGTTTCCTGCATGTGCACGTTCACGCTCACACCCATTGCGCAGGCGCAACCCTACCCCAACGCACCCGTGCGTGTCGTGGTGCCGTTTCCCGCCGGCGGCGGCGTGGACAACATCGGGCGCATGATCGCGCAAAAGCTTTCCGACTCGCTTGGCCGCACCCTCGTGGTGGAAAACCGCGGCGGCGCGAACGGCATGATCGGCAGCGAATTGGTCGCAAAATCTCCGAAGGATGGCTACACGCTGCTGGTGAACGGCGCCAATTTTGTCACCTCGCCCAGTCTCTATCGCAAGCCGCTGTACGACCCGCTGCGCGAATTCGATCCGGTTACGCTGATCGCGTTCGGCCCCAACGTGTTGGTTGCCCATCCCTCGCTGCCGGCGAGGAGCGTGCGCGAACTCATTGCGCTGGCGAAGGCCAAGCCCGGCGAAATCACCTTTGCCGGCTCCGGCAGCGGCAGCACGCCGCATCTGGCGGGTGAACTGTTCAACGTGATGGCCGGCGTCAGGATGGTGCATATTCCCTACCGCGGTTCCGGGCCGGCGATGATCGGGGTGCTCGGCGGCGAGGCCACGATCATGTTCCTGCCGGCGATCAATGCCGGCCCTCACATCAAGAGCGGCCGTCTGCGCGCGCTCGCCGTCACCAGCCGCGAACGCCTGGCAGCCATGCCCACGCTGCCCACGGTCGCCGAAGCGGGACTCAAGGGCTACGAATCAGCGCAATGGTATGGCCTGTTTGCCCCCGCCGGCACGCCGGTCGAGATACTGAACCTGCTGAATGCGCAGGTTGCGGCAATTGCGCAAGGCACGGACATCAAGCAGCGCCTCGCCGCGGCCGGGGTAGTCGCGGTTGGCAGCACACGCGAGCAATTCGCCGCCCACGTCAAGGCCGAGATCGGCAAGTGGGCTCATGTGATTAAACTGTCCGGCGCGCGGGTGGATTGAGCATCCCTCCCCCAAAAACATTCGCCGCAGATTTACGCAGATTTGCACAGATTAAAACCCCCAGCGGGTTCACGCCCTTGCTCCGCGTGGATCTGCGTTAATCTGTGTCGAAAACGTTTTTGATTCTGGCGCCCGAACACCAAAACCCTAGCGGAGATCACCCATGAGCAATGCACCCATCACAACCGCCACCATCGTGCATGACCGCCCCTCACCCGCGCGCGAAAGTGAAAATTACTGGGGCAGCGATGCCATCGCGGCGATGCTGCGCGAGATGGGTATCACCTACATCGCGCTGAATCCCGGGGCCAGCTACCGCGGGCTGCACGACAGCCTGGTGAATTTTCTCGGCAACACCGCGCCGCAGATGCTGCTCTGTCTTCACGACGAAACCGCGGTGCATATCGCCCAAGGCTACGTCAAGGCCTCCGATCGCATGATGGCGGCCGCGCTGCATTCGAACGTGGGCCTGATGCACGCATCGATGCCGATCTTCAACGCCTGGTGCGACCGTGCGCCGGTCTTGGTGCTGGGCGCCACCGGCGCGTGGGATGCCGCCAAGCGCCGGCCGTGGATCGAATGGATACACACCTGCTCCGATCAGGGACAGCTCATCCGCAATTTCACCAAATGGGACAATCAGCCGGGTTCGGTTGCTGCCGCGCTGGAAGCGCTGTTACGCGCGGCGCAGATCGCGCAAACCGCGCCGCGCGGGCCGGTGTACGTCAATTTTGACGTCAGCATTCAGGAAGAAAAACTTGCTGCCCTGCCCGCGCTACCCGATCCGGCGCGCCACGCGCCGCCGCAGCCGGCGCAGGCACCCGCCGATCTGGTCAAGGCCGCGGCAAAGCTGCTGGCGGACGCGAAACGGCCGGTGATGCTGGCGGGCCGCTGCTCGCGCGATCTGAATGCGTGGAACGCGCGCATCGCGCTCGCGGAAAAGCTCAACATCCCCGTGCTGACGCATATCAAACTCGCAGCCGCCTTCCCCACCGATCATCGTTTGCACGCCGCGCCGCCCGGCAACCGCCTCGCTCCCGCCGCGCGCAAACTGCTCGCGGAAGCCGACGTGATTCTGTCGCTCGACTGGCTCGATCTGGCCGGATCCCTGAAGCAGGCGCTGGGTGACAAACCGGTCACCGCGAAAATCATCAACGTCTCGTGTGACGCGCACGCGCATCGCGGCTGGAGCATGGATTATCAGGCACTGCCGCCGATGGACGTGTATATGATGTGCGAGCCCGACGCGGCGGTACCGCAACTGCTGCATGCGGTCGCGCCACGCCCCGCAATCATGCTGCCGCCGGTGGACAAGCCCACTGCGCCACCGGGCAATGCCGTCACGCTGTATGGCGTCGGCGAAGCGCTGCGCGCGGCGCTCGATGGCATCGACTACTGCGTGGCACGCCTGCCGCTGGGCTGGAATGGCGCGTATCTGCCGTTTCGCCATCCGCTGGATTACGTCGGTTTTGACGGCGGCGGCGGCGTCGGCGCGGGCCCCGGCATTACCGTGGGCGCGGCACTGGCCTTGAAAGGCAGCGGACGTCTGCCGATCGGCCTGTGCGGCGACGGTGATTTCATCATGGGCAACACCGCCGTATGGACCGCGGTTCACTATGGCCTGCCGTGCCTGATCATCATCTGCAACAACCGCTCGTATTTCAACGATGAACGCCACCAGGAACACATGGCGGTGGCGCGCGGCCGGCCGCCGGAAAACCGCTGGATCGGCCAGCGCATCGGAGACCCCGATCTCGATCTGGCGGCGATGGCGCGCGCACAGGGTGCACAAGCGATCGGCCCCGTCACGCAGCCGGGCGATGTGCGCTCCGCGATCGATCAGGGCATTGCGATCGTGCGCGGCGGCGGCGTGTGCGTGATCGACATGCGCGTGGAGCCGGGCTACGACGCGGAATAGCACACGGACACGCAGCATCACAAAACAACACACATCGAGGAGAACCGGATGAAAACTCGGCCCCCAATCCGGACCGTCACACGCGCCCTGCAAATCACGGCAATGGCCACGTTCTCGGTGACAACCGTGGCGCAAACCTATCCCGCCAGGCCGGTGCGCATCATCGTGCCGCAAAGCGCGGGCGGCTCGACCGACTTTGCGGCGCGCACCGTGGCGCAAAAGCTGACGGAATCGATGAAGGAAACCTTCGTCGTCGATAACCGCCCGGGCGCAGGCAGTCTTAACGGCACCGAGGCCGTGGCCAAGGCGCCGCCCGACGGTCACACGCTGCTCGCCGTTGCGGCATCGTTCACCATCAACCCGAGTTTGCACAAGAATCTGCCGTTCGATCCGGTGCGCGATTTCGCGCCGGTGACGCAGATCGCCACCCTGCCGCATTTGCTGGTGGTGCATCCGTCCCTGCCGGTGACATCAGTCAAGGCGCTGGTGGCCATGGCCAAAACCAAACCCGGTGAAATCAACTACGCCACCAGCGGCATCGCCACCAGCACGCACCTCGCGGCGGAGCAGTTCATGCACCTGACCGGCACGCGCATGACCAACGTGCCGTACAAGGGCGGCGCGCCGTCACTGGTCGCCATGCTGTCGGGCGAGTGCCAGGTGAACTTCGCGGCCATTTCCACGGCGTTGCCGCAGGTGCGCAACAAAAAACTGCGCGCGCTGGCAGTCACCAGCGCCAAACGTTCGGTAGCTGTGCCCGAATACCCGACCATTGCGCAGGCAGGCGTGTCCGGCTACGAACACAACTCGTGGATTGGCATGCTGGCGCCGGCGAAGACGCCACCCGCCGTGATAGAGCGCCTGAACGCGGAAATCGCGCGCATTGTCCAACTGCGCGACATCAAATCCCTGCTGCTGCACGAAGGGCTGGAATCGGCAGGCAATCCCACTGCGGATTTCGCGCGAATCATCGTCACCGAAGTGGCAAAGTGGAAAACGCTGGTGCAGGCAGCGGGCATCAAAGCACGCTGAAACGCGCGGAGGCCCGCGCTTGAGCGCGGCTACACGCGGCCGAAATCGCTCTGGTAGAGGGCGTCCAGCTTCGCCAGCACGTGCGCGGGCAAGGGTCCCATGGCCGCAGCCGCAATTGCCTCGTCGACATGCTGCAGTTCCGCACTGCCCAGAACGGCGCAGGACACATCGGGATTGGACAGCACAAAGCGCAACGCCACCTGGCCGCGCGTGCCCTCGCCAGTGCCGATCGCCTCGAACACGGCCCGCGCCTTGCGCTCGTCCTCGGCAATGCTGGTGTTGGCCGTCAGCACGCTTTCGCGCCCGGTGCGCTGGTCGGTGGCAATGACGCTGGCCGCGAAAATGCGGATGGCCATCACCGCGACTTTATTGGCGCGGCAGGCATCGATGATGCCGCTGAAGTCATGCCCGGTCCACGCCGCCGGCATCGACCGGCCCGCGCTGGGATTGAGCAGGTTGTAATACACCTGCGCGGAATCGAAACGCCCGCTGTTGATCACTTCGCACACCGAATCGGCCTCGCCGATGGCGGTAATGCCCATGTGGCGGATCAGCCCTTTGTCGCGCAGACGTTCAAGGCCCTCGGCTACGCCATTTTTGCCAAGAATCTGCGCCACGGTCATCACGCGGCCGCCGGGTGTCGTGCCGATGCGGTTATGCAATTGCAGCAGATCGACGGAATCGCGCTGCAGCCGCGCGAGGCTGGCACGCAGGCTGGCCTCGATCTGCGCCGGGATATCGCCGAGGTTCTGCACGTCGAGGCCGAACTTGGTCGACAAGTACGGCTTGGCGCCAGACTCAGGAAGCAGCCAGCCCAGTGATTCCTCGGATTTGCCGTTGCCGTATTGGGCCGCGGTGTCAAACCAGTTGATGCCGCCCGCCAGCGCGCGGCGCACCGCCTCGCGCTTGGTTGCGTCGTCCTTGTGCACGAGGATGCCGCCCACGGCGCCCGCGCCGAATATGACTTCGGAAACCTGAATGCCGGAACGGCCAAAGGTGCGTTGCTTCATGGGTATTCCTGTAGCGTGTTGCGGGCGCTCGTGGCGGAATGTGCCGCCACGGCATGCCCGCAGTTACTGGTACTTCTTCACCACCTCAATCAGTTCGTCGGTGGGCACCAGCGAACTGGATTCGACTTTCATGTAGCGCACGATGCCCTGCTTGTCGATCACGAACCAGGCACGCTTGGCGCGCAGGTAAACGCCGATGCGCTTGGTCTTGATCATTTCCGGGTTGTCATTCAGCGCATCGTAGGCCCTGAGCATTGAACGTTGTCCGTCGGACAGCAGCGGATAGGTCACGCCCATGCTCTTCGCCCACGCCTGATTGGCGGCATTGAAGTCCACACTGACGCCCAGGACCTGGGCGTTTACGGCTTCGAACTTGGGAAGATCAAGTTGGAAAGCCAGGGCTTCCTGCGTTCAGGTCTTGGTGAACGCACCGATGTAGGTAAAGATCACCACCGACTGTTTGCCGGCATAATCGCTCAGGCGAACATTGGCGCCACTGGTCGAAGGCAACGAAAAATCCGGCGCCTTGTCGCCCACCTGCAGCGCGTGCGCCCCCTGCGCGGCAAGCGCTAGCACCGCGCCCGCAAGCAAGGACTTCAACAATCGCAAAAACATAAGTGCCTCCTGGGTTGAATTCGCGGCTCGGCTGGATTACTTTGCCACGAGGGTTTGAATCAGCTTTCTGATATCCGATCGCTCCAGATCGAGCGGCCCCATGCCCCGCACTACAATATTCTGGGCGCGGTCGATGATGTAGGTTGACGGCACGCCGCGCGCGCCGATGGCCCGGCCGAACGCCATTCCCTTATCGTGCGCCGAGGGCATGGTGTAGCGGTGCTCGTCGAGAAATTGCTTCACGTCGCGGCCGTCACCGCCATCCAGTGAAATGGTCATCACCACCACGTCCTTCGCCGGGTAGGTCTTGTGTGCCTTCTGCACGGAAGGCATTTCGCCGCGGCAGATGTCTCACCACGTCGCCCAGAAGCGGATGATGAGCACCTTGCCTTTGATCTCCGACGACTTGAGCGCGCCGCCCTGCAGATTCGCGAATTCAAATGCCGGCATCTTCGCCGGCTGTGGCGGCGGCGCCATCACCGTGGCAAGCGGAAACAAGCCCTCCGCCGCGTGGGCGCCGGCGCCATATCCGAGCACGGCGAGGATCGAGGCAAGCAGCAGATGCATCATAAATTTATTGTTTAAAATCATATAGTTAAATAATATCACTGTAACGTCACTCACCCGGTAAGCGGCCACTCCCGGTGGACGAACACCGCAACCCCGCGGATATTCCCGGCGCACGGCCGCGGCAAATTTTTGGCGCTCGCACCCAACCGCGGCGGTCAAGCGCACGCTACGCGCCTTTCGCATACGCCGCAAGGCGTGCGCCTGCCCGGGCCGAAGGCCAATCACTCATCCGGCCGAAACCGCGTTTCCGGTTTCAAACCTGAACGCTTCAAGCGGTCGCTGATGTCGCCGTTGTCCAGGTAGCGCCCTTCTACGGCGCGCCGCGCGGCAGCATCCCACTGCGGCAGCCAGTCTCCATCGCCCGGGCTGAACCACGGCGCCTGCGGCCGGCGTTTGGGCAGTCCCAGTTCATCCCAGATTTTCCCGGCGCGCTCCATGTATTCACGGCGCGGCAGCGCCAGCGGCGGCAGTTCCTCCTTGCGCGTGGCGTCCATCAGCAGCGTGGCGTCGAGCCGCTCCGCCTCGTGTTCGCGCTCGGGTCCATGGCCGGGACTGCGATAGTCGATCACCTGCAGATCGCTCGCGGGATTCATGCGAAACGCCAGCGCCCAGAAGATCGCGTCGGCGTTTTCCGGATCGATGTCCTCGTCCACCGCGATGCAGATCTTCCCGCAATCGGCGCGGAATGTGCTCGCGCCCTGCAGCGCGCGCCAGATTTCGGTCTTCAGCGTGTTCTTTTCCATCACCACAATAATAATGCGGCGCAATGCGGTCAGCCGCTCATGCAGCTTGACGCGCTTCACGCCGCGGATGCCCAGCGTCTTTTGCAGATGCACAAGAAACATCGGCTCATACGACACCAGTTTGATCGCACTCGATTCGCTGGGCGTGACCTGCGAAATATACGAGGCCACCACCGCGTCCTTGCGATGGGTGATCGCCGTCACGCGCATGGGCATGTTGAATTCTTCCAGCGCGATGTGTCCGTGCGATTCGCCGAACGGGCCTTCGGGTTCGAGGTATTCTGTGTCGATGTAGCCTTCGATCACGATCTCGGCTTCCGCCGGCACCATCAAATCCACGGTGCGCGCCTTCACCACATTGATCGGCGAGCCGACCAGACCACCCGCCACGCCGACTTCGTCCACGTCAATCGGCAGCTTCATCGGCGCCACATACGCAACGCACGGCGGCGCACCCAGCACGATCGCAATCGGCATCGTCTTGTCACCGCGCGCCTGGTGCTTCTGATAATGCCGGTAACCGCCCGCGCCGCCGGCACGCGTGGCCATGCGCACCACCAGCCGGTCGCTCGCTTTCAACGCGGCGCGATAGGTGCCGTGATTCTGGATACCGCTGTCCGGGTCTTTGGTGATCACATTGGTGGCGGTCAGCGTCGGCGCGCTGTCAAAACCCGGCGTCGACACTGGAATCGGCAGGCTGTCCAGCCCGTTGCCCTCACCCTTGAGCGCATCGCCTTCGATCACCACCTGCTGACAGACGGCGTCGGTAATCACGCGCGGCGCTATCGGATTGGCAATCGCCTCGCCCCAGCGCTTCTCCACATCTTCCGCCGCGCACCGCATGCCCAGCAGATACACCGCCGGATTCGCCGCCAGCGCGCCCACGACAACCGGGAACTTGTAATTCCTGCCGCGACCGTCCGTGACGCTGTTGAACAAAAATGCCTTGCGCTCGTCCTGCTCGATGCCCCCCACGTACTGCCAGCGCACCAGCGGATGCATCTCGGCGTCCTTGTCGATGGCGCGGTCAATCGTCAGCAGCAAACCGGCTTTTTTCAACGCATCGATATGGTCGTGGAGGTCGGGGTATTTGCGTACAGAAGACATTAATTCAAAGGCCTTTTTTTGCCACAGATTTCACGGATTACCACAGATAAATTCAAACGCCGCACTTGGGGGTTACTCCGTGTAAATCTGTGAAAACTGTGGCAAAAGATTCTCAGTGTTT
The DNA here is from genome assembly GCA_902825845.1 of uncultured beta proteobacterium. Classification (GTDB taxonomy): domain Bacteria; phylum Pseudomonadota; class Gammaproteobacteria; order Burkholderiales; family SG8-41; genus UBA5216. The sequence goes on from CADECM010000004.1 coordinate 129,937, forward strand.
CACCACGCAATCGTCCCGCCATCCACCGGCAATATCACGCCCGTGATGTGGTTCGACGCCTGCGACGCCAGCAGCACCGCGGCCCCCTTGAGATCATCCGGCCCGCCGGTGCGGTGCGACGGCACTTCGGCCTCCAGATACTCCTGATTGCGTTCAAACAGTTTCTGGTTGAGCGGCGTGACGAAAAAGCCGGGGGCAATGCAGTTGACCTGGATGTTGTGCTGCGCCCATTTCACCGCCAGATCGCGCGTGAAATGCACCAGCGCGCCCTTGCTGGTGCTGTAGGCAATGCTGCTGTAGGCGGCCGGGTTGCGCCCGACAAGGCCGGCGATGGACGCGATGTTGATGATCTTGCCGCGCTTTTGCCTGATGAATTCGCGTCCGATCACCTGCGAGCAAATCAGCGCCGCGTTGATGTTCAGATCCATTACCTGCTGCCATCGGTCCAGCGGCATGTCCTCCGGCGGCGCCACCCATGCGCGGCCGGCGTTATTCATCAGTACATCGACGCGGCCAAATTTTTTCAGCACTGCGTCTTTCAACGCTTCCACCTGTGCGGGCTGGGTGACATCGCACGCCACCGCCAGCGTCTTAACGCCGAGTTTTTCCAGTTTGGCGCACGAGGCCTCGCACACCGCCACCTTGCGCGAGCACAGCACGATGTTCGATCCCGCTTCGGCGAGTCCGGCTGCCATTTGATAGCCGATGCCGGTGGCGCCGCCGGTGACGACGCTCACCGTGCCCTCAAGGTTTAACAGTTGCTTGACGCTTGTCATAATTTATCGTTTAAAATCATATACTTATAAATTACTCTTTCAGCAGCAGGCCGCTGATGATATTGCGCTGAATTTCCGAGCTGCCTTCGTAGATGCGCACAATGCGCGCATCGCGGTACATGGTTTCGATGCCGGCTTCGCGCATGTAGCCCATGCCGCCGTGAATCTGCACCGCGGCATCCGCCACCTTGCCCAATGCCTCGGTGGAATACAGCTTGGCACTCGACGCCTCCATGGTGCCGCGCTCGCCGCGCATCAAGGCCTCGATCGCGCGATAGGTGAGCCCGCGCGCCGCATCGCGCTGCACGCTCATGTCGGCGAGCATCCACTGAAGACCCTGATGCTCGGCCAGTTTCTTGCCACCCTGCGTGCGCACCTTCATGTAATCGACACTGCGGTTGATCAGATAATCCATCATGCCGCAGGCGCGGGCGGATACGGTGACGCGCCCCGCCGTCAGCGTTTTCATTGCCTGGATATAGCCCAGGCCTTCGCCGCCCAACAGGTTTTCAGCAGGCACTTCACAGTCGGTAAACGCCAGCGGCGCGGTGGTGCAGCCGTGCATGCCCATCTTCAGTTCATTCTTGCCGACACTGAAGCCCTTGAAGTTACGCTCGACGATGAACGCCGAAATGCCCTTGATGCCCTTGGACTTGTCGGTGATCGCCATTACTGTGAACACATTGGCGATGCCGGCGTTGGTGATGTAAATTTTTTCGCCATTGAGGATGTAGCGGTCGCCTTTTTTCACCGCGGTGGTGCGCATGTCGGCGGGCGAAGAGCCGGCCGAAGGTTCCGTCAGCGAAAACGTGCCCACCCATTCGCCACTCGCCATTTTTGGCAGATACTTTTGCTTTTGCGCATCGTTGCCCAGCGCCACGATACCCGCGGTGCTGATGCCGGTGTGGTTGCCGATCACCGTGGCAAAGCCATAGTTGGTTGCGCCCATCACCTCCTCGATCGCGCACTTGCCGCTCAGCGTCAAGCCGCTGCCGCCATACTGCTCGGGAATGGTGATGCCAAACAGGCCCATGTCGCGCGCAAGTTTCATCAACTCGTCGGGAATGGCGTCCTCTTCCTCGATCTGGCGCGAGCGCGGATCGACTTCCTTGCGCAGAAAACGGGCGACTTCATCGGCAAAGGCGCGTTCTTCGGGGGTGTAGGGGGTCATATATGTGCCTGCAAGAAAATCCAAAATCGTGTCGACGCAGATTTACGCAGAATCCCGCAGATTTTGCCACTGTCGGTCCCGCGCAAGCGGGAACCCTTAACACAGCTGCACATGAATCCTCGCATGCGCATGGATTCCCGCCTTCGCGGGCATGACATCAGGATGTTAATCCGCGTTCATCTGCGTAAATCTGTGTCAAAGCTCTTAGTTCTTGATCTTCGGCCGAATCAACGCATCCGCCGCCTTCACACCCTTGCCGCGCTCCATCACGAATAGCGGATTGATATCCAGCTCGGCCACCTGATCCTTCAAGTCCACCGCCAGCGCGGACAGTTTCACGATGGCATCGGCCAATGCATCCACATCCGCATGCGCGCGGCCGCGGGCGCCGGCGAGCAGCGGGTAGCCCTTGATCTCGGCAATCATCTCGCGAGCCATCGATGGCGTCACCGGCGCCAGGCGGAACGACACATCTTTCATGATCTCCGCGAATATGCCGCCAAGTCCGAACATTACCGCCGGCCCGAACAGCGGATCGTTGGTGATACCCAATATCGCCTCGGTGCCGCCGCGCAGCATTTCCTGCACCAGCACGCCGTCGAGTTGCGCTTTCGCGTTGTAGGCTTTGGCATTGGCCAGCACTTCGTCGTACGCCGCGGCCAGTTCAGCGTCGGTATTCAGGCCCAGCTTCACCGCCTTGGCCTCGGTCTTGTGTGAAATGTCAGGCGACTGCACCTTGATCGCCACCGGGTAACCGATTTTTTTCGCGATCACCAGCGCCTGCTCGCGCGTGGTGACGAGTTCCTCCTGCGTTACCGGGATGCCGTACTCGGCCAGCACCTTCTTCGCCTCGTACTCGGCGATATCGGTGGTTCTATTTTTAAGTATTTGTTTTGATTGACTTTTTTGTAGGACCAGCGGCCGCTCGTCGCGTTGCGCCGCGATGCGGCGCTTGGCTTGCGCGTAGCCGCTCAGCGCGGCAAATGCCTTGCCGCAACGCACCGGCGATTTGTAGTGCGGGATGCGCGCTTCATCCAGCGCCGCATATGCATCCTTTGCCATCACGTCGCGCGCACTCCACGCGCAGGCGATGGGCTTGTCGGTGGTTTTCGCGATCGCGATGATTTCGGCGGCAATTTTGGTGGCGATCTCGCCCTGCAGCGAGGCATTGAGCAGCGCCACGCAATCGACGCCGGGATCATCGACGATGGCCTGCAACGTCAGGCGAATCAGCGTCAGATCATTGAAGATCGACGCGGTCACGTCCACGGGATTCCCCAGCGAACCATACGACGGCACAAACGCGCGCAGCTTTTCCACGGTTTCGGGCGCGAGTTGCGCGAGGCGCATGCCGCCCGACACGCACTCATCGGTCATCAGGATGCCCGCGCCGCCCGACACGGTGATCATCGCGATGCGGTTGCCCGTGGGCAGCTTGCCGCAGCGGAACATGCGGCCGTAATCCACCATGTCCTGGATGTCGTCGATCTGGATGATGCCGGTCTGCTTGAACGCCGCCTGGTAGAGCGCCATCGCGCCGCCGAGGTTGGCGGTATGCGATGCGGCTGCCTTCTGCCCCTCGTCGGTGTTGCCCACCTTCCACATCAGCACCGGCTTGCCGGCTTCCATCGCCTTCATGCCGATGCCGTGCAGGCGATGCGCGTCCTTCACGCCCTCGATGTAACCGACGATCACGTCGGTATGCGGATCGCGGATGAAGTAATCGACAAAGTCGAGCGTGGAGACGCCGATTTCATTGCCTGTGGTCACCATTTGCCGGAACGCGAGGCCGCCATCGAGTGAGGACAGCGCCAGCACGGAGAACCCGAAGCCGCCCGACTGCGACACCATGGAGACGCCGCCCGCCGGGAAGTCTTTGGTGAAAAACACCGAACCAAAGCCGGCCCACACCTTGTCCGCCACATTCATCATGCCCTGACAGTTGGGACCGATGACGCCGATGTTGTACTGGCGCGCGATGTCGGTAAGGCGCTGCTGCAGCGCAACGCCTTCGCCGCCCGTCTCGGAGAAGCCCGAGGTGAAAATCACCACATACGGCACGCCCTTTTTGCCGCACTGCTCCAGAATATCCGCCACGCGCGCGGCGTTGATCAGGATAATGGCGAGGTCCGGCGTCTCCGGCACATCCGCCAGTGCGGGATAGCACTTGTGGCCAAGCACCTCCTGATAACGCGGGTTTACCGGATACAGTTTCCCGCTGTAACCGTGGTTCACCAGATGAGACAACGGCTGACCGCTGATGGTGATGAGATCCTGCGAGGCGCCAATGAGGGCGATGGATCGGGGGCTGAAGAATCGTTCGATATCGGTGCGCATCGGGCGCTGTCACTGTGGTTGTAGGCGAAGAACGCGATTATACGATGCCGCCCGGTGCTATCATTCCAGCGAACAAAACCCGTCCGGATCATGAATACCACCACCGCCGCTGCTCCCGCGATTCCCCGTGCGCAGTACATCAAGGAAGTCGGCCTGATTTCCGTCGGCCACGGCCTCACGCACTGGTATCCCGCCACCTTCTACCTGCTGCTGCCGCTGATCGGAAAGGAACTGGGGCTGACCTACACCCAGATCGGCTTCATCCTCACCGTGCAGCACGTGGTCGGCGCCATCGCCAACCTGCCGGGCGGCGCGGTGGTCGACGCCTACGGCAAGAAGGGCTATCTGCTGGTGCTGTCGCTGATCTGGATCGGCGTTCCCTATGCGGTGATGAGCCTCGCCCACAGCTACTGGGTACTGCTGATTTGCATGGCGCTGGTGGGCATCGGCAACAATATCTGGCATCCGGCGGCGATTCCCATGCTCGCCTACCGCTACCCGCAGCGCAAGGGCTTTGTCCTGTCGGTACACGGCATGGCGGGCAATCTCGGTGAAGCGCTGGCGCCGCTGGTCATTGGCGCGCTGCTCACCTGGTTTACGTGGCGCACGGTGGTGGTGGCGAATGTGGTGCCCGGCGTCGCCATGGCGGCGCTGATCCTGATCCTGCTGGGCGCGTTCAGCGCATCCAAGGGCGGCGACGCCAACGACATCAATGCCCGTACCGCGCAGCCTTGGAGCGCGCGCAAATACATCGCCGACGTCGCGTCGCTGTTGCGCAACAAGGGGCTGATGCTGGTGTCGCTGAGCGCCATGGTGCGTTCCCTGACGCAGGCAGGGTTGCTGACGTTCCTGCCGCTGTATCTGGCCTACGAGCTCGGCTACAACCCGTTTCTGGTCGGCGTGTGCATGGCAGTACTGCAGATCGCGGGATTCGCCGCCAGCCCGGTCGCCGGCCATCTGTCGGACAAGTGGGGCCGCCGCCGCGTGATCATGTCGAGTATGGCACTCACCGGTGTCACCATTCTCGGCATGGTGCTTGCCGGCAACAGCGTGTGGTTCGTGGTATTCGTGGGGCTGGTCGGGTCATTTCTGTATGCCATGCGTTCAGTGTTGCAGGCATGGGCCATCGAATGCACGCCGCGCCATCTGGCCGGCACCGGCGTCGCCGTGCAGTTTTCCATCACCGCGATTGGCAGCAGCATTTCGCCGGCGTTGTTCGGCATGATCGCCGACGCGCGCGGGCTGCAGGCCGCATTTTATGGGCTGGCCGTCACCATTGTGCTGGGCAATGTGCTGGTCCTGTTTGTGCCCGCCTCCGGCACAACGCAGGACGCCGCCGCGAAATAGCGCGCGGCACGGGTAAACGCCTTACGTCGCGCCCGCGTCCAGCAGAATCTTCACCATCGCGCCATAACCGCGGGCGCGCGCCAGCGCGAGCGGCGTGTTGCGGCTGCGGTCGGCGAGTTGCAGATTCGCGCCGGCCTTCACCAGCGCCCGCAGCGTTTCCACATGGCGCGGCCCGCCGTTGCCCAGCACAATCGATTCGATCAGCGCGGTCCAGTGAAGATTGTTGACGTGGTCCAGCGGCGCACCGGCGGCGATCAGTTGCTTCACCACGCCATCGTGCCCCAGATGCGCGGCGGCGATCAGCGCCGTGCCGTCGTAGCGGCTGGTGGTCAGCCTGGCACTGGCGCCATTGGCCAGCAACACGCGCAGCGTCGCCTCGTCATCGGCCACCGCGGCAATCGTCACCGCGTCGTATTTGTCGTTTTCCAGCAGATCGGTTTTCGCGCCGCTTTTGATCAGCGCCTTAACGGCATCCGGCTTGCGCGCAAAGGTCGCAATATGCAGCGCCGAGCGTCCGTAGCTGTCGCGGCGGTTGACGTCTTCCCCGGCTTTGAGGGCCGCCTCGATCCGCGCCACGTTGCCGCCGTGTGCCGCGGCATGGAGTCCGCTGTAACGGGCCACCTCGCCAGCATTGGGTGGCACCTGCGCCCATGCCGCGCCCGCCGCACACGCAGCGGCCAGCAGCAGGCCGCGCAGTGAATGGGACAACGCGTTCATCCACCCTGAAATTGCGAGTCGTGTAACCACAACGTAGCCTCCTTTTGCGTTAATGCCTTGACGGTTGCGCCTGATTCATTACTTCAACTGGTCTTTGACTTTTTCAATAGCGGCATTGGCGCACGCCTCATCCAGATGCCCGCCCGGCGCGCCGCCCACACCCACCGCGCCGATCACTTCGTTGCCGACGCGCACCGGCACGCCGCCACCCAGCAGCAGGAAGCCGGGAATATGCACAAGGTTGGCCGCCGCCGGGTTCTTTTGCGATGCTTCCATCATTGCCTGCGTGTTGTTCCTGGCCGAGGCCGAGGTGTAGGCCTTTTGCAGACTTGCGCCCAGCGTGTGCGGGCCGGCGTTGTCGGCACGCTGCACGGCACGGATGCCGCCGGCGCGGTCCACCACGGTGGCGGCAACCGCATAATTGCTGGCCGCGCACGAAGCGACGGCAGCCGCCGCGATGCGGTTGGCCAGCTCCAGCGACATGTTCTTTTCGGTGCGCACGCTTTGCGCGTAGGCCGGCAACGTCATCGCCGCAACACTGATTGCCAATACGCGGGCCACAACACGGGTCTTCTGCAACATATTGATTCTCCTGACATTTTAATGCGGTTCCCGATGGATCGCATGTCCGGAAGATTATCGCCGTGACCCCGACGCAGCCATTCGTACGGCTACGCGCGCGCCTCCGTAGAACTACGGAACGCGCGATTCAAGCAGAGTCCGCCTCTGCCACCGCGGCATAGCGACGGATCAGATCCGCCAGCGACGCGGCGCCGAGCTTGGCAAACAGATTGGCGCGATGCGTTTCCACCGTGCGCGGCGACACCGCCAGCGCGCGGCCGATTTCCTTGTTGGTGAGGCCGTTGATGATCAGGCCCAGCACTTCGCGTTCGCGCGCCGAGAGCTGCGCATGGCGCTCGCGCGCGAGCTGATTCGTCTGCTGGCGCTCGCGCGAGCGGACATGCTGGCGCACCGCGTTCTGCAACGCCTCCAGCAGCGCATCGTCATTCACCGGCTTTTCCAGAAACTCCGCCGCGCCTGCCTTGAACGCGCGCCGGCACATATCGATGGTACCGTGGCCGGTCAGCATGATCACCGGTTGATCCACGCCCTGCGCGATCAGTTGCTGCAGCAGGGTGAACCCGCTCACACCCGGCATGCGTACATCCAGCACAATGGCGCCGATGCTGTCGCGGTCAAAGTCTGTCAGGAACGCCTGCGGGTCGGCCCAGGTCTGCACGCGCAGGCCCACCGTGCTGATGAGCAGCGACAGCGCGCCGCGCACGGCTTCGTCGTCGTCGATCAAATGTATCAGCGGTGACAGGGTCGACGGCGGCGTGTTCATCGCGTTGGTCGTGTTCATGGTGTTCCGACAGCCTCCGCCAGCGGCAAACGCAGCGTGAATACCGCACCGCGCGTGGCATGGTTGGCCGCCGTCAGCGTGCCGTTCATGCGCGTGGCCAACGTTTCGCACAGACTCAGACCCAGTCCGAGGCCCCCGTCGCGCGTGGTGAAAAACGGATCAAACAGGCGCGGCAGTACATCCGCAGCAATGCCGGGGCCGCTGTCATGCACGATCAACGCGCCCTGCGCCGCGGCGGCGTTCAGCGACAGTGTCAGCGTGCGTTCGCCGCGCGGCACGCGCTCCAGCGCCTGCATTGCATTTAACAGCAGATTGTGAATAACCTGCTCCAGCGCCACCGGGTCAGCCAGCACATTGACCGCCCCCGCGGCCTGCAGGGCAGGCGTTACACCACACGCCTGCAGCTGCGGCGCCAACAGATACAGCGCGCGGCTCAGGGCCGTGTGCAGATCAACCGCCGCGATTTCGGTCGCGCCCTCCGGCGCGTCGACCGCGCGGCGCAAACGCCCCACCACCTCGGCCGCACGCTGCGCCTGCTGCACCGCACTGGCCATCGCCGACTGCGCGGTTTCAATGTCCGGCGGCGTATCGGCCAGCAGACGTTTTGCAGCCTGCGTATTGGCCAGCACCGCTGCCAGCGGCTGATTGACTTCGTGCGCCATGCCGGCAGCAAGTTCACCCAGTGCATTGAGGCGCGCAACCTTACCCAGCCTCAACAACGCTTCCGCGCGGCGGCGTGCCTCGCGCTGGCGATGGGCGCCCTGCACCCCGGCCAGCAACACCGCGACCAGCGCCACCCACGCCAGCATCCAGCCCCACGGCAACTGCGACCAGCCCACCTGACTCACGGCCACCACGTCAAACGGCTGGCTGTCGGTGGCCAGATGCTTGGCGAAATCAAACCGCCAGCCGGTGCTGCCAATGCTGCCCGGTTGCAGCACCAAACGCTGGCCCGCGTATTCCAGCATCACGCGCACCGAGCTGGTTTCCGGCCGCATCGGCCATTCGCTCCACGGCGCCAGACCGCGCATGTCAATCTGCAGCGCATAGCCGGTGTCGGCCGCCAACACCAGCCAATACCGGGCTTTCGCAAAGTCCGCCGCGGCCAGCACCGGGCGCCGCGCCTGGCGTGATTGCCTCTCGGCTGCCGCGAAGCGCGGCTCGTCCCAGGCCTGTCCGCCATCGCGCCGCTTAACCGCCAGTATTTGCGGATACACGGAAGGCAGGCGCTGTTCCGGACGCGTGGCATCGCTCGACGATTGCAACAGCGCCAGCATCGACAGGATCGCATCATGCTGCACCGCGCGCTGGCTCAGCAGCCGATGCACGATCCGGGCATCGGTTTCAAAGGCTTCGCGCAACTGCTCCAGCGCGTTATGGCCGATCCATACGACGCCCGGCAGCGACACCGCAAGCCACGCCAGTATCCACCACCCCTGCGCTCTAGGCGAATTCCACATGCACCGATTGTTGCACGGCGTTGTGCAATTTGCAGCCATCGCGGCAAGCGCGCCGCCCGCACGCGCCGAGGCCGATTCAGTTAAAGTCAGCCTTTCGCAACGAATCTGGAATGCGCGACATGTCCGCGATGCTGCAACCTTCAAGCGACCTCAAGTCATGGATGCCCGCTTTGCCTTCGGCGTTGATGTTGGCGCCATGGCTGGTACTGGCGTCCGTCTTTGCACATGCCCAGAACTACCCCGTGCGCCCGGTGCGTTTGATCTCGCCCTACCCGCCCGGCTCCAGCGCAGACATCATCGGGCGCATTTACGCGCCGAAACTCGCCGACACGCTGGGCAAACCGTTCATCGTCGACAACCGCGCCGGCGCGTCGGGCAACATCGCGGCGGAAATTGTCGCCAAGGCAACGCCGGACGGCTACACGCTGTTGCTGATCAACACCGCAGTGGTGGCCAGTCAGCCCCTGTACAAGAATCTGCCGTTCGACATCAACCGTGATTTTCAGCCGGTGGGGATGCTGGGCCTCGCCGCCTATTTGCTGGTCGTGAATAACGCGGTGCCGGCCAAGTCAGTACAGGAACTGGTTGCGCTGGCAAAGGCGCGCGCGGGCAAACTCATCTATGCATCGACCGGCATCGGCGGCGGACTGCATCTGACGATGGAATTGTTCAAGATGCAAACCGGCACGCAGATGCTGCACGTGCCGTACAAAGGCAGTGCGTTCGCCGTGCCCGATCTGGTCGGCGGACGCTTCGACACCATGTTCGGCTCCGCGCCGGCATTGATGCCGCACGTTAAATCGGGACGCATCCGCGCGCTGGGCATCACCAGCCTGAAGCGCAGCGCCGTGCTGCCGGATATTCCCACCCTCAACGAATCGGGCGTACCGGGATTCGAGTCGGTCTCATTTACCGCGCTCGCGGTCCCCGCCGGATCGCCGCGCGCGGTCGTCGCGCGGCTCAATGCCGTTATTAACCAGCATGCACGCTCGGCCGATACGATCACAGCGCTCGCCAATCAAAGCACCGACGCCGCGCCGATGACGATCGACCAAACCGCCGCGTATATCCGCAATGAAATTGTGAAGTGGAAGAAGGTGGTGGTGACGGCAGGCGTCAAGGGCGAGTAACCGCAAAGGAAAACCATGCTGATCCAGGATAAACTCACTTGGGACGCCAACGTCGAAAAAAACCTCGCGTTGATGAGCACGCTGGGAATCGATTGCGTTTCGCTGGAACTGCCGGACGGGCCACGCGCCAATCCGGCCCTTGATTTATCCACGCCCGAAGCGTGCAACGCCTTTTTCAAGAAGGCCAGGGCGCTGGTCGCGGCGCACCACATGGATTTGCGCACCGTGCTCGCCACCAGCGGTTTTGCCGAGGTCAAGCGCGGCATCACCGGGCGCGACGAAAAAATCGCTTTTCTGCAGAACGTGCTGCGCGCGATGGGGGCCGCCGGCATTCCCATCATGGCGTACAACTTCAAGTTGATCGTCTCCAAATACCTGCGCTCGGCGCCAACGCCGGGCCGCGGCTTGTCGACCTATATTTCGTTCGACTACCAGGACTATCTCAAGAACCCGGCACCGGCGCTTGAGCCGCCGCTGTCCGAGGCGCAGATGCTGGAGAACCTGGCCTACTTTCTGAAAGCCGTGATTCCGGTTGCCGAGCAGTCCGGGGTGCGTCTGGCGCTGCATCCCGACGACCCGCCCGTGCCGCGCGGCACGCCGCCGCTCGCGGGCGCGGCGCATATCGTGTCCACCTTCGACGACTACCACCGCATTTTTGATCTGGTGCCCTCGCGTTCCAACGGCATGCTGTTCTGCCAGGGCTGTGTCACCGAGATGCAGGGTGTCGATGTCTACGACGCGATACGCCACATGGGCGAGATCGACAAAATCGTGATGGTGCACTTTCGCAATGTGCGAGGGGAGTTTCCCAGGTTTCAGGAAACCTTTGTCGACAACGGCGATGTCGACATGTTGCGCGCTATGGAAGCGTATCGCGACGTCGGCTTCAAGGGGCCGTTTTCACTCGACCATTCGCCGCTGTTCGCCGGCTCGGAGGTCGCCAATCAGGCGTTTGTGGTGGGCTATATGCGGGCGCTGATTCAGGCGGTTTATCGCTAAAAATATTCAATAAAATCAAATAGTTACAATTTACCGGTCGAGGTAGATCCAGGGCCGCCGCCGGCGATCCTCGCGCTGATAA